>NZ_JBICZJ010000027.1:0-140093 GCF_043201895.1 Streptomyces sp. NPDC048254
GGTTACATTCCGAACCCGGAAGCTAAGCCTTACAGCGCCGATGGTACTGCAGGGGGGACCCTGTGGGAGAGTAGGACACCGCCGAACAAATTTTAAGAAAGGCCCACGCCGTCATGGCGTGGGCCTTTCTGCATTTCCGGGCGTATTCCCGGCCATGTTTGCGGCTGCGTCTAAGCTCGGTGGTATGCGCTACGACCTGGTTATCTTCGACAACGATGGCGTCCTCGTCGACAGCGAGCCCATCTCCAACCGGCTCCTGGCCGCCTATCTCACCGAGCTGGGGCATCCCACCTCCTACGAGGACTCCATACGGGACTACATGGGATCCGCCATGCACCGGATCCATGACCTCGTCCAGGAGCGCACCGGGCAGCGGCTGCCCGGCGACTTCGATGACGTCTTCCATGCGCGGGTGTTCGCCGCCTTCGAGGCCGAGTTGAAGCCCGTCGCCGGGGTGGCGGAGGTGCTTGAGCGGCTGGCGGCCGACGGGGTGCCGTACTGCGTGGCGTCGTCCGGGAGTCATGAGCGGATTCGGGTCGGGCATCGGACGACCGGGCTCGACCGGTGGTTCGACGAGTCGCGGATCTTCAGTGCGCAGGACGTGGGGAGGGGGAAGCCGGCGCCGGACCTCTTCCTGTACGCGGCCGAGCGGATGGGGGTCGCGCCGGGGCGTTGTGCCGTCGTGGAGGACAGTCCGCTGGGTGTGCAGGCGGCTGTCGCGGCCGGCATGGACGTGTACGGGTTCACGGCGATGACACCGGCCGACCGGCTGCGGGGGGCCACACAACTCTTCTCCGATCTGGGGCACTTGGCTGACCTGCTGGAATGACCGAGGGCAGCACGGCGGGGCTGACAATTGTCATGCCGAGCTACGGACGATCGTTTCTACTGGGGGACCCCGCCCGGACGCGAAGCTAAGAGCATGACGAAGACGACGAACGCCGGGGCCCGGAACAGCGACCAGGACAAGCAGCAGCCCAGCGTGCTGGAGAACTTCAAGCCGCTGATCGTGGACGTGGCGGTTCCCCTCGGGTCGTACTACCTCTTCAAGGGCGCCTTCGGGATGAGCACCTTCGCGGCGCTCGCCTGGAGCAGTGTGGTGCCGGCCCTGCGGACGGTGTGGAGCGTGGTCAAGGAGCGTCGGGGCAACGCGTTCGCGGGGCTCATCCTGCTGGTGAACCTGGTCTCGCTGGCGCTGAGTTTCGTCTCCGGCGACCCGCGGCTGATGCTCGCCAAGGACAGCGGGGTCAGCAGCGCGATCGGGATCGCGATTCTGGTGTCGGTGGTGATGGGCCGGCCGATGATGACCGAGGGGCTCAAGCCGTTCGTGCTGAAGGGCGACGCGGCCAGGGAGGCGGCCTTCGAGCGGCTGAGGTCCGGGTCCGCCGCGTTCCGGCGGTCGGAGCGGGTCTACTCTCTCGTGTGGGGCGTGCTGCTGCTCGCCGAGTGCGCGGTGCGGATCGTCGGGGCGTACACCCTGCCCGTGGACACCATGGTGTGGCTCGGCACGGTCATCCTGGTCAGTGCGATCGGGATCGGGATGGTGGTCAGCGGCGGGCTCGCCGCCGAGCCGATGGCCCGGATGATCTCCGCCGAGGTGAAGGCCACGGAGGACGCGGAGGACGGCGTGCAGCGTCCGGTGGCTGTCGCCGCCTGACACCGCCGAACGACCCCGCCGAAGGTAAAGCTGAAGGAAATTCATCTTTGGCTGGATCTACCCACGAGTACGCCGGGGCCCTACGCTCGCCGCCATGACAGATGTGCTGCGGCGCGGTAGGGCCTCGTTGGCGTTCAGCTTCTTCACACAGGGCGCCACTTTCGCGCTGCTCGTGACGCGCATTCCCGCCATCCAGGACCGGTACGGCGTCTCCGACGCGCTGCTGCCGGTCTTTCTCGCCGCCGTGCCGATCCTGGCGGGCGTCGGCAGTGTGACCACCGAGCAGCTGGTGAAGCGAATACGGCCGAGTCGGCTGCTGCGCTGGTCCCAGCCCGTGGTGATGCTGGCGCTGCTCGGGGTCGGGGCCGGCAGCGAGGTGGCCGAGCTGGCGGTCGCGCTGGCCGCGTTCGGGCTGGCGGTCGGGGCGTTGGACGCCTCGATGAACATGCTCGGGGTGAGCCTGCAGCGGACGTACGGACGCAGCATCATGCTCAGCTTCCATGCTGCCTACAGCCTGGGCGGGATTCTGGGGGCCTCGCTGGCCTGGGTGGGGGCGCACTGGCATCTCGCGCTGTGGGTGTCGTACCTGCCGGTCGTCGCGGTGCTGCTGCCGGCCGCGCTGGTGGGGAGCCGGTGGTATGTGGACGGCAAGCCGGCGTCGGCGGAAGACGCGGCGGACGTGGCGGACGGGACGAGCGCCGGTGCGGGCGGTGGTGTCGTCTTCAAGCTGCTGCTGCCGCTGTGTCTGGTGATGACCTTCGCCTACATCGGGGACTCGACCGTCTCCAACTGGAGTGCGAAGTATCTGAAGGACGTGCTGGGGAGCAGCGAGCAGCTGGCCACCGTGCCGTACAACGTGTACATGGTGACCACGCTGGTCGGGCGGGCTATCGGGGACTTCGGGGTACGGCGGTTCGGGGCCGTGGCGGTCGTACGGCTGGGGGCGCTGGTGGCGGCGGTCGGGTTCGCGGTGGTGGCGGGGGCGTCCGGGGCGTGGGTCGGGATGGTCGGGTTCACTCTGCTGGGGCTGGGGTTGTGCGTCCTGGTGCCGCAGACCTTCGCGGCGGCCGGGCGGCTGTTCCCGGGGGATTCGGATGCGGCCATCGCCCGGCTGAACATCTTCAACTACGTCGGGTTCCTGATCGGTTCGCCGTTGGTGGGCGCGCTGGGTGACGCGTGGAGCTATCGCGGGGCGATGCTGATCCCGATGGTGTTGGTGCTGGTGACGTTGGTGTACGCCCGTTCGTTCGCGGTTCGGCCGGACCGATACGGTGGCGGACATGAGCGGCCGCGCACAGCTGATGTGGGACGAGGCAGTAACGGGCTATGACTTCGGTCCGGGCCATCCGATGGATCCGGTCCGGCTGGCGTTGACCCGGAGACTGGTCAACGCGTTCGGGCTCGACCGGGTGGTGGACGTCGTCGCGGCGAAGCCGGCCGGGGAGTCGACGCTTCGGCTGGTGCACCGGGAGGACTACGTCGAGGCGGTGAAGGCGGCCTCGGCCGATCCCGCGGCGGCTGACCAGTCGTACGGGCTGGGGACTCTGGACGATCCCGCGTTCGCCGGGATGCACGAGGCGTCCGCGTTGATCGCGGGGCAGTCGGTGGGGGCGGCGGAGGCGGTGTGGCGGGGAGACGTCGATCATGCCGTGAACTTCGCGGGTGGGTTGCATCACGCGATGCCGGGGGCGGCCTCCGGGTTCTGTATCTACAACGACGCCTCGCTCGCCGTCGCCCGGTTGCTGGAGCTCGGGGCCGAGCGGGTCGCCTATGTCGACGTCGACGTGCATCACGGGGACGGGGTGCAGGCCGCGTTCTGGGAGGATCCGCGGGTTCTGACGATCTCGCTGCATGAGCATCCTCGTACGTTGTTCCCGGGGACCGGCTGGCCGACGGAGGTCGGGGCCGGGGCGGGGGAGGGTGCCGCGGTGAATGTGGCGCTGCCGGCGGGGACCGGGGACGCGGGGTGGCTGCGGGCGTTCCACGCGGTCGTGCCGGAGCTGGTCGCCGACTTCCGGCCGCAGGTGCTGGTGACCCAGCACGGCGCCGACACGCATTTCGAGGATCCGCTGGCGCATCTCGCCGTTTCTCTGGATGCGCAGCGGGCCGTGCAGGTCGCCTGCCATGAGCTGGCGCACGAGTACGCCGGGGGGAAGTGGGTCGCGCTGGGGGGCGGGGGGTACGAGGTGGTGGATGTCGTGCCCCGGTCGTGGACGCACCTGGTGGCGATCGCCGCGGGGCGGGAGATCGCGCCTGAGGCGCTGGTTCCCGAGGAGTGGCGGCAGGAAGTGTTCGCCCGGACCCGGCAGTTGGGGCCCGGGCGGATGACGGACGGGCGGTGGCCGGTGGGGTGGGCGGAGTGGGAGGCGGGCTACGACCCCGCTGACCGCCTGGATCAGGCGGTGCTGGCTACTCGGCGGGCCGTGTATCCGCTGCGGGGGTTGCTGGCGTAGGGGTTGGTGGATCGTTACGCCAACCGTGGGGTGTTCCGCTGGTTTCGGGCTTTCCGGGCGGCTGGGTCCGTCACTATCTCTGGCGTGTCGAGTGGTGGCGGGCTTCGGGACTATCTGGTGGCTGTGGGGCTGGCGGGGGTGGTGGCTTCCTCTCGGGAGCGGAGTCTTCGGCGTTATCGGCTGTTCGCGGATCGGGATCCTCGCGCGTTGATCGGTATTGATCCGCAAGGGGGGTGGAGTGAGCGGGATTTGGTTCGGTTGATGGCGGGCAAGTGTGGGGTTTCGGACGATCCGCGGTGTGTTTCAGGGCATGATGTGATCGATCCGGAGCTGACCGTCGCCGCGCTGGATTCCTTCGCGGAGCGGGTGGGGGACGTGGCCCGGCGGCGGGCGCCCGTGTTGTTCGGGACCGGGCATCCGCATCGGCTGATCGGCTTCTACGCCGGTCTCGCGGACGCGTTGTCGGCGGCGGGGTGTGAGGTTCTCACCCCCGCGCAGGGTCGCTGTGTCGACATAACGACCCGGTTCGGTCTACGTACGTGCAACCTCGATTACGTACAAGGTGTCGGGTTGGTGCGGGAATCGGGAGGTGAACGCCCCGGTTGTGCGCCGGGTACGCACACGCACTCACCGCTGCCGGTTCGGGTGGCGCTGGATGCGGCGGCGAGCGGCGGCGGGCCGTTGCCCGAGCTGGTGGTGGGGGACCACGGGTGGGTCTGCGGTGCTGGTCAGCTCGGGTTTGAGGCCATTGGGCTGGCGGATACGGATGACCCCGCGCTCTTTGTGGGCGAGGCCGAGGGGGTCGTGTCCGTCGCCGTTCCGGTTGATGACGGCGTGCGGTCTGATTACTACACGCCGCTTACCCGCTACGTACTCAATCGAGCGTGTCTGTCACAGTAGGCCGCCGATGGGTGCACCTCTTCCCCACTCGCATCACCCGCCCCTACATTGGGGAGTGAGCACGCAACGACGAAGAGTCACCGGAAGGGGAAGCCGGTGGCCCGTCGAGTGCGGAAGGTTCAGGTGTGTCATGGCAGCTGGCGAGAGGCCTCTCAACGAGGTTGTGTTCCTTACCGTGGCGGAGGTCGCCGCGGTGATGCGAGTGTCGAAGATGACCGTGTACCGGCTGGTGCACAGCGGTCATCTGCCCGCGATCCGGGTGGGGCGGTCCTTCCGCGTCCCCGAGCAAGCGGTACACGAGTACCTTCGCGAGAGCTATGTGGGGGTGGAGACCGCCTGACGACGGTTTCGGGATACCCGGAGCACCTCGATTACGACCTCAGCGCTCGGGCGGGTAGGCTAGCCCCTCGTAGGTCGTATGGGCCCATGGCGCCCAGCACCGAGTGATGAGAAGTGAGCGAGGGTAGTCGTGGGCTCTGTTATCAAGAAGCGGCGCAAGCGGATGGCCAAGAAGAAGCACCGCAAGCTGCTCAAGCGCACGCGCGTTCAGCGCCGTAACAAGAAGTAATTACGGCGCCGAGCCGCGAGAGCTTGTGTATGGCCCCCCACCAGTACGGTGGGGGGCCATACGCATTTTCCGGCCGCGACGGCTCGCCCTGGCCTGCCGAGGGTCATGCCAGCGCAGCATCAACCCGCTAAGTTGGCCCGCATACGGGAACTACGGGTACTACGGGAACACGGAAGAAGGGCGCTGATCTTGGGGAAGGTCGTGCTTGTGACCGGAGTGGCCCGTCAACTTGGGGGCCGGTTCGTACGACGGATCCAGCGTGACCCCGACGTCGACCGGGTCGTCGCCGTGGACGCGGTGCCGCCGGAGCACCATCTGGGCGGGGCCGACTTCATCCAGACCGACATCCGCCAGCCGACCGTCGCCCGCATCCTCGCCGAGACCGGCGCCGACACCGTCGTCCACATGGACGTGACCGGCACGCCGCTCGGCAGCGGAAGCCGGGCCACCGTCAAAGAGACCAACGTCATCGGGACCATGCAGCTGCTCGGCGCCTGCCAGAAGTCGCCGGCCGTCAAGCGGCTGGTGATCAAGTCCAGTACGAACGTGTACGGCTCCGCGCCGAAGGATCCCGCCGTCTTCACGGAGACGACCCCGCCGAAATCGCTGCCCAGCGGCGGGTTCGCCAAGGACACGGTGGAGGTGGAGGGGTACGTGCGGGGGTTCGCGAGAAGGCGGCCGGACGTGGCCGTGTGTGTCCTGCGGTTCGCCAATATTCTCGGACCGACCGCCGACACCCCGCTCGCCTCGTACTTCTCCCTCCCCGTGCTGCCCACCGTGTTCGGGTACGACCCCAGGCTGCAGTTCGTGCACGAGGACGATGTGATCGACGTCCTGCGGATCGCCTCGCACGAGCCGGCGCGGGGGACCCTGAACAGCGGCACGTTCAATGTCGCGGGCGACGGTGTGCTGTTGCTCTCGCAGTGTTCGCGACGGCTGGGGCGGCCCACCGTGCCGTTGCTGCTGCCGGCGGTCACCTGGGCCGGGTCCCTGGTGCGGACGCTCGGCATGAGCGACTTCTCGCCCGAGCAGATCCGGCTGCTGACGCACGGCCGGGTGGTCGCCACCGACCAGATGCGCGAGACGCTGGGATTCCGGCCGAAGTACACGACGGCGGAGACGTTCGCGGACTTCGTGCGCGCCCAGGCCACGGGGCTGCTGCCGCCGCAGGCGGTGGCCGCCGCCGTCGACCGGATCGCCGCCCTGCCCGTCCTGAGCGGCGGGAAGACACCGACGCAGAGCGCCAACTGAGGAGCGCAACACGATGGCGGACGCCAAGGTCATTCCGTTCGACGACGACCGGTCCCGCGGAGCTGCCGTGCAGCGGCCGGCCCGGCGCCGGGGGCCGGGGAACCGGCGCAAGGGCGGCGGCGAGCAGGCGGTGGTGCGCGAGTCCGGGGCGGTGCGTGAGGTCCAGCCTCTCGCCGGGCGGATCCCCGCGCAGGAAGATGTCCATGTGACCCGGGAGAGCCCTGAGACGGGCGTGGAGGAGCCGCACGACGACGCCGGCCTGGAGCAGCGCGTCGCACGCGGTCTCGCGTTTCTGCGCCGGCGGCTGACCGGGGACTACGAGGTCGACGACTTCGGCTACGACGAGGAGCTGACCGACCAGGTCCTGATGTCCATGCTGCGGCCGGTGTACGAGAAGTACTTCCGCGTCGAGGTGAAGGGCATGGAGAACATCCCGGCCGAGGGCGGTGCACTGATCGTCGCCAACCACTCCGGGACGCTCCCGATGGACGGGCTGATGATGCAGGTCGCCGTGCACGACCATCACCCGGCGAATCGTCACCTCAGGCTGCTGGCGGCCGATCTGGTCTTCGTGCTGCCGGTGGTGAACGAACTGGCGCGCAAGCTCGGGCACACGCTCGCGTGCGCGGAGGACGCCGAGCGGCTGCTGGGGCAGGGCGAGCTGGTCGGGGTGATGCCGGAGGGGTTCAAGGGCATCGGGAAGCCGTTCAGCGAGCGGTACAAGCTCCAGCGGTTCGGGCGGGGCGGGTTCGTGTCGACCGCGCTGCGGCAGGGGGCGCCGATCATTCCCTGCTCGATCGTGGGGGCCGAGGAGATCTACCCGATGCTCGGCAACGCGAAGACGCTGGCGCGGGTGCTGGGGATCCCGTACTTCCCGCTGACGCCGACGTTTCCGTGGCTCGGGCCGCTCGGGGCGGTGCCGCTGCCGACGAAGTGGACGATTCAGTTCGGGGAGCCGATCCGTACGGACGGCTATCCGCCGGAGGCGGCCGAGGATCCGATGCTGATGTTCAACCTGACGGACCAGGTGCGGGAGCAGATCCAGCACACGCTGTACAAGTTGCTTGTGCAGCGGCGGTCGGTTTTCTTCTGAGGGGCAGGGCCGTGAGCATGTGCCGGCCGGTGGGGGCTGGTCGCGCCCACGCGGCGGAGCCGCATATCAGATACGGCCCCGCGCCCCTTTCGGGGCGCGGGGGTGCGGCCTCGTTGACTAGTTGCCCGCGTCCTCGCTGTCGATGCCCAGGCCCGGTAGGAGGCCGGGGAGGAGCGGGGGCAGGGTGACGTCCGGTTCGCTGGTCGGGCTCTTTGACGGGGACGTGCTGCTGCCGCCTGAACTCCCGGTCTTCGGGGGGTCCAGGAGGCCGCCCGCGGCGCCGCCGATCAGGCCGTCGTCGGCGCTGCCGGAGGCCGAGCCGCTGGGGCTGCCGGTGCCGGACTCGTGGCCCGATGAGGAGCTGCCCGAGGACGACGGGGCCGTCGACCGGTGGCTGCCGGAGGTGCCGGTGGACGCCGTCCCGGAGCCCTGCCTGCCGGTGCCGCCGCCGGTCTCCTGGGGCGGCTGGGGAAGCAGGGACTGCAGCGGGGCGACCTCTTCGTCTATGGCGTCGAAGACCGACGACACCTGCTGGCTGACGTCCCCGAGCTGGACCGGGAGTTTGTCGCGCAGCACGCCCCAGGCCTCACGGTGGGACTGGGCGAACGCGGACAGGGCCTGGATGGGGCCCAGCGAGTTCGGGTCGCGCTCGTAGGCCTCATGGAGCAGGCGGTGGCCCTCGGTGACATCGTGCTGCATCCCGGACAGGGTGCGGCGGATCTCACCGATCGACTCGTGGTCGAGGTGGCCGCCGCGGTCCCGTTCCATCAGCCGGCGGGCCTCCATCAGCCTGGTCGAGGCCTGGTCGAGGTAGGTCTGGCCGCGCTGGTCGTCGCCGTCGGCCAGATAGTTGAGCTTGAAGTCCTCGATGCCGCGTTTGAGGCCGTACAGCGAGTCGCCGGGCAGGGCGCCGGAGCTGGCGGCGGCGACCCCGCCGAAGGCTCCGGCGGCCACGCCGACGCTCAGGCCACCCGCGGCCAGGCCCTTGGTGAGCCGGGAACGCGGTCGCAGTTTGCCCAGTGGGCTGGCCCGGTGTGCGCCCTTGGCCCGGTGGGAGCGCTGCTCGGGAAGCGACGCGTCCACCGCCCCGCCCAGGGTGCCCTCCGCCAGCATGGCCTCCATCGCGGCCACCAGCTGGGCCCGATGGACGACCTTGACCTCCGGGTCGAGCACCGGCTTGGGCAGTGCGCCGAGCCCTGTCGCCAGGGCCAACAGCTCGCCCGGCTCGGTCCGTTCGGCCCGGTCCGGCGTGGCCGGCGGATCGCCCGCCGGCCCCTCGGACCGCTCGGCCGCCGGGTCCCGGTCGGGCTGCTCCTCCAGGGCCTGGGCGAAGGCGTTCGCCCGCCGGTGCGCCGATACGTTCGCGATCACTGGCGGCACCTCCTCTCGTCATGACGGTCGACTCCCCAGGGGGTCCTGAGGGTTGCACGCCCTCGACCAATCCACACGATCGTGTGATCAGGGTCTTGCTGGACGTGACCACAGGGAGCCTGTATCCCGCACAACGAGCGGCTCGGCACTTGGGTTACGGACGACCGGTGATCGGCTGAGAAAGGCAACAGGCTTTCACCGAACGTGAGTTGGGTGTCGCCGAGCGTGCCCGGCTCAGCGTGCGTCGTCCGGGAGGAGCCGGGCGAGAGTGCGCACGGCCCGGTACTGGAGGGTCTTGATGGCGCCCTCGTTCTTGCCCATCACGCGGGCGGTCTCGGCGACCGAGAGGCCCTGGAGGAAGCGGAGCGTCACACACTCCTGCTGCTGGGGGTTGAGTCGTCGTACGGCGTCCAGGAGTGCCGCGTTCGACAGGGACTCCAGGACGGAGTCCTCCGGGGAGCGCTCGACCTCGTTGGCGTCGAGCATCTCACCGGTGGTGATCTCCAGCCGGAAACGGCTCGACTTGAAGTGGTCGGCGACCAGGTTGCGGGCGATGGTGACCAGCCAGGCGCCGAAGTCGCGGCCCTGCCAGGTGAAGGTGCCGATCCTTCTCAGGGCGCGCAGGAACGTCTCACTGGTGAGGTCCTCGGCGGTCGCCTTGCCGCCGACGCGGTAGTAGATGTAGCGGTACACGGTGTCGCTGTACTGGTCGTAGAGGCGGCCGAAGGCGTCGGACTCGCCGGCCTGGGCGCGCTCCACGAGGTCCATCATCCGGGCGCTGTCGCTGTCCGCGGCCGGGCGACGGGCGGTGGTCGCGGCGGTGCCGGTGGCACGGCCGCGTCTGCCGACGTCCCGCCCGTCACCCGACCGCCGCCCCTCAACGACGGCGCTGCGCGCCGGCACCTGTTCCATGCCGTCGGCCAGTGCGTAGCACGGGCCGATCGGTGCGGCGGTGGCGAAGGCGGGGACGGCGTACGCGGTCGGGACAAGGCCGCGCAGCGTCTCTTTGACCGTTGCGACAGTTGCGCGCAGCGTAGCCAGGCCCGAGGCGTCAACCCCGACGTGTGGGTACACGGGACTCCCAGAGGCAGAGCTTCCATCACGTGCAGTACGGAACCTTTCACCCGTCGTAGCGACGGAGGGGTACCGGTTTGCGTCTGAGGAGAATAACGCTTCGTGCAGGCACTGCTACACCGAGTTGCTCAAATCACCGGTTGCGTCGCTTCTGTAACCGATTTGGGATGGTTCAAGTGCCGCAGGGTGATCGGTTGTTGATCAGAAAGATGCGTGTTGAGGCGAAGTCGAGGGCGTGTTGGGATGGCGGCGCGATAATTCGGGCGCGCGAGGTTTGGGGCGCCGGGGTGTTCGGGTGCGGGAGGCTGAACCTGGAAAGCAACGGCTGGGGAGCGCCCCCTCAGGGGCGCGGGGAACTGCGCGAGCGGCCACAGGCCACCCGCGGGCGGGACGCGGCCCGCGGTTCTACGGCGCTGTTCCGGCAGGCGTGGCGCTACCGGCGCCGTCGGCTCAGCGCGATCGCCGCCGCCGTGCCACCGGCAACCGCTCCTACCCCGGCCGCCGCCGGGATGCCCACCTTCGCCGCCTTGCGCCCCGTGCGGTAGTCGCGCAGGCGCCAGTCCATCTCCCGCGCGTGCTTGCGCAGCTTCGTGTCCGGGTTGATGGCGTACGGGTGGCCGACCAGGGACAGCATCGGGATGTCGTTGTGGGAGTCGCTGTAGGCCGCGCAGCGGGACAGGTCCAGGCCCTCGGCGGCGGCCAGGGCACGTACCGCCTCGGCCTTCGCCGGACCGTGCAGGGGCTCGCCGACCAGCTTGCCCGTGTAGATGCCGCCCACCGACTCGGCGACCGTGCCGAGCGCTCCCGTCAGGCCCAGGCGGCGGGCGATCACACCGGCGATCTCCACCGGCGCCGCTGTGACGAGCCACACCTTCTGGCCCGCGTCCAGGTGGGCCT
Source organism: Streptomyces sp. NPDC048254 (assembly GCF_043201895.1). Taxonomy (NCBI): domain Bacteria; kingdom Bacillati; phylum Actinomycetota; class Actinomycetes; order Kitasatosporales; family Streptomycetaceae; genus Streptomyces; species Streptomyces sp. NPDC048254. The sequence continues at coordinate 11,265 of NZ_JBICZJ010000027.1, forward strand.
GGGCGAGGGCGCGGGTGCCGGGCCAGATGCGCTCGGCCATGTACTCGTCGTAGATCTCCTCGCCGATGGTCTGCAGCTCGGCGACCCGGTGGCCCTTGACGATGGACAGGGCGGAGTCCCGCGCGTCCTGGATGTGCTGCGGGTCCTCGACGCCGGCCAGCCGGAACCAGGCCTGCTGCCAGGCGAACTTGGCCAGGTCGCGGGTTTCGAAGAACTTCCGCTTGTACAGGCCCCGGCCGAAGTGGAAGATCGCGGCGCCCTGCATGACCGTGTTGTCGAGGTCGAAGAACGCGGCGGCCTTGGTGTCGCCGAGCACCGGGAAGTCCGGTTCTCCGGCGTCCTTGGACACGGTGCCGCCGGCCCGGGCCGACGCGTCCTCGGCCAGGGCTTCCTGGTTCTTGCGCGCGGCCTCCGCCGAGGCCTCGCCTGCCAACACGCTCCGCGCCGTGGCGGAGCGCCTACGGGGAGTGAGCCATCCGAGAGCGGCCATGTCGTGAGCATAGCCAGTTTGTTCGGTGGTCCCGGAGTCGCGGGAGTTGGATGGGTGTGAACTCTCCGCGACCGGTCCGTTAAACAAGGAGTCGAACAGGGCGCGGCAGGTGGCGCGGCAGGGCGGGAGAATGGACCGCATGAGTCCTCTCTTCGGCCGCAAGGCGCCTGCGTCTCGTGCGCGTTTGGTCACTCTGATCCGTAAGCCGGGTTGTCATTTGTGCGATGACGCACAGGTCGTGGTCGAGAAGGTGTGCGGCGAGCTGGGGGTGCCCTGGGAAGGGAAGGACATCACCCAGGATTCGCAACTGCACGATCTGTACTGGGAGCAGATTCCGGTCGTACTCGTCGACGGTGAACAGCACACCTTCTGGCGTGTGAACGAAGAGCGCCTCCGCAAGGCACTGACTGACTAGTCCAAACGGGCCGGAAAGTCGCTTAGGATCGACGGCGGTCTGGTCTCGGGGGCGGGATTCGTGAGGAGTGTGTACTGTTTTGCCCCCATCCGAGATGGAGCGCGAGCGTGTGTGCGCCGGTTCCCCGAGACTGCGCCGGGGGCGCGTGACACCGGTCACGTTGGCCGGGCAAATCGGACACCATCTTTGTGCACGCGTTCACAAAGACATAGCCTGCTGTCGACGGGGCGGTCTGGGAACGTGTGACCGTCCGCAGCCCCGCTCTACCCGCAGGAGCACCGTGGCAACTGGCCGAACTCACCGACCGGCGACCCGCAGCCGAGGGATCCCCGAGGCCACCGTCGCCAGGCTTCCGCTGTACCTCCGGGCGCTGACCGCACTGTCGGAGCGCTCGGTCCCCACGGTCTCCTCCGAGGAGCTGGCGGCCGCCGCGGGAGTCAACTCCGCGAAGCTGCGCAAGGACTTCTCCTACCTGGGCTCGTACGGAACGCGCGGTGTCGGCTACGACGTCGAGTATCTCGTCTACCAGATCTCCCGTGAGCTGGGCCTGACCCAGGACTGGCCGGTCGTGATCGTCGGTATCGGTAACCTCGGCGCCGCTCTCGCCAACTACGGCGGCTTCGCCTCCCGCGGCTTCCGGGTCGCGGCCCTGATCGACGCCGATCCGGCGATGGCCGGAAAGCCGGTCGCGGGCATTCCGGTGCAGCACACGGACGACCTGGAGAAGATCATCACCGACAACGGTGTGTCGATCGGGGTCATCGCCACGCCCGCCGGTGCCGCCCAGCAGGTTTGTGACCGGCTCGTGGCCGCCGGTGTGACCTCCATCCTGAACTTCGCGCCCACCGTGCTGACCGTCCCGGACGGCGTCGACGTGCGCAAGGTCGACCTCTCCATCGAGCTGCAGATCCTCGCCTTCCACGAGCAGCGCAAGGCCGGCGAGGACCACGAGGGGCCGGTCAAGCCCGTCGCCGCCCACCAGGAGTCCACCGAGCAGGGACCCGACGGGGACGTACCCGCCGTGATGCCGGCATGAGTCTCCTCGTCGTCGGGCTGAGCCACCGCAGCGCCCCGGTCAGCGTCCTGGAACGGGCCGCGCTCGCCACGGACGCCCAGGTCAAGCTGGTCCAGGACACGGTCGCCGCCGAACCGGCCGGTGAGGCCGCGGTGCTCGCCACCTGCAACCGCATCGAGCTCTACGCCGACGTGGACAAGTTCCACGCCGGAGTCGCCGAGCTGTCCACGCTGCTCGCCCAGCACAGCGGGGTCGGCCTCGACGAGCTCACCCCTTATCTCTACGTGCACTACGAGGACCGGGCCGTCCACCATCTGTTCTCGGTGGCCTGCGGGCTGGACTCGATGGTCGTGGGCGAAGGACAGATCCTCGGGCAGATCAAGGACTCGCTCGCCCTGGCGCAGGAGCTGCACAGCGCCGGCCGGCTGATGAACGACCTCTTCCAGCAGGGACTGAGAGTCGGCAAACGCGCCCACTCCGAGACGGGGATCGACCGGGCCGGACAGTCCGTGGTCACCTTCGGCCTGGAGCAGCTCGCCGCCGGTGCCGACGTCGAGGCCTGGGCCAAGGGCAGGAAGGCGCTGGTCATCGGCGCCGGCTCGATGTCCTCGCTGGCCGCCGCGACACTGGCCCGGGCGGGCGTCGCGGAGATCGTCGTGGCGAACCGGACGTACGACCGCGCCGAGCGGCTCGCCGAGATCCTGAACGACAGCGACGACACGGACGTGGTGGCCCGCGCGGTACCGATGGACTCGGTGCCGGTCGAGCTGACACGTGCCGACGTCGCCGTCTCCTGCACCGGGGCCACCGGACTTGTGCTGACGGCCGAGGAGGTCGCCGCGGCCGTCGAGGGGCGGACCGGTGAGCCGGTCGCCGAGATCGAGGACGACCGTCCGGCGCAGGGCGCCCCGAAGCCCGCCGTCACCGGCCTCGGCGCCGACGAGAACTGCCCGCTCGACCTCACGGCCGAGCAGAGCGGTTTCTCCGTGATGGGCGAGGCCGCCGTCGCCGGGATGGCCGCCGCCGAGCTGGAGCAGCACGCGGCCTGGGTGGACAACGGCACCGTCGACATCCGGGAGGCCGGGCGCCGTACGCCCGAGGCCGAGGCGGAGCTGATCGGCGCGCTCGCCGCGACCGCCGCCCGGGTGGGACGCATCCCCGAGCTGCGCAGGCCCGAGCCGGTCGCCGGCTTCGCCCGGCCCGCCCCCGCGCTCTTCCTCCTCGACCTCGCCATGCCCCGCGACATCGACGCGGCCGCGCACCGGCTGGCCGGGGTGCGGCTGGTGGACATCGAGTCGCTGGCGGAGGCGTCCGCGGACGCCCCCATGGCGGCCGACGTCGACCAGGTACGACGGATCGTCGCCGACGAGGTGGCCGCCTTCGGGGCGGCACAGCGGGCCGCGCACATCACGCCGACCGTGGTCGCGCTGCGCACCATGGCCGCCGACGTGGTGGCCGGTGAGATCGCTCGGCTCGACGGGCGCCTGCCCGACCTGGACGAACGGCAGCGCGGAGAGATCCGGCAGGCCGTGCACCGGGTCGTCGACAAGCTCCTGCACGCGCCGACGGTACGGGTCAAGCAGCTGGCGGCGGAGCCCGGCGGCGCCGGGTACGCGGACGCGCTGCGGACCCTGTTCGACCTCGACCCCGAGACGGTGGCCGCCGTCTCCCGGGCCGTGGACAGCACAGACAAGAAGGACCGACCGGAATGAGTGACAACCCACTACGACTGGGGACCAGGCGATCCACACTCGCCATGGCCCAGTCCGGGCGAGTGGCGGAAGCCGTGAGCCAGGTGACCGGACGGCCCGTCGAGCTCGTCGAGATCACCACCTACGGCGACACCTCCCGCGAGCACCTCGCACAGATCGGCGGCACGGGTGTCTTCGTGACCGCCCTGCGGGACGCGCTGCTGCGCGGCGAGGTCGACTTCGCGGTTCACTCGCTCAAGGACCTCCCGACCACGCAGCCCGAGGACCTGGTCCTGGCCGCCGTACCGGTACGCGAGGACCCGCGTGACGTGATCGTCGCCCGGGACGCGCTGAAGTTCACCGACCTGCCGCGCGGTGCGCGCATCGGCACCGGTTCGCCGCGCCGGATGGCGCAGCTGAACGCGTACGCACGCGCCCACGGGCTGGACGTCGAGACCGTCCCGGTCCGCGGGAACGTCGACACGCGGATCGGATACGTACACGACGGCGAGCTCGATGCCGTGGTGCTGGCCGCGGCGGGACTCAGCCGCATCGGCCGCATCGACGAGGTGACCGACTTCCTGTCGGTCGACACGGTTCTGCCCGCCCCCGGCCAGGGGGCACTGGCGATCGAGTGCGCCGCGGACAACGCGGAGCTCATCGCCCTGCTCGGGGAACTCGACGACCCGTTCACGCGGGCCGCCGTGACCGCCGAGCGATCACTGCTCGCCGCCCTGGAGGCCGGCTGCTCCGCCCCTGTGGGCGCGCTTGCCGACCTGCTGGCCGACGGGCAGATTGTCAAGGAAATGCGCCTGCGTGGCGTCGTCGGCACGACCGACGGCACACGGATGGTGCAGTTGTCCACCACCGGTCCCGTGCCCGAGACAAACGACCAGGCGACGGCGCTCGGTCGCGAACTCGCCACCGAGATGCTTGCCCAGGGCGCGGCCGGTCTGATGGGGGAGCGAGCACAGTGAGCCCCACCAACCTTCCCGCCGGCCTTGAACACGGGCACGTCACCTTCCTGGGTGCCGGACCCGGGGATCCGGGACTGCTGACCTTGCGTGCCGTGGAGGCACTGTCCAGCGCGGACGTCCTGGTCGCCGAGCACGACGTGCTCGACGTGATCAGGGCCCACGCCAGGCAGGGCGTCTCCGTCGTACCCATGAATCCGGGTTCCTCGTCGGACCCGTATCAGGGCACAGGCACGCCTCAACTAACGGTTGTTGACGGAGCGTCAACAACCGCTGCGCTCCCGCCCGCGCGGGATGCCGCTCATCTTGTCATGGAGGCCGCACGGGGCGGCAGGCGGGTCGTCCGTGCGGTAGCGGGGGACCCGGGACTTGATACGTACGCGACCGAGGAAATGCTCGCCTGCGCCGCCGCCGGTGTGCCCTTCGAGGTCGTGCCCGGTGTCGCCACGGCGGTCGGCGTACCCGCGTACGCCGGTGTCCCGCTGCGGGACGCCCAGGGCGCGGACGTCCGCTTCGTGGACGCCCGTACGGCCTCCGACCGGTGCTGGACCGAGGTCGGTGCCTCGGACGGCACGGTCGTGGTGTCGACGACCCTCGACTCGGTGGCCGCGGCCGCCGGGGAACTGGTCGCCGCCGGCCGCAAGCCGGACACCCCGATGACGGTCACGGTCGCCGGCACCACCACCCGGCAGCGGACCTGGGCCGCCACCCTCGGCACAGTCGCCCAGACCCTGAAGCAGGCGAAGGTGCTGCCCTCGCCGGAGGGCGGCCGCCCGGTGATAGCCGTGGTCGGTGAGCGGTCGTCCGCCGCCCAGCGCGACCAGTTGTCGTGGTTCGAGTCCAAGCCGCTGTTCGGCTGGAAGGTACTCGTGCCGCGTACGAAGGAGCAGGCGGCGACCCTCTCCGACCAGCTGCGGTCGTACGGCGCCGTGCCGCACGAGGTGCCGACGATCGCCGTCGAGCCGCCGCGCACGCCCCAGCAGATGGAGCGGGCCGTGAAGGGGCTCGTCACCGGGCGGTACGAGTGGATCGCGTTCACGTCGGTCAACGCGGTGAAGGCGGTCCGGGAGAAGTTCGAGGAGTACGGGCTGGATGCCCGGGCCTTCGCGGGGATCAAGGTCGCCGCGGTCGGCGAGCAGACCGCCAAGGCGCTGGTCGCCTTCGGCGTGAAGCCCGACCTGGTGCCGAGCGGTGAGCAGTCGGCCGCCGGGCTCCTTGAGGACTGGCCGCCCTACGACCCGGTCTTCGACCCGATCGACCGGGTGTTCCTGCCGCGTGCCGACATCGCCACGGAGACGCTGGTCGCCGGGCTGATCGAGCTGGGCTGGGAGGTGGACGACGTCACGGCCTACCGGACCGTGCGGGCGTCGCCGCCGCCGGCCGACACCCGGGAGGCGATCAAGGGCGGCGGCTTCGACGCGGTGCTCTTCACGTCGTCGTCCACCGTGCGGAACCTCGTGGGTATCGCCGGGAAGCCGCACAACGTGACGGTCATCGCGTGCATCGGGCCGGCCACGGCCAAGACGGCCGAGGAGCACGGGCTGCGGGTGGACGTGATGGCTCCGGAGCCGTCGGTCGGGAAGCTGGCGGAGGCGCTGGCGGAGTTCGGGCTGCGGAGGCGCGCGAGCGCGCTGGAGGCCGGGGATCCGGTGACGCGGCCGAGTGAGCGGCGGCCGGGGGCTCGGCGGCGGCGCAGCACTACGTGAGTTGGTCCGCGGGGGGTCTGGGGGCTGCGCCCCCTGGACCCCCTTCTTTTGCGGGTGGGTGGGGAACTGCGGGCCCGGTGGGGGCTTGTCGCGCAGTTCCCCGCGCCCCTATCGGCGCGCGTCATAGACACCGACGCCACGTCGGCAAGCGTGCCCGGATGACGGGCGTAGCGTAGGGCACATGACGAAGTACGGCTCCTTCCCCGGCACGCGGCCGCGTCGGCTGCGGACCACCCCCGTCATGCGGCGCATGGTCGCCGAGACCCGGCTGCACCCCGCGGACTTCATCCTCCCGGCGTTCGTGCGCGAGGGCGTCACCGAACCGGTACCGATCGCCGCCATGCCCGGCGTCGTCCAGCACACCCGCGACACCCTGAAGAAGGCGGCCCTGGAGGCCGTCGAGGCGGGCATCTCCGCGATCATGCTGTTCGGGGTCCCGGAAGAGGACAAGAAGGACGCCCTCGGGACGCCCGGCACCGACCCGGACGGGATTCTCCAGGTCGCGCTGAGGGACGTGCGGGCCGAGGTCGGCGACGAACTGCTCGTGATGTCCGACCTCTGCCTCGACGAGACCACCGACCACGGACACTGCGGGGTGCTGGACGCCGAGGGGCGCGTCGACAACGACGCCACTCTGGAGCGGTACGCCGAGATGGCCCAGGTGCAGGCCGACGCGGGCGCCCACGTCGTCGGGCCCAGCGGGATGATGGACGGGCAGATCGGCGTCGTCCGTGACGCCCTCGACCAGATCGGGCGGGAGGACGTCGCCGTCCTCGCCTACACCGCCAAGTACGCCTCCGCCTTCTACGGGCCCTTCCGGGAGGCCGTCGGGTCCTCGCTGCAGGGGGACCGGAAGACCTACCAGCAGGACCCGGCCAACGTGCGGGAGTCCATGCGGGAGCTGGCCCTTGACCTGGAGGAGGGGGCCGACATGGTGATGGTCAAGCCGGCCGGGCCCTACCTGGACGTCCTCGCCCGGGTCGCCGACGCCGTGGACGTGCCGGTCGCCGCCTACCAGATCTCCGGCGAGTACTCGATGGTCGAGGCCGCCGCCGAGAAGGGCTGGATCGACCGCGACCGGGCCATCCTGGAGACCCTGACCGGCATCAAGCGCGCCGGCGCACAGAACATCCTCACCTACTGGGCGGTCGAGGCCGCGCGGATGCTCGGCTGAGCCCGAGGCGCAAGGGCGGTGCCCGCTGTGAGATCTCACAGCGGGCACTTTCATGAGACAACTCGGGCCACCGGCTCACCAGTCGAGGGCGTCGTCCCGGTCCTGCTGCCAGTACGTCACCCGCAGCGAGCTGTCGTAGTACACGCCCTTCGCCGGCAGCGACGATGTCGCCGAGGCGCCGCCGTTGCTGTTCGGGGACATGCCCTGGAAGGCGACGACCAGCTTGCGGCCGGTCGTACCGCCGTCGCCGCTGCCGTCGGCCGCGGACAGCAGCACGCCAGCGTACCCGGACTCGCCCGGGGCGAGGGTGGTGACCGCCTGCGGGTGGGTCTCCTCGGCGGGCTGCGGGACCCACTGCATCTCGTCGAAGCGGAGCACGGGGTAGTAGGTCAGGTAGCAGGTCCTGCTGCCGGTGTTCTTCACCGTGATCAGCATGTGGTTCAGCGGGCGGGAGAGCGGCTGGACGGTGACGGTGCTGTTGGAGCCGTTGCAGAGGACGGTGGGGACGGTGGTGGACTTGCCGCCGCCCCCGCCGCCGCTCGGCGTCTTCGTGGCCGTGTCGCTCACGGGCGCGGACGTCGACTTGCCGGTGCCGGTGCCGGTGGTTGTGCCCGCCCCGGTGCCCGTGCCGCCGTCGGCGGTTTCCGAGGGCTTCGGCGTTGCTGCCGTCTGCGTCGACGCGGTCGTCGTCGACCGGGAGGCTCCCTCGTCCCGTGCGCCGGTTCCGTTCTCGCATGCCGTGAGGGCGAGAGCGGCGACGGCGGCGCCGGTGGCGGCGAGCAGGCGGACACGGCGGGCGGTACGCATGGCGAATCCTCTTTCGAGTGGCGGCGTGCTTGGATGGCCACAGCCTGCGGGCCGCTCCGTCCCGTCCGCCACAGTTACCGGACGATCAGGGACGCTGGAACGGCCATACCGGCTTTGACCTGGGAGAACATCCCTTCCCTGGAACGCGGGAACGGGATGTCGGGGGACGGAGGAACCGTGTCGGACAGTGCTGCGGGAAGCGGCTTCGCGGAGTTGCTGCGGGAGCTGAAGGACCGCTCGGGACTGAGTTACGGCACGCTCGCCAAGCGGCTGCACATGAGCACCTCGACCCTGCACCGCTACTGCAACGGGGACGCCGTACCGGCGGACTACGCCCCGGTGGAACGCCTCGCCCGGCTCTGCAAGGCCGGCCCCGAGGAACTCGTCGAACTGCACCGGCAGTGGGTGCTGGCGGATGCGGTGCGGGGGCGGAAGGCGGACGCGCCGGAGAAGCCGGAGAAGCCGGAGAAGCCGGAGAAGCCGGAGAAGCCGGAGAAGCAGGAGAAGGACGAGAAGACTGAGAAGGCGGCCGAGGTGGTCGTGACAGCGGAGCCGGTGCCGGTGCCGGAACCGGAGTCGGACCCGGAGCCGGTGGCGGAGGTGGTGGTCGGGCCGGGTGCCGCCGGGCGTGGTCGGCGTGTTCCGCGGCCCGCGCTCCTCGCCGGGATCGCGGTCGTCGTCCTGCTCGGCGCCGCCGTCGCCGCCGTACGCCTGCCCTCCGGCGGGACGGACGCGAAGAACGCGGGGCCCGCGGGCGCCACCGCCGCGGCCGGCGCCGCTCCGCACCGCACGTACCGCTCCTCGACGGCGCCGACGCCCGGCTCGTCCGCCGCCTCGAAGACCCCCTCCGCCTCGTCCTCGGCCCCGGCCGCCGGTCCGGCCGAGGACACCGCCACGGCCGGTTCCTCGCCCACCGCGGACGACGGCACGGCCGCACCCCCGCTCACCGTCAACACCCAGCCCTACAGCTGGGAAAGCCCCTGCTCCCAGCACTACCTGATCGACCGGGACCCGGCCCACGTGGCACCGCCGCCTCTGGAGACCGACGCGACCGCGTGGGTGACCGCGCACCAGGCGGTCTCCTCGGGGGAGCAGTACGTCACGCTGACCGTGCAGGGCAGCGGCACCGGGTCCGTGGTGCTGGAGGGCCTCACGGTCCGTACGGCGGAGCGGAGTTCGCCGCTCGCCTGGAACGACTACGCGATGGGGTATCCGGGCGTCGGCTGCGGCGGGAACGTGCCCACCCGCTCCTTCACCGTCGCTCTGGACGCGATGCGGCCGGCGGTCGTGCCCGAGTCGGGGCACCGGGACTTCCCGTTCAAGGTGAGCGAGTCGGACCCCGAGGTGTTCTACATCAGGGCCGACGCCTCGGCGTACTACGTGGGCTGGTACCTGGAGCTGTCCTGGTCCAGCGGGTCGCGGCACGGGACGCTGCGGATCGACGACAAGGGGCGGCCGTTCCGCACGAGCGGCAACAACGGGCGGCCCGCCTACGAGTTCCCGCTGGGCGGCGAGGCCTGGCGGACCGCGTCGTCGACGGGGTGAGGCAGGGACGCGGCGGAGGGGCCCTCGTCGCGTACGCCCTCGCCGTCCCGGCAGCCGCCGAGGACGGTCGCGGCGACCAGCGCCAGGGCGGCCGCCGCCAGGAGACGGCGGCGGCCGGCGGCCGGGGTGGGGCGCGTGGCGGACATGCGAGGGCTCCCTTGATGTCGTCGGCGTGCTCGGGGTGCTCGGCCTGGTCGGCGATCTCGGTGTGCCCTCAGCCTGTGGGGCGGAGGGCCCGGACCGCCAGAGCGCACCGGTGATTCGGGACGAGTGAACCCGGTCCACGCCTCCGACCTGCACGGATCCCACTCCTTGGGACGGCGGGACGGGACGCCCGCACACCCGGATCCGGTGCCCGGGCGTCCTTCGTCCGTATCGCGGAATCACGGGTGTAGAGGGCATCCACCTCTCTAGGCTCCGGCCAAGACGAGGATCAGCCCGAGGAGCCGTCCATGACCGTCACCAGTGCCCCAGCCGCCCTGCCGCCGCTCGCGGCCCGGGCCCATGCCGTCGGCGGTTCGCCGGTGCGGGAGATCCTCGCGGTGACCGCACGCCCCGAGGTGATCAACTTCGCGGGCGGGCTGCCGGCCCCCGAACTCTTCGACCGGGAGGGCATCGCGGCCGCCTTCCGGACGGTGCTGGAGGAGTCGCCGGAACGGGCGTTGCAGTACTCGACGACGGAGGGCGAGCCGGCCCTGAGGTCCGGGCTGGCGGCGCGCGCCACCGCACAGGGCCTGCCCACCGACCCCGACGACCTGCTCGTCACCACCGGCTCCCAGCAGGCCCTGTCCCTCCTGGCGAGCGCGCTGATAGACCCCGGCGACACGGTCCTCGTCGAAAGCCCCTGCTATCTGGCGGCACTTCAGGTCTTCGGGCTGGCCGGCGCCCGGATCCTGCCCGTCCCGGGCGACGCGGACGGCGTCGACCCGGCCGCCCTGGAGGAACTCATCCGCGCCGAGCGGCCCAAATTCCTCTACCTCGTCCCGACCTTCCAGAACCCCACCGGCCGCACCATGCCCGCCGTCCGCCGCGCCGCCCTCGCCACGACCGCCGCCCGGCACGGCCTGTGGATCATCGAGGACGACCCCTACGGCGAACTCCGCTACGACGGCGAGCGCGTCCCCTGGATCGCGTCCTTCCCCGGCGCCGCGGACCGGGTGGTCCTGCTCGGCTCCTTCTCCAAGGTGATGGCACCCGGCCTGCGCCTCGGCTGGCTCCGCGCCCCCGGCGCACTGCGCCGCGCCTGCGCGGTGGCCAAGCAGGCGGCCGACCTGCACACCCCCACCCTCAACCAGCTCGCCGCCGCCCGGTACCTGGACGTCCTGGACGACCATGTCGCCAGCGTGCGCGCCGTGTACGGCGCACGCCGGGACGCCATGCTGGCCGGCCTCGCCGACGCCCTGCCGGCCGGCTCCACCTGGAACCGGCCCGAGGGCGGCATGTTCCTCTGGGCCCGGCTCCCGGAGCCGTACGACACCACCGCCCTGCTCCGCCGGGTGGTGGAGCACGACGTGGCCTACGTCCCCGGTGAGCCCTTCTACGCCGCCGACCCCGACCGCTCCACCCTGCGGCTGTGCTTCGTGACCCAGACTCCGGAGGAGATCGCAGAGGGACTGCGCAGGCTGGCCGCCGGGCTCAGCGGCTGAGCTCAGCCGCTGAGGCGGCTCAGTCCCACCAGAAGTGCCACAGCCGCTCGCCCACCAGCTGCTCGGCGTACGACGACAGGGTGTCGTCGGCGCCGGGCAGCACGCTGTACGGGCAGAACGCGAAGTGCTCGGCGGCCACCGCCTCCGCCTCGTCGAGGTCGGCGGGCGGTGCGGCCACGGAGACGGCGAGATGGTCCAGGCCGAGGGCCACCACCCGTATCCCGAAGCGGTCCTCCCAGGAGCGCAGCACCGCGCACAGCCGGGCCACGTCCTCCTCGTAGTTCACCGGCCCGCTCCAGCCGATGGCCGCTGGTATGTCCGCGCTGCGCCGGGCCGACACCAGCGCCAGGTGCGGCTCCTTCAGCCAGGGCCGCCCCAGGCTCAGCGCGTCGGCGACATCGGCGGCCCGTGCGTCCGGGTCGGCGACCAGCGTCGGGGCGAGGGCGAGCCCCGGCCACTCCTCGCCGTTCGGCGGGTCCTCCTCCCAGTAGTCCTCCAGCACCTCGTCGGCGTCGTGGTCCCCGGGGTACGACGTCTCCTCGGGCGCGAAGTCCCAGTCGTCGACCTCGGACACGTCGATGAGCACCGGCAGCAGCCCCGCGCGGCCGGCCGGGGCGCCCAGCGCCGTCCAGGTCCCGGGACCGGCGGGCTGCCCCGCGTACCACAGCAACGGCTGGTGCCACGGGCCGTCGAGGGTCTCGTCCAGCAGTGCGCCGGGCGGCAGTTGGAGCCCCAGGGAACGACCGCTCGGGTCGGTCGCCAGCTTGGGCAGCGGGTTGGGAAGAGTCGCCATGGCACAGACTGTAAAGGCGCCCACTGACAACGACGTTGGCGACCACATGAAGTGTTCCGGTCAACCTTCGCCGTACCCCTGCGCCGCGACCACCTCCCGCAGTGCCAGACAGCGCCCCGCCGGCTCCCCGGCCAGGGCGCACAGCTGCTCCACGGCCGCGCGCGGCGGCAGGGCGCGGCCGCCCAGATAGCGCTGCCAGGACGACTTGCTGAACGTCGTCCGCGCCGCCAGCCCCGCCAGGCTCAGCCCGGTGCGGTCCCGTAACGCGCGCAGGGCGGCGGGCACCGCCTCCGCGCCGCCGCCCCGGGCCGCCACCTCGTGCAGCGCGAGCAGCCCCACCGGATCGCCGCCGCCGAGCCGGGCCAGCGCCGCCACCGCCTCCGGGGGCGGCAGCGAACGGCCCGCCAGATAGCGCTCCCAGGACTTCGGGCTGTATCCGGTGTGCGACGCCAGCCGGTGCAGACTCAGCCCGCTGCGCTCCTTCAGCCGGCGCAACCGGACGATCAACTGCCGTAAGCACGGCTCCAGTTCGACAGGCAGCGCTTTCCCGTGACGTGACATGATCCCCCCGATCGTTCGTCCCTGTCCGGCTGACGGATCGGGCGCGGTGCCCGTATGAGTCCGGCGGTGGCCGTCCTGCCGTACCGCCGCGTCGGACGGCCTTCGCGCAGGTCAACGGGTACGGCGTCCCGCCCGGCCGTCACTTGTGGGGGAGGTGTGGCTTCCGCCGTCGTCCGGCCCGCACGCTCGTGTCGATCTGTTCTCGCGACCGGAAAGAGGAACGCATGCGATCGAACGTCATGACCAGGACCCTCGTCAGTGTCGCCGCCGTGGCGGGGCTCGCCGCAGGAAGCCTGGCGACCGCGAGCACGGGTTTCGCGGCCTCGCAGCCGGCCGCCAAGGCCGCGGTGAGTTCCCGGACCGCGGCCATCCAGGCGGTGAACAACCTCGGCCTGGACACCGCCCACGCCGCGAACTGGCAGTGCTGGCTGGCCAGGTGGGGCTACAACCCCGGCACGATCGACGGGCAGCTGGGCACCAACAGCTGGAAGGCGGCTCAGCAGATGTTCAACGACCAGGGCCTCGGCGCCGGTACCGTCGACGGGGTCGTCGGACCGAACACGATCAGGGCGCTGCAGCGCTACCTGAACCAGTACGGCTACAACCTTGCCGTCGACGGCGTCGCGGGACCGGCGACCAAGGCCGCGTTCTGGGACTTCAACGCCTACTGCTGAGCCGCCCGGAACGCCCGGGCGGCTTCAGAGCCTCAGAGCCGCTCGGGCGTCCGGATGCCCAGCAGGGCCATGCCCTGGTGGAGGGTGCGGGCCGTCAGGTCGCACAGGAGGAGGCGGTTCTCCACCTGGGCGGGGGTGTCGGCCTTCAGCACCGGGCACTTGTCGTAGAACGACGTGTACAGCGACGCCAGCTGGTACAGGTACGCGGCCAGCTTGTGCGGGGCGTACTCCGCCGCCGCCTCGAAGACCGTGTCGCCGAACGCGTCCAGGTGCAGGCCCAGCGCCCGCTCCGCCGCGTGCAGTTCCAGCTCCGGGTGCGCGGCGGGCCGGACGTCCCCCGCCTTGCGGAGGATCGACTGGATACGGGCGTACGCGTACTGGAGGTAGACGGACGTATCGCCGTTCAGCGAGACCATCTGGTCCAGGTCGAACTTGTAGTCCCGGCTGGGCGACGTCGACAGGTCCGCGTACTTCACGGCACCGATGCCGACCTGCTGGGCCCGCTCCTGGATCTCCGCCTCGGTGAGGTCCTGCGCCTTCTCCCGGACGACCTCGGCGGCCCGCTGCACCGCCTCGTCCAGCAGGTCCTCCAGCCGTACGGTCTCACCCTCACGCGTCTTGAACGGCTTGCCGTCCGCACCCAGCACCGTGCCGTAGCCCATGTTGTGGGCGGTCACGTCGTCGGTGAGCCAGCCCGCCCGCCGCGCCGTCTCGAAGACCATCTTGAAGTGCAGCGACTGACGCACGTCCACGACGTAGAGCAGCGAGGTGGCGTGCAGGTCGGTGACCCGGTTGCGGATCGCCGTCAGGTCCGAGGCCGCGTAGCCGAAGCCGCCGTCCGCCTTCTGCACGATCAGCGGGACCGGCTGGTCGTCCTTGCCCCGGATCTCGTCGAAGAAGACCACGAGCGCGCCCTCGGAGCGGACCGCGACGCCCATCTCCTCCAGGAGGCGGGCGGTCTCGGGCATGCCGTCGTTGTACGCCGACTCGCCGACGATCTCGTCGTCCCGGATCTCCATGTCGAGCTTCTCGAAGACCGAGTAGAAGTAGACCTTCGACTCGTCCACGAACCGCTGCCACAGGTCCAGCGTCTCCTTGTCGCCGGACTGGAGGGCGACCACCCGCTTCCGGGCCCGCTCCTTGAAGTTCTCGTCCGCGTCGAAGACCGCCCGGGACGCCTTGTAGACCCGGTTCAGGTTCGACATGGCCTGCTCGCCGTCCGTGTCGGTCTCCGGGGACAGTTCGTCCGGGTTCTCGATCAGGTACTGGATGAGCATGCCGAACTGGGTGCCCCAGTCGCCGATGTGGTGCCGGCCGATCGTCTGCTCGCCGGTGAAGTCGAGCATGCCGCGCAGGGCGTCGCCGATCACCGCGGAGCGCAGGTGGCCGACGTGCATCTCCTTGGCGACGTTCGGCTGGGCGTAGTCGATGACCGTGATGCCCGGGTTCTCCTTGGCCGCCACGCCGAGCCGGCCGCCGTCCACGTACCGCGCGGCGAGGTTCTCGGTGATCGCCTTGTCGGAGAGGGTGATGTTGAGGAAGCCGGGGCCGGAGACCTCGACGTCCTGGATCAGGTCCGCGCCGGTGGTGATGTTCGAGACGACCTGCGTCGCCAGCTCCCGGGGGTTGGCCTTGGCCTTCTTGGCGGCGGCGAGGATGCCGTTCGCCTGGAAGTCGGCCCGGTCGCTGCGTCGCAGCAGCGGGTCGACGGGGGCCTCCGGCAGGGCTGCCGAGAGGGCGTCCGCGAGACGCTGATTGACGAGATCGGTGAGCGACGTGACCGAGGCCATGGGGTGGGAGCCGTTCTCCTCGTGGGTGCGGGTGGACGGGACCAGTATTTCACGGGGGGTAAAGGGGTTTTTGCGGGTGAGAGCTCGGGGGTGCGGTGGGCGGGCCGGGTGCGGGTGTGTGGGGGCTGGTCGCGCAGTTCCCCGCGCCCCTGGGTCGGCTGCACAGCCCGGCGCTGACAGGCCGCGTCGGCGCCCCTGGGTCGGCTGCCCAGCCGGCAACGATCCATCGCCTCGCGGTCGCGCCCGCGCGGCGGAGCCGCCCGTCGATACAGCCCCGAGCCCCTGGGCGGCGGCCGCGTCGCCGATCAGGGGCGTGTCGATAACCCGTTTTCGTGGATTCCACCTCGGCGGGGACAATAGAGCGGTCAGCCGTGCGACCGTACCGGCTGTCCCGTGTCAGAAAGAAGGACGTGCCGATCGTGGCTCAGAGCACCGAGACCACCGACTGGGTCTCCCGTTTCGCGGATGAGGTCATCGAGGAGTCGGAGCGTCGGGCCCCGGGCAAACCTGTGGTCGTCGCGTCCGGGCTCTCCCCGTCCGGCCCCATCCACCTCGGCAACCTGCGCGAGGTCATGACCCCGCACCTGGTCGCCGACGAGGCCCGGCGGCGCGGGCACCAGGTCCGGCACCTGATCTCCTGGGACGACTACGACCGCTACCGCAAGGTGCCGGCCGGTGTCGCTGGGGTCGACGAGTCCTGGGCGGAGCACATCGGCAAGCCGCTCACCTCCGTCCCCGCCCCGAAGGGCTCCGCGTACCCGAACTGGGCCGAGCACTTCAAGGCCGCGATGACCGAGTCGCTGGCCGAGCTGGGCGTGGAGTTCGACGGGATCAGCCAGACCGCCCAGTACACCTCCGGGGTGTACCGGGAGCAGATCCTGCACGCCATGAAGCACCGCGGTGACATCGACGCCATCCTCGACCAGTACCGGACCAAGAAGGCCCCCGCGAAGAAGCAGCAGCAGAAGGCCGTCGACGAGGCCGAGCTGGAGGCGGCGGAGGGGTCGGGCGCGGCGAGCGAGGACGACGGTTCCGCGGGCTCCGCCGGGTACTTCCCGTACAAGCCGTACTGCGGCGGCTGCGGAAAGGACCTGACCACCGTCACGTCCTACGACGACGACACCACCGAGCTGAGCTACGTCTGCACCGCGTGCGGGTTCACGGAGACCGTCCGGCTGAGCGAGTTCAACCGGGGCAAGCTGGTCTGGAAGGTCGACTGGCCGATGCGCTGGGCGTACGAGGGCGTCATCTTCGAGCCGAGCGGTGTCGACCACTCGTCGCCGGGGTCGAGCTTCCAGGTGGGCGGGCAGATCGTCGGGATCTTCGGCGGGCAGCAGCCCATCGGGCCGATGTACGCGTTCGTCGGCATCAGCGGGATGGCGAAGATGTCGTCCTCGCGCGGCGGCGTGCCCACGCCCGCCGACGCGCTGAAGATCATGGAGCCGCAGATCCTGCGCTGGCTCTACGCCCGCCGCCGGCCCAACCAGTCCTTCAAGATCGCCTTCGACCAGGAGATCCAGCGGCTCTACGACGAGTGGGACAAGCTGGACGCGAAGGTGGCCGAGGGCGCCGCGCTGCCCGCCGACGTCGCCGCGCACGCGCGCGCGGTGGGCACCGCCGCCGGTGAGCTGCCGCGGACCCCGCGACCGCTGCCGTACCGGACGCTGGCGTCGGTCGCCGACATCACCGCCGGGCACGAGGACCAGGCGCTGCGGATCCTCAGCGAGCTGGACCCGGCCAACCCGCTGGGATCGGTGGACGAGGCACGGCCGCGGTACGCCAAGGCCGAGGCCTGGATCAACACCCAGGTACCGGCCGACCAGCGCACCATCGTGCGGGACGAGCCGGACGCCGAGCTGCTGAAGTCCCTCGACGAGGCGTCCCTGCAGTCGGTACGGCTGCTGCTCGACGGGCTCGCCGAACACTGGTCGCTGGACGGGCTGACGCACCTCGTGTACGGCGTGCCCAAGGTGCAGGCCGGGTTCTCCGCCGACGCGACGCCCAAGGAGCTGCCGGCCGAGATCAAGACGGCCCAGCGGACGTTCTTCGCGCTGCTCTACCACCTGCTGGTGGGGCGCGACACCGGGCCCCGGCTGCCCACGCTGCTGCTCGCCGTGGGGCAGGAGCGGGTGCGGGTCCTGCTCGGGGAGTAAGCCGGCATCGGCATGAGCACGAAGAAGGGGCCCTCTTCGGCGGAGGGCCCCTTCTTCATGTTCTTCGTGCCGTGCGCGTCCTACGCGATGTGGTCTTCCTGCAGTTCCGCCGTGTGGCGGTTGGTGAAGCGGTTGACCATGCGCTCCGCCTCGCGCTGCGGGAGGGTGGTGCCGTACGTCGCCTCCACGTCGCCCCTGAACTGGCTCGAACTGGGGTAGCCGCCGTCTATCGACTTCTTGAAGACCAGGTAGAAGTCCTCCTCGGTCGGCTCCGGGGGGCCACCGCCCTCGCCGAGTTCACGGGTGCGGCCGGGACCGGAGGGGATGGGAAAGCTGCCGGTCGTCTCCGACGGGGACTCCTCGGGGAGCGACTGCTGCTCCGGCGGGAACTGCTCCTGCGCGAACCGGGCGGGCGGGAACTGCTGCTGCTGCCGGGCCAGTTGCTGCTCGTACTGGTCCCGCTGGTACTGCTCCCGCTGGTACTGCTCCTGCTCGTACTGCTGCTGTGCCTGCCAGGCCGCGTACTGCTCCTCGGTGTACTGGGGCTCGAACGTCGGGTCGTAGTCGCCGTGGTACTCGATCTGCTGGGGGTCCCTCGCGTGCAGCCACGGGTTCAGCTGCGGGTCGGGTTCCGGCTCGGGCTCCGACGCGTATGCGGGCTGCCCGGCGTTGGGGCTGGGGACCAGCTCGGGGCGCTGCTCGCCGGGAGGCGCCGCCTGCTGCGGGACGGCAGCGGGAGCGGGCGCGGGCGCGGCGGCGGCCGGAGCGGGTGCGGGGGCCGGCAGGAGCGCCGGCAGGTCTATGCCCGCCGCCGCCAGGCCCTCCGGGGCCGTCTGGGCCAGGGGGACGCCGTAGCGGGCCAGCCTCAGGGGCATCAGGGACTCCACCGGGGCCTTGCGGCGCCAGGCCCTGCCGAAGCGGGAGCGCAGTCTCGCCTGGTAGACGAGACGTTCCTGCTCCAGCTTGATGACCTGGTCGTAGGAGCGCAGCTCCCACAGCTTCATCCGGCGCCAGAGCAGGAACGTGGGCACCGGGGAGAGCAGCCAGCGGGTGAGGCGGACCCCCTCCATGTGCTTGTCCGCCGTGATGTCGGCGATCCGGCCGATCGCGTGGCGGGCGGCCTCGACCGCGACCACGAACAGGATCGGGATCACCGCGTGCATGCCCACGCCCAGCGGGTCCGGCCAGGCCGCGGCGCCGTTGAAGGCGATCGTCGCCACGGTCAGCAGCCAGGCCGTCTGCCGGAGCAGCGGGAAGGGGATGCGGATCCAGGTCAGCAGCAGGTCCAGGGCGAGCAGGACGCAGATGCCCGCGTCGATGCCGATCGGGAAGACATAGGCGAAGTTCCCGAAGCCCTTCTTGATGGCCAGCTCACGGACGGCCGCGTACGAGCCGGCGAAGCCGATTCCGGCGATGATCATCGCGCCGGTCACGACCACACCGATGAGAACGCGGTGCATCCGAGTCAGCTGTATTCGCTCGGCCACCCGTACTCCCCTCCCCTTGCGTGTTGTTGCGCGCAACAGGGTGGCACATCAGTGCGGCGCGCGTGTTGCCGGTCAGCCCTTCTTGGCTGACGACTTGGAGGCCGATGCACTCGCGGAGGGCGACTTGGAGGCCGGCTTCGAGGGCGTTGCCGCAGGTGAACTCGGAGACGTGGCAGAGCCGTTGGCCGTCGCGACCGAGGCCACCGCCTCCTTGGCGGCCTTCTCCGCGGACTTCGCGAGAGTGCCCGCGTCCGGGGTTTTCTCACCGGCCAGACCCGCGCCGTTGTAGTCGACGGTGACGACCACGTTCGCGACCCGTGCCACGACCGTCTGCTGCCGGAAGGCGCCTTCCTTCTTCTTCAGGTCGTAGTGCACGACGGTCGCCTGGTCACCGGTCCCGGCCACCGGCTCCGACTTGGTGTTCTTGGCGCCGGTCACGGACTGCGCCTCCTGCACCTGGCTCGCGTAGTACGCCTCGGCCTGCTTCTCGCCGGAACCACGGTTGGTGTCCGACTCGAAGCGGAGGAAGGAGATGTTGAGCCAGCGGAACTGCGAGCCCTTGACGCCGTTGTTGTCCAGGCTGCTCCAGGAGCAGCTGCCCCGCGTGGCCACGTCGTCCGAAGCGCCCTCCTTGCCCGACTTCGCACCCTTCGGTACGAGGGCGGTGAGTGTCTTCTTCGACAGCACCGCGCACGGCTCCGGCAGCTTCTGGTACTTGGCCGCCTGAACGGTCGGCGAAGCGGCGGCGCCGGTGCCGGTGCCGGAGCCGGAGTCGGCGGGGGCGGTGGCCGGGTTGGAGCCGCCGCCCGTCTCCTTCGCGGCGTCGTCGGAGTCCGAGGAGCAGGCCGCCGCGAACAGCGCCACGGCGGGGACGGCGGCCGCACAGACGAGGCCGCGGCGCAGGCGCCCTGCCCGTCGCTGTGCGTTCCGCTCGTTCCGGTCGCGCTGGTCGTCTCGCTGGACTGCTACTCGCTGCATGGTTCCTTCACTCATACGTTCGGGGTTCCTGCGGTCGGATCGGGTCCGAGGGGCCACGGTACGCGGTGAGGAAGCTGTGCGGTTTCGGTTCGCGGGCTTTGCGGGCGGGGTGCACAGGGCGTGCCCGGGCACTCAGCTGTTGAGGTCCTCGGCCAGCTGGGCGGCCAGATTCTGGGCCCTGTCCTGCAGTTCCTTGCTGTCCGGGACGGTCCCGGTGGCCATCGGCTGCTCCTCGTACTCGATGGTCACCACGACGTTGGACGTGCGGAACACCACAGTCACCGTGCGCTGTTCGGCCGTCGAGCCGGAGCCGCTGAGCTGGTCGTCGAGATACGCCTCGTCACCGAGGTCGGCGAGGGTGCGGGGCTGGAGGTCGGCCGGAGGGGTCGAGGCGGAGGCCGAGGTGGACGCCGTCGCGGACGTCGAGGCGGAGGTGCCGGTGGATCCCGAGGGGGACGTGGACGTGGGCGCGGAGGACGACGACGGGGACGGGGTCGGTGTCCCGGACCCTGACCCGGACGGCGATCCGGAGGGCGACTCCGACTCGGTGGCGCTCGGGGGCGCGGACTCGGGGATGCCGGCCGCCGACTCCCGCTGCGTGTAGATCGTCTGCGCCTCGTTGTCGTCACTGACCGCGTTGTCGTACGACACCACGCGCTCGAAGTCGACGGACAGCCGGTCCGTGGCGTCGGTGGACTCGACCTTCCAGTGGCAGCCGACCTTGCGGTCCGTGTCGTAGGTGAGCGTGGCCGTGCCCGCGTACGCCTTGTCGCGCTGCTCCTCGTCGGTGATCTGGGCGATGCCTGGGAGCAGCGAGTCGAGGGTGTCCTGGCTGACCGCGCCGCAGGGCTCGGGGAGGGTGCGGTACTTGCCGGGCTGGGCGGCGACGGTCGAGGTGCCGGTGTCCGCGTTCTTGTCGCTGATGTCGTCGCCACCGCTGGAACCGCTCGTGCAGCCGGCCAGCAGGGCCGCGAGGAGGGCGGCGGTGCCGGTTGCGTACGCCTTCCGCTGCACGGTCAGGCTCCTTTCCGTTCACTGGGTCGCTCGGTCCTGCTCCAGTGTCCCCGCTGGTTAATCGCTTGCCGCAGCGGGGCGTCCCCTGGAGACAATGTGTATCGCACGCACTGCGGTGAACGCCGGTCCCAAGTCTGATTTCGGTGGCCTTGGCAGCGCATTTGCGTTATGCCTTCATTAGGTCTTTTGTCCTTTTCATCTGATTGTCCGCGGGGGAATTGAGGAAGCCATGTCGTACGTGGAGATGCCGGGCGCGAAGGTACCGATCCGGATGTGGACCGACCCTGCCGCCGTCGAGGAGGTGGCGCTCCAGCAGCTGCGCAATGTCGCGACCCTGCCGTGGATCAAGGGCCTGGCGGTCATGCCGGACGTCCACTACGGGAAGGGCGCCACGGTCGGGTCGGTCATCGCCATGCAGGGGGCCGTGTGCCCGGCGGCGGTCGGCGTCGACATCGGCTGCGGCATGTCGGCGGTGAAGACGTCACTGACCGCCAACGACCTGCCGGGGGACCTGTCGCGACTGCGGTCGAAGATCGAGCAGGCGATTCCGGTGGGGCGGGGGATGCATGACGATCCGGTCGAGCCGGGGGACTTCCACGGGCTGGCGACGGCCGGGTGGGGGGAGCTCTGGGGGCGGTTCGACGGGGTCGCGGATGCGGTCAAATTCCGTCAGGAGCGAGCACATAAGCAGATGGGAACGCTCGGATCTGGCAACCACTTTGTCGAAATCTGCACGGATACGACCGGTTCTGTGTGGCTGATGCTGCACTCCGGGTCCCGGAACATCGGCAAGGAACTCGCCGAGCACCACATCGGGGTGGCCCAGAAGCTCCCGCACAACCAGGGCCTGGTCGACCGCGACCTCGCCGTCTTCGTCTCGGACACCCCGCAGATGGCGGCGTACGAGCACGATCTCTACTGGGCTCAGGAATATGCGAAGTACAACCGGTCGCTCATGATGGCCCTTCTCAAGGACGTGATCCGCAAGGAGTTCAAGAAGGCCAAGGTCACCTTCGAACATGAAGTGAGCTGCCACCACAACTACGTGAGCCGCGAGCGGTACGAAGGCATGGATCTGCTCGTGACCCGCAAGGGTGCGATCAGCGCCCAGGCCGGGGAATACGGCATCATCCCGGGCTCCATGGGGACCGGGTCGTACATCGTGAAGGGCCTCGGTAACGAGAAGTCCTTCAACTCCGCTTCCCACGGCGCGGGCCGGCGCATGAGCCGGAACGCGGCGAAGCGGCGCTTCTCGACGAAGGACCTGGAGGAGCAGACGCGGGGCGTGGAGTGCCGCAAGGACTCCGGCGTCGTGGACGAGATCCCGGGCGCGTACAAGCCGATCGAGCAGGTCATCGACCAGCAGCGGGACCTGGTGGAGGTCGTGGCGAAGCTGAAGCAGGTCGTCTGCGTGAAGGGCTGAGAGCCGGCGCTGCCGTGGCACCGCCGGCCGGCCGGTCTACTTCGCGTGATGGACCGCGTAGATCATCACGAAGGCGAGGAAGTGGATGCCGAAGAGGAAGTAGGCCAGGAAGTACCAGACCTGGCGTTCGTTCCTGGTCTCCTGTGCCAGGCGGCGCTTGTCCAGGTCGTTTTCCAGGGCGGCCGCGGGGTCGGCGTCCGGACGGTCCTCCATCACAGGTCCCGGTGGACCTTGGAGTTGGAGGCCTGGGCGCGGGGGCGTACCACCAGGAGGTCGATGTTGACGTGGCTGGGGCGGGTCACCGTCCAGGCGATCGTGTCCGCCACGTCGTCGGCCGTCAGGGGCTCGGCGACGCCCTGGTAGACCTTCGCCGCCTTCTCCTCGTCGCCGCCGAAGCGGGTCAGCGCGAACTCGTCCGTCTTGACCATGCCGGGGGCGATCTCGATGACCCGGACCGGCTTGCCGACGATCTCCAGGCGGAGTGTCTCGGCGAGGACGTGGGCGCCGTGCTTGGCGGCGACATAGCCGGCGCCGCCCTCGTAGGTGCCGTGGCCGGCGGTGGAGGAGACGACGACCACCGTGCCGTCGCCGCTCGCCTCCAGCCTGGGCAGCAGGGCCTGGGTGAGGTTGAGGGTGCCGATGACGTTCGTCTCGTACATCGTGCGCCAGTCCGCCGGGTCGCCGGTGGCCACCGGGTCGGCGCCGAGGGCTCCGCCGGCGTTGTTCACGAGGACGGCGATCGTCTTGAAGGCGGTCGCGAACTCGTCCACGGCCGCGCGGTCCGTCACGTCCAGCGGGTAGGCGGTCGCCTGCTGGCCGGCCTGGTTGATCTCCTTGGCCAGCGCCTCGATACGGTCCTCGCGGCGGGCGGTGAGGACCACGCGGTAACCGGCGGCGGCGAGCTTTCGGGCGGTCGCGGCGCCGATTCCGCTGCTCGCACCGGTGACGACGGCGATGCGGGAGGCGGCGGACGGTGCGGTGGCCATGCGGTGCTCCTGGTGCTCGGTGGGCGGTCGGCTCCTTCCAGCCTAGGCGAGGGCTAGCCGCCGTTCCTCGGCGCCCACATGATCACTGCCATGCCGGCCAGGCAGACCGCCGCGCCCGTGAGGTCCCAGCGGTCCGGGCGGTAGCCGTCGGCGACGACGCCCCACAGGATCGAGCCCGCGACGAAGATTCCGCCGTACGCCGCCAGGATGCGGCCGAAGTGGGCGTCCGGCTGGAACGTGGCGACGAAGCCGTAGGCGCCGAGGGACAGGATCCCGCCGGCGATCCAGAGCCAGCCCCGGTGCTCCCGTACGCCCTGCCAGACCAGCCAGGCGCCGCCGATCTCGAAGAACGCGGCGACGACGAAGAGGGCGGCGGAGCGGAGGATCAGCATGGCCGCAGCCTGCCATGCCGTCCGGCTGTCACCTGTTGGAGGGCGCCTGCGGCGGGGTAGGGGTGGCATACATCCGTATGAACGCCGGAGACGGACGGGACGGACGGATGGACGGGACGGGTGGCATGGCGATGCGTCGTTGCGGGCTTACGGTGGTCGGGGCGGTGACGGTGGGCGCGCTGGTGGCCGGAGCGGGCGGTACCGCGTGGGCCGGGGACGCCGACCTCGAGGTGCACGGGTCGGTGGTGATGGGCGGGGACCTGGTGGAGGTGCGGGTGACTCCGCGCAACCTCGGGCCGGACCCCCTGTCCGACGCCACCGTGCGGTTGAGCTGGTCGGCGGCGCTGGCGGACACGCAGCAGCTGCCGGCCGCCTGTGCCCGCTCCGGCGACCGGGAGGTGGTGTGCGGTACGGGGCCGCTCGCCGTCGACCTGCCCGGCGAGCAGCTGGTGGTTCCGGTACGGCTGCGGGGGCAGCCGGCGGAGGTGACGCTGGAGGTCGACGTGGTGTGGGGCGGGGGCGCGGTGGACCACGACCGTACGAACGACAGGCAGCGGGTGCTGGTGCTGGCGACCGGGGACCCGTACGCCTTCTGACCGGAATTCTGACCGGAATTCTGACCGGGACGCTAGGTCGTGCCGAAGGTCACCCGGTAGTAGCAGGCGCCCTTGCAGGGCATGGTCGCCGCGTCGTCGAAGGCGTAGGAGTAGGCGTACGGCGCGGCCCGTTTGAATACCTGGGTGTAGTCGACGGGCCATTTGGCGGGAACGCAGTTGTCGCGGCCGGCCCAGGCGCCGCGGCAGCAGTACGTGTCGCCGCCGAACGCCGCGCACGGCGGTTTGCAGCCGATCTCCTGGCCGCCGGAGAGGGCCTGCATCGCCTTGGGGCAGTCGATCCCGGTGGTGCAGGTGCCGTGGTAGCAGCCCGTGGAGCTGACCGGGTCGGTGGTCGTGGTGTGGGAGATGTTGATGTACATGGGCAGGTTGGCGCCGTCGACCATGCTGACGTCGTAGAAGTCCATGCCCGCGTACGCGTCGAAGGTGAACTCGCCGAGGGTGGTGGGCGGGTTGGGGCCGGTGCAGACGCTGGTGCAGTCCCCGGAGGCGCAGGGGCCCGCGGCGGTGCCGGTGCATCCGGTACGGCCCCAGATGCGGCCGCCCCAGTTGTTGGCCACGGTCAGCGAGAGGCTCTGGCCGGGGGCGAGTCTGCGGCCCGCGGGGTAGACGGCGGTGTTGGTGACGATCGCCCAGACCGGCTGCGCGGTTCGGTTGACGACCGTGATCAGACGCTTGCCGGCCGGGGCCGACGCCGGGGCCTGCTGTTCGGGCGCGGCGGCCGGCTTCCGGGCGGTCGTGGCCGACGGCTTGGCCGAGCGGGGCGGGGACGCGGAGGGGGATGCGGAGGAGGAGGGGGACCCACTGTGGCCGGCGGAAGGCGCGGGCGAGGTGGCCGGCGGTGTGGACGGGGCGGCTGCGGCCGTCCGGCGGGCCGGTGTGCCCGCGGTGTCGGTTCCGGGTGACGGTGTCCACGCGCCGTAGGTGATCAGTACGGTGGCCGCCGTCGCGAGGGCGGTGGCCACCGCCGAGGCGTACCACCAGCGGTGTCGCGGGGGTCTCGCGCCGTGTCTGCTGCGTCCTCGTGCCATCCTCGGGCCTTCCTCGGGCGGTGCCGGATGTGTGCCTGCCTCTCGGTGACCTCGTGCGCGGCGGCCGTACAACATAAATTGCGGACTCGAACAGGTTTCGACGTCGGCCCGCCGGTTTTTCTGTTGTCCTCGTGTGCCTCGGGGGGTCTCCACATCACAAGCCGGTCCAACAGCCGGTTCCGAGGCCGGTCCACGAGCCGGACCCCTGCGCGGAGGAACAGACCCACATGATCGAGAACCATCGGAGGGGGCCCGATCCCGGCCTGGTGACGGCCGCCCGCGCGGGTGACGGGCGGGCCCTGGAGCAGCTGGTGGGCGACTGCCTGCCGCTGGTCTACAACATCGTCGGCCGGGCCCTGAACGGTCATGCCGATGTCGACGACGTCGTACAGGAGACGCTGTTGCGCATGGTGCGGGGGCTGCCGAAGCTGCGGGATCCGTCGGCGTTCCGGTCCTGGCTGGCCGCGATCACGATCAGGCAGGTGCGCAACCGGGAAAGCCTGCGGGCCACCGACCGGGACCGCAGGGCGCGGCTGGAGGACGCGGAGGTGCTGGCCGACCCGGACCTGGATTTCGCCGGGCTGACGATCCTGCGGCTGGGCCTGACCGAGCAGCGCCGGGAGATCGCCGAGGCGACGCGCTGGCTCGATCCGGACGATCAGGAGCTGCTGTCCCTGTGGTGGCTGGAGGAGACCGGTGAGCTGGAGCGCGCCGAACTCGCCGGTGCGCTGGGGCTGTCCGACCGGCATGCCGCCGTGCGGGTGCAGCGGATGAAGAAGCAGATGGAGGTCGCGCGGTGTGTGGTGCGCGGGCTGGGCGCCGATCCGCGCTGTGCCCGGCTGGACGAGATCGCCGCGCCGTGGGACGGCACGCCGGGTTCCCTGTGGCGCAAGCGGTTCGCCCGTCACATACGTGACTGTGGGGAGTGCGCGGGCCTGGAGCGGGGGCTGCTGCCGATGGACCGGCTGCTGAGCGGTCTGCCGCTGGTGGCCGTGCCGGCCGGTCTCGATCCGGCGCGGGTGCTCGCCCACATCACAGCGACTTCCGGTACTCCCGGTACGTCCAGTACATCCGGTACGTCCGGTGCCCCTCGCGGGCGGCACGGGCATGCGGGCCGCCGCGCCCGGCGGGCCCGGCGGGCGGTGAGCAGGCAGGTCGTGGTCGGTGGCTCGGCGGCGGTCGCGGTCGTCGCGGTGGCGGCGCTGGTCGCGGCCCGGCTGACGGCGGGCCCGTCGGCCCCGGTGGCCCAGACGGCTCCGCGTCCGTCGGCGCCGGTGGCGGTCGCCTCCCCGAGCCCCACGCACTCGCCGCCCCCGTCGCCTTCCCGGTCCGCCAAGCCGAGTGCGTCCCCGAGCCGGTCCGTGAAGCCCACCCATTCCCCGCGCACGGTGGCTCCCGTGCAGGTCGCCTCCAGCGCCCGGAAGGGTGTCGGCGTGTGGTCGTTCGACGGCGTGAGCCAGGCGCTGGCGGCGAGCGGGGCGAGCTGGTACTACACCTGGAACACCCAGCATCAGGGCGTGACGACCCCGGGCTCGGCCTCCTTCGTGCCCATGGCCTGGGGCGCCGCCTCCGTGACCGACGCGTCGCTCGCGCAGGCCCGAGCGCAGGGGCCGTACCTGCTGGGGTTCAACGAGCCCGACATGGCGCAGCAGTCGAACATGACGGTCGAGCAGGCGCTGGAGCTGTGGCCCAGGCTGATGGGGGCCGGCAAGGTGCTGGGCAGCCCGGCGGTGGCGTACGGCGCGGACACGGCCGGTGGCTGGCTGGACCGGTTCATGTCCGGGGCGAAGGCGAAGGGGTACCGGGTCGACTTCATCGCGCTGCACTGGTACGGCGGCGACTTCCGCACCCCGCAGGCCGTGCAGCAGCTGACCTCGTATCTGGCCTCGGTGTACGAGCGGTACCACAAGCCGATCTGGCTCACCGAGTACGCGCTGATCGACTTCTCGCAGGGGACGCGTTTCCCGTCCGCGCAGCAGCAGGCGGACTTCGTCACCGCGTCCGCGAAGGCGCTGGACGCGCTGCCGTACCTCCAGCGCTACGCGTGGTTCGGGCTCGGCGCCGACCCGTCGAAGCCGAGCAGCGGGCTGTTCACGAACGGTACGGCGGCCACGGCGGCGGGCCGGGCCTTCCAGGCGGCGCGCTGAGCGGAGGGGGCCGGTGCGACCGCCGTGCGGCGGTGGGCGCCCGGCCCCCTCGGGGTCATGGGCTCACGCCCCAGGTGACGCGGTAGCCGCACTCTCCGGAGCAGGTGAGCACGCTGGTGGCGTCGTCGTTGACGTAGGAGTAGGCGTTGGGCTCGGCCGCCTTGAACACGGCCGCGGAGTCGACGGGCCACGAGGACGGGACGCACTGCGGGCGGGCCGCGTAGGCGCCGGTGCAGCAGGTCTGGTCGGTCTTGAACACCAGGCAGGCGCTGAGGCACGCGACGACATGGCCGTCGCGGACGCGCTGGAGCTTGGCGGGGCAGGAGGCGTTGGCGTCCCGGGTGCAGCCGGCCGCGGAGCACCCGTTCGCGTCGATCTTGTCCTTCGACGTGCCGCCGTAACTGTTGATCCACATCGGCAGGTTGTTGCCTTCGACCAGGCTGACGTCGTAGAAGTCCATGCCGTTCCAGGCGTTCAGGTTGAACTCGGCGAGCGTGGAGGGGAATTCGCCCCACGTCGAGCCGCACTGGAAGCGGCCGCAGTCCCCGGTCAGGCAGTGGCCGTGGCCGGCGGCGTCGAAGGAGCAGCCGGTGCGGGCCCAGAGGCGGACGTCCCAGTGGTCGGGGATGCGGAAGCTCAGGCTGGCGCCGGGGCGCAGGACCCAGCCGGTCGCCTCGACCGGGTGCTTGGGGTCGGCGGCGATGGCCGGCCAGATGGTCTGGTCGAGGCGGTTGACGAGGGTGATGGTGCGCTTGCCGGGGGTCTTGGCGGCGGCCGTCGGCTGCTTTGCCGTGCGGGAGGGCGAGGAGGCCTTGGCCGAGGGCGATGTCCCGGCGTGCGGAACCGACGAGGCCGAGGCCGAGGGGGTCGGTGAGGGCTTCGGGGAGGGGGTCGCGAGAGGGGTGGCGGCGGCTGTCGTACGGGGCGTCGCCGCCGGGTCGGCGGTGGTGGTCCGCTGGTCCGGGGCCGGGCCCGTCTGCATACGGGCCAGCACCACGCCGGTCACCAGGGCGAGGCAGGTGAGGACTACGGCGGTGGTGGCGGCGAGGCCGGAGTACCGGCGGGGTCGGTGGCGGCGGCGGTGGTGGCGCATGGCACGGGGCTCCTGTCCGTTCCCACGGGCGTGGGCTTACGTAGGGGAGACCTGGACGGGGGTGGTGGGACAACGGAAATGGGGTGGCTGGTGCGGGTGTGCCGCTGTGGATGCGGGCCGGTCGCGCCCACGCGGCGGTGGCCGCAAGTCGAATACGGCCCCGCGCCCCTGAAGGGGCGCTTCGGGAGCCGTCGGCCGACCCGGCGGTGGTGACGGAGCTGGCGGGGCAGGTCGCGGGGCTGGCGCCGACGGCGCGGGCGATGGGGATGTTCGGGGAGCCGGTGGCGGTGGCGGAGGGGGCGCCGGAGTTCGAGCGGCTGCTGGGGGTGACCGGGCGGGACCCGGGCTGGAAGGCGTAGCCGCGGCGTATGGAGGGGGCGCGGCACGGCGTGGGGAATACCGGCGGGTGGGGTCTCGTTCTCCAGGTATAGTTGAACTGTAAACAACCTGGAGGGTGAGCGAGCATGCAGTTCGGGATCTTCACGGTCGGCGATGTCACGCCGGACCCCACGACGGGTCGGACGCCGAGCGAGCGGGAGCGGATCAAGGCGATGGTCGCGATCGCGCTGAAGGCCGAGGAGGTCGGGCTGGACGTCTTCGCGACCGGTGAGCACCACAACCCGCCGTTCGTGCCGTCGTCGCCGACCACCATGCTCGGTTACGTCGCCGCGCGCACGGAGAAGCTGATCCTCTCCACCTCCACCACCCTGATCACCACCAACGACCCGGTGAAGATCGCCGAGGACTTCGCGATGCTCCAGCACCTGGCCGACGGCCGGGTGGACCTGATGATGGGGCGCGGCAACACCGGCCCGGTCTACCCCTGGTTCGGCCAGGACATCCGGCAGGGCATCAACCTCGCCATCGAGAACTACGCCCTGCTGCACCGGCTGTGGCGCGAGGACGTCGTGAACTGGGAGGGCAAGTTCCGCACCCCGCTGCAGGGCTTCACCTCCACCCCGAGGCCGCTGGACGGGATCGCCCCGTTCGTCTGGCACGGCTCGATCCGCTCGCCGGAGATAGCCGAACAGGCCGCGTACTACGGTGACGGCTTCTTCCACAACAACATCTTCTGGCCCGCCGACCACACCAAGCGGATGGTCGAGCTGTACCGGGCCCGGTACGCCCACTACGGGCACGGCACGCCCGAGCAGGCGATCGTCGGCCTGGGCGGCCAGGTGTTCATGCGTCACAACTCGCAGGACGCGGTGCGCGAGTTCCGGCCGTACTTCGACAACGCGCCGGTCTACGGGCACGGGCCCTCCCTGGAGGACTTCACCGACCAGACCCCGCTGACCGTCGGCACGCCCGAGCAGGTCATCGAGAAGACGCTGGCCTTCCGGGAGTACGCCGGTGACTACCAGCGTCAGCTGTTCCTGGTCGACCACGCGGGGCTGCCGCTGAAGACGGTCCTGGAGCAGATCGACATGCTGGGCGAGGAGGTCGTACCGGTGCTGCGCAAGGAGTTCGCGAACGGCCGTCCGGCCAACGTCCCGGAGGCGCCCACGCACGCCTCGCTGCTCGCCGCGGCCGCTTCGGAGACTTCGGAGTCGGAGAAGAAGGAGGTCGGGGCATGAAGCTCGTCGTCGTCTCGGCAGGGCTGAGCGTGCCGTCGTCTACCCGGCTGCTGGCCGACCGGCTGGCGGCCGCGGTGGGCCGGCAGGCCGCCGGTGTCGAGGTCGAGGTGGTGGAACTGCGCGACCTCGCGGTCGAGATCGCGCACAACTTCACGAACGGGTTCCCGGGGCGCAGGCTTGCGGCCGCGCTGGAGGCGGTGACGGAGGCGGACGGCGTGATCGCGGTCACGCCGGTGTTCACGGCCTCGTACAGCGGCCTGTTCAAGTCGTTCTTCGACGTCATGGACAGGGAAGCGCTGGTCGGCAAGCCGGTGCTGATCGCGGCGACCGGGGGTACGGCCAGGCACTCGCTGGTGCTGGAGCACGCGCTGCGGCCGATGTTCGCGTACCTGCGGGCGGTGGTCGCACCGACGGGCGTCTACGCGGCGTCGGAGGACTGGGGAGCGGAGGGCCTGGAGGCCCGGATCGAACGGGCGGCGGGAGAACTGGCGGCGCTGATGACGGGGCTGACCGGTACGAAGCGGGAGGCTCCGCCGGCGGTGGTGCCGTTCGAGGAACAGCTGGCGAGGCTGGGGGCGAGCTGAGGTCGGCTGGGGAAGCGCCCCCTCAGGGGCGGCGGGGCTGTCTCGATTTGCGGCTCCGCCGCGTGGGCGCGACCAGCCCCCACCCTCCCGCACCCGAAATCCGACGCGCCAGGTTGCCTCTGTGACGGTGAGAGGCAGGTAAAAAGGGTGATCGTAGGCCCGCTCACCCCGGCCGAACCGCCGGAGGCCTTGGCAGACTGGGTGCGTGCCCCAGACTGTGCTGCTCGCCGAAGACGACCGCGCCATCCGCCATGCCCTGGAGCGGGCCCTCACCCTGGAGGGTTATGAGGTGACGGCGGTCGCGGACGGTGTGGAAGCCCTGGCGCACGCCCACCGCGAGCGCCCGGACGTCCTCGTCCTCGACGTGATGATGCCCGGCATCGACGGCCTCCAGGTCTGCCGCGTCCTGCGCGCCGAGGGCGACCGCACCCCCATCCTGATGCTGACCGCGCTGGTCGAGACCGCCGACCGGATCGCGGGACTGGACGCGGGCGCCGACGACTACGTGGTCAAGCCCTTCGACGTCGAGGAGGTCTTCGCGAGGCTGCGGGCCCTGCTGCGGCGCACCTCCCCGGTGACCACCGGCGGCGGCTCGGGCGGCGGCTCCGGCGGCGTCGTCGCCGACCCCGGCCGGGAACCGCAGATCTCCGACCGGCAGATCGAGGCGGCCGGCCTGCGGATGGACCTCCAGGCCCGCCGGGCCTGGCGCGGCCGGCGCGAGCTGGAGCTGACCCGGACCGAGTTCGAGCTCCTGGAACTGCTCGCCCGCAATTCCGGGATCGTCCTGGACCACTCCACGATCTACGACCGTATCTGGGGCTACGACTTCGGCCCCGGCTCCAAGAACCTCGCCGTCTACGTCGGCTACCTGCGCCGCAAGCTCGACGAGCCCGGCGCCCCGCAGCTGATCCACACCGTCCGGGGCGTGGGTTACGTGCTGCGGGAGGACTGAGTGGGCCGCCTGAGGCGGCTCCGGCGGGTGCTGGTGAGGCGTCGGCCCAGGCTCGTCTCCCTGCGCACCACGTTCGTCGTCTCCTTCGCGGCCGTCACCGCGGCCGTCACGATCGTCGTCGGCATCCTGTCGTACAATGCCGCCGCCCGGCTGGTCCGGGTGGACGAGCAGTCGGTGTTCACCCAGGTCGTCTCCGACGTGCAGGACGAGGTCAAGCAGCACCGGATGGTCCCGGAGGACTTCTTCTCCTCCAAGCCGGGACATGATCTGGTCCGGCCGCCCCGCACCGACGTCCAGGTGCTGGGCGAGCACGGCGAGACCGTCGACCACGGCAGCCCGGTGCTGCCCGTCACCGACGCGGACCGGGCGGCCGCCATGGCCGAGAAGGCCGGGACGACGGCCCAGCGCAAGGACGTCAGGGTCGGCGACGACCTGTTCCGGATCGCCACGGTGGCGCTCGGCGACGGCCGGGGCGCGGTGCAGGTGGCGCAGGAGTTCAGCGACACGGAGGACCTGCTGCGGGCGCTCCAGCAGCGGACGCTGGCGCTGATGGCGGCGGTGGTCGTGGCCGCGGGGCTGTTCGGCTGGTGGCTGGCCCGCCGGATCACCCGCCGGCTGGTGATCCTCACCTCGGCCGCGGAGGACGTGGCCCGCACCCGGCAGCTCGGCATCCAGGTCCCGGTGACGGGACTGGACGAGGTGGGCCGGCTGGGCCGGGCGTTCGACCGGATGCTGGGGCGGCTGGCCCAGTCGGAGGAGGACCAGCGGCGGCTGGTCCAGGACGCCGGCCACGAACTCCGCACGCCCCTGACCTCGCTCCGTACGAACATCTCCCTGCTCCGCCGTATCGATGAACTCCCGCCGGCCACCCGGGACGAACTCGTCGCGGACCTCGGCCAGGAGGCGCGCGAACTGACCGACCTGGTCAACGAGCTGGTCGACCTCGCGGCCGGGCAGTCCGACGCGGAGCCGCCGCAGCGGGTGGACCTGGCCGACATCGCGGAGGACGTCGCCGGGCTGGCCCGCCGTCGTACCGGCCGCGAGATCCTGCTCCGCGCGAGCGGCGACACGACCACCGACGGCCGCCCGGGCATGCTCCAGCGGGCCGTCTCCAACCTGGTCGAGAACGCGGCCAAGTTCGACCGGGACGGCAAGGCCCCCATCGAGATCAGCGTCACCGGCCCCGCCCGGCCGGGCACGGTCCGCGTCGAGGTCCTCGACCGCGGCCCCGGGATCGCCGAGGGCGACCTGATCCGGATCTTCGACCGCTTCTACCGCGCCGCCGACGCCCGCTCCCTCCCCGGCTCCGGCCTCGGCCTCTCCATCGTCCGCGAGGTCGCGATGGCCCACGGCGGAGCCCCCTTCGCCTTCCGCAGGGAGGGCGGCGGCGCGGTGATCGGGTTCACGGTGGGCGGGGGGTTCGTGGGCGGCACACCTCGCGTCTGACCCACCTGGCGGGGGCCCGTCGGTACCCAGGCGGGTCATATCCGGCCATGATCCGTAACTGGGCCAGGCCGGCGACGAGGAAGCGGAGCGATGAGGTAGCCGATGATCACCATGCAGGTACGAGGGGAGACCGGCGACATCGTGGCGCGCGGATCGTCCCAACTGGACTGGACGAGAACGCTGCAACATGTGAACGCCGACAGGTTTCCCGACCGGTCCGTGCAGGAGCTCCTCGGACAGGATGCGGCGGCGGAGATCGAAGGACTCTGCCAGCGGGTGGAGCGCGGCTCCCCTCTCTACCTGTGGTTCCTGGGGGACTGACGTGACACGCCGGTACCAGATGACCCGCAAGGGTCACTGGGCGTGTCACGACCCCCAGGGAATCGTGAGGAACCCCTCCGCGCGAGCGCTCGCCAGGCCGATGCGGGGGAGGTCGCTGCTCTTGGTGAAGAGGATGTAGCGGGGCTCCCACACCGGGCGGTACTTCGCGTTCGCGCGGTACAGGGACTCGATCTGCCACCAGCGGGAGAAGAACGTCAGGGTCGCGTGCCAGAGGCGGAGGACCGGGCCGGCGCCGAGGCGGGAGCCGCGTTCGAAGACCGAGCGGAACATCGCGAAGTTGAGGGAGACGCGGTCGACCTTCAACTCGGCGGCGCGCAGGAGGAGTTCGACGACCATGAACTCCATCAGGCCGTTCTCGGAGTCGCGGTCGCGGCGCATCAGGTCCAGCGAGAGGCCCTGCTCGCCCCAGGGGACGAAACTGAGGAGGGCGCGGGGGGTGTCGTTCGCGTCCCGGCACTCCAGCATCACGCAGCGGCCGTCCGCCGGGTCCCCGAGGCGGCCGAGGGCCATGGAGAAGCCGCGTTCGGTGGCGCCGTCGCGCCAGTGGTCGGCCCGGTCGATGAGCGAGGCCATCTCGTTCGCGGGGATGTCCTCGTGGCGGCGGATGCGGACCGTGTAGCCGGCGCGGCGGACCCGGTTGTGGGCCTGGCGGACCACGCGCATCGCGCGGCCCTCCAGGGTGAAGTCGGCGATGTCCACGATCGCCTCGTCGCCGAGTTCCAGGGCGTCCAGGCCGTGCCGGGCGTAGATCGTGCCCGCTTCCTCACTCGCGCCCATGACGGCCGGCGTCCACGCGTGCCGTCGCGCTTCCGTCAGCCACGCGTCGATCGCGCCGGGCCAGGCCTCCGGGTCGCCGATCGGGTCGCCCGAGGCGAGGCTGACGCCACCGACGACGCGGTAGGTGACCGCCGACTTGCCGGTGGGGGAGAAGATCGCCATCTTGTCGCGGCGCAGCGCGAAGTAGCCGAGGGAGTCGCGGGCGCCGTGCCGGTCCAGCAGGCCGCGCAGCCGCGACTCGTCCTCGGGGCTGAGCAGGCGACGGCCGCGCGGGGAGCGGAAACCGGCGTAGAGGACCAGACAGAAGGCGGCGGCGAGGAGGACGTTGATGACGATGTCGGTCCAGCGCGGGGCGTGCACCGCGGTGACGCGGTCGGCGAGCGGGCCGACGCTGACGCCCCTCAGGAGGGTGTAGGCGATCTCGTCGGGGAGGGTGGCGTCGGGGAGCTTGTTCGTGGCGTGGACGAGGAGGGTGCCCAGGACGCCGGTCACCAGGACGCCGCCGACGCCCACCGCCAGCGCCGTCTTCGGGTTCGACGGGTCGCCGACCGCGCTGAACTCCCGGCGGCTGATCAGCAGCGCGGCCACGAAGAGGCCGGTCAGGGCGGCCGAGACCCAGTTGAAGGCGTGGGCGCGGTACTCGTGCTGGGTGAGGGCGAGGACGTAGAGGGCGAAGAGGGGCGTGGACAGGAGTACGTTGACCACCCACGCCGCTCGCTTGCGGCGCCGCATCACCAGCACGAAGAAGATCGCCAGGGCGGCCGAGACCAGGCCCGCCGTGGCGAGGTACGGCGTGAAGAACTGGCCGGAGTGGTGGGCGTGCTGCCGATGGAGGTGGAGGGTGAGGCGGCCGTTGTTGTGCTCGTCGACCTCCTGGCGGAACGGGAGCGACATCACCGCCACTATGTTCAGTACGGCGATCACGCGCAGGTACCAGACGGTGAAGTCGGCGGCCCGCCTGCGCAGTGCGCCGCCGGGTGTGGCGGCGGGGGCATGGCGGTCGGCGGACGCGCGTGGGGGGATCAGGGTCGTCGGCTGTGCGGGCATGGTGACCGGTCACCTTGGGGACGGGGACGATGGCGGAGGGAGCTGACCCTACAGTCTGTAGGGTAACGGCGCGGGCCGGGGGCGCGACCGCCCGAGGTGCGGAATACGGTGTGAATAGGGGGAGGGTCCTCTTACGGACACTCCCGTTCGGCCCGCCACCTGGCCACCAGCACCCACGCCAGGTTCCCGATCGCCGCCCCCGCCGCCACCGCCGCGACGATCACGCCGCCCGTCGCCAGCCCGTCGCTGAACAGGTGCGGGCGCCGGTCGAGGCTGTGCAGGCCGAAGCCGGACAGCTCGTACACGCCCACCGCCGCGACCAGCAGGCTCGCCACCAGCACCGCCACCGTGGGGGCGAGGCCGCGCCGCGCCTCCTGTGTGTCCGTGCCCTGCATGAGTACCCCCGATGAGCAGACGAGCCGCCGTGGCCGATGGGGAACCTACAATACGTAGGGTCCGCAAGGCCTCAGGACGTGCGTATTCACATCGGCGAGGACACGGGGGGCGGCACGCCCCGGGCCGGTGTCCTCAGGGCCGTCGGGGTTCTCGCTCACAGCCTCCCGCCGTCGTGGTCCGCACGGGTGACGGCGCGGCGTACGCGGGGATGACGGCGCGGGACGAATCGGTCGTCGCCGTACCGGTACGGGTCGCCGCCGGGTTCCGTCCCCTGCGGAGACCCGGCGGGCGACCGGCCCTCTGGCCGCCGGCCGGGCTCAGCCGAACCGGCCCGCCACGTAGTCCGCGGTGCGCTGGTCCTGCGGGGAGTTGAAGACGGCCTCCGTGTCGCCGTGCTCGACGATGCCGCCCGGGGTGCCCTGCCCCGCCAGGAAGAACGCGCACTGCTGGGAGACACGCGCCGCCTGCTGCATGTTGTGGGTGACGATCACGATGGTGACCTGGCCGGCCGGTCCTGGATCGTCTCCTCCACGCGGCGGGTGGAGGTGGGGTCCAGCGCCGAGCACGGCTCGTCCATCAGCAGCACCCGGGGGCGGACCGCCAGCGCCCGCCCGATGCACAGGCGCTGCTGCTGGCCGCCGGAGAGGGCGCCGCCGGGCTGCCGGAGCCGGTCGCGGACCTCCTTCCACAGGCCCGCGCGGGTCAGGGACTCCTCGACCAGCTCGTCCCGCTCCCGGCGGTCCACCTTCGTGCCGGTCAGCTTGAGGCCGGCCACGACGTTGTCGTAGATCGACATCGCCGGGAACGGGTTCGGCTTCTGGAAGACCATGCCGATCCTGCGGCGGGCGTCGGTCAGGCGCCACGACGGGTTGTAGATGTCCTCGCCCTCGAAGAGCACCTCGCCGCCGAACTGCGCCGAGGGGATCATCTCGTGCATCCGGTTGAGGGTGCGCAGGAACGTCGACTTGCCGCATCCGGACGGCCCGATGAGCGCGGTGACCTCGCCCGCGGGCATGGTCAGCGACACCTGGCTGAGCACCTGGTGGGAGCCGAACCAGGCGGAGACGGCACGGGCTTCGAGGGTGGCGGGGGCGGGGCCGTCCACCACCGGGACGGCGGGCAGCACGGCGGTGTCGGTCGTCGCGGCGTCGGGCGCGGCGGTGTCGGTCGTCGCGGTCTCGGTCATCTCATTCACCTGGGTCACAGCAGATTCGGCAGCAGTTCGGTGGTCCGCGTCGCGACCTGGAGGCCGAGCACCGCGACGACCGGGGCGAAGACGATCCATGTCTGGTGGCGGCCCCAGCGGTGCCAGGCCCAGACGGCGGCCACGGCGGTGAGCAGCAGCGCCTGCAGCCACATCACCAGCGGCCACGGCACCCCGGAGGGGCGGGCGAGGGGTTCCTCGGAGTCCGGCAGGGTGCCGGCGCGGATCACGGCCGAGGGGGTCTGGAACGGCTCGGAGACCAGGTCGGCGTCGACGCGCAGGACGCCCGAGGGCACGAACTTCGGTCCCGTCGCCGTGATCAGCACCAGCCGGCTCTTGCCGGCGGCGAGCGCGGTCGGTGCCGGGTCCCCGGCCCGTCGTACGTCGATGACCAGGTACTTCGCCTTGCCCTGGCCGGTGATCACGGTGAACGTGTCGCCCGTGGTCAGCTCGGAGAGCCTGCCGAACGGGCCGCCGTACGCCGCCGCCCGGCCCATCAGCACGCTGGTGCCGGCCTGGCCGGGCATCGGGGTGTCCCGGCGGTGCCCGGGGCCGTCGGTCAGCACGGCGGAGTCGGTGCCCTCCAGGACGACCTGGCTCAGGCCCAGCTTCGGGATCCTGACGATCGCGAGCGGGGTGCCCGGTGCCAGCAGCTTGCCGTCCCGGCCGGTCTGGGCCACGGGGTCGGTGCCGAGGGCGAGTTGCTCGCGCAGCTGGTCGAAGTCGGCGTGCTGCGCGGAGTGCTGGTCCCAGCTGGACTTCCAGAGCGTGTCCGCGCGCCGGGTGTGCAGGGCGCCGGCGTGCATGTCGTCCACGTAGGGGTGGAAGTCGGTCATGCACTGCTCTTTGTCGTCGGGTGCGCCCGAGTTGGGCGGGATCGTGCACCAGGGGTCGTTCTTCGGGTACTCGTCGGTGTTCGACGGGTCGAAGGTGGCGCCGGACGGGTTCAGGTCCGCGTTGGTGCTGTAGTACGGGTTGACCCGCATCCCCTCGTCGTCGGGGACACCGGCGAGGAACTGCCGGGCGGCCTTGTCGGCGACGATCCACTGCCAGAGCGCGCGGGCGGTGTCGGTGTGGCCCAGCGAGGTCATCAGGTCGGTGTCGGTGGCCGGCGTCTCGGCGACCGAGAGATTGGCGAACTCCGGGTTCAGGGCGATGAACTCGGGGTCGGAGGCGAGACCCGCCGGGTTGTTCTTCGCCCAGCCGTACCCCTTGGCCACCCCGCTGTCGAGCACCGAACCCCAGGTGGAGTTGCGGTACGACTCGGTGAGCAGCTTGGCGAGCAGGCGGGGGTTGAGCTTGATCGACTCGACCTTGGTGCCCGCGAGTTTCTGGATGCTGTCGGGCGCCGTGGACTTGGGTCTGCGTTCGATCGTGAACCCGATGACGGCACCGCTGAGCGCGACCGGTGCGTAGGTCGTCGTACCCGATGGTGCGGAGGTGCCCGGGTCGGCACCGAGTTTGCGGGTGGTGAAGGCGAGACCGGTGGAGCCGTCCGAGATGAGCCGCGCGCGGGTGTTGGGCTCGCCGTACTCGGTGTGGCTGTAGACCTTGCCTTCCGTGCACAGCCTGGCCTGCCAGCTGGTCATCGCGTCGGCCGCCGGCTCACTGCCCGTGGTGGGGCGTTCGTCTTCGCCGAGGGCGCAGTTGGTGCCCACGCTGTTGAAGTCCAGCTTGACGGCGACGCGGTTCTTCCAGTTGGTCGAGGAGACCGGGGAGCCCGCGTTGACGTGGCTCTGGTCCGCGTACGGCTTGCCGTCCAGGTCGAGGCGGCCCTGCGGGACGATCACCAGCCAGCAGGAGCGGGGCTTGGTGACGCCGTCGGTGGTGACGGGTACGCCGCAGCCGAGGTGCGGGGCTTCGTTGGCGGTCTGGACCTCGAAGTACTCCTGGCCCTTGCCGTCGGCGCTGGTGCGGGCGAAGTCGACCTCGTTGGTGGTGTTGTAGTTGAAGAGGGGGTTGTTCTGGGTGTTCCTGGTGATCGTGGTGCCGTCCACCGACTTGAAGGGGACCTCACCGGGAGCGTTGGGTTGGTGGCGCCGTACCGGTCGTCCTGGCCGTAGTTGGTGGGGTCGGCGCTGTAGAAGATCTGCCGGGTGTCGTCCTGCCCGTTGCCCGGCCAGCCGCTTCGGTCCGTGGTGGGGGAGGCGCCGAACTGGCACTGGGTGCGCGACGGGCCCGGGTTGGACGGGACCGTGCCGTCGTCGTCGCCCCAGCACGGCATGATCTGTACGAAGTCGGTGTTGAACTGCGAGCCGGCGAAGGCGGTCGGCGTGCCGCCGGACCTGATCGCGAAGCCCGCCGCCAGACCCGACTTCTGCATGCCGAGACCGAGGATCCAGACCGCGTACACCATCAGGCCGGCCACGACCGACGGCAGCGCGGTCATCGCCTCGACGATCGTCCGGACGAACCGTGAGAAGCGGCCGCGGATCTGGTTGAGGTACACCGTGCAGGCCAGGCCCAGCGGGACCGTGATCGCCAGCGCGATGGTGATCATGATGAGCGTGCCGAGCATGGCGTGCGCGATGCCGCCGTGGGTCAGCGGGTCGAGCGGGCCCGCCGCCTGCATGTCCTGGGTGACGAAGTTGCCGTGCGGCAGGGCCTCCCGGCCGCGCCACGCGGTGAAGCCGACGACCATCGCGAGCGCGAGGAACATCAGCCCGCCCGCGGTCCACAGGACGACGGTCATCACCCGGTCCCGTACCGCCTGCCCGTCCTCCTCAAGGCCTGTCAACACCGCGTAGATACCTAGGAATGAAAGGTATGCGGTGCCGAAGAAACCCAATCCCTCGGAGAACGGGGCGAGTTCGCCGAAGAGGAGGACGGCGGTGCACAGCCCGGAGGCGGCGGCGCCGAACAGCGACAGCACCCCGGAGCGGGTGAGCCCGCCGATCCGGCGCGGCACGTCGGGGAGTGCGGCGACCGAGTCGTTCGCGGTGCCGTCCGCGGTGCCGTCCGCGAGGACCTCCCGGGGGGCGTCCTGCGGAACGTTCTTCTCAAGGTCTACGACGGTCATCGTCACCCCTTGAGGAAGGCCCAGACGCCTCTCGCCCGCAGCGCCTGCCCGGCCCGGAGCAGCAGGAACAGCCCTACGGCGGCCATGATGGCGAGGACGATGCCGCCCGTGGCCGTCAACTGGTACCGGAACATCCGGTCCCCGAGCGCCCGGGCAGCGGACAGCCGCCTGGGCACGGGTCTTTCGGATTCCGCCCCGGCGGAACCCTCAAGCGTGGACACCACTGTGTCCCCCTATACGAAAACGATTCTCCCCACACGGCCCCGAAATGGGGTGCCGCGCGGGGAGAGTCAATGGCCGGTTCCTTGCGCACCAGCACGTCGAATGTGGAGCACAGGTGAACTGTCCATGCCATTTCGGTGGGGGAGATGTGGGCGCCTGTGTACTGAGGGGTGAGGTGGTACGGGACCGACGGGGTGGCGTGCGGGGGCGAAGTCGGGCGTGGGTGGGTGTGAAGGTGCCGGTGAGCGGGTGCGCAGGGCGTGCCGGCCGGGCGAGCGCGGCCGGGCGCCGGGCGCCGGGGCTGCGGCCGGGTGACGGGGGAGTTAAGTCGCGTGCGGGAGAGGGGAGGTGGGCCGCCACGGGCCGGGCGGGAGGAGTCCGGCCACGGGCCGGGGGGAGGGAGCTGAGCCGAGAGCCGGGGGGCTGGTTCAGCCGTGGGCGGCGTTGTCGAGGATGCGTTTGACGGCCTGCTCGTTCTGGCCGAGTACCGCCTTCTCCAGGCTGTGGTCGTCGTGCCGGGAGAATCGTTCCCCCTCGGCGACGTCCTCCTTGCTCAGCACACGTCCGCACCACTCGCCCTGGTCGCCGGTGCGGTCGTCGAAGGGCACGGCCCCGCCCTCGCCGAGGACCACCCAGCCGCCCTCGTGCCAGCGCAGGGCGAGCAGATAGGTGTGGCCGACCTGGAGCCGGGGCGCGTCGGTGGCCGGTTGTGCCACGCGGGTGCCGCTGGACCGGTAGACCTGCCAGCCCGGGGCGACCAGGTCGAAGTCCGACCCGAGGGCGTGCCGGGGTGAGCTGCGGGACCACAGCCTGCTGTCGGTCCGGAAGCTCACCAGCCGGTCCGTCGCGTACGCGACCGACCCCTTGCGGTAGTTCCGCCGGTTGGTCTCCTGTTCCCGGGTCGGGCCGGCGACGACGACGTGATCGGCGTACGACACCCAGTCCCGCGCGGTCTGCGACGGATAGAGGTCCCCCGATGTCCCGCATCCCGGCACCGACTCCAGCCCCGGTCCGCCGACCAGCACCCCGGCGACGATCCCGACGGCGGCCAGAATCGCGGCGACGGGCCGCGCCGGCACACGCCGAGGCATGACAGATCGTTCCCCCATGATGAAGCGCCCCCCAGTGCGTGAAGCCAGTCCCTGCGGAGCCGGATCCGGTCAAGATCCGTAACCGCGGTGATCACCCTAAGCGGGGTCCGACGGAAGTGGACAAGGATCACCACGGCCCGGCACAGAACTGTGACGCGGTGGCGGGAGTGCGGCTCAGCAGCCCTCGCCGGCCGGGACGAACTCCAGCCGGGCGTGCTCGTCCGCGGTCCGGGCGTCGACGTAGACCGAACTGCTGACCTGGTACCAGACGTCGTCCCGCGCCGTGTCGCCGTTCACGTCGTCCAGCTCCACGCACCACTTCTCGGTGCGCACGGTCCTCCGGTAGGTCTCGGTGCCGCTGCGGACCTTGGTGCAGGACCGGTGCCGCTCGGTGGTGTACCAGGTACGGGTCGTGCGTCTGCTGCCGGTCCCGCTGCTGGAGGTGTGCCGGACCCGGCGGGTGGTGGTGGAGCACTTGCCGACCATGTGGGGCGGGGTGGCTTCGGCGGTCTTCACGGGGACGTGCCGGACGGAGTCCTTCAGCCCGTGGACGGTGCTGTCCTGGGCGGAAGGGGTGCTGTCGTACCCGGAGGTGGTGCTGTCGTACCCGGAAGTCGTGTCGCTCCCGCCCGAGGTGGTGTCGTCCCCGCCCGAGACGGTGTCGCTCTGCTCCCAGGCGATGCCGTCGTCGTCTCCGCCGTTGCCGCCACCGGAACACGCACCGAGCGTGCCGATCAGAATCGCTATGGCCCCGCTCACGACGAGCCGCTTTCCGAACATGAATCCCCACCCCTGCGAACCGTGCCGATCACCGGCCGGTGATCCCGCAGATTCTGCACGGAACCCCTGTGCGGGCGCCGGGCGGGCCGGGTATAGCGTCGCGCAGTGGACCTGACCTGACCCGTTTCGTCCCGGACCGAAGGAGGATGAGCCGGATGGCCGAGCTGACCGTGGGCCGGCTGCTGACGTCGTGGCAGCTGGATGTGCCGGCGCTGCTGCTGGTCGTGGCCCTGGGCGGGCTGTACGGCTGGGGCGTGCTGCGCGTGCGTGCGAAGGGCGAGCCCTGGTCGCCGGCCCGCACCGCCGCCTTCACGGTCCTGGGCCTGGGTGCGCTGGCGGTGGCGACGATGTCGGCCCTAGCCGTCTACGACCACGCGCTGTTCTGGCCGGCCGCCGTCCAGAACATCCTGCTCGACCTCGTCGCGCCCCTGGGCCTGGCGCTGGGCGACCCGCTCCGTCTCGCGGTGGAGGCGCTGCCGGAGCCCGCGGCGGCGCGGCTCCGCCGCACGATGACCGGCCGCCTGATCCGCCTCCTGACCTTCCCCCTGGTCAGCACGGCGCTGGTGCTCACCACCGAGCTGACCATCTACTTCACCCCCTACTTCGGCACCGCGCTGCGGGTGGGCTGGCTGCACGAGCTGATGTACCTGCACCTGCTGGCGGCGGGCTGCCTGTTCGTCGTACCGGTGCTGACCCGGGAGGAGACCCTCCCGGCCTGGTGCACCCACCCGGTCCGGGCGGCCCTGGTCTTCCTGGACGGGGTGATCGACGCGATCCCGGGCGTGGTCGTCATGACGCACGGCACGCTGATCGCCGGTGCCTGGTACCTGCACCACCACCCGTCCTGGTCCCCGGACGTCCGGCACGACCAGCAGATCGGCGGCGGCGCGATGCTGAGCATCGCCGAGCTGGTCGCGTTGCCGTTCCTGCTGACGATCCTGTTCCAGTGGGCGCGGGCGGAACGGGTGCAGACGGCGGCGCTCGACCGCCACCTGGACCGGCAACAGGCCGCCGAGACCTCCGCCGCCCCCGCCCGCGTCCCCATCACGACCGCCCCGTCCGCCGAACGGGTCCGCCCCTGGTGGGAGACGGAGAAGAACGAGGTGGCCGCGAGAATCCGCCGCCAGCACGGCGACCAGTGACCGAATCTGAACCAAACGCATCATGGATTGCCCTGAATGCGTTCATGTTCTCTCGCAAAACTTCGTGTAGCGCTGGTGATCCAATAGGCGCCCTTACGCTTGGGAGCGCACCGCAGCATCATGGGGGCGCGCCTCGCGCTGCCGAGCCACCGTCGTCAGGGGGAGGACCCACGGTATGGGAGAGCCTGCGAAGGACTTCTGTTCCGACCTGCTCGATCTGTCCGGGGCCTCTTTGACGGAGCTTCAGTCCAGTGACGATCCCGCGCTGCGCGGCGCGTTGAGCCGGATGGATGTCCAGGCGACCATGTGACGAGTTGCGGGCGATCGGGATCCGGCATCCGCAGCCGCAGGCAGCGGC
Source organism: Streptomyces sp. NPDC048254 (assembly GCF_043201895.1). NCBI lineage: Bacteria > Bacillati > Actinomycetota > Actinomycetes > Kitasatosporales > Streptomycetaceae > Streptomyces > Streptomyces sp. NPDC048254. Next base: position 54,801 of record NZ_JBICZJ010000027.1, read on the forward strand.
GCAGGAAGGCCGGCGGGAACTCCCGCTCGCCGTTGGACGTGATCACCACGACGGGAAAGGCGCGGCACTTGACGATGCCGTCGACGATCTCGGCGCTCCGGCCGGGATCGTCGGTCATCACGGTCACCTTGGGGTGCAGCCGCCGCGCCCGCGCCAACTCGGTGATCGGGAACTGTCCTTCCTCGAACACGCTCAGCAGGTCGTTCGCCAGATCCTGGTCGCTCTTGTCCAACTCGTCGACGAGCAGCACACGGGGCAGCTCGTGCGGTAACAACGCCGTGCCGAGCGGGCCGAGTTGGAGGTAGTCCCCGATTCCCGGAAGGCGTTCCTCGTCCGCGGCCTGTGGCTCTGCCCCGGCGGCGGCGCCGTCCGACCGGTGCAGGGTGTGCAGCGCCGCCGAGTCCTGGACCCGCCCGATCGCGTCGTACTCGTACAGACCACCGCGCAGCGTGGTGCGGCTGGTGATGTGCCAGCGCAGCACCCGGCCCAGCCGAAGCTCCCTGCTGATCCGGTAGGCGAGGGGCGACTTGCCGGTCCCGGGACGTCCCGTGACCAGGAGCGGCCGGCGCAGCACCAGGGCCGCGTTCACCAGGTCCACTTCACGCCTGAGCTGCTCGGAACCAGTGGATGACGCGCTCATCCGCCCCAGTCGACGCTCGATCTCCACCTGAAGGCCGTCCGGGTGTGCCATCACCTCACGGAGCAGGAACAGCAGCATCACCCGTCGGCGGCTGGTCTCGGGCAGCACGATCCTGACCCTCAGGGCCCGGCCCGCCTGGCGTGCGCACTCGTGCAGCAGCGCGGGTTCCTCAAAACACGGGATGGCGTCCAGTGCGTCGAGAAGGATCTTGGGTGGCCTCCAGGGCTCCTGAGACTCTGTCACGACGGTTCGCTCCCCGGGACGGTCGGCCGGAACTCCCCGAGGAGTCTCGAAGCGGCCCGGGCGGCCCCGGACTCGCCGTCGGGCAGGCGTACGGCATCGACCAGGTCCCGCCGGATGCCGTGGGGCTGCCCACCGCGCGCCGCGGCCCCGCTGCCGTCCGGAACACCGCGCGGACCCACCCGCGCCGCACCCGTCCCGCCCGGAGGCGACCACGCCGTACGCGGTACGGCGCGATCACCGCCGGCCGCACCGGCCGGCGGCCCGGGAAACCCGCCGCCCGACACGACGCTGGTTCCGCCGGTCCGGCCGTCCCGGCATCCGGGCAGGCTGACCGGCGGGGTGCGCGTCGGCACCGCTCCCGCGAGGCTCCGCCCTCGTTCCGTATGCGACGACACGACCTGCGCACGGGTCTGCACAGCCCCGGGCGTCGCCGGAAGGCCGGCACCCCGTACGGCCCCACTCGCCGGCAGGATGCGCACCAGCCCCAAGACCGCCGCGTCCGCCCCATCCCCCTTGGACACTGTCCCGTCCCTTCCCCCGTATGCAGCCATGGCCGGACAGCTCCACGAAGGAAGCGGCGTACGAAGCGCACGCGTTCGGTACGCGGGCTGTGCGTATCCCGGAGCTTTACCGGATGTGGCACTCGTGAATCATCGGTGGGCCCGCGGGCGCCCGGCGACACGGGGATGCCGAGTCCGGAGTGCGCGAAGAGCGAATACGGTCGACGGGCCCAACCGTTCCCGTCCTCCACCTACGAGGGGCGTGTCACCGCGGCGGAGCATCTTCCGGTACTGCGCGGCCGCTGTCCCCACACCTGGTGGACCCGGTCACCACCACGACCGGCGAACCCGCCGCCGGGGCCGGTTCGGTGACCGTGCCCTGCGCGCTCGCCGCGGTCGGGCCCCCACCCCGCCTGATGCACGAGTGACGCGAGATACCCCCCGGAACCACAACCTCCGCAGGGAAAAACGCGTCCAACAGGCGTGGCTCAGTTGCTGGATGGAATGGACGGAACGAAACGCCTCCGGGCTCGCCGGATCATGGGGGCGGTTCCCGGGTGTCCCCCTGCCGATGTCCGGGAGCGGCTTGTCCCGCCGTTTCCGGAGCCGTCTCCCCGGCTGTGGGCGCTCGTCGGGCTCGGGCCCGCGTCGGCGGGCCGCGTCGCGAGGGCGATGGAGTGGCTGGGGCCGGTGCTGGTCGCCGTGCTGGCGGGGGCGATCCGGTTCTGGCGGCTCGGCCGGCCGCGGGAGGTCGTCTTCGACGAGACCTACTACGCCAAGGACGCCTGGTCGCTGCTGCACCTCGGCTACGAGGGCACCTGGCCGGACCGCAAGATCGCCGACCCGGGGATCCTCGCGCACCCGCAGGTGATCCCGCTCTCCGACGCGGGTTCCTTCGTCGCGCACCCGCCGACGGGCAAGTGGGTGATCGCCCTCGGCGAGGGGCTGTTCGGCCTCACCCCGTTCGGCTGGCGCTTCATGACGGCGCTGCTGGGCACGCTGAGCGTGCTGCTGCTCTGCCGTATCGGGCGCCGCCTGTTCCGGTCCACCTTCCTGGGCTGCCTGGCCGGCGTCCTGCTGGCGGTGGACGGCCTGCATGTCGTGATGAGCCGTACCGCACTGCTGGACCTCGTCGTGATGGTCTTCGCCCTGGCCGCCTTCGGCTGCCTGCTGGTCGACCGGGACCGGGCACGGGCCCGGCTCGCGGCGGCGCTGCCGGCCGGAGCGGACGGCCGGGTGCGACCGGACGGCGACACCGCCGACCGCGCGGGGACGGGCCCGCGGCCCTGGCGGCTCGCGGCGGGTCTCTTCCTGGGACTGGCCGCGTCGACCAAGTGGAACGGCCTCTACTTCCTGGCCTTCTTCATGGTCCTGACCTTGCTGTGGGACGTCGGCGCGCGCCGGGTGGCCGGAGCCCGGCACCCGTACCGGGCGGTGCTGCGCAGGGACCTCGGGCCCTCGCTGCTCTCGCTCGCACCGGTCGCCGTCGTCACGTACCTGGTGACCTGGACCGGCTGGTTCCTGTCCGACGACGGCTGGGGACGCCACTGGGCGGACGGCCGCGGCGGCACCTGGGCATGGATCCCGGCCCCGCTGCGCAGCCTGTGGCACTACGAGTACCTGGTGTACCAGTTCAACGTGGGGCTGCACACGCCCCACAAGTACCAGTCGAACCCCTGGAGTTGGCTGGTCCTCGGCCGCCCCGTGCTGTTCTCCTACGACTCGCCGCAACCGGGCGAGGACGGCTGCCACACGGCGTCCGCCTGCACCCGTACGGTCCTCGCCCTGGGCACCCCGGTCCTGTGGTGGGCCGCGTGCCTCGCCCTGGTCTATCTGCTCTACCGCTGGGCACTGCGCCGCGACTGGCGGGCCGGCGCCGTCCTGTGCGCGGTGGGCGCCGGCTATCTGCCGTGGTTCCTGTACCAGGACCGTACGGTCTTCTCCTTCTACGCGGTCGTCTTCGTGCCGTACCTGTGCCTGGCCGTGACGATGATGATCGGAGCCATGCTGGGGCCGCCGGGCGCGACGGAGCGGCGCCGGCAGGCGGGCGCGGTGGCGGCGGGCGTGCTGGTCCTGCTCATCGTCTGGAACTTCGTCTACTTCTTCCCGATCTACACCGGGCAGACCATCCCGTACTCCGGCTGGCAGGCCAGGATGTGGCTCGACAGCTGGGTCTGAGGGCGGTGATCACTCCTGGAGGCGGGACGCGGACGCCCGCCGTCGGCTACGGCGTCCCGGTTGCCCGCTCGTTCAGCGGGCCGTCGCGACGAGTCGCCGTAGGGCGGCGCGGGCCGGCGGCCCCCAGCTGGGCTTGCCGCCGGGACGGCCGCGGACGCCGGCCTCGCCGATGAGGATCCCGCCGAGGGCCTGCCGTGCGGCCCAGCCGCGGGCCCGGCGCAGGGTCGCGGCGTCCGGGGCCGGCCGGTAGGCGTCGAGGAAACGGTCGGCGGTGCCGTCCGGGAGCAGCGACCAGGGAGCGGCGAGGTCGCGGGCCGGATCGCCCGCGCAGAGGTCACCGAAGTCGATCACGCCGCAGAAGGCGCCGTCCGCGGTGAGGACGTTGGCGGGATGCAGGTCGCCGTGGAGCCACCGGGCCGGACCGGTCCACGGGGGCGCGGCGACGGCGTCCTCCCAGACGGCGCGGACGGCGTCCGGGTCGGGGATCAGCCCCATCTCGGTGGCCGAGGCGAGGCCCGCGAGGAACTGGTCGGTGTGGGGCGCCAGCGGCCCCCCGTTGCCGTCACGACCGGCGGGCACCCCGTCGGGGGCGGGCCGGTGAAGGGCCGTCAGGAACGCGGCCAGGACGTCGGCGGCCTCGTCGCCACGCGTCACGGGAGCGCGGTCGGCCGGCGCACCCGCCACCCAGGTGGTGACGATCCAGGGCCGCGGGAACCGGGCGGAGGGCTCGCCGAGGCGTTGCGGGACCGGGACCGGCAGGGGAAGGCGCGGGGCGAGACCCGGCAGCCAGGCGTACTCCTTGCGCAGCAGGTCGTCGGCGGACCGTGTCGCCCACGGCAACCGGACGGCGAGGTCGTCACCGAGCCGCCACAACTGGTTGTCCCACCCGCGCGCACCGAGCCGCACAGGACGATCGGCCAGATCGGGATGCTGCTCACACAGCAACTCCCGGACCAGATCAGCGGTGATCTCCATCTCGACGAGGGCCATGAGCGGCGACGCTAGCAGCACGCGGGCCGACCCTGCCCTTCTACGGTTCGAATGCGTCCGCCGCCGTGCGGCAGACCTGGGCGGGTGGAGGTCGCCCTCTGTTGCTGCTGGCCGCGACTCGCGGGATCTCCCGGGGCGCGCGCCCCGCGCTGCTCAAGTCGCCCCCCGTACAAGGCAGATGAGACGCCCGAGTACGATCACCGCGAACTCGCTCTGTACCCCTCATCACCCCTCATCGGCGCGATGGAGTTGCCATGACGACCAACCCTCAGCCGTTTCCGTCGGTCGACACCAGCAGGGCACACCCTGCGCGGGTCTACGACTGGCTGCTCGGCGGCAAGGACAACTACCCGGTCGACGAGGCGGTCGGCGAGAAGCTGCCGCCCGAGGCGAGGGACGCCGCCCGGCAGAACCGTCAGTTCATGCACCGCGCTGCCGCGTGGCTCGCCACGCAGGGCGTCGATCAGTTCCTGGACATCGGCACCGGAATTCCCACCGAGCCGAATCTCCACCAGATCGTGCAGAACGTCGTGCCGTCGGCCAAGATCGTCTACACCGACAACGACCCGATCGTCCTGCGGCACGCGGAGGCGCTGCTGATCAGCCGCCCCGAGGGGGAGACCGACTACATCCAGGCGGATGTGCGCGACCCGGAGGCGATCGTCCGGCACGCCCGGCACGTCCTGGATTTCGACCGCCCGGTCGCGCTGTCGCTCATCGCGCTGATGCACTTCATCAGTGACGAGCAGGACGCCCACGGCATAGTCCGTGCCCTGGTCGACACGCTGCCGTCGGGCAGCCATCTGATTTTGTCGCACGCCGCGTCCGACCTGTTCCCGGACCTCGTCGCACAGGTCGTCGCCGAGTACGCCAAGGGCGGTATCCAGCTCGCCTTCCGCACCCGCCCGGAAGTGGAGCGGTTCTTCGACGGCATGGATCTGGTGTCACCCGGCCTGGTGACGGCGACGGAGTGGTTCGCCGCCACCCCGGCCCCGGAACCGGAGGGCAGCGGCATCTACGCGGGCGTGGCCCGCATCCGCTGAACCGGCGTGCGGGGAATCACGCGGCAACGGTCTGGCTCACGCCTGGAACTCGGTGAGATCGATGGCGTGAACCTGCAGCGGATAGCCGTACACCGGGTGCACCGTCTCCCGCTCCGGCACCATGCCGAGCTTGCGGATGACGTTCTCGGAGGCGTCGTCCCCTATACGGCTGATGCTGATGACGCGGTCCAGGCCGCGGTCCTGGAGCGCGAATTCCAGCGTGGCATGGGCGGCTTCGGACGCATATCCCTGGCCCCAGAACTGTGAGCCGAGCCGCCAGCTGATCGCCACGGCGGGCAGTACCTCCGGCAGGAACTCGGGCACGGACAGACCCGTGAAGCCGGCGAGCTCACCCGAAGCCAGCAGCTCGACGGCGAAGAGCCCGAAGCCTTCCTCGTCCCACTCCTCCTCCCACTGCTCAATGGCCTCCGCCGTGTGGTCCAGGTCGCGCACCGAGCCGTCGTCGATCCAGCGCATGACCTGAGGGTCCGCGTTGATCTCCGCCATGGACGTGAGGTCGTCGTCATGCCAGCGACGGAGGAGAAGGCGGGGCGTGTGGATCTCGGTCATGGCGCTCATCCTGCCGAAGGCGACGGCGTCATGGGTAATCGGCGCTCACCCGCGCCGCCGCTGCGGGACGCCGGGCGTGCCGATGGGCGCGATCAGCGTGCTTCCGAGCGACCAGGCCACGCCGGCGCCGGCGACAAGACGCCGTCCGGCAGGAAACCGACATGGACGCGGCCCCGGCACCAAAAAGGGCGAGGCCCGAAGAACCCCGCCCGATCCGCAAGAAGCCCCAGCTCAGGGCCACACCAGGCAGTACGGCTGATGCCCGGCCTCATGCAACCGATGGCTGAAGTCCTGCCACTCGTGCAGCAGCTGGTACACGTTGAACGCGTCCCTCGGGCCGCCCCGGTCCGGGACCGTCGACCAGATGAAGGCCGCCGCTCCCACCGCTTCCTCGCCGATGCCGCGCAGGGGGTCGACGACCGTCATGGGGAGCTTGACCACCGCGTAGTCCGGGTGCAGGACGACCAGCTCCAGGGGTGGCACCTTGTTCAGAGGTACGCCTTCGATGCCCGTCAGCACCATCGCGGCCATGGTCTCCGGCTTGATCTTCGTGAACATGCCGTTCATGCCGAGCTCGTCGCCGCCGAGTTCCTCGGGGCGCATCGAGATCGGGACCCGGGCCGCGGTCGCGCCGTCCGGTGCGCCGAAGTATTTGTACGTCACCCCCACCCGACCACCATTCCTGCTCCCGGTCTGAAGACGGTCGATCCGGCTGTCGATCCGCTGGCCCCTCTGGTCCCACTGATCAATACGTCGGTCGCGCCGCTCGGACTCACTCGGTACGCCGCTCTGTTCCTGACGTGCTGCCTCAGCCGCTTCCTCCGCGTCGCGTCGGTGCCTTCCCCGCCGGGCACGTCGAGGACCCAGGTCGTCAGTCCCCTCGCCCAGTCCGCCACCGCGATGCATATCTCCACCCGACTGCTTTTCTAGGACGCGTGGCCCCCGCCGCGCAACCCGATCATCGTGTCAGTGACCTCCCCCACGGCCGCCCGCCGAAACGTGCGTCGAAACATCAGTCCGCAGGATCTTTACAGCCTCCGGCCGGCTATGTACCGGATGAGCTGGGTGTATCGGGTCACAGTCTCGCAGATGCCCCGGGCACCGCGCGGGTACCGCAGTCCTCCGCTGCGAGAAGACCACCGTCCTCCGCCTACCCTGAGGAGGTCACCCAGCAACCGGAGTCCGAGAAGCCGGAGAAGCCGCACGTCATGAGCGCCCAGAGCGAAACGCCCTATCCCTACGACGCGCCCGTCTCACAGGCGCTCTTCGACCGCGCCTCCGCGGTCACGCCCGGCGGCGTGAACTCCCCGGTGCGCGCCTTCCGTGCCGTCGGCGGCACCCCCCGCTTCATGGTCTCCGGCAAGGGGGCCTACCTCACCGACGCCGACGGCCGCGAGTACGTCGACCTCGTCTGCTCCTGGGGGCCCATGATCCTCGGGCACTCCCACCCCGAGGTCATCGCCGCCGTCCAGGACGCCGTCTCCCGCGGTACCTCCTTCGGTACGCCCGGTGAGGGCGAGGTCGCCCTCGCGGAGGAGATGGTCGCCCGGATCGACCCCCTGGAGCAGGTGCGGCTCGTCAGCAGCGGCACCGAGGCCACGATGAGCGCCATCCGGCTGGCCCGCGGCTTCACCCGGCGCACCAAGGTGATCAAGTTCGCCGGGTGTTACCACGGTCACGTCGACTCGCTGCTGGCCGCGGCCGGGTCGGGGGTGGCGACCTTCGCGCTGCCGGACACCCCGGGTGTCACCGGTGCCCAGGCCGGGGACACGATCGTGCTGCCGTACAACGACCTCGAAGCCGTGCAGGAGGCCTTCCACCGGCACCCCGGGGAGATCGCCTGTGTGATCACCGAGGCCTCGCCGGGCAACATGGGTGTCGTGCCGCCCGCTCCCGGGTTCAACCAGGGGCTGAAGAACGCCTGCCGCGAGAACGGCGCGCTGTACATCTCCGACGAGGTCATGACCGGGTTCCGGACCAGCCGGGCCGGGTGGTTCGGGATCGACGGGGTGGTGCCCGACCTGATGACCTTCGGGAAGGTGATGGGGGGCGGCTTCCCGGCCGCCGCCTTCGGCGGGCGGGAGGACGTCATGGCGCACCTCGCCCCGGCCGGGCCCGTGTACCAGGCCGGCACCCTCTCCGGGAACCCCGTCGCCACCGCCGCCGGACTCGCCCAGCTGCGGCTGCTCGACGACGCGGCGTACGAGAAGGTGGACGCCGTCTCCGCGCAGATCCAGGCGCTGGTCACCGAGGCGCTGAGCAAGGAGGGTGTCGCGCACCAGGTGCAGAACGCCTCCAACATGTTCTCCGTCTTCTTCACCAACCGCCCGGTGCGCGACTACGAGGACGCGCGGGGCCAGGAGTCCTTCCGGTTCACCGCCTTCTTCCACTCCCTCCTCTCCGACGGCGTCTACCTGCCGCCGTCGTCCTTCGAGTCCTGGTTCGTCTCCACGGCCCACGACGAGCGGGCCATCCAGAAGATCGCCGACGCCCTTCCGGCGGCGGCCCGAGCGGCCGCGGAGGCCACGGCAGCATGAGCGAGCAGCAGGACATCACCGTCGTCCACGTGATGCGGCACGGCGAGGTCGACAACCCCGACGGGGTGCTGTACGGCAGACTCCCCGGCTACCACCTCTCCGAGCTGGGCCGGCAGATGGCCGACCGGGTCGCCGAGCACCTCGCCTCGCGGGACGTGACGTACGTCGTCGCCTCGCCGCTGGAGCGTGCGCAGGAGACCGCCACCCCGATCGCCAAGGCGCACGGGCTCGACCTCGCCACCGACGAGCGGCTCATCGAGGCGGAGAACATCTTCCAGGGCAAGACCTTCGGTGTCGGCGACGGGGCGCTGAAGAAGCCCGCCAACTGGAAGTACCTCGTCAACCCGTTCCGGCCGTCCTGGGGCGAGCCGTACGTCGACCAGGTCGTCCGGATGAAGGGCGCGCTGGACGCGGCCCGGGACCGGGCGCGCGGGCACGAGGCCGTGCTGGTCAGCCACCAGCTGCCGATCTGGACCCTGCGGTCGTACGTCGAGAAGCGCCGGCTCTGGCACGATCCGCGCAAGCGGCAGTGCACCCTCGCCTCCCTGACGACTTTCACATACGAGGGCGACAGGATCGTCTCCGTCGGGTACAGCGAGCCGGCCATCGACCTCGTCCCGGTCCACCTCCGCGCCGGCGCCAAGCCGGTGAAGGGGAAGGGCAAGGCCTTCGGAGCGTAACGCTCCCACGGCATACGGTACTTATCCGCCCCTTCGTCGCATTCGGCTTGAAACAGCGAAGAAGTGAAGGAACCCGTTCGTTCGTCACGCCCTCTGACTGGGTGACCACCAGAGGACGTGACGAATCGGGGAACCATGCGGACCTTCACCCGAAGGGGAATACTCGGCGTCGGTGCGGGCGCCGCGGCGGGCCTCGGCCTCGCCGGCTGCGGTACTCACACACCGTCGGACGGCACGACCCATGCCGGCGGTTCCAGCGGGACTCCCTCCGGAAAGCCCAAGCCCAAGCCCACCGCGCGCCCCCTCGGCGACGGCTCCACCTCGAACAGCGGCAAGCAGGCACACCAGCCCGGCGCCCCCGAGCCGCTGGAGCCCGGCCAGACCCCGCCGCAGTTCGTGATCTTCTCCTGGGACGGCGCCGGCGAGGTCGGCAACGGCCTCTTCCCGCGCTTCCTGGACCTCGCCAGGGAACACGGCGCGTCGATGACCTTCTTCCTCTCGGGTCTCTATCTCCTCCCCGAGTCGAAGAAGCGGCTGTACAACCCGCCGAACAACCCCCGTGGCGCCTCCGACATCGGCTACCTCACCGACGAGCACATCAAGGCGACGCTCACCAACGTCCGCCGCGCCTGGCTCGAGGGGCACGAGATAGGCACCCACTTCAACGGCCACTTCTGCGGCGGTTACGGCACGGTCGGCAACTGGACGCCGAAGCAGTGGCGCAGCGAGATAGACCAGGCCAAGGCGTTCGTGAAGGAGTGGCGGACCAACAGCGGCTGGACCGACCTGCCGTCCCTGCCGTTCGACTACGACAAGGAGCTGGTCGGCGGCCGCACCCCCTGCCTCCTCGGCCAGAACAACCTGCTGCCTACTGCCCGCGAGCTCGGCTGGCGCTACGACGCCTCCTCGCCCGGCGGCCGTCAGGTCTGGCCGGAGAAGAAGCTGGGCATCTGGGACCTGCCCCTCCAGCAGATACCGTTCCCCGGTCACTCCTTCGAGGTCCTGTCCATGGACTACAACATGCTCGCCAACCAGTCGGTCAACTCGACGAAGGCCCCCGCCTACAACTACCCGGGCTGGCGGCGGCAGTCGGCAGGGTCGTACATAGCGGGATTCGAGCGGGCGTACACGACAAACCGGGCGCCGTTCTTCATAGGCAACCACTTCGAGCAGTGGAACGGCGGTATCTACATGGACTCCGTCGAGGAGGCCTTCAAGCACATCGCCCGTGAGAAGGAGAAGGGCGCCGACGTCCGGCTGGTCTCCTTCCGGCAGTTCGTGGACTGGATGGACGTGCAGAAGCCCGAGGTCCTGAGCAAGCTCCGCACGCTGGACGTGGGGCAGCAGCCGAAGGGCGGCTGGAAGACCTTCCTCAAGCAGGGGGCGGCGGCCTGAAAGGGACGTTTCCCGGACCAAGGGGGGTGCGCAAGATCCCCAGAACGGGCATGCGAAACTTTTCACATGAGTACCCGTAGCCGCGCCGTCCTGCTTGGCGCCATGGCCGCCGCGGCGGCCCTGACCCTGTCCGCGTGCGGCAACGGCGGCACCTCCGGCGGAGGCGGCAACACCAACTTCGTCGCCGGCAAGGACGGCATCGACACGGTCGCGAAGGGCCACCGCGCGGCGGCCCCCGACCTGTCCGGCAAGACCATCGACGGCAGCACGCTGGACGTCGCGAGCTACCGCGGCAAGGTCGTCGTCATCAACGTGTGGGGCTCCTGGTGCAGCCCGTGCCGCGCCGAGGCCCCCTACTTCGCCTCCGTCTCCAAGACGTACGCGAGCAAGGGCGTCCAGTTCGTCGGCATCAACACCCGCGACACCAGCACCGGTTCCGCGGTCGCCTTCGAGAAGCAGAACGGCATCGGCTACCCGAGCCTGTACGACCCGACGGGCAAGCTGATGCTCCGCTTCAAGAAGGGCACGCTCAACCCGCAGGCCATCCCCTCCACCCTGGTCCTCGACCGGCAGGGCAACGTCGCCGCGCGCTCGCTGGCGGCACTCAGTGAGGAGAACCTGCTGAAGATGATCAAGCCGGTTCTCGCGGAGAAGTGACGTGAGTGCACTCCTGACGCTCGCGGCCGCGACCGACGGGCCGAACACGACCGTCATGAACGGCGCGCTGCTGCTCGCCCTGCCGATCGCCCTGCTCGGCGGACTCGTCTCCTTCTTCTCCCCGTGCGTGCTGCCCCTCGTGCCCGGATACCTGTCGTACGTCACGGGGGTCGCCGGCACGGACCTCGCCGAGGCCCGGCGCGGCCGGATGGCCACCGGTGCCGCGCTCTTCGTGCTCGGCTTCACCGCCGTGTTCGTGTCGGGCGGAGCCCTGTTCGGCTACTTCGGCCAGGACCTCCAGGAAGAGTCCGGCACCCTCGGCAAGGTGCTCGGAGTCCTGATGATCGTCATGGGTGTGTTCTTCATGGGCCTGATGCCCTGGTTCACCCAGCGCGAGTTCCGCTTCCACCGGCGGCCGGTGGCCGGCCTGATAGGAGCGCCCCTGCTGGGCGCGCTGTTCGGGATCGGCTGGACGCCGTGCATCGGCCCGACGCTCTCCGCCGTGCTGAGCCTCTCCGCCCAGCAGGGCAGCGCGGGCCGCGGCGCCATACTGACGGTCGCGTACTGCCTCGGCCTCGGAGTGCCCTTCGTGGTCACCGCGGTCGCCTTCCGCAAGGCGCTCGGCGCCTTCGGCTGGGTCAAGCGCCACTATGTCTGGGTGATGCGCATCGGCGGCACGATGATGATCGTGACCGGTGTGCTGCTGCTGACCGGGGCCTGGGACAGCCTCGTGCAGGAGATGCAGGGCTGGTCCGACGGCTTCACTGTGGGGATCTGATCGATGAGTACGACTTCGAAGAACGCCTCCGACGATCAGGAACTCGGCGCGGCCGGCTCGCAGCTGTCCACCGCGCCCTCCCAGGACGAGCCGCCGATCGCCCCCGGCATCGGTGTCATCGGCTGGGCCCGCTGGTTCTGGCGGCAGCTCACCTCCATGCGGGTCGCGCTGCTGCTGCTCCTGCTGCTGTCGCTGGGCGCGATCCCCGGCTCGCTGATCCCGCAGTCCGGCGCCGACATCTCCAAGGTCGACGACTTCCGCAAGGCCCACAAGACGCTGTCGCCGGTCTACGACAAGCTCGGCCTGTTCCACGTCTACAGCTCGGTGTGGTTCTCGGCGATCTACATCCTGCTGTTCGTCTCCCTGGTCGGCTGCATCATCCCGCGCGCCTGGCAGTTCGTGGGCCAGCTGCGCGGCCGTCCGCCGGGCGCGCCGAAGCGGCTGGACCGCCTCCCGGCGTACACGACCTGGCGGACCACGGCGGAGCCCGAGGAGGTCCGTGCGGCGGCGCTGAGGCTGCTGAAGAAGCGGCGCTTCCGCGCCCACCTGGCCGGGGACGCGGTCGCCGCCGAGAAGGGCTACGTCCGCGAGTTCGGCAACCTCGCCTTCCACATCGCGCTGATCGTGCTGCTGATCGCGTTCGCCTCCGGCCAGATGTACAAGTCGGACGGCACCAAGCTGGTCGTCGAGGGCGACGGGTTCGCCAACTCGATCCTCCAGTACGACGACTTCAAGTCCGGCTCCCTGTTCACCACCGACGACCTGGTGCCGTTCAGCTTCGACCTGAAGAACTTCCACGCCAGCTACCAGACCAGCGGCCCCAGCAAGGGCACGCCGGTCACGTTCAGCGCGGACATCGCCTACAGCGAGGGCGCCTACGGCAAGTCGAAGCGGACCACCATCAAGGTGAACGAGCCGCTGCACATCGACGACGCCAAGGTCTACCTCGTCAGCCACGGCTACGCCCCGGTCATCACGGTCCGCGACGGCAAGGGCAACGTCGTCTACCACGACGCCGTGCCACTGCTCCCGCTCGACGCCAACGTCACCTCCCAGGGCGTGGTCAAGGTGATGGACGGCTACAAGAACGCCCAGGGTGTCGGCGAGCAGCTCGGCATCTCGGCGTTCTTCCTGCCGACCTACGGCGGCGGCTCCTCGGTCCTGTCCACCTTCCCGGCGCTGGAGAACCCGGTGCTGAACCTGACGCCGTACCACGGTGACCTCGGCGTCAACTCGGGCATCCCGCAGAGCGTGTACCAGCTCGACAAGACCCACATGAAGGAGTTCAAGGACTCCAAGGGGGCGCAGCTGCGGGACAACCTGAAGCCCGGGCAGACCATGCAGCTGCCGAACGGCGCCGGTTCCGTGACGTTCGAGAAGGACGTGAAGGAATGGGCCGGCTTCGAGATCGTCCAGGAGCCCGGCAGCGGCTGGGCGCTGGGCGGTGCCCTCACCGCGATCTTCGGCCTCGCCGCCTCGCTGTTCATCCAGCGCCGCCGCGTCTGGGTGCGGGCCGTGCCGGGCCCCGACGGCGTCACCGTCGTCGAGATGGCCGGCCTCGGCCGCAGCGAGTCGGCGAAGGTGCCCGAGGAGCTGGGCGACCTCGCGGGAATCCTCTACGACCAGGCGCCGGGGGCTCCCGACCCCGACGAAGACGACCGTTCCGCAGAATCCCCCGTACCTGCCGAAGGGGCTGAGAAGCGATGACTTCCGCCGCCGCAACCACGCTCGCCGCGACCAACGAGCATCTCGCCAGCATGAGCAACACGCTCATCTACTCCTCGATGGCCGTCTACACGCTGGCCTTCTTCGCCTACATCTTCGAGTGGCTGCTGGGCAGCCGCAGCCGCGTCGCCCGGACCGCCAACGCGCTCACCACCGAGGGCACGGCGAAGAAGGCGCCGGCGGTGACGGTCAAGAAGGCCGGCGGCACCGCCGTACTCGAACGCCCGCAGATCGTGGTCCGCTCCGCGGCGGGCTCGCGTGACGTGCCGGACGGTCCCGGCGCCCACGGCGGCGACGAGCAGGGCGACCTCTACGGCCGGATCGCGATCTCCCTCACGGTCCTCGCCTTCCTCGTGGAGCTGGCCGGCGTGATCACCCGGGCGGCCTCCGTGCAGCGGGCGCCGTGGGGCAACATGTACGAGTTCAACATCACGTTCTCCACGGTCGCCGTCGCCATCTACCTCGGGCTGCTGGCCCTGAAGAAGAACGTCCGCTGGATGGGCCTCTTCCTCATCACCACGGTCCTGCTGGACCTCGGTCTCGCGGTCACCGTCCTCTACACGGCGAGCGAGCCGCTGGTCCCGGCCCTGCACTCGTACTGGCTGTACATCCACGTCTCTACCGCGATCTTCTGCGGCGCGGTCTTCTACGTCGGCGCGGTCGCCACGATCCTGTACCTCTTCAAGGACTCCTACGAGAACAAGCTGGAGACCGGCGGCACCCCCGGCCGCTTCGCCACCTCGGTCCTGGAGCGCCTCCCGGCATCGGCCTCGCTGGACAAGTTCGCGTACCGGGTGAACGCGGCGGTCTTCCCCCTGTGGACCTTCACGATCATCGCGGGCGCGATCTGGGCGGGCAGCGCCTGGGGCCGCTACTGGAACTGGGACCCCAAGGAGACCTGGTCCTTCATCACGTGGGTCGCCTACGCCTGCTACCTGCACGCCCGCGCCACCGCGGGCTGGAAGGGCCGCAAGGCCGCCTACCTGGCGATGCTCGCCTTCGGCTGCTGGCTGTTCAACTACTACGGCGTCAACATCTTCGTCACCGGCAAGCACTCCTACGCGGGCGTGTAGATCCGTTGCCGGCAAAGGCCGGTTCCCGTGACCCAGGTCGCGGGGACCGGCCTTCGTCGTACGGGGAGCGACCCCAGGGGTGCGGATCCCGGGGGCCGGGGTCAGGCTGGTGTCATGACCGGTTCCGTCGAACAGGCCACCAGTCAGACCCACGGCAGAACGCACATCCTCCACTTCCTGGTGCGGCTTCCGCGGCCGCCGCACCAGGTCTGGCCCAGTCTGACGACCCCGGACGGCCTGGCCGCCTGGTTCACCCCCGCCGACGTCCTGCAACCCCGCCTGGGAGGCACGGTCACCCTGCGTGACCTGGGCACGGGCCGGGTCACGGCGTGGGACGTGGACCGGGTCGCCGAGTACACGGTGGAGAGCGGCGGCCGGATCCGCTTCCACCTGGAGCGCGACGGGGCGTCGGGCAGCGCCCTGCGCTTCACGCACGAGTTCAAGGGCGAGGTGGACACGGAACAGCGCTGGCGGACCAGATTCGAACGCTTGATTGATATCGGTGTTCCGTAGCGGCGCCTCCCGGCGGAGACCGAAGCCGGGAGCAGTTCAGTCACGCAGCCCGGGATAGCGGTGGGAGAGCTCCGTGCGGTTGCGGACGCCCAGCTTGCGGTAGACGTTGCCGAGGTGGCTCCACCGTCTTCGGGGGCGCTGTCCGACGTCTCCCACGCGAAGAGCGAGACGTTCGTCTACGCCTCGCGTGAGGCAACCGCACCACGCGCCGCGGCGGCACCCGACCGCCGCGGCGCCCAGGCGTCCGGACGGCAGCACGGTCAGCGGCGGCCGAAGAGGCGGCGGATGCCGGTCGGGCGGGAAGCGGGGGCGGCCGAGGGGGATGACGGGGACGAGGGAGCGGTCAGCTGGAGCGCGATGCCGTACATGAGCGCGCGGCCCAGCTGGTAGGCGCTGCGGCTGTCGCCCTGGGCGAAGCGGAGGAAGGCGTTGCCGGTGTGCCGGTCCACGGCTTCGAGCGCGGCGAGGAGGGTCCAGCCCCCGGCCTCGTCGTCCCGGGGCGCGGTGATTTTTCTCTCCCAGGACGTGGGTGAGTCTGGCCAGGATGGCAGGGGCTGCCCCGAAGCGCCGGGAGAGCTCGGCCGTCACGAACGTCTCCGCCTGTGACCGCAGGGTGCGCAGGGCAGGCGAAGGAGTCGGGGTGGCCGGCAGCGGGGGCAGGTCCTGGCCGCGTGTCTGCAGACCGTGACCCACCCCGAGGAGCAGCCGGGCGGTCAGGGTGGCGTCGGCGGGGGGCAGGGCCTTCTGCTCCGCCAGGGCACCCAGGGTGGGCGGCAGTACGAAGGCGGACATGAAGGCCCACCGCCAGGCCTGACCCCGCTCGGCTCCGGGGAGCAGCTCGCAGGCCGTGTCCGTCGCGGCTCCCGTCAGGGTCTCGACCATGTCCTCGGCGCCGGATCTCGACTCGAGAGGCCGTCGCTGACGAACACGTTGATCAGGTTCTCGTGCTGCTGGTCCACGGGAATTCCTTCCGGTCGCGGCTAAGCGCTCCGCTGGAAGTGCCGCGATAAGCCGTCAGTCGACTGCGGTGCCGTCGTGGCTGGTCGCGCAGTTCCTCCCCCAGCCTTCGGCCGGGGGTACCCCCAGCGCCCCTTCAGGGCGTCGCCCAACCGGAGCGGACTTCGCCGGACCCGCTTAGGACGGCGGCAGGCACTCCTTGCTGGGCGGTTTCCCCTCCGGCCAGGCGATGGTCACGAACCTCGACCCGCCCTCCGGCCGCAGCTCCACGATCGGCACCGCCTTGTCGTACGGGTTCCCGTGCACGTCAAGGCAGATCCACCCGCTCGCCCCGTCCACCCGCAGCGACCCCTTCACCTGAGGCCACTGCAACCCCACGTCGGCCAGCGTCGGCACCGACCTGCCCGCCGGCACCGCCTCGCGGATGCCGTGCACCGCGAGCCGTAGAGCGTCGTACGCGATGATCAGCTGCCCGTCCTCCAGCGCCACCGGCCCGATCGGCCCCACCGGCGACTTCTCCGCGCTCTTCAGCAGCCGCGTCAGCGTCGCCGCCTCCGCGGCCGAACCGCCGGTCTTCGGGCTGCCCTTCAGCCACGCGGCCGGATGGGCGAGGGCGGTGTACCGGACCGATAGATTGTGCCGGAGGGCGTCCCGGTCCAGGTCCTTCTCGCCGGTGAGGTACGACCCCTCGTCACCCGTCAGCACCGTGAACTTCCGGTCCTGGCAGCCCCGTCCGCCCAGCGCGTTGATGAACTGCCGCAGCTGCGTGTGCCGGCCGGCGAACAGGATCGTGTCGGTCGATCGCGAGGTGTCGCAGATCAGGTTGGTGATCTGCCGGAACGTGTTCGCGGTCGTGCCCTCCCTGCTGCGGTCGGCCGGCGGTGTGAACGGCTGGGGTTCGTACGGCGAGTCCTTGATCAGCGCGGCGAACGACGTCTGGAGCGTCCGCGTGTACGGGTCGCCCGGCTTGTCGTACACCAGCAGCGCCCGGCCCCCGCCGACCTTGGCGAAGGAGGCGAGCGCCCGGGCCTCGTCGGTGTTGGTCGGGGACACCCGCGCCAGACCGGGGTAGGGGTCCTTGCCGCCCTGCCCGTTGGCGAGGTCGTCGGCGGTGATCGACGAGCCCACCACCGGGATCCCCAGCCGGGTCAGCTCCCTGACGGCCCTCTTGTTGTTGTCGGTGCTCTGCCCGACCCCGGCCACCGCCCGCAGCCGGTCCGCGGAGCCGGTCATCCGCGCCAGCTGCGCGACCATCTGCTGCCAGTACTGGCTGGTCGCACCGGGGTTGGCCAGTACCAGCCGGATCGCCGGGGACTCCCCGTTGGAGTCGTGGTTGGCCTGGTACTGGGCCAGGTAGGCGCCCTGCAGCTCGTGCTGGATGTCCGCGAGGTTCGCCGCCGCCGTCGCGGTGTACGGCAGCATCACCGCCACCGTCACATAACTCCCGGCCTTCAGGCGGGCGTTCTCGCGGGCGATCGCCCGCACGGTGTCCGTCAGCTGCGGATGCCCGAAGTCGAACGCCGTGGTCGCCACGCCCACGCACTCGTCGCTGTCCTCGGGCCGGGCCACGCCCGGCGCGCAGGACCGGTCGTCGTGGAGCGCCAGCCGGACCCCGACGACCAGGCCGGCGATCAGCCCCGCCGTGACCAGCAGGGCGAGATAGCGGCGCAGCGGGATCTCCCAGACGCCTTCGCGCACCCACGTGCCCACGCCCCGCCGTGCCATCACGCCACCCCGCTCCGCTCGTCGTCGCCCTCGTCGTCCTCCGGGTCGGCGGGCGGGCGGCCCGCCAGCGCGGCCGCGGGCCAGTCCCGGGAGGCCCGCCACAGCAGCGCGTTGCCGGCCGGCCGCAGGTTGGACAGCTGCTCCAGCTCGAAGCGGAGCCGGTCGCCGACCTTCGGGTCGGGCAGCACCAGCGGATCGGTCAGGTGCCACACCGCGTGCAGCAGCCGCCGGACGCGCAGATGCAGGACGGGATCCACGCCGTCCGGCACCTGCTGTGCGGCGTCCGTGCGGCCCAGCGCCACCGCCGCCCGCCGGTCGCCTTGCCCGGTGAAGTCGCGGCCCTCGGCGTCATGGGCGTGGAAGTAGGGCGCCGAGGCGACGAACCGCAGGGTGCGCAGCCAGCCGCGGGTGTCCAGGACCGGGAAGGTGTCGCGGAGGTGGGCGACCGCCGACTCGGTTCGGCCCAGGGCCAGTTGGTGGTGGAGCCGGAAGCGGGCCCGCTCGTCCGGGCGGTCGTCCGTGTAGGAGGCGACCAGCGTCTCGTGGGCGGTGCGCCAGCCGCCGTGGTCGGGGTCCCGCAGATGCAGCCGGAGCAGCAGCAGGGTCCGCACGAAGGGGTCGCCGACGAACTGCCCGGGCACCACCGGCAGCCCCTCCCCGGCCAGCCGGCTCTGCAGCGCCCGTACGTCCGCCGGACCGAAGTCGTCCGCGAGCAGCGCCTCGGCCAGGGCGCACGCCGAGTCGTGGTCGTGCGCGGCGGCGAGCACGGTCAGTTCGTCGAGCCGGTCCTGCGGGACCAGTCGGTCGAGGAGTTCGCGGTAGACGGGGGCGGCCGGTCCGTCCTCCGTGAGGCGCACCTCGGCGGTGAGCAGGTCGCCCAGCGCGCCGGCCCGGTCCGGGTGCTGGGCCGCCGCCTCCGCGAGCACGGCGATGCCCAGCGGGTTCCCGCCGGTCAACCGGTGTACGGCGTGCGGGAGTTGGGGTGCGGCCGGAGTGGCGACGAGGTGCAGGGTGTCGTCGGGGGAGAGCGGCGGCAACGCCACCAGCAGCGCCCGCGAGGACGGTACGGCCGCGTCCGGTGCCCACGCGGTGCGCCGGGCGACCTCGGCCAGCTCCCGTCGTACGCCGTTGCGCAGCAGCTCCCGGCCGTCGCCGCGCAGTCCGGCGACGAACGCCACCTGGTCGGCGACGCCGTCGGCGCGGTCGCGCAGTACGGCGTCCAGCAGGCCGGGGCCCGGCCCGGTCCCCACGTTGTCGACCAGTACCAGCGGGCGGCCGAGCCGCTGCATCCGCGGCAGCACGCCCGCGTACGCCTCCGTCAGGTCGGCGAGCAGGGCGCGTACGAGATAGCGCTCGGCGTGCTCCCGGGAGGTGCCGCCGGCCCGGAAGTGCCCCGACAGCAGGATCAGTCCGCGCTGCGCGTGGCCGCCCGCGTTGGGGTACGTGCGGTACCAGACCGACGCCTTCTGGTGCCGGCGGCTGGCGAAGCCCTCGGCGATCGACTCCAGGGTGGCCTCGATGGCGCCGGAGACCAGCGGTCCGGTGCCGGTGGCGGCGGCGACCACCTTCGCGGCCACCTTCCCGGCCCACCGTCCCGCGAACCCGCTGATCCAGGAGCCGCTCTCGTTCAGCAGCAGGATCCGCTCCACCTCGCGCCGGATCCGCTCCGAGTCGGCGTCCCCCCAGCCGCCGGCGGCCACCGCGACCAGGCCGGACATGAGACGCGGGAAGGTGATCCGCCCGGCGCCCGTCACCGGTTCCGCGAGCTGCTCGGCGACGACCAGCAGCGCCTGTGCGACCGGCGACCAGGACTCGGCGGGACGCCCCGCGGGCGCCGCCGTGAACTGCGCCTCCGCACAGTCCACGAGCGCGACCGGAGTGTGCCCCTTGTAGGCGTCCCGCAACTCCCCGAGCACCGCGCTCTTGCCGAGCCCCCGGGCCCCGGTCAGCACCACGAACGGCAGCTCGCCAGGGTGTTCGAGGGGATGGGCACGGTGCTGGTACGGCCGTAACCCGACGATCCTCGGTATGAGCCCGGCCGGCTCCACGTCGAACAGCGCTCCGCGCCCGTGCAACCGTCTGTGCAAGGCAGTCCCCCCTCAACGCAAGTGTAAGAAGGGGGAGTTGCTTCCGGCCATAGCGCACGGTGTCCGTATGGTTACGAAACCGGCCCGGCTGTGGGCCTGTTCTGAACGGGTGCGGCCGGTGTCCACCGTTTGCGGGCGTCGAGGAACTTGCGCCGGGCGACCACCCGCGCCGTGCGGGACGGCGCCGGAACCCTGGGGTACAGGCAGGCGTACAGCCGGGCCTCGTGCAGTGCCCGGCCCAGTCCCGCGGGGGTGAGCACGAAGCCGCTGGTGCCGCCGTCGGGGGTGCGTTCGCGGGTGATCAGGCCCTGCGCGGCCAGCCCCTGCCAGGCCTCCAGTTCACCGAAGTCGAGCAGGCGCGCCTCCGGTACCGCCTCGGCGTTCAGCAGCCGCACCACCAGCCGCCACTGCCGGCTGGTCATCGCCTCGGCCAGGAACCGGGTCCAGGAGACGGCCGCCTGGACCGCCGCCCGTTCTATCCGCTCGGTCAGCTGCCTGACCTGGTCCCGCGCCCGGCGGATGTCGTCCTCGTCCTGTCCGTAGGCGGCGGTCGCCTCCTCCGCGGCGCGTTCCCGGAGGTAGCCGCGCAGCCGCCCCAGCTCGTGGTCGACCAGCCGGCAGGTCATCCCGACCGAACGCCGCAACAGCGCGGCCAGGGCGCGCAGTTCCGGCTCGTCGGCGCCGACGGCGGCCGGCCGGCCGGTCTCGTGGGCACGGCGGAACAGGGCGGTCAGCAGCCGGGCGATCTCCTGGCGCCGCTCCGCCGCCTGCGGATGCGAGTCGAGCGAGCGGTGGACGGTGCGCGGACTGACCTCGAAGACCTCGGCGAGCCGCTGCGGCAGGGTGGCGTACCGGCGGGCCGGGAGTTTGGCGTGCAGTTCCAGGTCCCGGTAGGTGTTCCGGCTGATGCCGAGCCGCTCGGCCGCCTCGGCGCTGGTGAGGCCCGCGGCGACGCGCAGCCGGCGGATGCCGTCCGCCGCGTCGGGCACCGTCGGGCACAGCCGGCGCGGCGGGATGCCGAAGACCTCGGCGAGCTGCTCGATGCGCTGCGGCTCGGGCACCGAGGTGCCCTTCTCGTAGGCGAGGATCCGGGACTTGGAGGTGCCGACGCGACGGGCGAGTTCGGCCGCGCTCAGCAGCCGGCCGTCGACGCGCCGCCATCGTCGTACCTCGCGTAGTGCCGCGGAACTGAAGGGTGCCGTGCCACGGGCCATGAGAACGCCTTCCCACGCACGTCACGCCGGACACGCGCGCGGGAGCGGTACCGTTTCGGCCCTGTTCCCGGCGGCCGCACACCCGGTGGGGGTGCCCGGCGCGCCGACCGCGCCGCAGGCAGAGTGGTCTCCTGGTACCGTCTAGGGTTCGAGAGGGTTCTCCAAGTGGTGTGCCACGCGGCAGTATCGAGGAACGCGGAGCGCGCGACGTGGGGGATCCCATCGGACTCCCGCGGTGTTCCGTGCGTGAGTGCGTATGTACGGGTCTGGAAGTGAGCGGGCCCGCGCCCTGGCGATGTGTGGTGCACCGGTCCAGGACGCGGACCCAGTTGGCCGACCCGGCAGTACGCGGCGGGTGAGGGTGCTACCTCATCCGCCGCACCCACGCCAGAGCCCGATGAGTCCGATCGCGACGCTCACGGCGTCGATGACCAGCTGCAGGCGCTCCCAGCGCAGGCTTGTACCGTCAGGGTGATCCGGCTCCTCGGGGCCGGTCGGCTGATCGGGAGGTTCTCCCGGTTCCTCCGACTCGGTCTCCTCGGCGTTGGCCATGGATCGTTTCTCCTTTCTCTCGGTGACACGACGGCAGGCTGGATCTGTGCCTGCTGGCCTGACCCCGAGAGGGGAGTGCGACCACACTACCGAGTTCCTCGTGGCTTGCTGTGACCCTTCTCGAACACACAGTGCACAAAAACCAGCGCGAATGGTCCCGGGTAATCGGAATCCCAACTCCACTTGTGTGACAGTTGCTTGAAGGAACGTCAAAGCACCTGCTGGGAGCGGGTTACCGGGAGGGCGTCCTGTGATGGAGGGTGCAAACGACCGCAGATCGATCCGGTCATCCACGCAAACCGAATCGATCTGTGATCTGTGACACACGCATACCGGGGTGCCGGCCTCAGCCGACGGTGATGGAGTCCAGCTTCTCCCGCAGGTAGACGTGCGAGTCGACCGGCGGGTACGCCACCCGCCCGACCGGCGCCGGGACGGACTCGACGGTGGTGCCCGGGGTGCACTCGCCGAAGTAGACCAGGGACATCAGCTCCTCGCCGGGCGCGTCGGTGGGCGGCGGCAGCACCCGGTGCCGTCCCGACCGCCACCGGTCACCGGTCCAACGGGCCATCAGGTCACCGATGTTGATGGTGAAGGCGGCCGGGTCGTACGGCGCGTCCTCCCACCCGCCCTCGTCGGTGTACACCTGCAACCCGCCCTTGCCCGCCTGCCGGTCCAGGATGGTCACCGTCCCGAAGTCGGTGTGCGGCCCGATCCGGAACTGCCCCGGCGCGGGCTCGCCGAGCACCTCGGTCCCCGGATACCAGTTGATGTTGAAGCCGTACGTCGGGTGGTCCATGTGCCGGGAGAAGAAGTCCTGTTCGATCCCGAGCGCGTACCCGAGGAGGGACAGCAGCTCCTTCTCCAGCTCGGCCATCCGCGCCAGGTACTCCTCGCAGGCCACCCGCAGCTCCGGCACCTCCGCCGGCCACACGTTGGGCGCGTACCACTCGGCGTTGACCACCGGGTCCTCGAACGGCTCGTGGGTCGCGAAGGTCAGCGACTCCTTCAGGTCGGGCGGCGTCTCGGTGCCCTCCGAGTACCCGTTGGCCTCCGCCCCGGGCCCCAGCCAGCCACGCCCCCCGACCTTCACCTCGTACGCCCGCTTCACCTCGTCGGACAGCCCGAAGAACCGCCGCGCGGCCTCCCGGACCGCGCCCCGCAACTCCGCGTCCACCCCGTGCCCGGTGACGAGCAGGAACCCGGCGGTCTGAAGAGCACCGTCGACGGTCCGGGCGATCTCCCGCCGGTCCGCCTCGTCCCCGTCGAGCCAGGGGCGCAGGTCGACGGTGGGGATACGGGGGCTGCTGGTCGTGTCATTCACCGATGTCCTCGTTCCACAGAGCCGGGTTGTTCTTGATGAAGTCGCGCATCAGGGCGGTGCACTCCGGGTCGTCCAGCAGGACGATCCACACGCCGTGGTCGGCGAGCCAGTCGTGGCCGCCGTGGAAGGTGGCCGCCTCGCCGATCACGACCCGGGAGATGCCGAACTGGCGGACCAGGCCGGAGCAGTACCAGCACGGGGACAGGGTGGTCACCATGGTGGTGCCGCGGTAGGTGCGCTGGCGGCCCGCCGCGCGGAAGGCGGCCGTCTCCGCGTGCATGGAGGGGTCGTCGTCCTGCACACGCCGGTTGTGGCCGCGGCCGAGCAGTGCGCCGTCGGCGCCGTAGAGGGCGGCGCCGATCGGGATGCCCCCCTCGGCGAGTCCGGCGCGGGCCTCGGCGACGGCGGTGGCGAGCCAGGCACGGGCCTGGGTCCGGTCCAGAGGGGCCAGGGTGTCCAGCGGATCCATGGGCTGCATGACTTCACTCTCCTGTGGCCGAAACACGAGGGCAACGTGCGGAAAGTACCCTCCGGGCAACCCCCGGCCGGACGAAATGTCAGCGGCCGTGCCCGTCCCCTGGAGGTCACCGTGCCCGCACTCACCCTCCGCGAAGTCCTGGCCCTCGACCCGGTGCGGGCGGCCCGCCCCGAACTCCTCGCCGGACAGGGCGCCCTGGACCGCCCCGTGCGCTGGGTCCACTCCAGCGAGGTCTACGAGGGCGCCAACTTCCTCGACGGCGGCGAACTGCTCCTCACCAACGGCTTCGGGCTGACCGACGCCGGCGACGAGGTCCGCCGCCGCTATGTGCGGGAGCTGGCGGCGCGCGGTGCGGCCGGGCTCGCGGTGGAGGTCGGGCGGGCGCTGCCCAGCATGCCGCCGGAGGTGACCGACGAGGCCTGCCGCCTCGGCCTGCCGCTGCTCGCCCTGCACCGGGTGGTGCCCTTCGTCCGGATCGCCGAGGCCGCCAACCGGGCGATCGTGGCCCGGGGCCTGTCCGGCCGCCGTACGCTCGTCCGGCCCTGGGGCGACGACCACGCGGCGGCGCTCCTCGCCGACCTGGCCGACGGGCAGGCCCTCAACCAGCCCGAGGTGGAAGCGCGGGCCGCGCTCGGCGGGTTCCATCCCGGCCCCGGCGCCCGGCTCCTCGGCGTCTCGCTGCACGGCAGCCGGGGCGTCGGCGCGGTGGACCGGGCGGTACGGGTGCTGGGCGGGGCCGGGGTGCTGCGGGCCGCGTTCCCCGGGGACGTCCTGGCGCTGCTCGCGGTGCCGGCCGCGGTCCCCGGCGATCCCGTGCGGGCCGTGCAGGAGGCGTTCCGGGGTGCCGCCGAGGCGGGGGCCACGGTCGCCGTCGGACACGCGGTCGGCCCCGGCGGCTGGCTGCACTGGAGCGAGACGCTGCGGGCGGCCCGGACCACCCTCGAACTCGCGCTGACCGTGCCGCCCGCGGAACCGGCGCTGCCCGAGGGCCCGTCGGTGACCTCGGCCCGCGCCCTCGCCCTGGAGCGGGAGCTGACCCGGGGCGGGATCGCCGCCAACCGCGAACGTCTCGCCGCCCTCGTCCAGCACACCCTCGGCCCACTGCTGGCCTGGGAGGCGGCCCACGCCAGCGATCTGGTCCGCACCCTTGAGGTGCACCTGCGGCACGGCTGCTCACCGACCCGCACGGCCGCCCTCCTGCACATCGGCCGCCAGTCCCTCTACCAGCGCCTGGAACGCATCGAGTCCCTCCTCGGCCTGGAGATCGACGACCCGGACCTGCTTGGCGAA
Source organism: Streptomyces sp. NPDC048254 (assembly GCF_043201895.1). Classification (NCBI taxonomy): domain Bacteria; kingdom Bacillati; phylum Actinomycetota; class Actinomycetes; order Kitasatosporales; family Streptomycetaceae; genus Streptomyces; species Streptomyces sp. NPDC048254. The sequence goes on from NZ_JBICZJ010000027.1 coordinate 79,950, forward strand.
CTCCTGACGGCGGCCTGCGCGCACCGGGTGGTCCGGGGGACGGGGGCGGCCCGGGTACGGGGGCTGCGCACGGTGGCCTAGCGAAGCCCGTTCAGAGGCGCTCGGGGTCCAGGATCGGGCACGGGCCTCTCCCGGGTGGGGGAGACCTCGGTATTCGCCGCGGGGAGCCACGTCCCGGGGACCATGCCGTACCGGGCCGCCGCCTCGCCCGGACGGCCCGCGCCTGGTCGGCGGCAGCGCGTGCGCGGGCCGCGGGCCCCACGCAGGCTGGGAGCGTGGGTGACGGGATGATCGTGACGATGGTGTCGGTGCCGGACGGGGGCACGACGCGCATCTCCGTGCCGGAGGCCCGTCGGCGGCTCGCCGGGGACCCGTTCCTGATCCTCGGGGTCCAGCTGCCGCAGGAGGCGGACCCGGCGGAGGAGCCGGTGGTCCGGCGGCTCGGGCTGGACGACGAGGACCTGGACTGGTTCGGCGTGCCGGACGAGTCGCCGCGGGCCGAGTTCCTGGGGGACATCGCCGGTTTCGTCGTACCCGTGGTCGTGGACGGCCGGGTCACCCATGTGCACGCCCTGGCCGGCGAGCGTTTCCTGGTGGCCGCCCACTGGGGCCCGGCCGTCCTGGCGCCGGGCCTGAGGGCGCAGCTGCGACGGGAGCGGCCCCATGACGCCGTGGCCACGCTGTTCCTGCTGCTCCAGGAGGCGCTGGCGACGTTCCGCCGGGCCACGGTGGACGCGCTGCTCCAGGTGGAGGAGCTGGAGGACGCCATGTTCGAGGACCGGCACCCCGAGCAGATCTACCTGCTGTCCCAGCTGCGCCGCCGTGCCGCCCTCCTGCACCACTCGCTGCTGCCCTACCTCCAGGCGGTCGACGAGGTGGTCACCCGCAGGATGATGAGCAGCGACTTCCCGGTCGAACGGCAGCGCCTCGCCCAGGAGTTCGCCCGCGCGGCACGTCTGGTCCGCACGGACATCGAGTCCCTCCAGGACGCCGCGCGGCGCGCCCTGGCCAGCTACTCGTCCCTGGTCGCGGGCGAACAGAACGGCGTGATCAACCGGCTGGCCATCGTGTCGGTGATCTTCCTGCCGCTGTCGTTCCTGACCGGGTTCTTCGGCATGAACTTCACCTTCCTGACGGACCGGCTGGGGACCCGGGACGAGTTCTGGCTGCTCGCCGTGGGCCTTCAGCTGCTCACCCTGGTCGTCGCCGTCTACGTGCTGCACCGCACCCGGATCTGGCGGCGGCTGCGGGACGACGGCTAGGGCGTTCCGGCTTCGCTCGCGTGAGGTGGCTGATAGCACATGTATGTATGAGTTGCTTGTGTGTGGGATCGGTTTACCTTTAATTCTCCGAGAAGATTTCTACAACCATCCGCCTTAGGTGTCCGTCTGGTTAACACAAGGGTGTGTAGGGGTTGATGTAGAGGAGTTCAGAACGTGACCGTGCGTTCCTTTGCCCGGCGGGTGCGACCGCGAGTCGAGCGGAAGGCCGCCGAGAAGGTGTGGCAGCTGCGTACCCTGCGGCGCCGCCGCAGAGCAGCGGTCACGGACCCGGTGCTCCGCCCGGTGGCGGTGCGCGGCCAGCAGCTCTACGGACGGGTCGTGACCCGGTTCACCGCCGCCGAGGCGGCCGCCGCCAACCTCGGACTGGTCCTCGCCGCGCTGGAGCAGGAAGGCATCCCCTACTTCCTGGTGCCGGCCTCGCGCACCCGCCACACCATCGGCGTGAACGCCCTTGACCGGGAGCGTCTCCTCACCGCCCTCGAGGCGCGGAACGCGGGGAAGGCGGTGTTCATCGGCAGGCCGCTGCCCGGCGGAAAGCTCAAGCACCCCGCCCTGTTCATGGACGGTGTCCTGCCGGCCCCGCTGCGCACGGCCCCGGTCCTGCGCATCGGGGAGAACCACCTGGGCCCCGCGGGCCAGCTGCTCGCCGGCCCGGAGCTCGCCTGCGACGTCGAGTTCTGGGAGGACGGGGCGGAACTCCTCGCCTCCGACAAGGGCCCCCGGCGGCTGGCCGCGGTCCAGCCGCAGGCGTCCGAGGACATCTTCGCGGAGTCCCTCGTCGCACCGCGGAACAACGGCATCACGGACGTACTGCCGGCGTCCGAGCAGAAGCCGGCCCTGGTGCGGATCGGCGACCGGGAACTGCCGAGCTTCGCCGCGCTCACCCGGCCGACCGTGAACGACGTGACCTTCCCCGTCGACGTGGTATACACCTGGGTGGACGGCGAGGAGCCGGAGATGCGCGCCAAGCGCGCCCGGTACCAGGAGCGCGGCACCGCCGAGATCCTGGACAAGGAGACCAACGCCTCCCGCTACACCAGCCACGACGAGCTCAAGTACTCACTGCGCTCGCTGGCCATGTACGCCGACTTCGTCCGCCACATCTACATCGTGACCGACGGCCAGAAGCCGCACTGGCTCGACGACACCGCCCCGGGGATCACGGTCGTCGACCACCGCGACATCTTCCCGGCGGACGTCCTGCCGGTGTTCAACTCGCACGCGATCGAGACCCGGCTGCACCACATCCCCGGCCTGTCGGAGCACTACCTCTACTTCAACGACGACGTGTTCGTCGGCCGCCGGGTCACCGCGGAGCACTTCTTCCACGGCAGCGGTCTGATGAAGATCCCGGTGTCCCCGCTCAAGATAGGCGTCGGCAAGCCGCACGCCGAGGAGACGGCCACCAATTCCGCGAGCAAGAACGTCCGCCGGCTGCTGCTGGAGAGGTTCGGGCGGATGACCACGAACAACTTCATGCACACCCCGCTGCCGCAGCGGCGGGAGACACTGCGGGCCCTGGAGGAGCTCTTCCCGGAGGACATCCGCCGCACCACGGCGTCCCGCTTCCGTTCGCCCCAGGACATCGCCGTGACGGCCCCGCTGCTCTACCAGTACGCGCTGATGACCGGCCACGGCGTGCCGGGCCGGTTCGGCTTCCGGTACGTCAACATCAGCCGCCCGGACGCGGAGGCCCGGCTGGCCGAGCTGCGCCGCAACCGCCGCTTCGACTTCTTCTGCCTCAACGACGTCGACGTGGCGCCCGAGGAACGGGAGCGGGTCGGCGTCCGGATGAACGAGTTCCTGGAGGACTACTTCCCCTTCGCGAGCCCCTTCGAGAAGCAGGACTGACGGGGGCCGGGGGGCATGGACATCCGTCACCGCTTCACGGCGCCCGCGGGCCTGCGCACCGCCGGGAGCCTTCTGGTGCGCCTGTGGACCCGGGTGTCGGCCGGGCTCTGGGCCCTGCGCGCGACCCGGGCCCGACGACGCCTGCGGGCCGCCGTACCCGGAACGCGGGGGATCACCCTCGGATCGACGCGGCTGTACGGCCGCACGGTCGCCGCGTACACCGCCTCGGACGCCGTCGAAGCCGATCTCGAACGCGTCTGCACCCTCCTGGAAGGGCTGCAGGTCCCGTACTTCCTGGTGCCCTCCGACCACGGGCACGGCGTGCCGCGGCAGGTCGTGGGCGTCGAGGAGTCGTACCGCGGTGCGGTCCTCGCCCGGGCCGCCCAGCGTTTCGCGGGCACCGCCGGGTACGTCGGCGCCGTCGGACCGGACGGCGCCGTGACGACCGCGGTGTTGTGGGCCGACGGCAGGCTGCCGCGGGCCCTGCGGCGGGCCGCGGTGCTCCGCACCGGTGTGGTGCGCCTCGGCCCGGAGGGGCAGCTGCTCAGCGGCCTCGAAACGGGGTGCGACATCGAGTTCTGGCGGCACGGCCGGGACCTCGGCGCCGCCCCGGACACGGCCGCGGGCAGCGCCCCGGGTACGGCCGCGGGCAGCGCCCCGGGTACGGCCGCGGGTACCGATCCCGCCTGGCTCACCGTGCCCGGCAGCCGGCTGCCGGACGTCTTCGGCCCGGCGCTCGTCGCCCCGCGCCGCAACCCCGTGGCGGAGGTGCTGCCGGTGGCCGCGCGGCAACCGGCGGCGGGTCACCGCCGCACCGTCCCGACGTTCGCCCCGTTCGCCGAGCCCGGCATCGACGAGGTGCTGTTCCCCGTCGACGCCGTGTACACCTGGGTCGACGGGGACGACCCGGCGATGGCCGCGAAGCGCCGCGCCCATCAGGAACTCTCCGACAACGTCATCGCTCCGCGCGAGACCGGCGCCTCCCGGTACACCAGCCATGACGAACTGAGGTACGCACTGCGCTCACTGGAGATGTACGCCGGGTTCGTCCGGCGCGTCTACCTCGTGACCGACTCCCAGATCCCCGACTGGCTGGACCCGGACGCGGAGGGCCTGACGGTGATCGACCACCGGGACATCCTCCCGGCCGACGCGCTCCCCGTCTTCAACTCCCACGCCATAGAAAGCGGCCTGCACCACATCCCCGGCCTGTCGGAGCACTACCTCTACTTCAACGACGACGTCTTCATCAACCGCCCGGTGGGGCCCGGGCACTTCTTCCACGGCAACGGCATCGCCCGCATCCCGCTGTCCCCCCTGAAACTCGGGGTCGGCGCCCCGCACCCACTCGAACCGGCCCCGAACTCCGCCGGCAAGAACGCCCGCGAGGTGATCAGGCGCTTCCACGGCAGACACATCACGCACAAGTCGCTGCACACCCCGCATCCCCAACTGCTCTCGGTCATGCGGGAGATGGAGGACCTCGGGATCGAGGAACTCGAACGGACCGCCTACTCGCGCTTCCGTTCCACCTCCGACGTGCCCCCCGCGTCCACGCTCCACCACCACTGGGCGCTGGCGACCGGCCGGGCCGTCCCCGCCGACTACCGCTTCCGCTACGTCCAGCTGGGCACACCGGACATGCGCCGCCGCCTGGCCCGCCTCACGGCCGGCGAGGACATCGACTTCTTCTGCCTCAACGACGTGGACACGCCCCCGGAGACCAGGGCGGCCACCCAGGCCGCGATCCACGCCTTCCTGGACCGGAAGTACCCGTTTCCGAGCCGCTTCGAAGGAGCACCCCGCAGCACCGCCCGCCCCGCCGCACCGCTCACGACGAGAGTCCCCTCCCAGCCGACGCGGGAGGAAGCGCAGCGCCACGAGTGAACGGCCCCGGAACCGGGCCCGGCGGGCCGTCACCCGGGTGGTGTATCCGGATCGTTACGCAGGGCGACGGGGGTGGCAGGCTGATGGCGCCGACCGAACTCGAAGGAGCCGCGCCATGTACCCGTCCGACTTCAAGTACACCCGGGAACACGAATGGATCCGCATGAACGGCGGCTCCGCCGAGATCGGGATCACCGAGTTCGCCCAGAAGCAGCTCGGAGACATCGTGTTCGTGGAGGTACCGACCGTGGGCCGTACGATCGACGCGGGCCAGGAGTTCGGCACCCTGGAGTCCGTGAAGGCGGTGACCGAGGTCTACATGCCGGTGGGTGGCAAGGTGATCGAGATGAACGAGCTCCTGAACTCCGAACCCGAGCTGCTCAACGAGGACCCGCACGGCGAGGCGTGGCTGATCAAGATCCAGGTCTCCGACAAGAAGGCTCTCGACGGCCTGATGAGCGCCGAGAAGTACGAGGAGTACGTCAGGTCGCGGCAGGACTAGCTGGTCACCCGGGCCGGGTCACGGCGTCCGCCTGGCCCGGCTCCGCAGTGCCGCGTACAGCAGCGCGCTCACCGCGAAGCCGACCACCGGTGTGATGTCGCCGAAGGCGGGGTGGTGCTTCGGCACCCAGCCCACGTAGTCCTCCTGGTTGGAGAAGAGCGGGACGGAGACCGCGACGCCGGTCAACAGGGCGGCCAGGCCGGGCCAGTTGGTGAAGGAGCGGTCGGCCAGCCGGGCGGCGAGCTGCTCGTCGGTCGCGGTACGGCCCTGGAGCCACCGCTCGACCAGGACCACGCCCAGCCAGGGCGCCACCCAGTACGCGATGACCAGCAGGAACGCCTCGTACGCCGCCCCCGCGTCGTCCAGCGAGGCCCAGGCCGCCGCCGTACCGGCGATGCCCGACACCACGACCAGCGCGCTGCGGCTCAGCCAGGTGGGGAGCTTCAGGCCGAAGGAGGCGATGGAGATCGCCCCGGAGTACACGTTGAGGGCGTTCGCCGAGACCCCGCCGAGCATGATGGCGAGCAGGACGAGATCGCCGAGCCAGCCGGGAAGGTGGCCGGTGAAGGCGGCGGTCGGCGTGGCGTCCTTCGGGGCGAGGATCGTGGCCGAGGCGGCGCCGATGACCGCGACGATCGAGACCGACACGAACAGGCCGACCGCCGGCCACAGCACCGTCTTCGCCTTGTTCGCGGTCCGCGGCAGATAGCGCGAGTAGTCCGTGGCGTACGGGTTCCAGCCGGCCGCGTACCCCCAGGCCGCGCTGAAAGCGAGCAGGAAGCCGCCGACACCGCCGCCCGAGCCGCCCCCGCCGAGGTCCGCGTCCTTGAAGGTCCACACCCCGGCCAGCAGGAAGATCACGGCGAGCGCCGGGAACGCGTACTTCTCGAAGGTGTGCACGAAGTTGTGGCCGATGAAGCCGATCAGGATCTCCGCGACCACGACGAGCAGCAGGGAGGGGAGGGGCCGCAGACCGGTCAGCGTGTTGAGGGCGAAGGCCGCGCTCACGCTGTTCACGGCGAACCAGCCGACGCCCGCGAGCAGGCCGTTGGCGGCGGAGGGCAGGATGTTGCCGAGGTAGCCGAAGGAGAAGCGGCCGATCACCATCTGCGGGACGCCGAACCGCGGGCCGTCCAGCGACAGCACGCCCTGGGTGACCGCGCCGAGCGCGGTGCCCAGCAGGATCGCGGCGGTCGCCGTCCAGAAGTCCAGGCCGAAGAAGAGGACGGCGATCACGCCGATGTAGACGGTCGCGAACTCGATGTTGGGGGACGCCCAGGTCCACAGGAGCTGGAGCGGGCTGCCGTGGCGTTCGGCGTCGGGGATCGGTTCCGAGCCCGCCGCCTCCACGGCGATGACCCGGTCGCCGTACTCGGGCACGATACTGGTGGTGGAACCGGCGGGAGCAGTCGTCATACGAGGTAAGTGTCGGGTTCGCGCCCGCTCCGGCCCAGGGGCGCATTGTCCGTCTCGGACGGCTCACCGGCGTACAACCTGCACGCATGCCGGAGCTTCCGGAGATGGGTCGTCCTCCGGAAGCTACGCGGGCAGCGCGCCGGGCGGTCAGCCGTTGATGCAGACGTTGGCGGCCGCCGGGTTGAGCAGGCCGATGATGTTGATGCTGTTGCCGCACACGTTGATCGGAATGCTGATCGGCACCTGGACGACGTTGCCCGACAGCACGCCCGGGCTGTAGGCCGCGGAACCGTTGGCGTTGGCGCCGTTGTCGGCGTAGGCGGCGGTGGTGCCCAGGGCGAGGGTGGCGGCGATGGCGCCGGTGACGGCGAGGGCGCGGATGCGCATGAAGGCCTCCTGGTAGCGGGGTGAGAACGCGTCCATCACAACCGCCCGCCACCGGACCCGCATGCGGAGCTGGGCCGATCGGCGCAATCGGCTCCGCCGGGGTCGCTACGCGGCGAGGCGGCCGGCCAGGTCCTTTGCCTTGTCGGACGCCTCCTGGAGGGCGCGGTCGCGGGAGGCCTCGTAGAGCGGCACGAGCTCGGACATGGCCGGCACCTGCGGAGCCATCGTCAGTTCCGGGACGATGAAGTCGACTTCGAGGCCGAGGCCGCCGGAGAGGACCGCGGACAGGTAGTTCTGCACGTACTCGAACGGCTCCCGCGGGGTGCCCGGCGCGTACGAACCGCCGCGGCTGGCCACGACGGTGACCGGAGTGCCCTTGGCGGACGGGTTCTCGCCCCCGGTGCGACCGATCAGGATCACGTTGTCCAGCCACGCCTTGAGCGTCGACGGGATCGTGAAGTTGTACATCGGCGCGCCTATGAGGATCGCGTCCGCCCGCTCCAGCTCCTCGACCAGCTTCACGCGGTCGGCGAAGGCCGCCGCCTGCTCGGGGGTGTGGGTGGCGGGGTCGGCGAAACCGGCGCTGTGGCTGGCCGCGGTGATGTGCGGCACCGGGTTCGCCGCCAGGTCGCGGTAGATCACGGTGCCGTCGGGGTGCTGCTCCTGCCATGCCGTGCGGAAGGCCTCCGTGACGGCACGGGAGGCGGACGCCTCGCCCGGCATGAGCGACGAGTCGATGTGGAGAAGGGTGGCCATGGGTGACTCCAGACACAGGGATAGCGGGCCCGGCGCGAGACGCGAGGGGCTGAGAATTCGTACTCAGCTATAGATAACACAGGTGCTTACTTTTTTTCAGCCCCGTCTCGTGGTGGGCCTGTACCCTGATGCCATGGCGGTGGACCAGACGCACGACCCGGAGCAGTGCAAAGGTGTGGACGTCGGCATCACGCGCGTCTTCCAGGTGCTGGGGAAGCGCTGGAACGGCCCGATCCTGTCCGTCCTGATGGACCAGCCGACCCACTTCGCCAACCTGCGCCGCGCCATCCCCGGCATCAGCGAACGCATGCTCTCCGACCGGCTCACCGAACTCGGCGCCGCGGGACTCGTCGTGCGCGAGGTCGACGAGGGCCCGCCGCTGCGGGTCTCGTACCGCCTGACCGCGGCGGGCGCCGCGCTGGAGCCGTCGCTGAAGGAACTCGGCGAGTGGGCGAAGGAGCACCTGCCCGACGATTCGCCCTGCTAGCGGGCGGCGAACCCGGCACCGGCAGGAGCCTCGCAACCCCTCACTCCACTTCCGTGGACTGCCCCGGGCGGCGCGCGCGTTCGGCGGCCCGGCGCTTGGTGTAGCGCCGCCAGGCCGCGGCCGTCGCCGCGACCACGGCCGCGGTCAACAGTTGCGTGGGCAGCTGTGTGAGCAGTCCGTGTGCGACGAGCGACAGTACGTGATTGAGTTGGTCCGTCATGGGGGACTCCTGCAAATCGGCGGTGACACGCCCAGCGTGCTGACCGGTCGTTCCCGGCTCCACTAGTCCAGGCAGTCCCGTGTACAAGTCCGGACAAGTGTGGAGCCGTCAGCGCGGTGAGTGGGCGAACAGACGACGAGGAACAGGGCGTCGGTGCGGGCAAGGGGCGCCGTACCCGGCCGTGGGGCCCGCTGCGCGGACCCTCGGAGCCGGCCGACCGGCTCGCGGAGACGATGCGGGGATGGCTCGACGAGGCGGGACTGCGACTCGCCGACCTGATGGGGAAGTTGCTGCCCGAACACTTCGCGAGCCGCACGGTCCCGTCCCGGACGGCGGTCGCGGATCGCCTGGCCGGGGTGAACCTCCAGTGGGACTTCGTGGAGGCGGTCGCCGACATCTGCGCCCGGACCCGGGCCGAACGCGAACGATGGACGACCGCCGCGCGCGTGCACTTCGAGGGGGCTGAGCGGGCGAAGCGGTCCGGCGGCGCGCCGGGCGCCGGAAAGCAGCGGCGCGCGGGTGCCGGAGGAGCCACCCCCACGGCCGAACTCCTCGCCGTGCAACGGCAGTCGCTCGAGCTGTCCGACCAGTTGTTCCGGGCACTGCAACGAGCCGTCGAGCTGGAGAAGGCCCGCAACGACGCGAATCACATGGTGCTGATCCTGCTGACCCTCGTCGACAAACTCCAGCGCGACATCGCCACGTTGACCGCACAGCGGAACCGGTCGCAGGCCCGGGCGGAGGACGTCCAGGAGCGGCTGCGGCACAGCGAGGCACAGCGGGACCAGGCCGAGAGCGAGCTGGCCCGCGCCCGGGCCGAGCGGGAGAAGGCGGACCGCCTCGCCGAGCTGCAGGCCGAACAGGTATGCCGGCTCACTGACGAGCTCGCACGCCTGCGCGAGGTCCACGGCGCGGCGGGGACCGCGCTCGGGGAGGTGTTGCCGACGTCGGAGGAGCCCCCGGCGGACCTGCCGGACGACATCGAGATCGCGCTGGAGAAGGCCTCGTTCATCCTGGACAAGGGGGCCAGGGACCTGGACCGACTGGAGGAGGAACTGCAGGACGAGTCGGACGGGTTGTCCGGCCCGGACAACTCCCCGACCAGCGAGGACGACCGGGCGGGCACGACGGACAACTCGCCGGAGACGGTGCCGGACAACCCTCCGGACAACTCCGCGGAATCCCGGGAGTCGTCCGGCCGCGAACCGATCGTCGACCGGGTCCTGCTGGCGTGGGAGGAGGGGCACCCCTTGCCCGCACCCCTGCTCAAGGAACTGGTCCAGGACGGCGAGCTCGGCGCCCTGGTGAGGTCCGTCGTCGCACTGGAGGCGATGGGCGGGCGGGACGCGGTCCTGGAGGTGCTGGACCAGGTCGGTGCGAAGCGTCCGAGCAGCAGCCTCAAGCAACTGGTCGACCAACTGCGCGAGATCGGGCTGAGAGGACTGGCCCCGCGCGTCCTGCTGGCCGCCGGCCGACTACGGGACATCCAGAGCCTCCCGTTCTTGCTGTCGCCGGTACGACTGGGCAGCACGGACACGGTGCTGGTCCTCAAAGGGGTCTGCGACCGGCCGCCGGAGGAGATCGCGGAAGTGGCCCGGGAGCTCGCTCTCTTCGGCATGGGCCGGGAAGCGGTCCTCCTGAACGTCGTCACCGCCGTACCGGGCGGCGCGAGCGCGGACGGTACACCCCTGGGAAAATGGGGGCGGACCAGATGGTTCACGCCGAGGGGGCCGATCCGGAAGGACCCGGCGGCCCCGCCCCCGCTCGTCCACCGGACCACGCTCACCACTCGTGTCCGCATCAACATCCCGGGCGCCCGGGAGCAGCCGCCCATCGTGCTGCGGTGGCCGGGCGACTAGCGAGCACCGGACTGCGGCTCCAGCACCGCGTAGTCCGTGAAGCTGCGGCGGTAGCGCAGGTGCCGGGTGTCCCGGGTGTGCCGACGCTGCCACTCCTCCACCGCCCCGGGCGAACCGCACGGCCCGGACGCCGCCCCGCAGTCCGTCTCGTCGCCGGAGACACAGTACGCCTCGTACTCCGGCTCGGCACTGTCGTCCTGCGTGATCAGATACGGCACGAAGCGGAAGACACGGCGCGGACGTGTGCCCCAGTGGTCGCGGCGCAGGTGCCTGCGGAGGAGTACGGCGGAGTCGGTCGTTCCGCTCGCGTCCGACCGTGCCTCGGCCTGTTCCCGCTGTCCGGCGAACTCCGCGCAGGAGGCACAGCCGGGGACCGGTTCCGGGGCCGGGGAGTCCAGCACCGGGTAAGTGAGCGTGGTGGAACGGCGGTTGGCCGCCCGTACCTCCGCGCTCAGCCGCTCCTCCGCGGTCGCCGGGCGGATCGACTCCGGCCGTGCTTCCCATTCCCGGCCGCCGCCGAGCGGTCGTAGCAGGGCGTAGGGACCCGCGTTGCCGCGGTACTCGCCGACCTTGTCCGTACGGGGGTCGTAGACGACCGTTCCCGCTTCGATCCCGCTTTCGATGTGTTCAGTCATGTGCGCTCCGACGCCACTTCGTGACTCTGTGTGTATCGAGCGTGGCGGACGGGAACGGTCGGTATCAATGCCGGGCGCGTGCCACCGGCACCTGTCACGGAGGGGGCCAGTGTTGTGACCACCAACGCCGAGTTCTTCGGAGAGCTGTTACGGCACTACCGCGAGGCCGCGTTCCTCACCCAGGACGCGCTGGCCAAGCAGATCCCCTGTGACCGGTCGCTGGTCGCGAGGGTGGAGGCGGGGACGCGGGTACCGCAGGACGCGTTCGCGAAGAAGTGCGACGAAGTACTGGACACGGGTGGGGTGTTGGGGCGGTTGTGGGGGCGGGTGGACTGGTATCCGCAGGTGGAGCATCCGGACTGGTTCGCGCGCAGGGTGGAGATGGAGGAGAAGGCTGTCGCGCTGTACGAGTACCAGTCCATGGTCGTGCCGGGTTTGTTGCAGACCCCGGATTACGTGCGGGCGCTGCTCTCCCGGCGAGCTGGTGGTGAACTGCTCGAGAACCGGGTCAGGGCGCGACTGAGTCGGCAGCCGCGCTACCTTGCCGAAGGAGGACCTGCGTACATCGCCGTGCTGGATGAGACTTGTCTGCGCCACGCGGTGGGGAGTCCCGCCGTGATGCGGGATCAGTGCGCACACCTGCTGAGCGTGGGGCGGCTCCCCAACATCCGCATCCAGGTGGCTCCGATCGGGCACTTCGATTTCCATCGCCCCAACCAGCCGATGTCGCTGCTCGTGTTGCCCGACGGCGAACGCTGGATCTATTCGGAGTCACTGAGTCGCGGCTACTTCAACAACGATCCGGACGCCTACGCCGAGATGACCCGAATCTATGATGTGCTCAGGGCGGACATCCTGTCGGCTCGTGAATCAGCCGCTTTGATCAGCGACTTGATGGAGGGCTACGGCGACCATGAACCAGCAGCAGCTGAGCGCGGCCACCTGGATCAAGAGCAGCTACAGCGGCGACGACGCCGGCAACTGCCTCGAATTCGCCCCCGAGTTCATCTCCGAAGTCCCCGTCCGTGACAGCAAGACCCCCGCGGGCCCGGTCATCGTCGTCGGCCGCTCGGCATGGTCGGCCTTCGTCTCGGGTATCCGCGGCTGAACCGGGAAGAGGGCCAGTGCCTGGCCCGTATCACCCCCGACATCCTCCAGATCACGGTGGATCGGCTGCGCCGTGTCGCGGGAATCAAGCGATCCACGCAGCCGGCGAAGACTGAGACTGGCGGATCTGTGCCAGGCCCGAGCACGGCCGGGCCCGTCGGCAGGGGGATCACGCGCCTCAGCCGTGGCACAGATCCGCCAACCGCTCCTCACTCCTGGGGGCCTGGCTGGTGTCTCGGTGCGTTGGCGCATAGATGACCTTGACCAACCTCCATCAGGGCTGGTGCGCTTGAGGAGTTGGGGCGTCACACACGGGGGTTGCGGGTGAGATCGCGGAGGGTTTTGGCGACAGCTGCCATCGCAGGCGGCGGTGCGGTCACCGCGATGCTCGTGGGTCTGGTGACGAACGCGGTGTCGGCGCAGTCTCAATGGCCGTCATGGCTGGGATGGTTGCAGGAGTATCCCTGGCTGTCGTTCGTCCTGCTGGGGGTCGTCACGGCTGCGCTGACGGCGGTCCTCGCCGTGCTGGACGACCGTCGGCCCTCGGCCTCGGAGTCTGTGTTCCGTCCGGACGACGGAGCAGGGCCGCCCGGTGCCGCGCTGGTGCTGCGGTCACTGCCTCGTGACACCTCTGCCTTCACCGACCGGTCCGCCGAACTGGAGTCGCTGGTCCAGTCGGTCCATGCCGCGCAGAACACCGGCGAGGGGCTTCCTGTCCATGTGATCGATGGGATGCCGGGCGTCGGGAAGACCGCTCTCGCGGTGCACGCGGGACACGTGCTCGCGGACCGGTTCCCGGACGGGCAGCTCTTCGTGAACCTGAACGGCCACACCCCCGGACGCAGTCCGGTGCGGTCCACCGAGGCGCTGGCCTCGCTGCTCGCCGCCGCCGGCGTGCCTACGCAGCAGATCCCCGTCGGTGACGACGTCGGCGCGGTCACAGAGGCCCGCGCCGCCATGTGGCGCACTCGGTTGGCAGGCAAGAAAGTGCTGCTCATCCTCGACAACGCGGCCGGTTACCGGCAGCTGGAGCCGCTGCTCCCCGGAGGGAGCGAATGCCTGGTACTGGTGACCTCCCGCAAGCGGCTGGCCGCTCAGGAGGAAGTGGTGCTGCCGGTGCAGGCGCTGCCTCCGGATCACGCGGTCGATCTGTTCGTAAGGCTCAGCGGACGGCCGGCGGACGCGCTCGACCGGGACACGCTCGAGGAACTGGTTCGGCTGTGCGGGTACCTGCCGCTCGGGGTGTCGCTGCTCGCCGCACGACTGCGGCATCACCCCACGTGGAGCGCTGCGGATCTGCACACGAGGCTGGTGGCGGCCCGGGACCGGCTCGGTGAGCTACGGGCCGGGGAGCGTGCGGTCGCCGCGACCTTCGACCTGTCCTACCAGGACCTCGTACCGGAGCAGCAGCACTTCTTCCGGTCCCTCGGTCACTACCCCGGTACGGATCTCGACGCCTACGCCGGGGCCGCGCTCGGCGCGGTCACGGTGGCGGCGGCCCGCGACCAGCTCGATGCGCTCTACGACGCCCATCTGATCGACGAGCATCCGGGAAGCCGCTACCGACTGCACGACCTCCTGCGCGATTACGCCCGCGGTCTCGCTGACGAAGGAGACAGCATGGACCACGTCCCGGCCGTTCAGCGTGTGGGCACCTACTATCTGGCCGCTCTCGCCGTCGCCAATGAACACATTGTCCGCAGCGGTGCGGTCGCGCCGCTTCCGCCGGATGATGCGAGGCAGGCCGAGACACAGGCTTTGGCGTCGCGTACGGCGGCGCTGAGCTGGCTGGAGGACGAGCGGCCCAACATCCTGGCCTGCATCCGGCAGGCGAACGCCCTCTCCTTGTACGACCTGGTAATGCGCCTGGCGGCTGCCATGGCGCCCTTCCTTCGGCAGGCCGGCCCCTGGGACCAGGCGGTCGGCGTGCACCGGACCGCCGTCGAGGCCGCCCGGCACACCGGCGACCAGCCGGCACTGGCCGGCGCGCTGACGGAACTCGGTGTCATACGGCGTTTCATGGCCGCCTATCCCGAGGCGACCGAGGCACTGAACGAGGCCGCGGCATGCTACGACGCGGCCGGCGACCAGCGCGGCAAGGCGGACGCCCTGAACCAGGTCGGCATCGTCTGGTACCTGACCGCGGACAACGACGACTCCGCCCGCGCCCAGACCGAGGCCCTGGCTCTCTACCGCGAGCTGGGCCACCGGCTCGGGCAGGCCAACGCGCTTGCCGACCTCGGCATGGTGCGCCGCCAGACGAGCGACTTCGACGCGGCCGTCGAGGCCCAGTCAGAAGCCCTGTCGATCTACCGTGAACTCGGTGACCGGTACGGGGAGGCCAACTCCCTGCGGGATCTGGGCGTCGTGCACAGCCTCGTGGGCGAGTACGAGCGGGCCGCGCAACGGCACCGCGAGGCGTTCGGTATCTACGAAGAACTCGACGACCGGGGCCACCAGGCATACGCCCTCAACGAGCTGGGCGTCGTGCGACGGCTCACCGGGGATCTCGACGGCGCTCGCGAAGACCACACCCGGGCCCTGGAGTACTTCACCGAACTCGGCGAACGGTTCGGGCGGGCGAACTGCATCCGCCATCTGGGGGTGCTGGACCGTCTGACCGGTGACGCACGGGCGGCGGTCCGGAATCTGGAGGAAGCCCTGGAGGCGTACCGCGACCTCGGCAGCCGCGGGGGCGAGGCGGCCTCGCTCGGCGAGCTGGGGGTCGCTCGGGCGGCGCTCGGCGACCGGGACGGGGCCGTTGAGGCGTTCGAGCAGAGCCTCGGCATCCTCCGCGAACTCGGCGATCGCTGTGGTGAGGCGGAGGTCCTGAACCACTGGGGGACACTGCTGCGTACGACCGATGACCCGCGAGCGGCACGCCGCCTCTTCGAACGGGCCCTGGTGACAGCCCAGGCCATCCACTGTCCGTTGGAGGAGGCACGGGCACTGGAGGGAGCGGGCCGCTGCGACCGGATGATCGATGGTCCCGGGCGTGCCGGGCGATCGTTACGCGAAGCGCTCGCCATCTACCGGGAGTTGGGCGTGACCGCGTCGGCCGACGACATCGAGCGGCTCCTGGTGCCGTAGCCGGGCTGGGCCAAGCGCGTGGCCATTTTCCCTGTGTCGCGGCGAGTGGCCGCACTGCTAGGTTGCGAGCCGATCTGTCGTCTTCAACCATCGTCTTCGCACCGCGCCGGTCTCCGTCGGGCACGTCCTTCACAAGGAGCGTTGAATGCCGTTACGTATGTCGCACGCCACGGACCCCACCAGCCGACAGCCCGCGCAGGGCAACCTGGTCCTGGACCGCGTCGCCGCCCGGGTACAGCAGCGGCGGGCGGCCGAACAGGTCGCGACGAACCGCGCCGGCGACGGCACCCATGCCGCCTCGCTCATCTGGCCCTGGCCGTTCTGAGCACCTGCGATCGATGACGAGGCTCGAAGTCGCCGTTCCCTTCCGGACGTTCATTCTCAAGACCGCCAACCGCTGCAACATCGACTGCGACTATTGCTTCGTCTTCAACTCCAAGGACCAGGCGGCGCGACACCTGCCCGCCCGGATGGGCTTGGACGTGGCCCGAGCCGCGGCCCGGAGGATCGGCGAGCACGTCTCAGCCCACGGCCTCCTGGCCGTCCATGTCGTGCTGCACGGCGGAGAGCCGCTGCTCGCCGGTGTCCGGCACACGGCCGACCTCTTGGCCGCTGTTCGGGAAGGGATTCCCGCGAGCGTCGAGGTGCAGTTCGAGCTCCAGACCAACGGGACACTGCTCTCTGAGGCATGGCTGGACCTCTTCGAGCGGTACAGGGTGGTGGTGGGCGTCAGCCTCGACGGGCCGTCGGCCGCCAACGACCGGCACCGGCTCACCCACCACGGGCGATCCAGCTCGGCCTCCACCGTCCGCGGCATCGAACTGCTGCGATCCCGGCCGCACCTGTTCGCCGGACTGCTCGCCGTCGTGGACCTGGCCAATGACCCGGTCGAGGTCCACGACTACCTGGCCGCATTCGAGCCGCCGGTGATCGACTTCGGCTTCCCGCACGGGACCCACGACGACCCACCCCACCGGGACGACCCGACCAGACCCGAGTACGGGCTCTGGATGAGCCGGGTCTACGACGCCTGGCTCGACCGCCCGGAATACCGGCACAGCGTCCGCATGCTGGAGGACATCATCGCGTTGAGCTCCGGTGTGCGCAGTTCGGTGGAGACGCTCGGACTGGCTCCACCCACCAGCGTCGTGATCGAGTCCGACGGCACGATCGAGGGCGTGGACACCCTTCGTTCCGTCGAGGAGGGTGCCACCCGCCTTGAGCTCGACGTCTTCGACGACTCCTTCGACGCGGCCCTCCACCACCCCAAGCTCCAACACCGCCAGGAAGAGGGGGCGGCCGCACTCGCCGAGGAGTGCCGGAGGTGTCCCCTGGTGGCAGTGTGCGGCGGCGGTTATCTGCCGCACCGCTTCAGCAGGAACCGCGGGTATCAGAACCCGTCCGTCTACTGCACGGACCTGGCGTATCTCATTCGGCACGTCCAGGGTTCTCTACAACGGCATGGTTGGCAATGAGAGGAGCTGTACGCCGATGACCGTCACGATCCGGCCGGCCGAGAAGAACGACGTCCGACAGCTGGCCGCGCTGATCGAGGAGATCGAGCGCTTCTACGGCACCGCGGATGCCGACATCCAGCCGTTCGACGAGCGTCAGGTACAGGTCGAGGAGGCGCTCTTCGGATCCCCGCCGCTGGCGTCCGCCCTTGTGGTGGAGGACGAGACGGGCGACATCGTGGGCCTCGCCGCGTACTCGTTCCTGTGGCCGAGCGCGGGTTCCACCCACTCCCTCTTCCTCAAGGAGCTGTACGTCCGGGACACCCTGCGTCGGCAGGGCATCGGGGTCCGGCTGATGAACGAACTCCGCGAATTCGCCACGGCACGCCCCGGTTGCAGCCGCCTGGAATGGATGACGGACCGAGTGAACTCGAACGCGCGCACCTTCTACCGGTCGCTCGGGTTCGAGGAGGACAACGAGAAGATCGTCTACCGGATCGGCACCGGCACGACGTGAGCCCCGCAAGAGCCGTCCCCGTCCGTGACGGCGCGTGCCCCCACGGACGGGTGCTCATCGGCGGCCGATGGCGCCCTCTGCCGACCGGCCGCAGTCCGTCGCCTTGGTGTAGGTCGCGTCCTTAGCGTTTCACCTCTCCGTCCCGGAGGCCGCCTCCGTTCTGGTCGGCACCTCGGCGCACCCGAAACGCAGGGAGAGGGCTCAGCGGTACCCGCCCGCACCGCGCCGGGGTGACGGTGATGTCCTCAAGGGCAGACCGCGGGGCAAGTTGCCCTATGCGGGCGGGAATCGGCCATCCCGGGTGCTTGCCGGTCCTATGCTGACCGCGTCTTCGGGCGTTCGGCGGGAGGGAATCGTGGCAGCTCTGGAGCCCGGCGACCCGCTCTCCGTCGGGGAGTACCAGCTGCTCAGGCGTCTCGGCGCGGGTGGTATGGGCCGGGTCTTCCTCGGTCGTTCCCCGGGCGGCCGGGCCGTTGCCGTGAAAGTGGTCCACGCGGAACTGGTCGCGGGGCAGCCGGAGTTCAGGTCCCGGTTCCGCCGTGAGGTGGAGGCCGCGCGCAAGGTCAGCGGTGCCTTCACGGCGCCCGTCGTGGACGCCGACCCGGACGCCCCGCTGCCCTGGCTGGTCACCAGCTACATCGCCGGGCCCTCCCTCCAGGACGCGGTCATGGAGCAGGGGCCGCTGCCCGCCGCCACCGTGCTCGGGCTCGCCGCCGGTCTCGCCGAGGCGCTCACCTCCATCCACGCCGCCCAGCTGGTGCACCGTGACCTCAAGCCGTCGAACGTGCTGCTCGCCGAGGACGGGCCGCGGGTCATCGACTTCGGTATCGCCCGCAGTGTGGAGTCCACGACCATCACCCGGGCGGGGCTCATGGTCGGTTCGCCCGGTTTCATGTCGCCGGAGCAGGTGGCGGGCGCGGAAGTGACCGGCGCCAGTGACGTGTTCTCGCTCGGGGCGGTGCTCGCCTACGCGGCCACCGGCGGCAACCCCTTCGGCGACGGGTCCACCCCCGCCCTGCTCTACCGCGTCGTCCACGACGAGCCCGACATCACCGCCGTCACCGACCCGGCGCTCGCCGCCCTGATCGCCGCCTGCCTGGCCAAGGACCCCGCCGAGCGGCCCACCCCGCGCCAGATCCTGGCCCGGAACGGGCCCGCGGCCAACGCGACCGCCTTCCTCCCGAGACCCGCCGCAGACCCTCGGGACGAGGTCGCCCACCCTGCCCCGCACCCCGCCGCCACCCGCCCGCTCACCCGGCTCGACCCGGCCCAGCAGCAGGTGTCGTACGCCGGCCCGCCGACCACCCCCGCCGCCGCTCCGTCCGTGCGCCGTCGCGCGTTCCTCGTCTCCGGGGGAGTGCTCGCGGCCGCCGCGCTCGCCGCCGTACCGGTCGCGCACGTCGTCAACGGGGGTGGTGGCAAGAAGACCCCGCGGTACTCCGGCGGTGGTGTCTCCGTCCCGTCGCCGTTCGGTGCCTGGCCGCTGGAAGAGACCTCCGGCACGGTCGCCGCCGACGACACCGGCCGCAACGACGGGATCGCCACCGCCGTCGGCTGGGGCCGGGGCAAGGACGGGACGGCCCTGTTCGACGGCGGCACCAGCCAGATCATGACCCGGGGGCCGGTGCTCCGCACCGACAGGGGCCGCAGCTTCACCGTCTCCGCGTGGGTGTGCCTGAGCGGCCGGCCGTCCTTCTACGCCACCGCCGTCAGCCAGGACGCCGGTGCCGTCAGCGGCTTCTACCTCCAGTACTCGGCCGCCGAGAACCGCTGGGCCTTCGCCCGGCCCGGCCTGCGCGCCCTGTCGTACACCGTCCCGAAGCCCGGCGTCTGGACCCACCTGGTCGGCGTCTACGAGGGGCCCCGCAACCAGCTCGCCCTGTACGTCGGCGGCACCCAGGAGGCGGGCATCGACGACAGCAACCCGGTCGCCGCCCAGGGCCCCCTGGTGATCGGCCGCGCCACCGCCGACGGCGGCCCCTCCGACTGGTTCCCCGGCTCGATCAAGCAGGTCCAGGTCTTCCGGCGGGCGTTGAGCGCGGCCCAGGTCAAGGCGCTGCTCTAGCGGGACGCGCCCGGTCAGTCGGTGCGCGGATCCTCCGGCTTCAGGGACTTCAGGAACTCCGGGTTGTCGTCGGGCGCGACCCACCGCTCCCGCGGCTGCCGTGCCCTGCCCGCGACCAGCCACGCCACCGGGCCGACCAGCACCTCGCCGAAGAGCAGGATGACCAGTACCCACGCCAGCTTCGGCAGGGCACGGACCTCGTCCTCGGGGGTGTTCAGGCAGTCCACGAAGGCGTAGATCCACAGCGCGAGGACCAGCAGAAGAGGCAGATACCTGAGCATGGCGGCCAGAGTAGCGGGTGGGCGACGTCGGGTGACGGGGCCGCGGGCATGATGGGTCCCTTCGATGCGGAGGGGGATCCGTGGTGGTGCGTGGGTGGTCTCGCCGGGGGCGGGCGGCGGCCGGTGTGGCGGCGGCCGGGCTGGCGGCCGGTGCCGGACTGGTGGCGTACGAGCTGAGTTCGCCGGTGTTCGGCCTGGCGCAGGGGCCGCTGGCGAAGGACCCGGCGTGTGCGCGGATCGCCGACCGCTACCCCGACCGCCTCGGCGGCGCCGGCCGCGACCCGGTCACCTTCGAGGGCCTCGCGGTCTGGGGCCACGGGGCGGTGCGGCTGCGCTGCGGCCTCACCCCGCCCGCCCCGACGACGGACGCGTGCGTCAGCGTGGACGGCGTGGACTGGGTGTGGCGGGAGCAGACGGGGGACCGTACCGGGGACCGCAAGTACCTGGTCACCTACGGCCGCAGCCCGGCCGTGGAAGTCTCGATCGCCGACTCGGTGACCCGCCCGGACGCGGTGCTGCTGGACCTCAGCCACCTGGTGGCGCCCATCAGGGCGGGCGCCAGGTGTCTAGCGAGCAGCGGCGACTAGTCACGCCTTCTCGGCCAGCAGCGGCCGGACGATCGTGCGCACCTCCGCCGCCGTGAGCGGGCTCAGGTACTTCGCGGCGATCTTCCCGTCGCGGTCGATGAAGAGGGTGTACGGCAGCGCCTGCGGCGCGTAGCCCCGGGGCAGCCGGAGCAGCTTGCGGCTGCCGGGGTCGTGCAGGCTCGGGTAGACCAGCCCGTGCGCACGCTCGAACGACCGCCCCCTGTCCCGCCGGGCGTCCGTGTCCACCCCGAACACCTGGACCCCCTTGGCCGCCAACTCCTGCTGAGCCTTGGACAGTTCGGGCGCCTCGGCCCGGCAGGGCCCGCACCAGGACGCCCACACGTTCAGGACGACGACCTTGCCCCGGTAGTCGGCGAGCCGTACCGCCCTGCCGTCCAGGCCGCTGCCCGACAGGTCGGGGGCGGCCGCGCGGTCGGCGGCCGCGACGCGGGTCAGCGCGGAGACCGGCGAGCCGCCGGTGTCCTGGCGCGGCGCACAGGCGGCGAGCACGAGCAGCAGGGCGAGCAGCGGTAACCGGCTGATCCGGCGGTGGACGGTCACGGCCGACGAGTATCGCAGGGGGTATCGCAGGGGGCGGTGACCGGGGCCGGGCCCCGGGTGGCCGATACTGGGACGCATGGCTTACGACGATCTTCGCTCCCTGCTCCGGGCACTGGAGCGCGAGGGAGACCTCAAGCGTGTCAAGGCCGAGGTCGACCCGTATCTGGAGGTCGGGGAGATCGTCGACCGGGTGCAGA
Organism: Streptomyces sp. NPDC048254; assembly: GCF_043201895.1. NCBI lineage: Bacteria > Bacillati > Actinomycetota > Actinomycetes > Kitasatosporales > Streptomycetaceae > Streptomyces > Streptomyces sp. NPDC048254. Next base: position 101,092 of record NZ_JBICZJ010000027.1, read on the forward strand.
AGGCGGGCGGCCCCGCGCTGCTCTTCGAGAACGTGCGCGGCTCCAGCATGCCGCTGGCCATGAACGTCTTCGGCACCGACCGGCGCCTGCTCAAGGCCCTCGGCCTGAAGTCGTACGGCGAGATCTCCGAGAAGATCGGCGGGCTGCTGCGCCCCGAACTCCCGCACGGCTTCGTCGGTGTGCGGGAGGCCTTCGGGAAGCTCGGCGCGATGGCCCACGTACCGCCGAAGAAGGTGAAGTCCGACAACGCGCCGGTCCAGGAGGTCGTCCTGCACGGCGACGACGTCGACCTGGACCAGCTCCCGGCCCTGTTCACCTGGCCGCAGGACGGCGGCTCCTTCTTCAACCTGGGCCTGACCCACACCAGGGACCCCGAGTCCGGCATCCGCAACCTGGGCCTGTACCGGCTCCAGCGGCACGACCGGAACACCATCGGCATGCACTGGCAGATCCACAAGGACAGCCGCAACCACTACCAGGTGGCGGCACGCAGGGGCGAACGGCTGCCCGTCGCGATCGCCTTCGGCTGCCCGCCTGCCGTCACCTACGCCTCCACCGCCCCGCTCCCCGGCGACATCGACGAGTACCTGTTCGCCGGGTTCATCGCGGGCCGGCGGATCGAGATGGTCGACTGCAAGACGGTCCCGCTCCAGGTCCCGGCCAACGCCGAGGTCGTCCTGGAGGGCTGGCTGGAGCCGGGCGAGATGCTCCCCGAGGGCCCCTTCGGCGACCACACCGGCTTCTACACCCCGCAGGAGCCGTTCCCGGCGCTGAAGATCGACTGCGTGACGATGCGGAAGCGGCCGCTCCTGCAGTCGATCGTCGTAGGCCGCCCCCCGACGGAGGACGGACCCCTCGGCCGTGCCACCGAACGGTTCTTCCTCCCCCTGCTGAAGATCATCGTCCCGGACATCGTGGACTACCACCTCCCCGAGGCGGGCGGTTTCCACAACTGTGCGATCGTCTCGATCGACAAGAAGTACCCGAAGCACGCCCAGAAGGTCATGCACGCGGTCTGGGGGGCGCACATGATGTCCCTCACCAAGCTCATCGTGGTCGTCGACTCCGACTGCGACGTCCACGACCTGCACGAGGTCGCCTGGCGGGCCCTCGGCAACACCGACTACGCCCGTGACCTCACGGTCGTGGAAGGCCCCGTCGACCATCTCGACCACGCCTCCTACCAGCAGTTCTGGGGCGGCAAGGCGGGCATCGACGCGACGAGGAAGTGGCCCGAGGAGGGTTACACCAGGGACGGGGGCTGGCCGGACATGGTCCTGTCGGACCCGGATACGGCGGCGACGGTCGACCGCCGCTGGAAGGAGTACGGACTTTGAGCTCCGCTTCCGCAGCGCTCCCGCAGCCAGGACGCACCAAGGCGTTTCTCCGTCTGGTGATGATCGAGCACTCGGTCTTCGCCCTGCCCTTCGCGTACATCGCCGCGCTGACCGCGATGTTCGAGCTGGACAAGAACATCCACTGGGGGCGGCTGCTCCTGGTCACGATCTGCATGGTCGGCCTGCGTACCTTCGCGATGGCCGTGAACCGGATCATCGACCGCGAGATCGACGCCCGGAACCCGCGCACGGCCCACCGCGAGCTGGTCACCGGCGCGATGAGCGTGAAGCACGCCTGGACGGGCGCGCTGGTCGCGGTGGCGGTCTTCCTCGGCTCGGCGGCCCTGCTCAACCCCCTGTGCCTGGCCCTCGCCCCGGTCGCCGTGATCCCGATGGTGGTCTACCCCTACGGCAAGCGGTTCACGAACTTCCCGCAGGCCATCCTGGGCGTCGCCCAGGCCATGGGCCCGATCGGCGGCTGGCTGGCGATCAGCGGCGAGTGGTCCTGGAATGCGGTGATCCTCGGCCTCGCGGTCGGCATCTGGATCGGCGGCTTCGACCTGATCTACGCCTGCCAGGACGTCACGACCGACCGCGAGATCGGCGTCATGTCGGTCCCGGCCCGCTTCGGCATCCCGGCGGCGATCTGGGGCGCCCGCGCCTGTCACCTGATCACCACGGCCCTGTTCGTCTGGTACGCCGTGGCGACGGACGCGGGCGGGTTCTTCTGGCTGGGCCTGGTGATCGTCGCCGGCGCCTTCGCCTACGAGCACTCCATCGTCCGCCCCCACGACCTCTCCCGCCTCAACCGCGCCTTCTTCAGCGTCAACGGGTTCATCGGCATTGCCCTCTTCGTGTGCGCCCTGCTGGACCTGCTGGTCCGGGGCCTGACGGTCTGAGTACCGTCGGCCACCGCGGCCCCGTCCTGAACTCGGCCGGGCGCGCCGGTACGCTCAAGGTGTGAACGCAGGAGAAACACAGCGCGTGCCTTGGATCGTGGGGGTGTCCGGGGCGTCCGGTACGCCGTACGCGGCCGCTGTGCTGCGTGCGCTGCTGGACGCGGGCGAGAGCGTCGACCTGGTGGTCAGCCGGGCCTCGCGCCTCACCCTGCTGGACGAGACCGGGATCTCCTTCCGGGACGCGCACTGGCAGGACGACCTGGGGGAGTGGCTGGCCCGGGGGGCCGACGGCAAGCCGGGGACCTTCCAGACGGACCTGACGCGGGTGCGGTACTGGAACGCCGGGGACCTGGCCGCCGGGCCGTCCTCCGGGTCGTACCGGACCAAGGGCATGCTGATCGTGCCGGCGTCCACCGCCGCCGTCGCCGGGGTCGCGCTCGGGCTCTCCAAGGACCTGCTCCAGCGGGCGGCCAGTGTCAACCTGAAGGAGCGCCGGCCGCTCGTCGTCGCCGTCCGCGAGACCCCGCTGAACGGCCAGACCCTGCGGCACCTCGTCACCCTGGACGACCTCGGGGCGGTCGTCGTCCCCACCTCCCCGGCGTTCTACGCGGGCGCGACGCACATCCAGGACCTGGTGGACTTCGTCGCCGGGCGGGTGCTGGACGCGGCCGGTGTGGGGCACCGGCTGTACCGCCGCTGGGAGGGCGACCTCGGGGGCGGCGGCAAGTAGCAGAACCCGGCACCACCTGGCACCACCTGGCACCACCTGGCACCACCTCTGCAGTACCTCTCATCTACTTCGGGCACTTTCAGCGGAAGGCTTCGATCGCATGGACGCCGTGGACAGGCAGCTCATCCAGGCCCTGAGGGAGAACGGCCGGGCCTCGTACGCGGAGCTGGGGCGCCTCGTCGGACTGTCGGGACCCAGCGTCACCGACCGCATCAACCGGCTGGAGGCGGCCGGTGTCATCACCGGCTACCGCGCCACCGTCAACGCGGCCTCGCTCGGCCTCGGTGTCATCGCCCTGATCGGCATCTCCCTCTCCGACGCGGCCGACCACGAGGACGTGGCGCAGCGGCTGCGGGACCTGCCGGAGATCGAGGACTGCTGGTTCATCGCCGGCGACGACTCCTTCATGCTCAAGGTGCGGTCGACCAACGTGGACGGGCTGGAGAAGACCATCCGGCGGCTGTCCGGGACCAAGGGCGTCTCCCGGACCCGTACCACCATCGTGTTGTCCACGAAGTGGGAGAACCGGGTCGGGGAACTGCCCGAAGAGGTGTAGCCGTACGGTGGGGTGGTCGTGGTCGTGACGAAAGGTGTGGGCATGGACGTCGGGCTCAAGCGTGAGCTGGAGGAGAAGGTCAGGGCCGGTGAGCGGCTGACCCGCGAGGACGGCATCGCGCTGTACGAGTCGGACGACCTGGCCTGGCTGGGCGGCCTCGCCCACGAGGTGCGGACGCGGAAGAACGGCGACGTGGTCCACTTCAACGTCAACCGCCACCTCAACATGACCAACGTGTGCACCGCGTCCTGCGCGTACTGCTCGTTCCAGCGCAAGCCGGGCGAGAAGGACGCGTACACGATGCGCATCGAGGAGGCGGTGAAGCTCGCCAAGGCGATGGAGGGCGAGAACCTCACCGAGCTGCACATCGTCAACGGCCTGCACCCGAACCTGCCGTGGCGCTACTACCCCCGGTCGCTGCGGGAGCTGAAGGCGGCCCTCCCGGACGTCTCGCTCAAGGCCTTCACGGCCACCGAGATCCACCACTTCGAGACGATCAGCGGCCTGTCCGCCTCCGAGATCCTCGACGAGCTGATCGACGCGGGTCTGGAGTCCCTGACCGGCGGCGGCGCGGAGATCTTCGACTGGGAGGTCCGCCAGCACATCGTGGACCACCGCACCCACTGGGAGGACTGGTCCCGGATCCACCGGTTGGCGCACGAGAAGGGCCTCAAGACGCCCTGCACGATGCTCTACGGCCACATCGAGGAGCCCCGCCACCGGGTCGACCACGTGCTGCGGCTGCGTGAACTCCAGGACGAGACGAACGGCTTCCAGGTCTTCATCCCGCTCCGCTACCAGCACGACTTCGTGGACATGAAGGACGGCAAGGTACGCAACCGGCTCCAGGCGCGGACGCAGATGGCGACCGGCGCCGAGGCCCTGAAGACCTTCGCGGTCTCGCGTCTCCTCTTCGACAACGTCCCGCACGTCAAGGTCTTCTGGGTCATGCACGGCGTCCAGACAGCCCAGCTGGCCCTCCAGCACGGCGCGGACGACATGGACGGCTCGGTCGTCGAGTACAAGATCACCCACGACGCGGACAACTACGGCACGCCGAACAAGCTGACGCGCGAGGACCTGCTGGACCTCATCCGCGACGCCGGCTTCCGGCCGGTGGAGCGGAACACGCGCTACGAGATCATCCGCGAGTACGACGGCCCGGACCCGGCACGCAGGGAGTCCCCCCAGCCGATGCGGGTCTGAGGGAGCCGCGGGGGGTGCGTTCCCGGGTACGGGTGCGTCCCCTGAAGGGGCGCGGGGAACTGCGCGACAAGCCACGACGCACCCGCAGTCGACAACGCACCCTGGTCCGCATGGCGAAAAGTCGTCGCACCCGTCTCCGTGTAATGGATACCATCCGGTTATGCCCCTTACCTTCACCCTGGATCCCGCCGTCACCCCCGCCCTCCGCGACGGCATCCTCGACCTCTGGACCGAGGTGTCCAACGCCGGCGGCGCCGTCGGGTTCGTCGCCCCGGTGAGCCCCGAGGAGATCCGCCCGGAGCTGGTCAAGCACTTCGTCGCCATGGCCGAGGGCCGCCACCGGCTCCTCGTCGGCCACGACGACACCGGTACCGTCGCCGCCACCGCCTTCTTCTCCTTCAACACGCACCGGCTCATGAAGCACTGGGTGTGGCTGTACACGGTGATGGTGCACCCCAAGCACCAAGGGCAGGGCTACGGCCGTGACCTGCTCGCGGCCGCCGCCGACGCGGCCCGCGGCTTCGACGGCATAGCCGCGATACGCCTCGGCTGCCGCGGCGGCCACGGCCTGGAGAAGTTCTACGGCTCCTGCGGCTACCAGGAGGTCGGCCGCGTCCCCGCCGCGATCCGCGTCGCCCCCGGCGACGACCGCGACGACATCACCATGCTGCTCCCGCTCGTCTGACCCCGCCGCAAGATCGGTCTCGCGCCGTGCTTCACTGGACGGTGCCCCTTTTCGTCATCGGAAGACTGGATTGAGATGCTCCGCTACACGCTGATGCGCCTCGGTATCTTCGCGGGCTGCCTCCTCGTCGTCTGGGGCCTGGTCTACGCCGGCGCGTTCCCGCGTGGTTTCGGCGACTCCAACCTCCTGTGGGTCCTGCTGCTCTCCCTCGTCCTGTCGGCGCCGATCAGTTTCATCGTGCTGCGCAAGGAGCGGGACCGCGCCTCGGTCCAGGTCTCGCGGCGGGTCGACCGGATGAAGGCCAACATCGAGGCCAACCGCAGCCAGGAGGACGACGCCGTCGACGAGGCGGCGCAGGCGCAGGCCCAGACCTCTTCCTGAGCTTCCCGGGCTTCCCGGGCGACGCTCTCATCGCCGGCCCCCTTTAGGCTTTGCCTCATGGGTGCCGTGAAGACCAAGCGCATGCCGCGGGCGGTCCGGGAGCAGCAGATGCTGGACGCCGCCGTGCGGACCTTCGGGCAGCGCGGCTACATGGCCGCGTCGATGGACGAGATCGCCGAACTCGCCGGTGTCTCCAAGCCGTTGGTCTATCTGTACCTCAACTCCAAGGACGACCTGTTCACGGCGTGCATCCGCCGTGAGGCGACGGCGCTGACCGAGGCGGTCCGGACCGGCGTACGCCCGGACCTGCCCGCCGACCGCCAACTCTGGGACGGGCTGCAGGCGTTCTTCGCGCACACCGCCGAACACCCCGACGGCTGGTCGGTGTTGCATCTGCAGGCGCGAACACACGGTGAGCGGTTCGCCTCCGAGGTCGCCGCGATGCGCACGGAGATCGTGGAGTTCGTGACCCAGCTCATCGTGGTCGCCGCCCGTGAGGCGCGCCGCGATCCCGACCTGCCCGAGCGTGAGGTGGCGGGGCTCGCCGAGGCCCTGGTCGGCGCCGCCGAGTCCCTCGCGGCCTGGGCGAACGTCACTCCGGGTGTCACCGCGCGCGAGGCCGCGACGACCCTGATGAACTTCGCGTGGGCGGGCCTCGGCAACCTGATGGACGGTCGGCCGTGGCTGCCGCCGGTCACGGTTTCCTAAAGGATCCGTGGGAGTTCGGTGTGTCGGTCGCGGAGGGTTGGCGAGAAAGCGATGTCCGATCGGTGACTTCTGGCCTGGTTCCGTTTGGTGGCCATGTGGTGCCCCCATGGGGGAATGCATGGTTCCGTAGGTCATGGCCAGGTCAAGCAGGTCGTGGAGCAAGAGACTTGAGCTAAATCTGAGGACGCGTTTTACCTGGTCAGACGCGGTCTCGTTCACCTGGAATACATCTCGCCACCTTTCCCTCACTTCCCACTCAGGGGTGTGTTCCGCACCCCTGTTCTGTGTTGGAGGGGTGTTGAAGAGACACAAGCTGTGGCGGATGGACTCGCCACGCACAGTGAACCGGCTGAGACGGACCGCCCTCGCGGTGGCCGCGGTGCTGGCGGCGGAGACGGCGCTGCTGTCGCTGGGCACCGGGACGGCCTTCGCGGCCGGTTCCGGCTCCGGTGCGACGGAGCGGGCCGCGGCGTCGAGCGCCCGGCCGGCCGCGGCGTCGAGCGCCAAGTCGGCCGCCTCGTCGGCGGATTCGGTGGCTTCGGCGATGCTGATGGCCCGGACGCAGAACCGGAAGATCGAAGTCCTGTCGGAACGGACGTCCGACTCCACGACCTACGCGCTGCCGAGCGGGGAACTGCAGACGGAGGCGTACGCCGGACCGGTCCGTGTGAAACAGGACGGCAGGTGGAAGGAGATCGACACCTCGCTGTCCGACACGGGCCCCGACCTCACACCGGACGCGGCGGTCGCGGACATCGCCGTCTCCGACGGCGGTGACACCCGGCTCGCCTCGGTGACCAAGGGCAAGGAGTCCTTCGGACTGGGCTGGCAGGACAAGCTGCCCAGCCCGACCGTCAAGGACAACACCGCCTCCTACGACCTCGGCGGCGGCCAGACCCTCTCGGTCACCGCGCTCGCCCAGGGCATCTCGGAGAACATCCGGCTCGACCGGCGCCCGGCCGGTGACGCGGTGTCGTACCGCATCCCGCTGCACCTGGACGGGCTCAAGCTGTCCCAGGCGGACTCCGGCCATCTGCTGCTCAAGGGCCTGGACGGCAAGCTCGTCGCCGAGGCGCCGGCACCGATGATGTGGGACTCCAGCAAGGACAAGGCGTCCGGGGAGTCCGCGCACCAGGAGAAGGTCGCGACGAAGGTCGAGACCGCCGCCGACGGGTCGCAGACGCTGGTGCTGACGCCGGACCAGGACTTCCTGGCCTCGGCGGCCTACCCGGTGACCGTGGATCCGACCACCACCCTGGCGGTGACCACGGACACCTGGCTGCAGACCCCGGACTACCCGGACTCCCAGGTCTCCTCCCAGGAGCTGAAGTCGGGCACCTACGACTCGGGCGCCGACCTGGCCCGCGGGTTCCTGAAGTTCGACGTGTCGAAGTTCGCCGGCAAGCACATCACCGACACCAACTTCGCCCTGTACAACTACTACTCGTCGACGTGCGCCAGCACCGGCTCCGGCACCACCGTCCGCCGGCTCACCTCCACCTGGTCGTCCACGTCGGTGACCTGGGCGACCCGGCCGTCCTCCACCGGGACCGGCGCCGTCGTCAACCTCATCCCGCACGGCTACGACTCGTCCTGCCCGGCCGCCTGGGCCAACTGGGACATCGACGGCATCGTGCAGGCCTGGGCCGACGGCTCGCCCAACTACGGGCTGATGGTCTACGGCACGGACGAGAAGGACTCCACCACCTGGCGCCGCTGGCGCTCGGCGAACTACACCACCGCCGGCTACGCGCCGAAGCTGACGGTCACCTACAACTCGTACCCGTCGACGCCGAGTTCGCTCGCCCTGTCGCCCTCGCAGGTCGACACCTACAGCGGCACCCGGTACCTCACCTCCACCACGCCGACGCTGGCGGCGAAGGTCACCGACCCGGACGGGTCCAGCACCAAGGCCCAGTTCGAGATCACGGCCGACCCGGCGTTCGCGGACACCACCTACTCCTACACCGGCACGTCCGCGGCGGTGGCCTCCGGCGGGACGGCCAAGCTGACCGTCCCCTCGGCCAACGCCCTGCCGGCCGGCACCCATCTGCGGTACCGGGTGCGCGCCTACGACGGCACCGACTACGGCACGTGGTCCTCGTACGTCCCGTTCGCGATGAACACCGGTCTGCCCGCCGCCGCGGTGGTCACCTGTGACACCTACGCGAAGGACGGCTGGACGGCGAAGGCGGACGACGCGGTGTCGTGCACCTTCGACACCTCCTCGACCGACGGCGCCGGCTACTACTGGGGCCTGGACGACAGCAGCCTGCCGAACCGGAAGACGGACACCACCGACGGCAACGGCGGCGACGCCCTCACCGTCTCCGTCGACCCGGCGAACGGCTGGCACACGCTGTACGCCCGCACGGTCGACGTGGCCGGCAACCTGTCCACGGCGACCACCGCGTACTCGTTCGGCGTCGGCGCCGACGGAGCCGCGGTGCTGTCCCCGTCCGACGGCGACACCACCGCCCGCCGCCTGACCCTCGCGGCCAGGGGCCTGACCACCTACACCGGGGTCACCTGGCAGTACCGGCGCGGCGAGACCGACAGCTGGCACACCGTGCCGGTCGGCGATGTCACCGCCGGCGGCAACGCGGTGTCCGCCTGGCCGGTCCCCGTCACCGCCGGCACCGCCGCCAAGCTGGTCTGGAACACCGTCGGCTCGCTGGCCGAGGACGGCGTGATCCAGCTGCGCGCCGCCTTCACCGACGGCACCACCACCGGCAACTCCCAGACCGTCGAGGTCACCCTCGACCGCGACGCCGGCACCGCCCCGACCACCGCGGTCGGACCCGGCGAGCTGAACGAACTCACCGGCAGCTACACCCTGTCGGCCACCGACGCCGCCGCCTTCGAGGCGAACGTGGCGCGCACCTACTCCTCGCGTGCCAACTCCACCGCCACCGAGGGGCAGGCGCAGATCTTCGGACCCGGCTGGGTCTCGTCGGTCACCGGGCAGGCGGGCGACTACACCCAGCTGCGGAAGACCTCCACCACCTCGGTGGAGCTGCTTGGCGCGAACGGCGACGCGACCGCGTTCACCGCGACCAGCGGCGGCGGCTGGAAGCCGCAGACCGGCGCCGAGAACCTGACCCTGACCGGCTCGCTGGCCGGTTCGGCGTTCACCCTCACCGACACCGAGGCGCACACCACCGTGTTCACCAAGGCGGCGGACGCGGCCCCGACCTGGACCCTGTCCTCGTCGGCCACCGCGGCCGACGACTCCAAGGTGACCACCGTCTCGGAGACCGTCACCGCGGGGAACCTGACACTGGCCCGCCCCAAGTACGTCATCGCCCCGACCGGCGCGGTCCCGGCGGCCACCTGCCAGGCGGCCCCGGCCACCAAGGGCTGCCGGGTGCTGGAGTTCGTCTACGCCGCCGGCACCACCGGCACCGACTCCGCCTTCGGCGACCACACCGGCCAGGTCAAGGCGATCAGGCTGTGGGCCACCGACCCGGGTGCCTCCGCCGCCACCGCCGAGACCATCGCCTCCTACGCCTACGACGGCTCCGGCCGCCTGCGCCAGGAGTGGGACCCGCGCATCAGCCCCGCGCTGAAGACGGCGTACGGCTACGACTCCGACGGCCGTGTCACGACCTTCACCAGGCCCGGCGAACTCCCCTGGACCTTCGCCTACGGCAAGGCGGGGTCGGCGCTGACCGCGGGCTCCGGCATGCTCCTGAGCGCCTCCCGGCCGGCTCTGGCGGAGGGCACGACGAGCACCACGTCGGGCACGGCGACCACCACGGTCGTCTACGACGTGCCGCTGTCCGGCTCCACCGCCCCGTACCAGATGGACGCGGACACGGTGGCCGGCTGGGCCCAGGACGAGGTGCCGACGGACGCCACCGCGGTCTTCCCGGCGGACTCCGTCCCCTCCTCCAGCACCGGCGGTGACCTGGCCGCGAGCGCCTACGGCCGGGCCACCGTCACCTACATCGACGCGGACGGCCAGGAGACCGACACGGCCAAGCCCGGCGGCGCGATCACCACCACCCAGTACGACGAGTCCGGCAACACCGTCTTCGAACTCGGTGCCGCCGACCGGGCCCTGGCCCTCGGCAAGTCGGCCGGCGCGGACGACGAACTGGCCGGACTCGGCCTGACCGGCCTGTCCACCGCCGACCGGGCCCGCCGGCTGGGCTCCGTCTCCGTCTACTCGGCGGACGGCCGCCGCCTGACCGACGAGTACGGCCCGCTGCACCAGGTCACGCTCACCCAGCAGCTGACCGGCTCCACCAGCGCCGCCACGCTCGCCGCCGGCGCCGTCATCCCGGCCCGGGCCCACACGTCGTACAGCTACGACGAGAACCGGCCCGCCGACGCGGCGGTCTCCGACCTGGTCACCACGACCACCACCGGCGCGGCCGTGGAGGGCTACGGCACCGACGCGGACGCCCGTGCGGTCACCACGACCTACGACTGGTCCACGGGTGACGAGAAGGCGACCAGCGGCGACGACACCACCCACACGGTGACGGCCTACGACACCACGGGCCGGATCTCCTCGACCCGTACCACGGCCTCGTCCGGCTCGGACGCGGGCACGCTCGGCTACACCTACTACAGCGCGGACGCCACCGGCACCTGCGCCTCCGTGGAGTGGTCCGGGCTGCTGTGCCGGACCGCGCCCGCGGCCGACATCACCGGCGGCGGCAACCCCGGCCAGGCGGTCACCACCGTCTACACCTACGACCGCTGGGGCCGGACCGCGACCAAGGCGGAGACCGCCAACGGCGTGACCCGGACGACCACCTACACGACCGACACGGCGGGCCGGCAGACCCGGACGGCGATCACCGGCGGCACCGGCGAGACCACGCCGGCCACCTCGATCACGTACCACTCGGACAACGGCCGGATCGCGACCCGCACCTCCAACGGCCAGACCGTCGCCTACGGTTACGACGCCCTCGGCCGGGTCGCCACGTACGACGACGGGGCGGGCAACACCGCCCGCACGTCCTACGACATCCTGGACCGGCCGCTGAAGACCACCGACTCGGCCCCGTCCAGCGTGACCTACGCCTACGACACCGCCGGTGACGTCAAGACCCTGACCGACTCGGTCGCGGGCACCTTCACCGGCACCTACGACGCCGACGGCACCCTCGTCTCCGAGTCCCTGCCCGGCAGCTACGCCCTGACCGTCACCACCGACCCGGCCGGCCAGGAGACCGGCCGCGAGTACACCGCCCCGGACGGCACCACCGTCGCCTCCGACAGCGCCGGCTACGCGGTGACCGGCCGCCAGACCGGCCACACCCAGACGGCCGGCTCCACCACCCAGTCCGACTACACCTACGACAGCGCCGGCCGCCTCACCCGGGCCGCCGACACCACCGCGACCGGCTGCACCACCCGCGCCTACACCTTCGACGCGAACAGCAACCGCACCGGGCTGACCACGACGTCCGACGACTGCGACAGCGGCACCGACGACACCACGACCACCTCCACGTCGTACGCGTACGACAGCGTGGACCGCCTGGTGAACTCCGGTTACGCCTACGACGCCTTCGGACGCACCACCACCACCGGCGGCGGTACGAGCCTGTCGTACTTCACCAACGACCTGGCCCGCACCCAGACGGCCGGCACCAGCCGCACCCTGTGGGACCTGGACGCCGCCGGACGGCTCGCCGTGCAGCGGTCCCAGACCCAGGCGGCCGACGGCACCTGGACCACCGCCACCACCACGACCAGCCACTACGGCGACCCGTCGGACAGCCCGACGTGGAGCGCGACCGGCACCGGCGTCACCCGTGACGTCAAGGATCTGAGCGGCGCCCTGAGCGCCACCACATCCGCGGCCGGTTCCGTCGTCCTGGAGCTGACGAACCTGCACGGCGACGTCACCGTGCAGCAGCCGCTCGACACGAGTGTGGCGAGCACGGTCACGCACTACGACGAGTACGGCAACGTCCTGGACGGCACCACCGCCCCGGCCTACGGCTGGCTCGGCGGCAGCCAGCGGGCGGGCGCCGTGCTGACCGGCCTCACGGTCATGGGCGTCCGGCTCTACGACCCCACCACCGGCCGCTTCCTGCAGACCGACCCGATCGCGGAGGGCTCCCCGAACCACTACGGGTACCCTTCCGACCCGGTCAACATGGCCGACATCGACGGCCGTATCTGGGGCTGGCTGAAGAACATCCTCAAGGCCGGCCTGACGGGAGCGGTCAAGCTGTTCGTCGAGTGGGCGGTGGCCGAGTGGACGCCGTACCTGCTGCCCTGGCGGGTCGAGATCGCCGACTGCATCGCGGGAGCGTGCGCCACCTTCCTCTTCACCTCGGGCAACCTGAAGAAGAGGATCTGGTACTCGGTGGTGGGCTGCCTCGCCGGGATGGGGCTCAGCAAGGGCAAGCAGCAGAAGTTCTTCAACAGGGTCTGGTCGATCTTCAAGAAGTGGCGCAACAAGATATGAGGTGACGTGACCGGAACCAAGTTCAACTGGAAGAGGAGGGGGGCCGAAGCACTGCTCTTCGCGCTCTCCGTCCTCCTCGCCTACACCCTGGCCTCGGCCATCGCCTCCGCCGGCACGGCACGCAACGTGTGGTTCCTGGTGTTCATCCCGGTCATCGGCTTTCCCGTGCACAAGGCGGGAGAGGCCGTCGGCCGGCTGATCACCGGAAGCCGTCCGAACGGCGGCCCGACAGGAGGTGACGACCGCTAGGCGTTCCTCCGGGCCCGTCGTCCCGCACCTGTGCGGGGCGGCGGGCCCACCGCATGTCTCAGGTGGCGAGCGGCAGCACCCGTCCCTCGACATGCACCCGCTTCGGGCCCCGCAGCTCGAACCGTCCGGTGCCGTCCGCCGCGTACGCCACCGTGCCCGGCAGCAGCACCGGCGCCCGGAACTCCGCCTCCACCCGGGCGCGTTCGGGCACCCCGTGCGCGGCGAGACAGCGGGCCACGGTCCACATGCCGTGCGCGACGGCCCGGGGGAAGCCGAAGAGCCTCGCGGTGAGCGGGTGGAGGTGGATGGGGTTGCGGTCCCCGGAGGCGGCGCCGTACCGCCGCCCGACATCCCCGGCGATCCTCCACTCCTCGACCACCGGCAGCGGGTGCCGGTACTCCGGGTTCTCCCGGTTCTCTTGGCTCTCCTGGGGTGTGCCGCCGCCGACCGTCGTGGTCCGGTGCCGCGCCAGATACCTGCTCCGCGACGCCCATACGACGTCCTCGCCGACGCGCGCCTCGGTGACGACGGTGGCCTCGGTGCCGCGCCGATGGGGGCTCAGCTTCTCGATGTGGACGCAGAGTTCGTACGTCCCCGCACCGGGCAGCTCGGCATACCGCTCGATCTCGACCGAGGTGTGCACCAGGCCCAGCAGCGGCAGCGGAAAGTCCCGCGCGCTCATGAGCCGCATGGCCAGCGGGAACCCGAGGACGTGCGGGTAGGTGACGGGCAGCCCGTCGTCGCCGGTGGCGAAACCGCAGACGCGTTCGTAGGCGGCGAGCCTGCCGACGTCGGCGCGGAGGGCGGGGAGCACGAGGCGGGTCCGCGGGAAGGGGGCGTCGGCCGCCGGTCTCTTGAAGGGCGACCGCAGCGCGCCACGCGCGAGCAGGGGCCCGAGGGCGGGCGGGCCGCCGAGGACGATCACCGCGCCTGCCCTTCCCGTGGCCGTCGGTGCGGACGACGACAGCGGTCCGACATGTCCGTCCCCCCGGATCGTCCAATTGCTGACTCTGGAGTAAGGTTACCCGAGGTAAGTCTATGTCACAGCTGTCAAGGTCCGGAAGTGGGCCCTAATGTGAGAGGTCCTCACGTAACCTCCGGTATTGCACAGGCCCGGCCCCGGACCATCCCCGAAACCCCACAACCCCGCCACAGCGGCCCCGTACGATCTCCAGACCTAACCGCCGGTAACCCCTTTCTGAGGTCCGGCCCCGGTGAACGCCTCGATGCGCGAGGCGCGTACGACATGCAGCAAGCAGTTCACCCGCTGCACGCCCGAGGAGCCGCCCCGTGTCCACTTCCTCTTTCCAGAACGCCGCCCCCGTCTCCCCGGGGACCGCGATCCAGGCCACGGACTACGACGGGAAGCCGATCCTGATCGAACCCCTCGTCCAGCGGCTGGACGGGGTGGTGCGGGAGGCGTCCGTACCGCCGTTCGCGCCGCCGGTGCGGCACGGCTCGCTCGCCGACCTGCCGTTCGAGAACGCGGAGGCCGAGCCCGGCGCGATCGTGCTCAGCCGCAAGCCGGCTGCGGGCGAGGGCCGTTGGGAGCAGGTGACGGCCGCCCAGTTCGCCGCGCAGGTGCTGGCGGTGGCCAAAGGGCTGATCGCGGAAGGCCTGATGCCGGGCGACCGGATCGCCGTCATGGCCCGGACCACGTACGAGTGGACGCTCCTCGACTTCGGCGCCTGGGCGGCCGGCCTGGTGACCGTCCCGGTCTACCCGACCTCCTCGGTCTTCCAGACCCGCTGGATCCTGCACGACTCCGGTGCCGTCGCCCTGGTCACCGAGGCCTCCGCACAGGCCGCCGCGCTCGGCCCCGAACTGGACCGGCTGCCCGACCTGCGCCATCTGTGGGTGATGGAGAAGGGGCACGTGGACCGGCTCGCGGAGGCGGGCGGGCACGTCCAGGACGCCGAAGTGGCCGTACGGCGGGGGATGTTGGGCCCCGACACCATCGCCACCCTCATCTACACCTCGGGCACCACCGGCCGCCCCAAGGGCTGCGCCCTCTCGCACGGCAACTTCTTCGCCGAGGTCGACAACGCGATCGAACTCCTCTACCCGATCTTCAAGGCCCGCAACGACGACGAGGTCTCCATCCTCCTCTTCCTGCCCATGTCCCATGTCTTCGGGCGGATGGTGGCGATCGCCTGCATACGCGCCGGGGTCCGCCTCGGCCACGCCCCCAGCCTCAAGGCCGAGGACCTGCTCCCGGACCTGGCCGCCTTCAGGCCGACCTGCCTGCTCACCATCCCGTACATGCTGGAGAAGGTCTTCAACACCGCCCGGGCGAAGGCGGAGGCGGGCGGCCGGGTCACGGTCTTCGACCGGGCCACCGGGGTCGCCCAGCGGTACGGCGAGGCCCTGGAGGCCAGCCAGACCGGCACCGGCAGCGGCCCCGGCCGCGCTCTGAAGACCGCCCGCGCCTTCTACGACCCGCTGGTCTACCGCCGTATCCGCACCGCCATGGGCGGCCGGGTCCGCCACATCATCTGCGGCGGCTCCCCGCTGGGCCGCCGGCTCGCCGCGTTCTACGCCGGCGCCGGCATCGAGATCTACGAGGGCTACGGCCTGACCGAGACCACCGCCGCCACCACCTGCACCCCGCCCCTCAAGCCCCGGCTGGGCACCGTCGGCTGGCCGATGCCCGGCACCAAGGTCCGGATCGCCGCCGACGGCGAGATCCTGGTCGCCGGCGACCACGTCCTGCGCGGTTACTGGGACCCGCAGGCCGGCGGGGTCGTCCCGGCGACCCGGGACGGCTGGCTGGCCACCGGCGACCTCGGCGAACTCGACGACGAGGGCTACCTCACCATCACCGGCCGCAAGAAGGAGATGCTGATCACGGCAGGCGGCAAGTCGGTGGCCCCCGCCCCGCTGGAGAACTGGCTCCGCTCCCACCCGCTGATCTCCCAGGTGATGCTGGTCGGCGACGGACTGCCGTACGTCAGTGCGCTGATCACCCTCGACCGGGACGGCCTCACCCACTGGCGTCAGATGAACGGCAAGCACCCGGTGCCGCCGGAACTCCTCCTGGACGACCTGGAGTTGCAGGCGATCCTGCAACGGGCCGTCGACGAGGCCAACAAGCTGGTCTCCCGCCCCGAGTCCATCCGTCGCTTCACGATGCTCCCCGTCGACTTCACCGAGGAGGCCGGGCATCTGACCCCCTCGATGAAGCTCCGCCGGGAGGCGGTCATGAAGGACTTCGCGACGGAGATCGAGAGCCTCTACGCGAAGTAGTCCACGTAGCCCACGTAATCCACAGGGCCGTCAGTCTGTGTTCCGGCTGCCGTCGGCGAGGCGGTCCAGCCACTCGCTCATGAGGTGCTGTTCCGCGCGGCTGAGGGTCGTCTGGTCGGCGAGGCCGGCGCGCAGGGCGCGGGCCGCACCGGCCGGACCGGTGGTCCGTACGGCGGGCTTCTCGTTGGTGATGGCCGTGACCATGGCCTCGCGGAGGGTCGACAGCAGGGCCGGGTCGCGCTCGGACTCCGGCATCGACAGCCAGGTGAGGACGGCGCCGCGGGCCGTGGCGTGGATGACGTTGGCCGCGAGGGTCTCGCTGACCCGCAGCCGGCCGCCGACGGCGAGCCGCCGCACCCGGCCCTTCAGGATCCCGAGCCCGGTCTGGAAGGCGGCCGAGTCGCCGCGCGTGGCGTCGCTGTACATCAGCGAGTAGAGCGCGGGGTTCTCCAGGCCGAACTCGACCGCCAGGTCCCAGCTGTCCCGCAGGTCCTGGATCGGGTCCTCGGGGTCCGGGTCGACGCGCTTGCTCGCGAGGAACGCGGCGAAGCCGTGCTCGGCCACCGCGTCCAGCAGCCCCTCCTTGTCACCGAACAGCCGGTAGAGGGCCGGGGGCTGGAGCCCCGCGGCGACGGCGACCGCGCGGGTGGTGACGGCGTCCCGCCCGTCGCGCTCCAGCAGCCCGATGGCGGCGTCGATGACGCGCTGACGGGTGTCCGGGGCGGAGCCGGTGGCGGCAGGGGTCGTGTCACGTGATCCGGAAGCCATGTATCGACGATAGCGCGCACTTGATTCCATCGTTAGTATCAGTGTTACGCTCAATGTGTTTCCATCGATACTCATCTTCTTGTCGCCTCTCCCTGGAGGACATCGTGATCATCGTGACCGGAGCCACCGGACAGCTCGGAAGCCAGATCGTGGAGCGGCTGCTGGACCGCGTACCGGCCGAGAGGGTCGGCGTCAGCGTCCGCGACCCGAAGAAGGCGCAGTCCCTCGCGGACCGGGGCGTGCGGGTGCGGCGGGGCAGCTTCGCCGACCCGGCCGGCCTGGCGCACGCCTTCGAGGGCGCGTCCAGGATCCTGATCGTCTCCGTCGACCGGATGGGCGAGGAGACCGTGCGGCAGCACCGCACCGCCATCGACGCGGCCGTCGCGTCCGGCGCCCGCCGCATCGTCTACACCGCCCAGATGGGCGCCGGCCCCACCTCCCGCTTCCAGGCCTGCCGTGACCACGCGGCCACGGAGCAGGCCCTCGCCGCCTCGGGCGTCCCCTGGACCTCACTCCGTAACGGCTTCCACGCGGCCAGCGGGCTCCATTTCCTCGCCCCGGGCCTGGCATCCGGGGAGATCGCCCTGCCCGCCGACGGCCCGGTCTGCTGGACGGCCCACGCCGACCTGGCGGAGGCGGCCGCCGTGATCCTGGCCGGCGAGGACCGCTTCGAGGGCCCGACACCTCCGCTCACGGCCGCCGAGGCACTCACGTTCGCCGACCTGGCCGACCTGGCCGGCGTCACCAGGACCACGATCCCCGACGACGAGTTCCGGGCGCGGCTGGTGGACGACGGCACGCCCGACGCACTGGCAGACCACCTGCTGACCATCTTCACGGCCGCCCGCGAAGGCGAGTTCGCCACCGCCGACCCGACCCTCGCGGAACTGATCGGCCGCGAACCGATCAGCATGCGGGCGCTGTTGCGCGAGCGGCTGTCCGACGAGTGACCTCCGGGGCGATCCGGAATGCCGCCAAGAGCGTTATCGCCTGCCGTACCGGCCGCCGCGTGGCCTCTTCGCCGAACCCATGGTGGCGGGAGCAGCTGGGCAGTATCAACATGGCAGCGGTGACCGGCAGTTCAGGCTTGCCAGGAGGGGGCGGCACGGGCATGGCAGGCGCGGGATCGACGGTTCTGGCTCGCATCGGCCTGGTCACGCTCACCATGGCTCCTCCCGGTGCTCTGGGGGTGGCGTACCACTCCGCGGTCGCGCGGCATCCCGTGCTCGCTGCGGGCCTCCTGGCCGGTTATGAACTGCTGGTCGTCCTGGCGGGCTTCGCGGGCAAGGTGTTCGGCGAGCTGCAGGGGCGCTGGGTGACACGCGTGGCCGACGTCGTCGACCGCTGGGTGCAGCGGCGGACGTCCCGGTTCGAGCAGGCGTATCGCAGGCACGTCCGCAGTACGCACCGGTTCGTCGACCTGAAGGGGCTGGCCACCCGCGGCGACTACACCCCGGGCCTGGAGGAGGTCTTCGTCGACGTCAGGCTGGCGCCCGGTCCGGTGCACACGGCGGAGCGGGAGTCCCTGGCCGGTCCGGTGACGGCATCCGCAGCGGTACCCGTACGGCAGTCGATCGACGAGTTCCTCGACCAGCAGGAGGGTTCATGTCTGGCCGTCATCGGCGCCCCCGGTACCGGCAAGACGACCCTGCTCAAGCATCTGGCGCTGCGCCTGGCCAGTCCGTCACGCGGTCGCGGGCGACGCCCGCTTCGCGACCTTCCGGTGCTGCTCTACCTGCGTGACCACGCCGCGGCCGTCACTGCCGACCCCGCTCTCACGCTCCCGCAGATCATCGCGGCCTCCGTGGCCGGCCTGGAGCCATCGGAACCCGCGGGCTGGTTCGAGCAGCAACTGAAGGACGGCCGTTGCCTGGTCCTGCTCGACGGGCTGGACGAAGTCGCCCGCGAGGAAGACCGCCGTCACGTCTCCACGTGGGCGGAGAGACAGATCGAGCGCTACGAGCGCAACGACTTCGTTCTCACCTCCCGCCCACACGGTTACAAGACCGCCCAAGGTCGGTTCTCCCGGCGACGCGATGGCGAGCATCGACTCGGACAGGTCGAGGCCGACGACGGACCGACGACGGACGGGCCCAGCGCGGCCAGGCGGCCGGTGCCCCGGCCGGGGCCGTAGCCGAGGTCGGCCACTTTCCCGCCCGCGCCGACCAGTTCGGCGCAGGTGGCCAACAGGGCCTGTTCCAGTGGTCGGTTGGTCAGTCCCGCCGCCCAGCCGACCCCCGCCGCCCGCAGCAGCGCCGTCGTCGCCGCCGCTCCGGCGATCACCACGACGAACGGCGCCTTCCGCCACGCCAGTACGCCGCCTGCCGGCACCCCGGCCGGGCGTGCCCACCCCCGCGAAGCCGTCACGATGCGGCGGCTCTCGTGCGAGCGGTCGGCCAGGTGAGGATCCCGCCCGCCCGCTATCCGTGTGTCACAGGGCTCGGGCACGCCTCGCCGGTCTTCACGACGCGCACGGTGACCGGCGTGGTGAGGCTGTGGCGGCCCGGCGGGGGCTGCTGTGAACAGACCGTCCAGTTGCCGCCCAGCACGGGGACGCGGTGCCGGCCGAGGGCGTCCGTACCGGCGAGCTGGCGGAACCCTGCGTCCCGGGCCGCCAGTTGGGCCGCGCGCAGGGGCATCCCGCGCAGGTCCGGAAGCTCGGCGGTCCGCTTTCCGGCGTGCCGGGACAGGGCCAGCAGGGCGATGACGACCGCGAGGGTCAGGAGGGCGGGACCTTTGCGCATGGGCGTCTCCCCCGGGGCGGATTCGTGGCGCTGCGCCCGCAGCCGGGGTGCGGGCGCAGCGGCCGGTCTCAGTTGACGCTGGTGAACCCGGCTTCCCTGGGCGCCGGTTCACGGTCCGCGGGGGCGGCGCCGGTCAGGTGCTCGCCCTCGATGTCGACGTGCGGCAGGCGGCGGTCTATCCAGCGGGGTAGGGACCAGGCGCGGTCGCCGAGGAGGGCGAGGACCGCCGGGACGATCGTCATGCGGACCACGAACGCGTCGAAGACGACCGCCGCGGCCAGGCCCAGACCCAGCGACTTGATCAGTGCCTCGTCGCCGCTGATGAAGCCGCCGAAGACGAACGTCATGATCAGCGCGGCCGCGGTGACGACCTTGGCGCTGTGCCGGAAGCCCTCGACTATCGCCTCGCGCGGACCGGCCCCGTGGACGTAGGCCTCGCGGATCCGGGTGACCAGGAAGACCTGGTAGTCCATGGCGAGGCCGAAGACGATGCCGACCGTGAGGATGGGGACGAGGCTCATGATCGGGCCGGTGGTCTGCAGCCCGAACAGGTCCTTGAACCAGCCCCACTGGAAGACGGCGACCATCGCGCCGAAGGCGGCGAGGACGGACAGCAGGAAGCCGAGGGCCGCCTTGAGCGGTACCAGGAGGGAGCGGAAGACGAGGATGAGGACCAGGAAGGCCAGGCCGACGACGAGCAGCATGTAGGGGATGATCGCGCTGGCGAACTTCGCGGCGATGTCGATGTTCAGGGCGGTCGTGCCGGTCACCAGGGCTTCGGCACCGGTGGCGGCACGGGTGTCCGCGGTCCGGTCGCGGAGGGCGTGGACGAGGTCCTTGGTCGCCTCGCTGGAGGGGGAGCTCTTCGGTACGACGGTGATGATCGCCGTGTCGCCGGCCGGGTTGTAGACGGCCGGGGCGACCGCGACCACGTCCTTCGCCCCGCCCATGGTGGCGGTGAGTTCACCGACGGCCTTCTTCGCCCTCGCCGGGTCGGAGTCGCTGACGACGACCGTGAGCGGGCCGTTGAAGCCGGGGCCGAACGACTCGGCGAGCATGTCGTAGGCCTTGCGCTCGGTGGTGGCGGGGGGCTTGGAACCGTCGTCGGGCAGGCCCAGCTGGAGCCTGGTGGCGGGCAGGGCGACCAGGATCAGGCCGGCGACCGCGACGAGCAGCACCTTCCAGGGGCGACGCAGGACGAAGACCGCCCAGCGTTCGCCGAGGGGCTTCTTCGTGACCGTCCGCGGCCTGCGGGCGGCGCGGCCGAGAACGCGTTCGGGAGCGAGCGCGAGCAGCGCCGGGACCAGGGTGACGGCGATCAGGACGGCGACGACGACCGCACCGGCGGCGGCCAGGCCCATGGCCGTGAGGACCGGAAGATTCACCACGGCCAGGCCGACCAGGGCGATGACGACGGTCAGCCCGGCGAAGACCACGGCGGAGCCGGCCGTGCCGTTCGCACGGGCGGCCGCCTCCCGGGCGTCGTGTCCGGCGGCCCGTTCGGAGCGGTAGCGGGAGACGATGAACAGCGCGTAGTCGATGCCCACCGCGATGCCGAGCATGGTCGCCAGCCCCGAGGTGCTGCTGTTGAGGTCGAGGGCGCTGGTCAGCGCGGTCAGGGCGCTGATCGTGATACCGACGCCGATCAGGGCCGTCAGCAGCGGCATCCCGGCCGCGGCCAGCGAGCCGAAGGTCATGACCAGGATCACCGCGGCCAGCACGAAGCCGATCGCCTCGGCGGAACTGCTGGACTCGGCGGCCGCCAGCGCGTCGCCGGACGCCTCGACGGTCAGCCCCTGGGCACGGGCCGCGTCGAGGGCGTCGTCGAGGTGCCGGTGGTCCGCGTCGGTGAGGTCGGCGGACTTGGCCTTGTAGGTGACCTGGGCGTAGCCGGTGGTGCGGTCGGCGCTGACGGTCTTGGCGGTGAAGGGGTCGGTGACCGAGGCGACGCGCGGGGAGGAGTCCCGCAGGTCCTTCAGCAGCGCGCGGACCTCGGCCTTGGGGCCGCCGCCGGTCAGCTTCTCCCCGTGCGGCGCCCGCAGCACGACCCGGGCGCTCGCCCCGGAGGCGTTACCCCGCCCGCCCCGCGAGCACCGGGATCGGTGCCGCGGTGCCCTCGTGCAGCATGGTGATGATCCGGTCCGCGTAGTCGGCGGGCGCCGTCTCGTCGAGGCTGTCGCGCGCATGGTCGTGCGCCAGGCCGACGATCGTGAGCGTGAGGTGGGCGGCGGCCGCGTTCCACAGCTGGTCCCGGCCGCTGCGCTCCGCGATCGCGTCCTCCAGCAGCAGCCGCTCCCGGTACACCAGGTCCCACAGCCGCGCCCGCGGCCCGGGCGCGCGGTCCAGCTGCGCCCGCAGCCGTCGGATCCGGGCCAGTTCGTCAGGATCCAGGTCGAGGGCGGCATGCACGACCCGTCCCAGCGAGACGGCGACGGCCTCGCCCTCGGGCCGGGCCCGGAGGAGCCCGGCGAGCACGCCGACGGTGCGTTCGAGCGGGTCGAGCAGGATCGCGTCCTTGTTGGCGAAGTACCGGTAGACCGTGGAGACCGCCACCTCGGCCCGCTCGGCGACCTGCTCCAGGGTGGCCGCCTCGTACCCGTCCCGCTCGGCGAGCGCGATCATGGCGTCGTAGATCGCGGCCCGGACCTTCTGCGCCTTCTTCTCCCTCAGCCCCACGCGGCAACCGTAACAGAATGGGAAGTCTTCTCATTTTTTACCGGTCTGCGCGAACAGGAACGCCTGCGGGGTCGTTTCACCGAGGGCGGTGTCGGCCTCCCGTACCGTGCTGGAGTGGAGCGTGAAGCCCGCCTCGGTCAGCAGGCGCGCCATCTCCTCCGGCCGGCGCCGCTCGAAGTCCAGCGCCACCGGATGCCCCCACGGATCCTCGTGCCGGCGTGGCACGTCCCCCGCCTGGAAGGCGAGCAGCAGCCGGCCCCCCGGCCGCAGCACCCTCCGGAACTCCCCGAACAGCGCCGGCAGCCGGTCGGCGGGCGTGTGGATGGATGAGTACCAGCACACCACCCCGTCCAGCGCCCCGTCCGCCAGCGCCAGCTCCAGCATCGACCCCGGTACGAAGCGGAGGCCGGGGTTCTCCCGACGGGCGATGGCCAGCATCGACTCCGACAGGTCGAGCCCGAAGACCGACAGCCCGAGGCCGGCCAGCCGGGCGGTGACCCGGCCCGGCCCACAGCCCAGGTCGGCCACCTCCCCGCCCTCGCCGACCAGCTCGGCGAACGCGGCCAACAGGGCCCGCTCCAGCGGCCGGTCGGTGAGGTCCGCGCGGAAGTGGTCGGCGTAGTCTTCGGCGACCGTGTCGTAGAAGGTACGGGTGGCGGCGAGGAAGTCGGCGGTCATGCCCGCGGACACTAACGGCCGCCACTGACAACGGCCCGGCTCGCCGCGGCGCGAGGCCACCGGCCGGGCCGGCGGAGCCGCCGGTGTCGGGCGTTCGGGTGATGCGGGGCGGGGGAGGGGGCCCGGGCGCGTCGGAGGGGGTCGGCATCGCCGTCGTCCGGCTCTCCGTCCGGCCGTTCGCCACCCGGTGTGCCCGGCGCGGCGCATGGGCCCGGGACGGGCATTGCGTCGTTTGCGGTGGGCAGGTGGACGCGGGGTCACGCGGGGCGGGCGTCGAATTGAACCCGGGGGGATTTCCGACGTGTCGCGGGGATGTTCCGCATTCCTGCGGAGGCGGCGGTGTCCGGCGCCGCATTCGTGCGCGTGACGCGGCGCATTCGGGCCGGCGGGAAAAGGCAGGAGCCCCGTCGCCGGAAGGCGCGGGGCTCCTTGGGTACTGCACTCAGTCTGAGATCAGACTTGTGGGTGTCTGGATCAGTGAGATCAGACGGGGGTGACGTTCTCCGCCTGAGGGCCCTTCGGACCCTGCGTGACGTCGAAGCTCACCTGCTGGTTCTCCTCGAGCGAGCGGAAGCCGCTCGCGTTGATCGCGGAGTAGTGAACGAAGACGTCCGGGCCGCCGCCCTCTTGGGCAATGAAGCCAAAGCCCTTTTCGGCGTTGAACCACTTAACGGTTCCGGTAGCCATAAGCCCTCCTTGGGCCCAAAGGGTCGCCCTGCTCCAGAACCTGCAAGTGTGAAAACAAACTAAGTGCCGCACAACTGCATACGTCTGAAAACGACGAGAGCCTGCGGTTACATGCTCCGCAGGCTCTGTACTGCAAGGGAAACCAAACTGCAACTTGCGGCGAGCCTAGCATGTGGGCAGCCGAAAGCAACAGAGGCCAAGATCACGTCACCCGGACGTTTGAACGGCCTCGCAAGTGGGTTGACGCCCGGGGTGGCTTCGGTGCCGACGGCGGGGGCGGTCTCAGCACCGTACCTCATGGGGTCTAGTCTCGCGATGTGGACAATTCTCGCACCCGGCCGCGCGTCGGCCACATCCAGTTCCTGAACTGCCTGCCCCTCTACTGGGGGCTCGCGAGAACCGGCACCCTTCTCGACTTCGAGCTGACCAAGGACACCCCTGAGAAGCTCAGCGAGCAGCTGGTGCGCGGCGACCTCGACATCGGGCCCATCACCCTCGTCGAGTTCCTGCGCAACGCCGGCGACCTGGTCGCCTTCCCGGACATCGCCGTAGGCTGCGACGGCCCGGTGATGTCCTGCGTGATCGTCTCGCAGGTCCCGCTGGACCAGCTGGACGGCCGCCGGGTCGCCCTCGGCTCGACCTCGCGCACCTCGGTCCGCCTGGCCCAGCTGCTGCTCGCCGACCGCTACGGCGTCCAGCCCGACTACTACACCTGCCCGCCCGATCTCAGCCTGATGATGCAGGACGCGGAGGCGGCGGTGCTCATCGGCGACGCCGCCCTGCGCGCCAACCTGCTGGACGGTCCGCGCTACGGCCTCCAGGTCCACGACCTCGGCACGCTGTGGAAGGAGTGGACGGGCCTGCCGTTCGTCTTCGCGGTGTGGGCGGCCCGCCGGGACTACCTGGAGCGCGAGCCGCACATCACCCGCGAGGTGCACGGCGCCTTCCTCGACTCCCGCAACCTCTCCCTGGAGGAGGTCGCCAAGGTCGCCGAACAGGCCGCCCGCTGGGAGGCCTTCGACGAGGCGACCCTGGCCCAGTACTTCACCACCCTCGACTTCAGCTTCGGCGCACCGCAGCTGGCCGCCGTCGAGGAGTTCGCCCGCCGGGTCGGCCCGACGACCGGGTTCGCGGCGGATGTGAAGGTCGATCTGCTGGAGGCCTGACAGGCAATAGGCTGCTGCCCGGACTTACTGGGGGGTGGGGGCATGCAGCCGCTGGCGGGTGACGAACCTACGGTCGTCGGGCCGTACCGGCTGCTCGGCCGGCTCGGCTCCGGCGGCATGGGCCGCGTCTATCTGGGCCGTTCGGCCGGCGGCCGGACCGTCGCCGTGAAGATCGTGCACCCCCACTTCGCCCTGGACGAGGAGTTCCGGGCCCGCTTCCGCCGCGAGGTGGCGGCCGCCCGGCGGGTCGGCGGCGCCTGGACGGCACCCGTCCTGGACGCCGACCCGGACGCGCCGGTGCCCTGGGTCGCCACGGCCTACGCGGCGGGCCCGTCCCTGGCGGCCGCCGTCGTGGACGGCGGCCCGCTGCCCGCGCATTCGGTACGGGCGCTGGGCGCCGGCCTCGCGGAGGCGCTGGCCGCCGTGCACGAACTGGGCCTGGTGCACCGGGACGTGAAGCCCTCCAACGTGCTGCTGACCCTCGACGGCCCGCTGCTCATCGACTTCGGCATCGCGCGGGCCACGGACGGCACCGCCTCGCTGACGTCGTCGGGCGTCTCGATCGGCTCCCCGGGATACATGTCCCCCGAGCAGATCCTCGGCAAGGGCGTCACCGGCGCCGCGGACGTCTTCTCGCTCGGCGCGGTGCTGGCCTACGCGGCGAACGGCCGGCCGCCCTTCCCCGGCGACTCCTCGGCCGCCCTGCTCTACAAGGTCGTCCACGAGGAGCCCGAACTCGGCGCGCTGAGCGGCGAACTGCGGGAGGTCACCGAGGCCTGCCTGGTGAAGGAGGCCGGCGCGCGGCCGGGCCCCGGCGAGGTGGCCCGGCGGCTGGCTCCGGAGGGCGCCGCGCGGCTGGTGACGGGCGGGTGGCTGCCGGGGGCGCTGGTGGAGCGGGTCAGCCGGAGCGCCGTGGAGGTGCTGAACCTGGAGGTGACGGGGCCGGGCGTGGCGGTACCGGCGTCCGGTCCGGTGGACTTCAGCACGCCTTCGGTGGACGCGTCCGGAGGCGGTACCACGGGCGATCCCACGGGTGCGTCCGCGGGGGCCGCCACGGGGGGTTCTGCGGGCGTTGCCGCAGGCGTTCCCGTGGCGGGGGCGTTCGGGCCGCCGCCGACGGTGCCGCCCGCGGTCGTACCCGAGCCGCGTGACGCCGTGCCGTCGGCCGTATCCCCGGGGAAGGTCTCGGTGAGCGTCGCCGCGACCGCCGTACCGGCGGGGGAGGGCGGCCGCGGGCGCCGGGTGAGCTGTACGGTCGCGCTCGCGGTGGCCGGGGCGCTGGCGGTGGTGACCGTCGGGGCGGGCTTCCTGCTGAAGCCGTACCTCGGCGGCGACGGCGGCGGCCCGCACAACGACAGCGGCGCCACCGCCAAGTCACCCTCGGCGTCGTCCTCTTCTTCGTCCCCTTCTTCGTCCTCGTCGGGCAACGGGCCCGTCCCGGCCGCCTACCTGGGCACCTGGGAGGGCTCGGCCACCGCCCTGGACGGCAATCTGCCCATCGGCACCTTCCGGGTCACCGTCCAGCAGGCCAAGGCCGGCCGGGAGCTGGGCCGACTGCGCCAGACCGACCAGCTGGGCGGGGTCTGTACGGACGTCCTCACCCTGAAGTCGGTGACCGCCGAGAAGCTCGTCGCGACCTCGAAGGGCGTCGAGGGCAACCACGACGGCTGCGACCCGGACCCCACCACGGTGTACCTGACCCCGAAAGACGGCAAGCTGATCTACACGTCGAACAGCTCGGCGGAGGGAAACCCGACGGCGGTCATGTCAAGGGCGGGGGACTGAGCCCCCCGCCCAACCGCCTTACGGCTACTGCGGGGTGGTCACCGTGACGTGCTCCCCGCTGCCCAGGTGCAGCATGCCCCGGCCGGGCTGGATCGGGCCGCCGACCATCGCGCGGGTCGTCCGGATGCCGATCAGCTCCCCGGAGCCGGACTCCTGCGGGGAGAGCAGGATGCCCCGGCGGGCCTTCTTGGCGTCGACCTGCCAGCCGGAGAAGCCGTCGCAGATCTCGTCCTCGTCACCGGCGATGACCACGGCGAGCCCCTCCTCGGCGCCGCTCTCGACGATCCTCTTGAAGACGTCCTCGGCGTCGCAGTCGTCCAGCACCTCGGCGTCGTCGACCAGGACCACGATCGGCTCGGCCGGAGACGCCGACGCGATGACCTCCGTCAGCTCGTCCTCGTCGATGTCCCGCCCGGTGAAGACCTTCAACACGCCTTCCTGGCCTTCGAGTTCACGCAACGGGGACATCCGCGGCGCCGCCACGACGAGCCGTACGCCGTTGGCCAGGTAGGAGCGGGCGAAGCCCAACAGGGTCGTGGAACGCCCGGACTTGGCGGGACCGCCGATCACGAACGCGGGCACGCCCTGCGCCAGGTCCGGTCCGAAGGCCGTGAGTTCGTCGCCGCCGACACCCACCAGGGCCCACAGCGGTGCGGCCGCCACCGCCGGGTCCCGCATCGCCCAGGCGTCCTCGAAGGAGATCCGGCTGGGCAGCACGTCCACCCGGAACGGGCGCCGGGAGCGGGGCACCTGGGCGTCCCGGGCCGCCGCCGCCTCGCCGATCGCGACGATCGCGGCGGCCTGCCCCTGCCCGGTGGTGTCCGCGGACAGCAGCGCGAACTGCGTCTCGGCGGCCGTCTCGCTGCGGAAGGCGCGGCCGGGCGGGATCTCCTCGGGAACCTTGCGGGAGTTGATGTCCAGCATCGAGAAGTCGGCGCGGTCGGCGAGCCGCAGACCGTACTTGTCCTCGGTGAGGGAGGAGATCCGGCCGGCCAGGATCTGCCGGTCACCGGTGAGGACGAGATGGATGCCGACGCTCGCGCCCTCTCGCATCATCACCATGATCTGGTCGGTGAGATCACCGTGGTTCAGCTCGCCGAGGGTCGGCAGCCAGCCCTCCCAGCGGTCCAGGAGCAGCACGATGTGCGGCAGCCGCTCCGCCTCCGGCACGGCGGCCCGCTGCTCACCGATGTCCGCGAACCCCCTGTCGGCCAGCAGTTCCTGACGGCGGCTCAGCTCACCGGAGAGCCGGGCCATCAGCCGCTCGACGCGCTCGGTCTGGTTACGGCCGACGACCGCACCGCAGTGCGGCAGCCGGGTCAGCGCGTTGAGCGCGCCGTTGCCGCAGTCGATGCCGTACAGGTGCACGTCCGCACAGGAGTTGGTGCGGGCCAGCGACCCCGCGATGGTGCGCAGCACCTGCGAGCGTCCGGTGCGCGGGGCACCGGCGATGATCAGATGCCCGAAGCCCGCGAAGTCGACGGCGACCGCCCGGCGGGCCTGGTCGGCGGGGAGGTCCTCGACACCGTAGGGGGCGGCGGGCAGCGCGCCCTGCGCCGGTACGGCCGGTACGTCGTCGAGCAGCAGCATGTCGTCGAGGGCGGGCAGCCACGGCGAGTGCTGGGCCGGGATCGCGAGCGCGGTGTTGGCCTCGCGCACGGCGTCCACCAGCACCTTCAGGTCCGTGATCTCGTCGTCCTCCTTCGTCTCGGACTTGGGCTTGCGCAGCGCCGCCCGTCCGAGGTCCTGCCAGGACAGCGCCCCGGCCCAGGGCGCGAGGGTCGCGGGGTCGGCCGCCCCGGGGCGCCGGCCGCCGACCCGGCCCGACTGGAAGGGGATCAGCGAGGCGTGCCCGAGCCGGACGTACGCCCGTCCCGGCGTGCTCTTCGCGATGTGCCCGGCGTCGGGCGCGTCGATGACGTCCGTCGACTCACCGGCGTCGGTCACGCGCAGCGCGATCCGCAGGTTGGTGTTGGCGCGGATCTCGGGGGACACCACACCGGACGGCCGCTGGGTGGCCAGCAGCAGATGGATCCCGAGGGACCGGCCACGCTGGGCGATGTTCACCAGCCCCGCGACGAAGTCGGGAAGGTCCCGCACCATGGACGCGAACTCGTCGATGACGATGAGGAGCCGGGGGACCGGCGGCCGGGACGGGTCCCTTCGCACCAGGTCCTGGTAGTCCTCGATGTCCTTGGCGTCGGCGGCGGCGAGGATGTGCTCGCGGCGCTTCAGCTCGGCGCCCAGCGACTCCAGCGCGCGCTCCACGAGGTGGGCGTCGAGGTCGGTCACCATGCCGACGGTGTGCGGGAGTTTGACGCAGTCCTTGAACGCCGAGCCGCCCTTGTAGTCGACGAGCACGAAGGTCATGTTCTCCGGCGTGTTCGCCACCGCCAGCGCGGCCACGATGGTCTGCAGCAGCTCGGACTTGCCGGAACCGGTGGTACCGGCGATGAGCCCGTGCGGCCCGTCGCGCCGCAGGTCGATGCCGAACGGGCCGTCGTACGACTCCCCGATGACCGCCATCGTCGACTGCCCGCCCATCCGCCACCGCGCGGCGATCGCGTCCCGGCTGGGCGGCTCCAGCTGGAGCACGTCGAGCAGCCGGCTGGCGGCGGGCAGCGCCGAGTCCTCGGACTCCCCGCTGATGTCACGCAGCGGCGACAGGGAGCGGGCCAGCCGGGCGCACCAGGCGGGGGAGACGAAGTCGGGCCGTACGTCGCGTTTGCGCAGCGCCCCGCTCTGCTCGACCCGCAGCCGCAACTCCAGGTCCTGCGGGGTCTGTTCGGCACCCTGCCGGCCCTGCTGGGCCTGCGGGTGCCAGGCCTGGAAGGACGGGAAGCCGCCGGCGGCCTGCTGCGCCACGGCCGTCGCGGGCGCGTTCTTGGCCGCCACCGGCTCGGCGACGACGACGCCCTGGCACTCGCCCGGCAGGAACCGCTCCTCCTCGTCGAGACAGATGGAGCGCAGGGCCACCCCCGGCCCTTCCTTCAGCAGCCGCACCACACCCGGCATGGACCGCAGGCGCCGTGACCCGTCCCACACGATCACGATGTCCGGATCGGAGAAGGCGGGCCCGTCGGTCTTGCTGCGCCCGCCCTGCTGGAGGGCCTTCTGCCGGCCGTCGAGGAGCTGGGTGAGCTCGCCGACGCGGGCGGCGACGGTCTCGGAGTC
Organism: Streptomyces sp. NPDC048254; assembly: GCF_043201895.1. Lineage (NCBI taxonomy): Bacteria > Bacillati > Actinomycetota > Actinomycetes > Kitasatosporales > Streptomycetaceae > Streptomyces > Streptomyces sp. NPDC048254. The sequence continues at coordinate 131,206 of NZ_JBICZJ010000027.1, forward strand.
GGTGCCGATGAGGACGTTCACGTCCTGGCCGCCGCCGGGACGGGAGTGCGGCAGCCAGCGCACCCAGTCCCAGCGGGTGCCGGCGTCGTTGTCGGTGAGGACGTAGAACTGCACGTCCATCGGGCTGTGCAGGACGGCGGTCTGGGTGACCGCCCAACGCCCCAGCGCGTGCGCCGCGTCACCGGGCCCGGCGACGCCGATGACCCCGAGGTCGCGCAGCGACAGGGCGACCGGGGCGTCCTCGATGTACCAGCGGACCTTGCGCTTGTGCTCGTCCTGCTCGGGGTCGTCGAGCTCGACCTCGGAGGGGACGCGCCCGGTGCCGAAGCGGATCAGCAGATGGTCGGCGTCGGTGCGGCGCCGCTCCCAGAGCCGGGTGCGCGGCCCGGTGCCGTACGTCAGCACGGCGGCGGGGTCGGGCACGGCGGCCCGCCGGTCGCTGCGTTCGGTCTTCAGGGCGTCCTGTGCGTCCTCCTCGATCCGGCCCTTGTGCTCCTTGTACTCCTTCAGCTGTTTGGCATGGGACTTGCGCCCGTGCTTCTTGTCCATGAAGTAGTTGCCGAAGAGCATGATCGGGCTCATCACGGCCATGATCAGGTAGTACCAGCGGTGGAACATGAACACCGAGACCACCGCGCCGACGAGCGGCAGCACCGCCATCAGCCAGGGCAGCGGACGGGCCTCGTAGTCGCCGGGCGGGTTCGGGAGCGAGAAGTGCGTCTGGTGCTCGGCGGGGCGCAGTCGCGGGGGCCGGTTGTAGTCGAGCCCGGCACCGTCGTCGGACCACTTGAGGGCGGCGTTGGGCGGCGCGTACCCGGTGATCTCCAGCAGGGTGTTGCCGAGGGCGAGCTGGGAGCCGAGCGGCCAGTCGCCGTCGCCCTCGAACTCCTCCCCGTCCAGCCGGGCGCCGTCGCCGTGCGTCCGTACCTTGCAGGTGCCGTCGATGGCGATGGTGAGGGTGGCGGCGCGGTCGGGCAGCTCCGGGTCCTCGACGCGGATGTGGCAGGCGGGGCCGGTACCGATGTCGTACCGCCCGACACCGAGCCGGTGCACGGCGCCGGCGGCGGGACCGCCCGCGACCCGGAACTCGACGATGCCGGTGGGCTCGCCGAGCAGACACCCGGCGGGGTCGTGCAGGCTGACGACCACGCCGTCGCGCAGCGGCGAGCCGACGACGGTGGCGGCGGGGTCGAGGGCGTAGCCGTCGACGTAGGCGAGCGGACCGGCCGCCTGGACGACCGAGGTCCCCCTCGGCGCCCCGATGGGTATGACCTGGGCGACCTCGCCGACGTCCGGGTAGCCCAGACCGACCTGCCGGGCCAGCTCCCGGGCCACGTCACCGACCGTCGACTCGGGATCCGCGTCGAGCACGACGTCGGCGGTGGCACCGCCGACCGGGTCGACGACGGTCAGACTCAGGCGCACGTTCGTCCTCCTCGCAGGCCCGGTGCATTCGGTGTGACCTTAGCCGGACGGGCTTTCCCGGGCGCAACGGGATTGCGCCGGTTCACGATTCCCTCGCACGAGGCCCCTGCGGCCACGCGCCTCCCACCCGTAGGATCTTTGCTCATGGGACGGCCGGGTCAGGACCGGCCGATCCATCGGAGCAAGCCACGGGGGCGAGCCCTGGGGCGGCCACAACACAACGGGAGGGATGCCGACATGGGCAAGGGCAAAGACACGGACCTTACTTATGCCGAGATGGAGAAGGTCGCCGGCGACCTGATCAAGGACATGCACGAGCTCGAGGACAAGATCAAGAACATCGAGAAGCGTGTCTCGGCACTGGTGGAGGAGGGCTTCACCACCCAGAAGGCCTCGGGAGCGTACGACGACTCCATGAAGGACTTCACGAAGGGCGCGACGAAGACGATCCAGGGCCTGCACGGGCTCTCGGACTTCCTGAAGAAGGCCAAGGAAGCGTACGAGCAGCTGGACGACCAGCTGGCTAAGCAGGCCAAGGGCTGACAGCCACCTCGGCAGAGGAACGGGTCAGGTCACGTCGGTGCGGTGGAGCGGTCGGCCATCGCACCGACTGGGTTTGTGCGGACGTTTCACGAGTTTTCTCGACGGGGGAAGTTGTGTCGGATCAAACTGCTGATCTCTCACGCATCAAGGAGAGTGCTCGCTCGCTTTCCAGGATCCACAAGGAGTTCGCCGGAAACGCGAACCCGGCCAAGGGGCTGGGGGTGCCCGTCTTCGGCGAAAAGGGTCTCGTCGACGTCTTCGACGACTTCGGCGACAACTGGCGGGTCCACCGGGGGCGTCTGCTGGACGAACTGGAGAAGCTCTCGAAGATCCTCACCGCCGCGGCGAAGGGCTACGAGGACGTCGACCACCAACTCGCCGACGCCCTGCGCGGCACGGATGCCAAGCCGGCCGGACCCGAGGGAGGGGCCAAGTGACTCGCCCCCGGGCCGACGAGTGGTCGGTGATCGGGGAACCGGCCGATCCGGTACCGGGCGATCCGGACGAAGTCGCCAGACTTGGCCGAGAACTGCGGAAGACCGCCGAATCCATCAAGAAGCAAGCCGCTGAGATCAAAGCCCTGTCTTCGGTCGAGGCGTGGAAGAGCAAGGCGGCGGAGGAATTCCGGCAGCAGGCGGAAGAGGCCGAGGGGAAACTGCGTAAGGCCTTCACGCGGTACGACACGGCGGCTGACGCACTGGGCGAGCGGGTTCTGGACGGTTCATCCTCCACCGAGTACGCCTCGGAGCTGCACCGGGCGCAGCAGACGGCCGACAAGGCACTTCGGGACGCCCGGACCGCCGACGACGAGCATCGGGCGAGCGGCGGTGCCATCGACAAGCTCCCCAAGGACACCCCCGACGACGATCCGAGCCGAACGAAGTTGAAGAACCGCCAGGAGGCGGCGAGTTCGGCGCTGGAGCGGGCCAAGAAGGACCTGGAGGCGGCGAAGGACGTCCGCGATGCGGCGGCCAAGCGAGCCCGCGACGCGATCCGGCACGCCATCGACCACGACGGCCTCAAGGACAGCGGCTGGGACAAGTTCAAGGGGTGGGTGCACGACCATGCCGGGACACTGAACTGGTGGCTCGACGTGCTCGGTTGGGTCGCCACCATCTGCGGAACCCTGGCGCTGTTCGTGGGGTGGATTCCCATCATCGGCCAGGCTCTGGCGGGCCTGCTCGGGTCGATAGCCCTGGCGGCCACGCTGCTGTCGCTGATCGGGCACCTCATGCTGGCACTCGCAGGCGAGGGCAGCTGGTTCGACGTCGCACTGGACGTCGTCGGCCTGGCCACGATGGGCATCGGCCGAGGCGCCATCGCAGGTGCCAAGGGATCGATGCAGGGCGCCAAGGTGGCGGCTCGTTCCGCGGCCTTCCGCCAAGCCATGGAGGGGGTCACGGCGAAGGCCGGCAGCGCCGCCTTCAAGAGGGCCGAGACTCAGGCGTGGAAGCTCGCCAACCGGCTGAGCGGCGGGGCACTGCGCGGAAAGGTGGGGGCGCAGGCCCTGGCCGGTGCCCCCAAGGGCTGGTTCCCCGGCATGGCGCGTGTCAAGGAGGCCTTCAGCCCCAAGGCGATCTACCAGGAAGCCAAGGAGGGCTTCAAGGGGGTCACGGAATTCAACGGGACCAACATGCGGAGCCTGTTCAACCGCAGCACTTGGGCGGACGTCTCCATCAAAGTTGGCGACAGCGGCCTGGACACGCTGAGCCGGGAGATCGATGAGATCGTCCCGGAGATCCGCGGGGTCGACGAGGTGAAGGCCGCCATGGACACCTTCAAGGCGCAGACCCACATCTGGCAGGGCACGACGGCTGTGGCATCCTTCATCGACGCGGCGGACAAGGGAGACCTGACCAAGCCCGTCGGGGATCTCCTCGGAACCGACGCGCTGGACGACGGACTGTGGGCAGCCACCGGTATCAAGGACGCTTGGACAACGAGTGATGGCTAGTCGATCCGTCTCCGGAACCGAATCGCGAGAGCCCGCCCTGCGGCCGCGGATGAGACCCTCCTACGCAGCGGACGTCGTGCGTCACGCACGGCTGTACCGCCAAGGGACCGAGCTGATCTTGCGGGATCGCGCGCAGCACGAGCGCCGCTTTCCGGTCGGAGAAGGCGGCATCGTTCGCGCATGGTTCGTCCCTCCGCCCGACACCGGCACGAAAGTCCCTTCCGCCGACAGGTGGGGAGTGGTCGACTTCCTGACGGCAGCGGGCCACGCCGTTCTGCGCGTCCCTCTCGCGGAATGGCTTCCCGAAGCCGGACTCATCGGCCTCCTCCACCTCAGCCCGAAGGAGTGCCTGGAACGCACGGGCCTGCGGGCGCTGGTGGCGGAGCTGGGCCTGCCCATGGAGGAGGACGGCGCTGCGCCGGCGGGACAATCCGAGACCGACCGGGAACGCGGAAGACGTCCGGAGACCGCGCGATATGCGGATCTCCCGGTCTGGCACAGCTGGGTCCGGGGCCTCGGCATGCTGGTGTGGTTCGTGTTCTTCCTCGTCGTCCCCATGCTGGGACAGGGCAGCCGCTGGACCGTACTGGTCGCGACGGTCGGGCTGCTCCTGGTGCCCGGGGCCGACCTGGTCCTGAGAGCGCTCCAAAGGTCGCGCACGCACGGCGATGCTCTGCTCGCCGAGGCTGAACTGGTCGTCCCCGCGCCTAAAGTCGGTGCCGGTGCCACTCGCCGGTTCCTCGACACGGCGGCCGTACGCGTACTCCCGGGAGACGTGGTACTCACCAACACCGTGGGGGCGGAGCGGTGGCTCCCACTGGCGGAGAGCCATGGCGTGACCCGCCTGGTCCGACTCGTCGAGCCGTCGTCCGGTGCCGTGCTCGGCGTGGAGTTCCGGGACCGGCAGAACGCGGTACGAGCCGTCCTGCCGTGGCGATGGTGGTTCGCCGGGCCGAAAGGGGCCGAGAACTGGTCCCGGTTGATTGACGCGTCGGGACTGCCCGTCTCCGATGAGAAAGCGCGTAACAGTCGGGAGGCGGACCGGTGGTGGCAGAACCACACCATGGCGGCCGACGCCCGACGGATGGCCCCGGTTGACGCCAAGGAGGCGCGCCAGGAGACGAGTTGGCACTCGGTGGTGCTCGGAGGCGGCGAGGCGATCGTGGTATCGCTCTTCAGCGTGATCCCGCTGCTGGGCCTCGGCTCTGACCAGCCCCTGGGGCGGGTGGCCGGCGTGCTGGCGGCCCTCACCATCCTCGCGGAACTCGTACCGGTCGTAGCGCACCGTCTGACGAGCCGCTTCCGGCTCGATCGCCCCGCCGAGCCGGAGACAGCATGACCACCACGCCCACGCCTCCTTCCGACTACCGGCTCATGCTGCCGGACGGCTGGTTTCGCGTCGCACTCGAACCCGAGCGCCGTGAGCGGTCCGTCGACGCGCTGGTGAAGCGGCAGTTCAACGGAACGGACGACGTGCCGCACCTGCGTCAGCTACTGCGTGAGGAAATGCTGGAACGCGCAACGGACGCCTACGACGCTGGTGGTGTCGAGCTCTATCTCAGCCTGCAGCGCGCGGGTGCGCTGACGATTCCCGCCTCACTGTTGATCACGCTGCTGCCGTGGCCGAAGTCGGGCAGAGCTCCGTCCTCCCTGGGTGAACTGGCCGCAGGTCTCGGTGGCGACGGGCGTACCGCCTCGCTCGTCGAGCTCGCGGCCGGTAGGGCCCTCCGCCTCCGCCGAGATCCTGAGGCGGCCCCCGCGGCGCCGCCGACGGCAGAGGAGAACTATGCGCTGCCCTCGGTCACGGTGGACTACCAACTGATCGTCCCCGGCAGCGACATGCACCTCCTCCTGACCTTCTCCACCCCGCTCGTGCAGATCGCCGAGGCCATGGTCGAGCTCTTCGACGCGGTGGCCGGTTCGCTCACCTGGCTGGACGGTGACGCCACCCATGAGTGACATCCAGACCTGCGGCATCGTCTGTCCGACGGACTGGGTGCCGCTCCCGCTCGATCCGTCGGACGACGTCAAGAGGTGGGCGAAGAGCACCGCGACGCAGCTGTGCGAGCGGAGCGGCGCGGCGGGCCACGAGCTGGACGGCAGCGCCCTGCGCAAAGACCTGCGGCGCTGGGCCGAGGACAGCCGCAGCCGTGCTCCGCTGTACGGCTTCGCTTTCTACCCCGACGGGTTCGACACCGCTCTGGCCCTTTTGGAAGTCGAGGTCATCCGGCCCGACGACACGGTCCCGCGGTTCTCCCTCGACTGGCTGGCGGAGACCTTCAGCGCACATGACTTCGGCCCTCCGCACATCTCGCACCCCGACGTGCCGATCGGCCCCGCCGTGCGCCTCCGCCAGAACTTCGCCGCGGACGGCATGCCTCGCAGCGGTCCCGGAGTGCTGCTGCAGACAGTTACCTACGGCATCCTCCCCGAGGTGACCGACAACGCCCTCGTACTTCTTGTCTCCTGGACGACGCCGGGCATCGACGAGGAGATGGAGGACGCCGCGGACAGCATCGCCAGGACGCTGACGGTGTCGTGACGCTCAGGCGGAGTGCTCCGCGTCGCCGTCGGTGAGTCTTCGTGGGGAACCCTGAACGACGCCGTCGCTCTGCGGGCCGCCTACACCTGATCAGCGATTGACCGCTTGGATTTCCTGCACGGTGACGTTTTGCGTGGTCCCGAAGGTGCCGTCGGGCAGGTCTCCGCCGGCGCCGCCGGTGCCCGTCCAGGAGATCTTCCAGGTGATCGTCGCCCGGAGCTTGAAGACGCCGTCACCGGAGGAGTGCAGGTACCTGATTCCGCAGGGCGGTGTTTTGTCCGCGTCTCCCGTGGCGTAGGGCCGGCCGATGGAGTTGTCGGCGTTGATGGCGCACTGGCCGGAGGCGGGGAAGGTCTCGGCGTCCGTGGTGCCGGGTTCGAGTGTGAGGGAGACGGGCTTCGCGGTGGTCGTGGCCTGGATGCCGAAGCCGGGGACGTTGATGGCCGCGGTGGCCTGGACCTCGTCGAAGACGGCCTTGTCGAGCCAGGCCCAGGTCGGCAGGTTCACCTTGGTGGTGGCCTCGGGCGCGAGGGTCACCTTGGTGTCGGGCAGTTGCATGCGCTGGTACGCGAGGGCGGCGAGGATCTCCGGTTTGATCGCCTCTTCGTACCGGGCCGGCGGGGTGTCGCCGTTGTCGACCCAGAAGGGGAGGTCGTTGCACGAGCTCCGCTTGAGTACGTCGGGTTCGTCGGGATTCTCGACGGCGGCCCAGAACATCCCCTCGCCGTCCTTGTCGACGTTGTAGTCCTTGTAGCCGGGGGTGTCGGTCCAGCCGTAGTCGTCCTCGTAGTGGCGCTGCATCTCGCCGATCGCCGCGCCCGCGGTGCCGCCCATGCCGGGCGTGTTCTTGGCGCTCTCGATCTGCCCGGACATCTTCTTTTTGAAGTCCTTGGCACCGAGATAGGGGGCGTACCAGCAGGGCGGCGGCGTCCAGTTGACGTCGGCGGACGTCACGTTTCCGGTGCCGCCGGTCTTGGTTACGGCGCCGGAGTACTGGATTTTTGCGGCGGCGTAGATGCTGGTGTCGTCGGCGCCGCCCTTCTCGTCCGAGTCGCCGCCCTTGCCATAGTCCACCGGCTCTGCGGTGGAGTTGGGCGCTGCCAGCATGAGAGCGCTGACCGCCAGGACAAGGACAGTGGCGCAGCTACCGAGGGGCGTACGCAGTGATCCGTTCACTGGCACTGCTTCGCTCCCGTCTCGACATACACCTTGGACGCCTGCCAGAGGCTCTCACCCGTGGCGACCTTGACCATGATGATCTTGTAGTAGCCGTAGTCCTTGAGGCTGGGCTTGGTCTTCAGGATCTTCCCGGTCTTGACCTCTTTGCCGTAGAACTTGCTCGCGTCCGAGCAGAAATCGACCTCCACCGAGGTGCCGTTGGTGGCGGAACGGGTGGTGGCGTCGTAGTGGCGGCGCGTACCAGTGGCGGTCCAGCCACCCTTGATCCACTCGTTGATCTGTACGGTCGCGTAGTGGAGCCCGTCGCCAGTGGCGTACGCGGCCAGGGACGCGTCCTTGGTCGATCGCTTGTCAACGCCCCGGTAGATGGAGCGCATGAAGTTCGCGGCATCCTCCATCGCCACCGCCTCGTTCTTGTCCTTCGGCTTGGCCCAGTCGAAGACCAGGTTCATGTCCTTGGGCAGGGACAGATCCACGCCGTCCGGCTTGTCCTCTGCTGGGGCTCCCGAAGCGGATGCCGAAGCCGTCGGCGTCTTCGTTCCCTGGTCGGCGCCGGCGATCTTGTCGTTGTCGCTGGCTTTGTCGTCCCCACTGCCGCAGGCGGTCAACAGCAGTGCTGCGGTTGCCGCCAGCGCGGCAGCGGCGGGCAAGGTGCGGCGCTTCACAGTGAACTCCCCGTGAGAAAAAAGTCCATTCAAGAGACCCGACGCTATCGGGGAGGTTCTCGGTTTCGCCAGCGCGAACTTCCCTGCGATTGGTGACAATTCCGGGCGCATGGGGTGAGCGGAGGTGTGACCTGTGTCCTGATCTTGCCCGAACGGATGACGACTCGGATGTGTCGGGACGCCGTGCCCGGCCATCGTGAGGTGCGAGTTCCGTTTCGCTATCGCGGTGCGTTGCATCTCGGGTAGGCGCACGGCGGGTATGCCGATGTGCGCGGCGCCGGTTCGGCGCGTCCGCCGGCCAGGGTCTCGAGCTTGCCGGGTCCTCGGTCACCTCACCCCGCGCGCCGACCTTGTAGACGCGCAGGGTGAGGCGGGAGCGGCGGTCGGTGGAGTCGAGGAGTTGAGTGCGGCGGTCAGGGGCGGACGGTCGCTGTCGGTTCGGCGACGTGGGCGGCCATGACCGGTGAACTCCTTCGATGCTCGTGGTGTTAGGCGTCATTGAAAATGCCTACGAGTGCGGCACTTTGGGCAGCTTTGCGCCGACAAGATCGGTAAGCGTGCCTGCCGACGAAGAGGTGCA
>NZ_JBICZJ010000028.1:0-132212 GCF_043201895.1 Streptomyces sp. NPDC048254
CGAGTGGAACATGGGCCAGTTCGCCTCGGCCAACACGCGCGCGTCCGGCACCTGGACCAGCGCCTACTCGGCGGACCTCGCGAAGGCCTGGCCCAGGTACGTCAACCGCCTGGGGCTGCGCGACGAGCAGGGCAGGCATCTGAAGCTGGCCGAGTCCAGCAGCGGCACCTACCTGGCCGGCAGCTACTACGACCACCTGATCGAGGTGATCACCACCTCGCTGAACAACTTCCTGTCCGACAACACCTTCCCGTACACCATCACCACGATGGGCGGCCCGCCCGGATCGGGCCAGCCGGGTTCCTCCACCACGTACGAGACGGTCGACGACTACATCGCCTACCTCAACACCGCCGGCACCTGGGTCACCTACGACGCCACGACCAACACCGCCACGGTGTCCGGCCTCGAAGGCTTCGTCAAAAGCCAGAAGACCGCGAGCAAGCCGGTCGGCGCGTTCGACGGGTACTCCCGCGGGCAGACCGAGAACGGCGTCTTCGCGATGGGGCTCAACGCTCCGTCGCACTTCGCGCCGCTCACCCGTGACGTCATCAAGGCGAACGAGACGACGTACGCCACCTACTCCGACTGGAACTCCGACTACGGCTCCTCGGCGTACGACAGCGACTTCGCCAAGAAGGACAGCGTCGGCAAGGACATGGCCTGGCGGGCCGACGCGTACAACCCCCTGTACTTCCTCTCGCCCGCCTTCGACGGCTACCGCAGGTCGCAGCCGGCGCGCCACTGGCGCATCCGCACCGGCATCATGCAGGGCGACACCGCCAACACGACCGAGATCAACATCGCGCTGGCCCTGCGGAACTACGGCATCCACAGCGTCGACTTCGCCACCGTGTGGGCCCAGGGACACACACAAGCCGAGCGCACCGGCAACTCCACGACGAACTTCATCAGCTGGGTGGCGTCCGTCACCAAGAGGTGACCACCGGTCCGGACAGCCCGGGCGCCTGACCGACCAGCCTCGATCAGGCGCCCTACACCGGCACCGGACGACGGTGTGAGCGCTGCCCGGGGGATGGCTACGCCGTGAGCGCGGGGGCGGTCGTTCGTGGTGGGGGCGCGGCTGGGCGGCTTATCTCGGCCAACCCCAACGCCCGCCGATTTCCCGGGCTTTGAGGGCGTCGGACCGGCTCCGGTGAGGGCGAAGGCCAGGACAGGGGCGTACCGCCGGGTCCGCGTCGCGACCACCCGCCCGGCAAATGCCAAGGCTCGGCCCCCCGCCCGCCGTTTCGCCCGTGACCAACCCCATACGGTCTGCGTAGCCGCCTGGTGGCGCACGGTCAGTTCTTGCCCCTACGCTGTTCGGTATGTCCCCCGATTCCCGAACCCCTGCTTCCGCGCGGTCTGCTGCCGAGGTCAACGAGCACATCCGCGCGCTGTGGCTGCGTGCGGGCGGAACGCTGTCGGCCCAGGAGCGGTCGGAGTACGAGCTGTTGGTGGTCGAGTGGGCCGAGGCGATCCGCGGGCGGATCATCGAGGCCGCCTGACCGGGGACCGGGTTCAGCGCCCGCCGGAGACCCGCAGCACCGCACCCGTCGTGTAGGAGGCCTCCGGCGAGAGCAGCCAGGCGATGGCGGCGGCGATCTCCTCCGGCCGGCCGGGCCGTCCCAACGGCACTGCGGCGCCCATCCGTCGGGCCCGCCCCGGGTCGCCCATCGCCGCGTGCATCTCGGTGTCGACGACTCCGGGCGCGACCGCGTTGACCCGCACCCCGTCCGGTCCGAGCTCCTTGGCGAGGCCCACGGTCAGGGCGTCGACGGCCGCCTTCGTCGCCGCGTAGTGCACGTACTCGCCAGGGCTGCCGAGCGTGGCCGCCGCCGAGGACACGTTCACGATCGCCCCGTTCCCGCGCTGCGCCATCAGCCGGGCGGCCCGCCGTGAACACAGCAGCGTGCCCAGCAGATTGACCTCGACGACCCGCCGCAGATCGGCGCTATCCACGTCCGTGAGCCGCCCGAGCGGCCCGGTCACGGCGGCGTTGTTGACCAGTCCGGTGACGGCACCCAGTTCCCGTTCCGCCGTGTCGAACAGCCGCTCGACATCCGCCTCCACGGCCGTGTCCACCGCTACGACCACACAACGCGCCCCGCCTTCACGCACCCCCTCGGCGACCGCCTCTGCGGCGCCCGCGTCCCGGACGTAGCCGATCACCACATCATGCCCATCGGCCGCGAGCCGCAGGCAGACGGCGGCGCCGATACCCCGGCTCCCACCGGTGACGACCGTGACGGGACGTGCCATACGAACCTCCTGAGACCGACCGGGCGATGATCTTACGGTCGAGGACGCGCCGAGGACGCGAAAGGCCCCGTCGGCGGCCGCACCCGAGGGAACTGCCACAGGCCGACGCCCCCCCAGAGGCGACCGGGGATTTCGTCGAACTGGTGTTCCTGTTCGACCCACCGGCCGTACACATGACCGAGGTCGGGGCCGGGTCGGTTCGAACATCGCCGAATATCACCCGCATATCGCCCACACCTCTTGGCTGTGCTCGCCCCGTGCCCAACACTGAGCCGATGACGCAGCGCGTGGAGCTCGCGACCGTGATGGACCGGCTGGCCGTGGACGGACTGGTCACCGACTACGCGGTGGCCGTCGACGACGGAGACTGGACGGCGTACCGCAGACTGTTCACCGCGGACGGGCGGGCCGACTACCGGTCGGCCGGCGGGATCGAGGGGGATGCCGGGCAGGTGGCCGGGTGGCTCTCGGAGAGCCTGACCCTGTTCTCGATGCGGCAGCATCTGATCGTCAACCGCCAGGTGCGGTTCGGGATCCTGGAGCAGGACGCCGGGGACACCGCCCACCTCCAGGCCGACTACATCAACCCCATGCGGTTCGCCGGCGGCGACGGCGCCTCCACCGCCCCGGACTTCGTGTGCGGCGGCCGCTACGCCTTCGCGTTCCTGCGCACCCGGGACGGGTGGCGGCTGCGCCAGGTGGTCGTCGAGGAGAAGTGGCGCAGGATGAGCGAGCAGCGCGCGGCGGTCGTACCGGACTGACCCCACGCCGATGCCCCCTGTCGGAGATCCCCGCCGGTCCCGCACACTGGAAGGACCCGCAGGCAGGAGGCGACGCATGAGGACCGTCGAGCGCTGGCTCACCTCCCCTTGGCGGCGTTCCTGCGTGGCGGCGCTCGCGGGCGCGCTGCCCGTACTCGCCTTTCCGGCGCCGTCGCTGTGGTGGTTCGCCTACGGCGCCCTGGTCCCCTGGCTGCTGCTGGCCCGCTCGGCGCCGACCGGGCGGCGGGCGGCGTACGACGGCTGGTGCGGCGGGTTCGGGTTCATGGTCGCCGTGCACCACTGGCTGCTGCCGAGCCTGCACGTCTTCATCTTCCTGATCGCCGGCCTGCTGAGCGTGCTCTGGGCACCCTGGGGCCTGCTGACGCGCCGGCTGCTGGGCGGGACGCCGTCACCGGGGCGGGCCGCGACCGCGGTGCTGGTGCTGCCGTCGGGCTGGCTGATGGTGGAGCTGGTGCGGTCCTGGCAGGGGCTGGGCGGGCCGTGGGGCATGCTCGGCGCCACCCAGTGGCAGGTGACGCCCGCGCTGCGGCTGGCCTCCGTGGGCGGGGTCTGGCTGCTGAGCTTCCTGGTCGTGGCCGTCAACGTGGCGCTGACCGTGCTCGTCTGCGTGCGCGAGGCACGGGTGCCCGCGGTGGCCTCACTGGTGGCCACGGCCGCCGCGACCTCCGCCGCCTGGGTGTGGTCACCGCGCCCGGACGTCGACGGCCAGGTCCGTATCGCCGTCGTACAGCCCGGCATCGTCGACGGCACCGACAGCGGTGACCGGCGCTTCGCCCGCGAGGAGCAGCTGACCCGGCAACTGGCCGGGCAGCACCCCGACCTGATCGTCTGGGGCGAGAGCAGCGTCGGGTACGACCTCGGTGACCGGCCCGACCTCGCCCGGCGGATCGCCGCCCTCTCCCGGGAGACCGGCGCCGACATCCTGGTCAACGTGGACGCCCGGCGCTCCGACCGGCCCGGCATCTACAAGAGTTCCCTCCTGGTGGGCGCGGACGGACCGACCGGGGACCGGTACGACAAGATGCGGCTGGTCCCGTTCGGCGAGTACATACCGGCCCGTTCCCTGCTCGGCTGGGCCACCTCGGTCGGCAAGGCGGCCGGCGAGGACCGGCGCCGCGGCACCGAGCAGGTGGTGATGAACGTCGGCCACGGGCTGCGGATCGGGCCCATGGTCTGCTTCGAGACCGCGTTCCCCGACATGAGCCGGCATCTCGCCCAGGACGGCGCCGAGGTGCTGATAGGCCAGACCGCGACCTCGTCGTTCCAGCACAGCTGGGCCCCCGAACAGCACGCCTCGCTGGCCGCTCTGCGGGCCGCCGAGACCGGCCGCACCATGGTCCACGCGACGCTGACCGGCGTCTCCGCCGTGTACGGCCCGGACGGGGCGCGGCTGGGCCCGTGGCTGGGTACGGACGCCAGCACGGCGCGGGTCTACGAGGTGCCGATCGCCCACGGAGTCACGCCGTTCGTGCGGTACGGCGACTGGACGGTGGACGGCGGGCTGCTGGTGCTGGCCGGCTTCTGTCTGGGCGAGGGGCTGCGACTGCGGGCGGTCAGGCTGCGCCGGGGTACCGCTGAACCTCTCGTACCACCTGCTCGCACAGCTCATGAGTCGCCAGTGCGTCCCGGGCGCTGAGCACCTTGCCGGCGCGGACGGCGTCGAGGAAGGCGAGCACGGCCTGTTCGATGCCGCGCTGCCGGGCGACCGGCACCCAGTCGCCGCGCCGCCGGACCGTCGGCTGCCCCTTGTGGTCGATCACCTCGGCGAGGTTGAGGACCTGACGCTTGGTGTCCTGCCCGGAGACCTCCAGGATCTCCTCCGCCGAGCCGCTGAGCCGGTTCATCACGCCGAGCGCGGTGAAGCCGTCCCCGGACAGTTGCAGGACCACGTGGTGCAGCAGGCCCTCGGCGACGCGGGCGCGGACGGTGATGTCGTCGACCGGGCCGGGGGCGAGGAAGCGGAGGGTGTCGACGACATGGATGAAGTCGTCGAGGATCATCGCGCGAGGTTCCTCGGGCAGCCCGACGCGGTTCTTCTGCATCAGGATCAGCTCGCGCGGGTGGTCGGCGCACTGGACGTAACCGGGGGCGTGGCGCCGGTTGAAGCCGACGAACAGCGACAGGTTCCGCGCCTCGGCGAGCGTCACCAGCCGCTCGGAGTCGGCGAACCGGTAGGCCAGGGGCTTGTCGACGTACGTCGGTACGCCCGCCTCCAGGAGCCGGGTGACGATCTCGGGGTGGGCGGTCGTGGGCGCGTGCACGAAGGCGGCGTCGAGATCCTGGGCGAGGAGGTCGTCGAGGGTCGCGTGCCGGCGGCCGGCGGGCAGCCGGAGGCTGTCGGCGACCTCGGCGAGGGTGGCCGGGGTGCGGGTCTGGAGATGGAGTTCGAGGCCCGGCTGCGCGCCCAGCACCGGCAGATACGCCTTCCGCGCGATGTCGCCGAGTCCGATGCAGCCGACCTTCACTGACGCTCCCCTAGCGGTTGCCTACGTGCCTGTCCGGAAGCATACGGGCCGATAATCCGTGGTGGGATCGGACGGGGGTGGGCGAGGATGCCGGGCATGACGACCGAACGCCGTTCACCCGCCTTCGACGCCGACGAACGCACCATGCTGGAGGACTGGCTGGAGTTCCATCGCCAGACCCTCGCGATGAAGTGCGCGGGCCTGACCGACGCCCAGCTCGCCATCGCCTCCGTGGAGCCGTCCCCGCTGTCCCTCATGGGGCTGGTGCGGCACATGGCCGACGTGGAGCGGTCCTGGTACCGCAGGGTGCTCGCCGGCGAGGAGGCGCCCCCGCTCTACTGGAGCGACGAGAACCCGGACGGCGAGTTCCACTTCGGCGCGGCGGACACCTGGCAGGAGGCCTACGCGAGCTGGCAGGCCGAGATCGGGGCCGCCCGGCGCAACGCGGCCGGCTTCGGCCTGGACGACCTCTCCAAGGGCCGCCACCGCCGCACCGGGGAGCAGCCCAGCCTGCGCTGGATCCACACCCACATGATCGAGGAGTACGCCCGGCACAACGGCCACGCCGACCTGATCCGGGAGCGTATCGACGGCGCGACCGGCGACTGACGTCAGCCTCGCAGCCGCCGGTCCCCCATACGGGGCACGAGATCACCCGTGCGGGGCACCAAACTCCCGTCGGCGGTGCCAACCTCCCTGCGGAACCAGCAGAGTTGCGCGGGTGCATCGAACGACCACCACCGCAGCGCTTCTGGTCACCGTGACCGTCTCGGCCCTCTCCGGCTGCGTGACGGTCCAGCGTCCGGCGGCGCCCGGCCCGCCGCCCGGTACGGCGCCCTCGCAGCCGTCGGTGCCCCGCCCGGACGGGACCGCCGAGCCCCGGGTGGTGCAGGCACCGGTCAAGGAGGCCCTGGAGATGGTCGGCCCGTCCCGCCCGGCCCACCGGGCCACGCCGACCGCCGCCCACGCCCCGGCGCCCCCTCCCCCGGCCCACCACCGGACCCCCGCCCCGCGCGTCGCCGCCCCGCATCCCCACCCGCACCCGCACCCGCACCCGCAGCGGACCCGCGGCGCGGGGAGCGACGTCCCCGGTCTCTCCGGGTCCGTGCCGAAGGCCCCGGACGTGTGCGCCCTCGGCAGGCAGTACGGCGGCTGGCACACGGACAGCCCGGAGGCGCGGATCTGCCAGCAGACGTACGGGCGTTGAGGAGGCGCCGGCCATGATGCGGTGAACCGTGATCGACCGGACCGCCGCTAGTTCGGCCGCTGCCGTGGTGGGCCCCAGGAGTCGCCGTCCGGCGTGTCGTCCTCCCCCAGCCGCAACTCCAGGCGGCTGATCGCGGCCCGCACCCCGTCGCCGTACCCGTCGTCGCCGAGGGCGGCGGCGGCCGCGCCGCGGGCCCGGCGCAGATGGGTGCGGGCGGCTTCGGTGCGGCCGAGCTTGACGTAGTCGGCGGCGAGGTTCAGATGCAGCGAGGGGTAGAAGCCGCGCAGCCCCTCGGCTCCCTCCGCCTCGTCCGCCGCCGACAACGCCCTCAGATCCCAGGCGAGTTCGTCGGCCGGGTCGTCCTGGGTATCGGCCAGATAGTGGGCCAGGGTGCAGCGGTGCAACGGCTCGCCGTGTTCGCCGAGCTCCGCCCACAGGTCGAGCAGGCGCCGGCGGGCCTCCTCACGGTCCCCGGCGTGGTGCAGCATCACGACCTGCCCGATCCGTGTGAGCACGGCATCGGGTGCCGTGCGCTCCTGTCGCTCCGCCACCACGTCCTCCGAGCTCTCCGCTGTCTCCGACGACGCTAACCGCCACCGGGGCCCCTCAGGGCCATCCGACCCACCCCGAAACCGACGTGTTCCCACGCACCGGCCGGCCCTCCACCCGACCAACCCGCACCACGCGGGACCACCGCCCCCCGGCGCCCCGCGCCGGACCGGATCGCCGCCCACCCACCGCGCACCACCGCCGCGCCCACCAGCCCGCCCCGCGGGCGACCACCCCCACCCGCCGCCCGCACCGCGCGGGACCGCCCCGGCGGCCCCGCCCCCGTAGGTCCGATGCCCCCTCCGGCCGGCACCCCCCGTAGCCCCGGCACCCCGGCTACCCGTGCTCAGCCCAGGTTCGGGATGCGCCAGTCGATCGGCTGGTGGCCCTGCTCGGCGACCGCCTCGTTGATCTGGGTGAACGGGCGGGAGCCGAAGAACTTCTTCGCGGACAGGGGGGACGGGTGGGCGCCCTGGACCACCACGTGCCGGGTCTCGTCGATCAGACGGAGCTTCTTCTGCGCGTAGCCGCCCCAGAGGACGAAGACCGCCGGGTCGGGCCGCTCGGCGACCGCGCGGATCACCGCGTCCGTGAACTTCTCCCAGCCCTTGTTCTTGTGCGAGTTGGCCTCACCGGCGCGGACCGTGAGCACCGCGTTGAGCAGCAGCACGCCCTGCCGGGCCCACGGCATCAGATAGCCGTTGTCCGGCGTCTCCTCCCAGCCCAGCTCCTCCTTCATCTCCTTGTAGATGTTCCGCAGGGACGGCGGGATCTTCACCCCGGGGCGGACGGAGAAGCACAGACCGTGGCCCTGGCCCTCGCCGTGGTACGGGTCCTGGCCGAGCACCAGCACCTTGACCTGGTCGTACGGCGTGGCGTCCAGCGCGGCGAAGACCTCCTCGCGCGGCGGGTAGACAGGGCCGTTCGCCCGCTCCTCCTCGACGAACTCGGTCAGCTCCTTGAAGTAGGGCTGCTGCAGTTCGTCGCCCAGAACCCCGCGCCAGGACTCGGGCAGCATGGCGATGTCGGTCACGTCAACGTCCTTACGATGTACGGTCACTTGCAGTTCCTGCTGATGCCCAAGAACCTACAGGCGGCCACTGACAATCGCCCTCGCACACCGGTTCACCAGCTGGTCTTGCGGTGCAGCTCCCACATCATCATGATCGTCGACGGGTCGAGCGCCAGCTCGCCGCCGGAGATGTCGTCGCTGGCCGCGACGTACTGCCGCCCCTGCCACAGCGGGATCAGCCGGGCGTCGTCGACGAGGATCTGCTGGGCCTCCTCGAACTGCTTGACGACCTCGCCGCGGTCGCTCTCGGTGCGCGACTCGGGCAGCAGCTTGCCGGTGATCACGGGGGACGGGTACGGCGTACCGAGCGCGTTCCGCTCGCCGACGAACGGGGCGATGAAGTTGTCCGCGTCGGGGAAGTCCGGGAACCAGCCGCGCCCGAACACCGGGTACTCGCCCTTCTGGTAACCGACGACATAGGTCTTCCAGGGCCGACTGCGGAGGGTGATGGTGAACAGCCCGGAGTCGTCCAGCTGTTGCTTGAGCTCCTGGAACATCCGGCCGGTCTCGGAGCCGTACCGGTCGGTGGTGTACCAGAAGGTGAGCGGGACCTTCTGGGTGATGCCGGCGTCGGCGAGGAACTTGCGGGCCTTGGAGGTGCTGGGGTCGCCGTAGTCGTCGAAGAAGCCGGTGGTGTGGCCGGTGAGGCCCGCCGGGACCATGGAGTAGAGCGGGTCGACGGTGCCCTCGTAGACGGTGTGGGCGATCGCGGAGCGGTCGATGAGCTGGGCGACGGCCTTGCGCACCGCGGGCAGCTTCGCCCACGGGTCGCTGGGGTTGAACACCAGGTAGCTGATGTCGGTGCCGGCGCCGTCGATCAGTTGCAGGTCGGTGTCGGTGCGCGCCTCCAGAGCGACGATGTCGGCGGCGGCGAGGCCGCGGTAGGTGACGTCGATGTCCCCGGACCGCAGGGCCTTGACCATGCTGGCCGAGTCCTGGAAGTAGCGGATGGTCACCGCGTCGTTCTGCCGGTCGGCGAAGCCGTGGTAGCGGTCGTTGCGGACGAGTTCGGCCCGCTTGCCGTCGTACGACTTGAGGGCGTACGGCCCGGAGCCGTGCACCGAGTCGTCCTTGCGCAGCGACCTCGCGGGGTAGTCGTCGGGGTCGACGATCGACATGGCCGGGGTGGCGAGCACGAACGGGAAGGTGGCGTCGGTCTTGTTGAGGTGGAAGACCACCTCCCGGTCGCCGAGCGCCTGCACCCGGTCGAGGCTGCCCAGCAGTCCGGCGGGGCCGCTGGGCGCGTTGATGGTCCGGATCCGGTCGATGGAGTACTTGACGGCCTCCGCGTCGAGCGCTTCGCCGTCGGCGAACTTCAGGCCGGAGCGCAGTTCGCAGCGGTAGGTGCGGTTGCCGGAGTCCGTGAAGGCGCAGTTCTCGGCGGCGTCGGGCTGCGGGGTGGTGGCGCCACTGGGGTAGGCGAGCAGGGTCTGGTAGATGTTCCGGAACAGCTCCCAGGAGCCGTCCCAGGACCCGGCGGGGTCGAGGGTGCTGGGGGCGCTGGTGGTCCCGACGACGATCGGCCCGCTGTCATCCGTCCTGCTGCCGGTGAACACACCGCAGCCGGCCACCAGGGCTATGGACGCGACAGCGGCCACTCGTCGAAGGCCTCGGTTCCGGTTGAACACGTGCTCGCTCCTCGATCCGCCATACCAGGGGTCGGCGGCAGACCATACCGCAGCGTTGTCCTCCTTGAACCGCCCCGGAAACACGGGCGTTGATCGAATGTGCTATGACGACGTTGTCATTCAGCTGTGCGGATCTTGTACGGCCGTCCGGGCGCCGTTTCCGTCGTTCCTGGGGGGAAATGTCTGTGACGAAAACGACGCCCGGAGGCCGTCCGGGGTCCTGTGGGGCCGTCAGGCCATGCCGGCGTTGAGGAAGATGCCGCCGTCGACCACGAGGGTCTGGCCGGTGACCCAGTCGGACTGCTCCGAGGTCAGGAACGCGGCCGCGCCGCCGATGTCGGAGGGCACGCCGAGCCGCTTGAGCGGGTAGCCCGCGGCGGCCTCCGCTTCCCGGCCCTCGTACAGGGCCTCGGCGAACTTGGTCTTGACGACCGCGGGGGCGATCGCGTTGACCCGGACGCCCGGCGCGAACTCGTGCGCCAGCTGCTGGGTCAGGTTGATCATCGCGGCCTTGCTGATGCCGTACGCGCCGATGAACGGCGAGGCCGACAGACCGGCGACGGACGCGATGTTGACGATGGCGCCGCCGTTGTCCTTCTGCCAGGCGTGCCAGGTCTTCTGGGCGAAGCCGAGGGCCGAGACCACGTTGGTCTCGAACACCTTGCGGGCCACGTCCAGGTCGACGTCGGCGATCGGGCCGAACACCGGGTTGGTGCCGGCGTTGTTGACCAGGAAGTCGACGCGGCCGAAGACCTCCATGGTGCGCTCGACGACCTCGCTCTGGTGGGCCAGGTCGTGGGCCTTGCCGGCGATGCCGATGACCCGCTCGGAGCCGAGGCTCTCGACGGCCGCCTTGAGGGCGTCCTCGTTGCGGCCGGTGATGGCGACCCGGTCGCCGCGGGCGATCAGCGCCTCGGCGACGCCGTAGCCGATGCCGCGGCTGGCGCCGGTGATGATGGCGACCTTGCCGGACAGCTCGGGCAGCTCAGGCATTTCAGTCATGTCCGTGATCCTCGATAGTCCCTGGTGGGTCCCTGGTGCCCGCTAGTCCAGCGGTCCGCCGGCCACGTACAGCACCTGGCCGGAGACGAATCCGGCCGCCTCGTTCGTGAAGAAGGCGATGGCGTTGGCGATGTCCTCGGGCTCACCGACACGCTGCACCGGGATCTGGGTGGCGGCGGCGGCCTTGAACTCCTCGAAGCCCATCTTCACGCGCTCGGCGGTGGCCTTGGTCATCTCGGTGGCGATGAAGCCGGGGGCGACGGCGTTGGCGGTGATGCCGAACTTGCCGAGCTCGATGGCGAGGGTCTTGGTGAAGCCCTGCAGACCCGCCTTGGCGGCGGAGTAGTTGGCCTGGCCGCGGTTGCCGAGCGCCGAGGAGGAGGACAGGTTGACGACCCGGCCCCAGCCGGCCTCGACCATGTGCTGCTGAACGGCCTTGGTCATCAGGAAGGAACCGCGCAGGTGCACGTTCAGGACCGTGTCCCAGTCGGACGCGGACATCTTGAACAGCAGGTTGTCGCGGAGCACACCGGCGTTGTTGACCAGGATGGTCGGAGCGCCGAGTTCCTCGGCGACGCGGGCGATCGCCGCCTGGACCTGGGCCTCGTCGGAGACGTCGGCGCCGACCGCGATCGCCTTGCCGCCGGCCGCGGTGATCTTCTCCACGGTGTCCTTGCAGGCGGCCTCGTCGAGGTCGATCACGGCGACCGCGCGGCCCTCGGCGGCCAGTCGTACGGCGGTGGCGGCGCCGATCCCGCGTGCGGCACCGGTGACGACCGCGACCCGCTGCTCTGTGGTGGACATTCCTGTGTCTCCTCGCCCTTGAGAGAACCTGATCGAGTGAGCCCGCTCACGGAGCCCGCCCTGCGGTGAGCGACCGCTTAGTACCTTCAGCAGACGTGACGCTAGAAGCCCTGGCACGCGGTGTCAACGTCACACCGCGCGGGTGTGATCCATTACCTCACCAGGAGCTCCAGCAACCGCTCGGTCTCGGCCGCCGGATCGAGGGTGAGCCCGGTGTGCACGGGGCCGGGCTGCACGACCGTCGAGCGGGGGGCGGCGAGCCAGCGGAAGCGCCGCCCCGGGTCGTCGCCGGCCGCCTGCCCAGCCGCCTCCCCGCCCGCGCAGACGCCCTCGACCGCCCCGAGCGCGGCCCGCACCCCGGCGACGTCCGCGTCCGGGTCCAGGGCCAGCAGCCGGGCCTCGTCGAGATGGGTGCGGGCGCCGACGTAGGCCTTGGCCCGGCAGTAGACGATCACGCCCGCGTTGATGCACTCGCCGCGCTCCACGCGGGGTACGACACGCAGCAGGACGTACTCGAAGACGTCCCGGTCGCCGCCCTGACCGTCCCGGGTGATGTGGCGCTCGGTCACATGTCCGGCCACGTGGATATGGGTCTGGCTCACTTGGCTCCCTTGGTGCGGGGCTCGACGCCGGTGATGCGCTCATGGATGACGGCGGCCCGGGCGAGCAACGGCCGGGCATAGGTCCGCCGCAGGTCGTCGGGGGTGTCGAAGCCGGGCTCGCCGGCGAGCCAGACGTCGGGGATCTCGGCGGTGACCTCGGCGAGCAGGTCCTCGGTGACCCGGGGCCCCAACTCGGCGGCGGCCGCCCGGACATCGGGGGCGAAGCCGCTCAGCGCGTGGTCGGCGGCGTCGTAGGGGCGGGCGGCGGAGGCCTCGGCGGCGGGCCAGTTGTGCTGCCAGATCATGGTGGCGCCGTGGTCGATGAGCCACAGGTCGCCGCGGTGCACCAGCAGGTTGGGGTTGCGCCAGGAACGGTCGACGTTGTTGATCAGCGCGTCGAACCAGACGATCCGCCCGGCCTCCTCGGGGCTCACCGTGAAGGCGAGCGGGTCGAAGCCGAGGGCACCGGAGAGGAAGCCCATGCCGAGGTTGCTGCCGCCGCTGCCCCGCAGCAGGTCCTGCACCTGCTGCTCGGGTTCGCCGAGCCCCAGCACCGGGTCCAGTTCGACGGTGACCAGACGGGGCATCCGGAACCCGAGCCGGCGGGCGAGTTCACCGCAGACGACCTCGGCGACCAGCGTCTTGCGGCCCTGCCCCGCGCCGGTGAACTTCATGACGTACGTCCCGAAGTCGTCGGCCTCGACGAGCCCCGGCAGCGAGCCGCCCTCGCGCAGGGGCGTGATGTAGCGGGTCGCGGTGACCTCTTGCAGCATGTCCCGGGGCCACCCATTCTCTTCAGCCTTGCAGTCCACGGTCGGGCCCGGAGGGAGGCAGCAGCGGAGATCAACCGCCAACAGGCCTGGGGAGAATCCGGGGAGTTTCGACCGGCGCCCCCATAGTAACCGAGGGTGATCGCAGGCGAGGAATGCCCGAGCCACAGGGCGGCTGGATATGCACTCTGGTACCGGATGGGACGCCTGGGTAGCCTGAGGGCCGTTTGTTCATCGCTCCCTTGACCAGCAGACAGTGTTGTGCAGCCGACCGGCGCATCGTCGCGGTGGAGTAGTGAGAAGCGGGAGTGCCAGTGAAGTACACGAACCTCGGACGCGCGGGCCTGACGGTGAGCCGACTGGGACTGGGGACGATGAACTTCGGCCCGGTGACCCCGGAAGCGGACGCCCACCAGATCATGGACCGGGCACTGGAGGCGGGCGTCACCCTGTTCGACACGGCCGACATCTACGGTTGGAAGCTCGGGGAGGGGATCACCGAGCAGATCATCGGCCGGTGGTTCGAGCAGGATCCCTCCCGGCGCGAAAAGGTCGTGCTGGCCACGAAGATGTACGGCCCGATGGGCCGCGGGCCCAACACCAACCGGCTGTCCGCGCTGCACATTCGGCGGGCCTGCGAGGAGTCGTTACGGCGGCTGGGCACCGACCGTATCGACCTGCTCCAGCTGCACCACGTCGACCGGAGCACCTCCTGGGAGGAGATCTGGCAGGCCCTGGAGATCCTCGTCGCACAGGGCAAGGTGCTGTATGTCGGCTCGTCCAACCACGCCGCCTGGCACATTGTGACCGCCCAGCAGGAGGCCCGGAGCCGCAACCTCCTGGGGCTGGTCAGCGAGCAATCGCCCTACAGCCTCCTGGAGCGCACGGTCGAGCTGGAGGTACTGCCCGCCTGCGAGGCGCACGGGATCGGTTTTCTTCCTTACAGCCCGCTGCAGGGCGGACTCCTCGCCGTCAGCAACGGACAGGAGGGCAAGGCCGTCGGCCGCGCCGCGGAGCCGAAGACCCGCAGGTCGCTGGAGCGGCACCGGGACAGGCTGGCGGCGTACAAGAAGTGGTGCGCCGACCTGGGCCAGGACCCCTCGCGAGTAGCCCTGGCCTGGCTGCTGCACCAGCCCGGTGTGACGGCTCCGATCATCGGTCCGCGTACCCTCGCCCAGTTCGAGCAGTCGTTGTCGGCCACGCGGCTGAAGCTGACCGACGAGCAACTGACGGAACTCGACGCCCTGTTCCCGGGGCCGGGCGGCGCCGCTCCGGAGGCTTACGCCTGGTGAATCGGGCCTGCCGTCCGGTTCAGGGCACGGGGGACGGCAGTCGACGACAACGCCGCGGGGGTCCCCACGCCTTTGCGGCAGTGGGGAGCGCGGGCCGGACCCGGTGGCCGCGGCGTGATCCAGACGTCGGGCCCAAGGGGCGCGGGTGGGTCAGCATGGCCCCAGCAGCGCCAGATGCTCCTTCGTCACCAGTCCGAATCTGAGTGCCGTCGACACCACCGCCTCGCGCTGCCAGTTCACCCGTACGCCTGTCCCGGGGATCTCCTCGTCCCGGACCCGCAGCTTGCGCCGGGCAAGGTAGTCGATGTGGAAGTTGACGGCGGCCCCCGTGATGCCCCGCCAGGTCCGCTGCTTCCGCAGCCGCCTCACGATCTCGGGGGTGCTGGGGATCGTGGGCGTCGACGCGCCGCGCAGTCGCGGTTCGCACAGGGCGACCAGGACGAGAAAGTACTTGGCCCGCTCGTCCAGCGAGAACGCGGCCGGCTTCTGGTCGTCCGGGCCGGCCGGCTCGCCGACGTAGGCGGGCGGCTGGGCGGTGACCGTCAGTGAGGACAGCCCGCCGGCCGAGGGCAGTGCCAGCCTCGCCCGGGTGAAGGGGATCGGCATGTTCAGCCGGCGAGGCGGCACGCGTACGTACTCTCCCTGGTCGTCGTCGTTCTGCACCACGTAGCTGAACACCTGGCTCAGGTTGGTGACGAGCCAGTAGTCCGCGGTGGCCCGGATGCGCCCGGCCAGCGGCTCGGTGGCGGAGTCGTCGAGCAGGATGTCCACCGGTTCACCGACGGAACCGCTGCCGAAGGTGACCTCCTGACCGCTCTCCACGTCGACCGTGCAGGACGTGCCGCCGGCCGGATCGGACAACTCGACGAGGAGGCCCGCCACTACGCCCGGTCCTCCGGTGTCAGACGCACCTCCAGATGCGCCAGCCCGTGCAGGAAGTTCGACGCCCGCCGGACGGGTTCGCCGACCACCTCGATGGTGCGGACCCGGCGCAGCAGGGCGTCCAGCACACAGCGCACCTCCAGCCGGGCGAGGGTCGAGCCGATGCAGTGATGGGGGCCGGCCCCGAAGCTGATGTGCGGATTGGGGCTCCTGTCGATCAGGAACGTGTCCGGGTCGTCGAAGACGCTCTCGTCCCGGTTGCAGGACGGGAACCAGATCACGACCCGGTCGCCGCGGCGGATCCGAGCGGGGCCAAGGTCGGTGTCCTCGGTGGCGATCCGCATGGCGTGGGTGGGGGGCGAGGTCCAGCGGAGGATCTCCTCGGCCGCGCTGTCGACGAGATCCGGTCGCTCCTTGAGCCTCTCCCAGGCACGTGGATGCTGCGCGAGGACCAGCAGGGCTCCCGAGACGGCGTGGGGGGTGGTCTCCAGCCCGCCGTTCATCAGGCCGTCGCAGTTGAGGATGACGTCCTCGTCGCTCAGGGGCCTGCCGCCGGGCCGTGCCTGTATCAGCGAGGTCACGATGTCCTGGCCGGGGCACTCGCGGCGCTGGTCGAGCAGGTCCGCGAAGTAGCCGAAGATCTCGGTGTGCGCCTCGGTGCGGGCGGCCCGCGCGGCCGGATCGCCGTCGCTGTCGTCGAACGCCCGGTCCGTCATCCGGGCCAGTTCCTCCCAGTCCTCACCCGCGACGCCCATCATGTCGAAGAGCACCCAGGTGGGGATCCGTA
Source organism: Streptomyces sp. NPDC048254 (assembly GCF_043201895.1). Taxonomy (NCBI): domain Bacteria; kingdom Bacillati; phylum Actinomycetota; class Actinomycetes; order Kitasatosporales; family Streptomycetaceae; genus Streptomyces; species Streptomyces sp. NPDC048254. Next base: position 16,105 of record NZ_JBICZJ010000028.1, read on the forward strand.
CGGCCAGTTCGGCGACCGCGTCGAAGGGGGTGTCGCGGGCCAGGAGCTCCATCAGGGCGGCGTCCAGACGCCGTTGCAGCATGGGCCTGAGTGCGGCGACCGCCCTGGGCGTGAACCAGGAGGAGTGCGCGGAACGCAGGGCCCGGTGGCGTTCTCCGTCCGACACCACGAGCATCCGGTCCGAGGCCGCCCGGACCGCGGCGGGGTCACTGCCCAGGCGCATGCCCAGGCCTGACCTGAACAGCGCGGGCTGTTTCAGCACCCGCAGCCCCTCCCGGTGTGTGGTCACCGACCAGACTCCGCCCTCGCCCGATTCGGTCCAGGCGACGGGATGGACACGGCGTGCCGCGCGCCAGATCTCCAGATGGCGGCCGTCGGTGTAGAAGTGCGGATCGGCCAGGTCGTCGGGTGCGCGGCTCACTTCCCACACGGGACTGCGGCCGATGTCCCGCACTTGAGCGGGATGTGTCACGGACTCTGTCACGGTGTCTCCTGAATTTGTCGTCGTACCCAACCTGAATTTTTCGAGGATGGCAGGAACTCGTCGAATGCGTATCATCTGTCGATGACGGAATTATCTGGTCCGTGGAGGGGCGGTAGGGGCGATGGCTGACCGGGCGACTCTGTATTCTCCGTTGGTCAGGGAGGAGCAAGGAAAAGTATGGGTGGAGTTCTCGCCGGATCATCCCGGATATCATGACCAAAAATACCGGGATCACCGTGCACGAATAGCGAAGCAGGCGCTGTCCTACCGCCTCGGGCAACCGGTGCCGGTCATCGGATACACCGAGGAGGAGCAGGGCATCTGGCGGCTGATCAATGCCGACCTCGCCATCCGGCACGAGCGTTACGCATGCCGGGAGTATCTGGCGGCGGCCGACCGGCTGGCCCTGCCCAGCGACCGGATTCCCCAGCTCGGCGAGGTGTCCGAGGTGCTCCGACGGGAGACCGGATTCAGGTTCGCGCCGGCCGCGGGGCTCGTCGGGATCAGGGAGTTCTACGGGTCCCTGGCGAGCCACCTGTTTCTGGCCACGCAGTACATCCGGCATTCCTCCTTTCCGCGCTTTTCGCCGGAACCGGACATGATCCACGAGATAGTCGGCCATGGCACCCATCTGTGCGACCGGCGCTGGGCCGAGATGTACGAGCTCTTCGGACGGGCGGTGCGGCGGCTCACGGGCCTGGCGGCGGTGAAGGAGGTGTCGCGGGTTTTCTGGTTCACGGTGGAATACGGCCTTGTGCGGGAGGACGGGAAGGTCAAGGGGTGCGGTGCCAGTCTCCTGTCCTCGCCCGGCGAGATGGAGCACTTCCACAATGCCGAGATCAAGCCGCTGGACCTGCCGGCCATGGTCGGTCAGGAATACCAGGTCGAGAAATTCCAGCCGGTTCTCTTCTGCGCGGACTCCTTCGCGCACCTGGAGGACTTCCTGGGAGATTTCCTGACCACCGTGGAGGATCGGGAAGCGGTGCCGTCCACCTGAGCGGGTCACCCTCGGCCGTCCCCGGGCGGGGCCGGTCGGGGTCGGCTTTCGGGCGGCAGCAGCCGCCGCAGATTGCCGTGGAGGATCAGCTCGCGCTCCCGCGCGGGCACCCCCGCGAACACTCTCCCGCCCTCCAGGACCTCGGCCACCAGACGTTTCAGCCCGCCCGCCATCCGGCCGAGCGGCCAGTCGGTGCCAAAGACGATCTTGTGGTTGACGCCCAGCCGGAACAGCCGGTTCAGATGGCCCGGCCAGTCGTCGATCGTCGGGGTGCTCGCGAAGCCGCCGATGTCGAGGTACACGTTCGGACGGTGCGCGGCCAGGGCGCCGGCCTCGTCCACGTGGGTGAGACCCGCGTGCCCCAGGATGAAGTCCACCCCGGGGAAGAGCCGGGCCGCCCGGTCGATCAGCAGCGGGTGAGCGGGGGCGAAGTCGAGACTGCCCGCGGTGGGTCCGGTGTGCACGAGCACCGGCAACCGCCGCTCGGCGCAGATCTCGTAGTACGGGTACAGGCGCTCGTCCGAGGGCGAGAAACCGCAGGGCGGGTAAAGCTTGAGCCCCTCGAAGCCGTACTCGTCGATCACGCGCGCGAAGGCCCGTACCCCCTCGGGGCCCCGGCGCGGGTCCGCCCCCATGAAGACCCGGAACCGGCCGGGATGGCGCAGTCGGATCGCGTGGTGCTCCCGGGCCATGTCCTCCCAGGTCAGCGGCGTCTCCATCCGTAGACCGAAGTCCGGGACCAGGAGGACGGCCCGGTCCACACCCGCCATGTCCATCTCCGCCACCAGCCCGTCGGCCAGGTGGTCCTGGTGCTGCGTGACGTACCCCTCGACGATCCGCGCCAAGGAGGGAGCCTCGCCCCTCGCCTCCAGCCTGCGGTGGACGTTGCGGGCGACGTCCTCCAGGAACCGCCGGGGGATGAACCGTGTGGACGCCACATGGCAGTGGCCGTCGTAGAGCACTGATCCTCAGCCCACGCAGTGCCGCACCAGGCGGCGGATCGACGTGCCCTCGACCGGGTCGAAGGAGGCGAAGTCGAACGTGGCACCCGTGCGGTCCTCCAGGAACGCCACGAGTCCGACCAGGGCCATCGAGTCCAGCAGGCCCGTCGAGCTCAGGTCGGTGTCCGCGTCGACGTCCCCGTCCAGCTCTCCCTCGTTCCAGTTCACGACCCACTCGATCAGGTCCTGCTCCAGGTTCTTGTCGAGGGGCTTGGCCTCAGCGTCCATGTCCGTCTCCCGGTCCGTCTCCCGAGGCCTTCGCCAGCAGGCGCAGGCCGTTGCCGCTCGTGATCAGTTCTCTGCTCGTCCGCCTCACGCCGTCGAAGACGGCGGTGCCCTCCGCGAACTCCTTGACGAGACCGCCCAGCGATTCCGACATCCGGTAGGAGGGCCAGCACGTGCCGAAGAGGATCTTGTGTTCGAGCCCCTGCCGGAACAGCCGGTTCAGGTGCCGCTGCCAGCCGTCCGCGCTGAGCACAGAGTGGAACTGGCTGATGTCCATGTGCACGTTGGGCCGGTGCGCGCACAGGTACGACGCCTCGTCGACGTGCGTGACACCGCCGTGCCCGAGGACGAAGTCCACCGACGGGAAGTCCCGGGCGGCCTCGTCGATCAGCAGGGGCCGGCCGAACGAGAAGTCGAGCGGACCCCAGCCCGGCCCGGTGTGGCTGATCACCGGCAGCCGGTAGCGGGCACAGATCTCGAAGTACGGGTACAGCCGCCGGTCGCTGGGCGAGTACCCGCACAGCGGATAGAGCTTGAGGCCCGCGAAGCCGTACTCCGTGACGCACCGCTCGAAGAGGTCGAGGCCGTCCTGCCCCGCCCGCGGATCCACCCCCCAGAACACCCGGAACCGGCCCGGGTGCCGCCGGCTCACCCGGTGATGCAGCCGGGCGAGCTCCGGAGGGGACAGCGCGCAGTCCGCCACGTGCGAGAAGTCGGGGGCCACCATGAAGGCGAGGGCGATCCCCGCCTCGTCCATCTCCGCGACCAGCCGGTCCGCGTCGTCGTCCTGGTAGAGGGCGAACACCCGCTCGCGGATGCGGTCACGCCGTACCGCGTGGCCATGGGCGGCCATGCGGTGATGGGCGTTGTCCGCCTGGTACTCGATGAAGGCGCGGGGGATCGCCAGCTCGCTGCCCAACTGCACCTGCGCGTCCAGGAACAGGGGCCGCGGGCCGCCGGCCGCGCTCGCCGCCGTCATGCCTGGCGCCCGCCGGCCGCCCTCGGCGGGCTCTGCCCGGCCAGCGCCTCGGTGAAGAAGTCCGCGGCGCGCTGCCGGCTGACCTTCATGTTGCCGGTCATGAACCGTGGGTCCGAACGCAGCGGCTGCGCGCTGAACACGACCGACATCACCCGCTGGTAGGGCTCCAGCGTCTGGTTGACCTCGTGGATCCGCCGGCGTACGGCCTCCTGGGTCTCCGGTCCGTCCGGCGACGCAGTGACGATGGCCCCCAGCCGCTGGGACTGCGCGGTGGGGACGACGAGCAGCTCCGCGATCCCCTCCACGCCGGCGAAGAACGCCTCTATCTCCGCGGGGTGCACCTTGCGCCCGCTGCCCAGCGCGATGACGTCCTTCTTGCGGCCGAGGAGGGTAAGGAAACCGTCCTCGTCCAGCCTCCCGTAGTCACCCGTGACGATGGAGCCGTCGGAGCGGAAGGTCTGGTCGGCGGCCTCGCCGCCGGTGTCGAAGTATCCCGTGCTCAGCGGGGCCGGCCGACGGATGATCAGCTCCCCGTCGGACAGGAGGGTCACGGCATCCGGGTCGATGAGCCTGCCGACACTGCCGATCCGGTGGGCATCCTCCGTGTTCCAGGCGATCATGCCGGACTCGGTCATGCCGTACGCCTCCAGCAGCCGTACGCCCCCGTCCCGGAACGCCTCCAGCGTCTCGCGCCGGATCGGGGCCATGCCGGTGATCAGGAAGCGGATCCGCCCGCCCAGGAAGTCTCCGAGGGACGCGCCGCCGCCGGACTTGCGGTACAGCCCCAGGGCCGTGTCGTAGAACACCGGCGGGCCGATCAGGAACGTCGGCCGCTCGGCGGCGATCGCGGCGAACACCCGCTGGAAGGGCGTCAGTATCAGGTCGGCCCCGGTCCACAGGCAGCAGTACAGCGACAGCCGCTGCTGGTAGTTGGACAGCGGCAGGAAGATCAGGTGCCGGTCCTCGGCCGTGACGGAGAAGGCGTCCACGAACCGGGCGATGACGTACTCGGTGCCCTTGCGGCTGATCCGCAGGCCCTTGAGCCGTCCCGAGGTCCCCGAGGAGTAGACGAGGCTGTGCAGGTCCTCGGCCTCCTCGTGCCGGGCGGTGGCCGGCACCGCCTTCTCGTCCGGCGCGTCGGACGGACCGATCACGTACGGCAGGCTGCCGGCCGCGTTGTCGTCCGTGATCAGCAGGGCCAGTCCGTGGCGTGCCGTGAACTCCTCGACGTCGTCGAGCGCGGTGTCGTCGGGGAACGCCTCCAGGACGGCGCCGCTCAGGAGGACCGCGAGATCCCAGGCCGCCCAGTCCAGACTGTTGTGCGCCCGGATCCCGACCACGTGGCCGGGCAGCACCCCGGCGGCGCGCAGCTGATCGGCCCGGGTGACGGCCAGTTCGTACAGCTCGGCGTGGGTGAGGGTACGGCGTCGGCCCGCGGTGTCGATCTCGACCACCACGGCGGACGTGTTGCCGCTGTACCGTTCGGCGAGTCCGGCGAGGTTCATGCCCACTGCTCCTCCGCATGCGCGATGAGTTCCGAAAGCCGCCGGGCGGCGAGAAAGCCGATCCGGCCGGCGACCATGTCCTCGTAGGCGCCGCTGCCTGTGTCCCAGTCGACGCGTATCTCCACGGCCGAGCCCGTCTCGTCCGCGAGCGGCCGTACCACGGCCGAGCGCTGGAGCCGGTCCCACAGCCAGCAGGGCTCGGCCCGCAGCAGTACCCCGTCGGGACGGATCTCGGTCTCGTCCGCCCAGACGACGCGGTCCTCGCCGAGCATCCCTTCGAACTCCGGGTCGGTGTGCCGGCCGGACGCCGCCGCGGCCTTCGCGTCGGGGTGCGCGGCGAACGGGTCCAGCAGCCGGGGGGCGGCCCACAGCGCCTCCAGCACCTCCTTGGGGCGCACGCCGGGCAGTTGGACCTCGCGCACCAGCGGCGATGCGGCCGCCGGCCCGGTCGCGCCCCGGTGGTCGCTCACCTCGGCGAGCACGCCCAGCAGGACGTCGAGACCGTGACGGAGTTCTTCCGGCGAGATCACCATCGGTGGCTGCACCCGCAGCACCCTGGTGTTGTAGAGCGAGTACGTCGAGGTCACGCCCTCGGCGAGAAGCCGGCCGAGGACCAGTCCGACCAGGGATTCGTCCCGCAGCTCCAGGCCGTGCATCATCCCGATGCCCCGGTGCTCCACGATCAGGTCGGGGTGGTCCGCCGCCGCGGCGGCGAGCGTCTCGCCGATCACCCGCCCGGCGTCCTCGACCCCGGTGAGGAACTCGGGCGACGAGGCGACGGCGATGGACTCCAGCCCCACCCGACACGCCAGGGGGTTGCCGCCCAGGCTGGAGCCGAAGGACGACGGCAGGGTCTTCAGGACCTGCCACACCGCCTCGGTGCCGAGTACGGCGGACAGTGCCAGGATCCCCCCGCCGAACGCCTTCCCGATGCACAGCAGGTCCGGTGTCACCCCGAACCGCTGATGGGCGAAGAAGGTGCCGCACCGGCCGAAGGCGGTCTGCATCTCGTCGAAGATCAGCAGGGCGCCCGCCCGGTCGCACACCTCGCGCACCCGCCGCAGGTAGTCCGGCGGCGGCACGACCACTCCCGCCTCCGCCTGGACCGGCTCCAGCAGTACGGCGGCGGTGCCGCCGTCGACAGCACCGGCCAGCGCCTCGATGTCACCGAAGGGCACCTGGGTGAACGCGTCGGGGAACGGGCCGAACACCGCGCGGTGTTCGGGGCGGCCGGACGCGGCGAGGGTCGCGAAGGTCTTGCCGTGGAAGCAGCCGTCGGCGCTGACGATGTTCGCCCTGCCGGTGGCGGCACGGGCCAGCTTCAGGGCGTTGTCGATGCTCTCGCCGCCCCCGTTGGCGAAGTAGGCGTAGGGCAGGGCGCCGTCCGTGAGCTCGGAGAGGCGCTCGGCGAGGCGGATCGATTCCTCCTCGAACATGATCTTGGTGCTGTTCAGCACCGAGCTGTCCAGCTGCTCGCGGACGGCCGCGACGATCCGCTCGTGCGCATAGCCGAACGACTGGTTGCCGTACTGGTCGAAGAGCGCGAGGAAGGACCGTCCCCGTTCGTCCGTCACATGGCTGCCGCGGCCGGGCCCCTGGATGCCGCAGCCCATGACGAACGACATCTTCGAATAGGCCGGATGGTTGTGGGCGGCCTTCGCCTCCGCCAGTTCCTGACGCCGTGTCCGCACGGCTCACCTCCCTGCCGCGGGGGCCGGAAGGCCGCCCGCGTGGGTGTCGTAGTCCCCGAAGAAGTACTGGAGCCCTTGCACGGCGCGTCCCTCGGGGGTCCTGGCCAGCCGGACCGCGTGGTCGATGTCGAGCATCCCGACCACGCTCAGCGGTGCCCCCTGGAAGCGGGTGTCCGGGTAGGGCCTGCCCACCGGCACGAACCCGAGCTGCGTGTAGAACGACCGCAGGCCGCCGGAGTCGTCCGCGAAGAAGTCCCCGAGGACACGTGTCACCCGGTGCTCGCGCACGCTGTGGACCAGCGCCTCACGCATGAGCGCCATGCCGATGCGGTGGTGGCGCACCTCGGGCAGGGTCATGAGGTGTCCGAACTCCACCAGCCGGTGCCCCGGCCGGATCCCGGCCAGATCCACGACGTCGTCGCAGGGCAGCCCGGCGGCCGAGTCCGGGACCACCTTGATGGTGCCGACCGGCTCCGCGTCCAGACAGCCGAGGATGTATTCCGCCCGGTCGTCGAACCGGTCGAACGTCTCGGCGGTGTCCGCGGCGTCGGCGAGACGCCCCTGGTCGTGGACGTAGACGGAGTCGCGCAGCCGCAGTACCGCATTCCGGTCCGCGGCCGACCGTACGAGCCTGAGGGAGAGGGATCCCATTGCCGATGCCTTCCGGGTCACTTGCGCAGCAGTCGGTAGAAGAAGCGGCCGTAGCCGGAGTGGAAGTGCCGCAGCCGGTCGCGCACCAGGACGTGAGCCTCCGGAAGCCGCTCGATCGGGAGGTTGGGCAGCAGGTGGTGCTCGACGTGGAAGTTGTTGCCGTTGGTGAACCAGTACATGAAGCGGTTCGACCGGATGGTCCTGGTGTTCGCGAAGGCATCCTCGTCGAGCGTCTCGCAGCCGTAGTGCTCGGGCAGTTCGATCGCCGCGTGCACCGGTGCGGCGACGAGGAAGAGCGGCAGTGCCCACACCAGGACGACGACCGGCCGGCCCAGCGCGAACGACAGCACGGTCATCGCCACGAGCGCGGCCAGGACGACGAGATGGTCACGGCGGATACGGCGCGAGGTGGTGGCGGTCTCGCCCTCGAAGTCCCGGCCGCGCAGCGAGTCGAACAGGTTGCGCAGGAACAGCGCGTAGTGGTGCAGCATCGAGAACCGCACGAACCAGTTGAGCGCGGTACGCAGCCGGTTGCGGTCCTCCTCGGCGCCGTACTGGTCGCCGTAGTCGAAGAACTCCCGGTTCAGCGGGGTGCCGAGATACCGGTGGTGGCGCAGGTGCGCGACCCGGTACGCGGCGAACGAGATGAGCATCGGCACGCCCAGCACGATCCCCGCGACCGTGTTGGCCCGGTGTCCGCGGAACCCCAGGCCGTGCAGGGTCTGGTGCTGGAGTTCGGCGGCGTGGGCGAACATGCATCCGGTGAGCACGATGCCCGCGCACCGCAGCCACCACGGCTGTTGCAGCGCCGCCGTGATCCCGGCCGCCGTCAGCACGGCGCACAGAGCGAGTTTCAGGGCGAACAGCCTGCCGTTCACCTCGACGCGTAAGCGTTTCAGCGAGGCCCGCAGGTCCTCCTTGCCGTCCCCGGCCGATGGCGTGGCCGGCTCTGGCACCGGTGCCTGGGCCCCGGCCGCCGTACCCGTGGCCGGGGGTTGGAAGTTGCCGGACCTCATCATTCCTCCAGAGACTGGTGCCGGGGCGCGTCGTCCGGCCGGAGCGCGTTGTCGATCACGGCGGCGATCCGCTCCAGCGGGGCCGGGTGGAGCAGGTCGTCGTGCCGGGACTCGAGGGCATGGACCACCAGCCGCCCGCTCACATGAGACCGCCACGCGTCCGGCACGGGGGCGTCGGCGGCCCGGTCGAGTGCCGCGGCGAAGAACAGCGCGTCGCCTTCGAACGTCCCGGGGGTGAAATCGCAGGCGAGCTCGCTGGTGTGCTGGAACATGTGCATCATCGACGCCGTGTCGCTCTCCTCGAAGTGCTGCAGCTGTCCCCCGTGCGTCTGGAGAGCCTCGGTGACCAGCCCGGGTGTCAGCCGGCCGTCCGGCGGGGCGGGGGCCGTGACGTCGAAGTAGCGGAGCAGCGCCCGCAGCGCCCCGTCCTCCGTCAGCGGCTCGTTCATGTGGGTGTCCGTTCGGGGATAGCTGTCGAGCAGCGCGAGCAACTCGACCTCCTCGCCCCGTGACTGGAGCAGGGTCGCCATGGCGTGCGCGACCAGGCCGCCGAAGGACCAGCCCAGCAACCGGTACGGGCCGTGCGGCTGGACGGTGCGGACGGCTGCGACGTACTCGGCGGCCATCTCCTCGACCCGTGCCGCCCGGTGCGCCGGATCCTCGCTCGCCCGTGCCTGGAGTCCGTACAGGGGCAGGTCCGGCGGGAGGTGTCCCGCGAGCCGCAGATAACCCCAGGACTCGCCGCTGGCCGGGTGGACGCAGAAGAGCGGCGGCTCGTTCCCGGCCGGGCGCAGCGGCACCAGTACCTCGTCGTCCTGTTGGGAACGTTTCTGCAGGCGGCGGGCGAGGCCTGCCACCGACGGTGCCTCGAACAGGTCGCGCACGGACACCTGCGCACCCAGCCTGCGCCGCACCCGGCCTCGCAGCCGTGTCGCCGACAGGGAGTGGCCGCCCAGGTCGAAGAAGCTGTCGTCGATCCCGACCTGGGGCAGCCCCAGCGTCTCGGCGAACAGCCCGGCCAGGATCTCCTCGGTGGAGGTCCGCGGCATCCGGCGGCGCGCCGCGGCCGACGGGACGACGGGGGCGGGCAGGGCCTTGCGGTCCAGCTTTCCGCTCAGCGTGCGGGGCATGGCGTCGACCACGGTCACCAGATGCGGTGTCAGATGGGCGGGCAGTTCGTCGGCCAGCCGCTGCCGCAGACCCGCCGGGTCCAGGCGGGCGCCGGGTTCGGCGACGACGTATCCGACCAGCCGGCGGTCGCCCTGCTCGCCGTCGTGCACCGCGGCGGCGGCCTGGGCCACCCCGGGACAGCGGGCGAGGGCCGTCTCGACCTCGCCCAGTTCGATCCGGAAACCCCGTACCTTGACCTGATCGTCGTCCCGGCCGACGAAGACCAGCTCCCCGTCGGCGGTCCACCGCGCCAGGTCGCCGGTGCGGTACATGCGGGCTCCCGGCGGGCCGAAAGCGTCCTCCAGGAACCGCTCGGCGGTCAGGTCGTCGCGGCCCAGATAACCGGCGGTGACGCCGGCCCCCGCCACGTAGAGCTGGCCCACCGCCCCGGTCGGCACCGGCTCCAGCCGGGCGTCGAGGACGTAGGTGCGCACGTTGCGCAGCGGGCGGCCGATCGGGGGGACTCCGGCCGACGGTGCCGGCTCCAGCTGCTCGCTCATCGCGGTGGCGACAGTCGTCTCCGTCGGGCCGTAACCGTTGAACAGCCGGCAGACAGGGGCCCAGCGCTCCACGACGGTGGGCTTGCACGCCTCTCCGACCACCGACACGATGACCCCGGGCGGCATGTCCTCGGGCGCCATCACCTCCAGCGCCGAGGGCGGCAGGACGAGGTCGTTGATGTGTTTCTCGCCGATCAGCGCGGTCAGTTCGGGGCCCGGCACCAGCCGCTCCGCGGGGGCGCCCACCAGCGTGCCCCCGTTGAACAGCGACTGGGTCATCTCCCCGACGAACGCGTCGAAGCTGGACGAGACGAACTGGAGCGTCCGTGTCCCCGGTCCCGCGTCCAGCCGGTCGACGTAGGCCGCGGTCAGGTTGACGACTCCCCGGTGGGGGACCACCACGCCCTTGGGCACACCGGTCGAACCGGACGTGTAGATGACGTAGGCCGGCTGGTCGGGGCGGAAGCCGCCGGTCTCGTCCTCGGTGAGGTCGTGGTCCGGCAGCTCCCGCAGCTCTCGGACCACCTCGGCCTCGTCCAGCCCGAGGTACTCGGCGCCGAGCGCGGGACCGAGGTGGGCCGTCGCCGAGTGCAGCAGCACCAGGGTCGGCTTGGCGTCGTCCACCATGAAGGCCAGGCGGGGCAGCGGGTAGGACGGGTCCAGTGGTACGAAGGCCGCGCCGGTCTTGAGCACACCCAGGGCCGCCACGTGCAGGTCCGTCGACCGGGTCAGTGCGAACGCCACCCGGTGCCCGGCGCCCACCCCCGCGGCGGCCAGCCTGCGGGCCAGCCGGTTGGCCCGCCCGTTGACCTCGGCGAAGCTCAGAACCCTGTCCCCGAATTCCAGGGCGGGGGCCTGCGGGGTACGCGCCGCCCACTGCTCGACCATGCCGTGCACGGAGACGTCCGCGACGGGGCACTCCGGCCCACGGGCCCAGGCCAGCACCCGTTCTCTCTCCGCGGGGCTCGTCAGGGGCAGCTCGGACAGCGGCGTGCCGTGCCAGTCCGCGCGGCCGGCCGAGTCGAGCAGGAACAGCAGGCGCTCCAGGTGAGCGTCGACCTCCGCGGGGCCGTAGCGGTCCGGATGCGCGTCCACGAGCAGCTCCATCCGGTCCTCCGACGAGGTCCGGAAGAACGTCACCGAGAGGTCGTCCACCGCGGTGCGGGAGACGTTGCGCACCGTCGCGGGATGCCCGTCGAACCCCAGCTCGTAGGGGAAGTCCATGATGTTGACCACCGGCCCCCACAGGGAGCGCCGGGTGCCGACCAGACCGAGCTCGCGGATCAGGTCCTCGCTGCGGTACCGGCTGTGCAGACCGGCCTCCCGGACGGCCGCCTGGGTGCGGTGGGCGAGCTCGGCGAGGGACCCGTCCGGGTCCACGGCGAGCGGGATCGGCAGGCCGTTGGTGGTCATACCGGGGACGTCGCGCTGGTTCCTGCCCAGGCGCGCGGTCAGCGGCACCCCGAGGACGATCTCGCGCGCGGCGGTCATCCGGGCCGTGTAGGCCGCGGTGACCGCCAGCAGCAGATCCTGGCGGGCGACGCCCAGGGTCTCCGCCACCTCCCGCAGGCGACCGAGCGTCCGCGGCGCGACAGCCGCCCGGCGGCGGTGCGCCGGCCGGGAGGCCGCGGCCGGCGCGTACGTCAGCCGGACGGGGTCCTGGTGGCCGCGGAGCCGTTCCACCCAGTACGTACGGTCCCTGCCGAGGCGTGGCAAGGAGCGGTACTCCGTCTCGTCCTCCAGCAGGGTGTGCCACGGCGGGAAAGGCGTGTCGTCCACCGGCCGGTTCCGGGCGAGCGCGGTGTACACGGCCGCGGTCCGGTTGTGGAGCAGCGCCAGGCTCCAGCCGTCGAGCAGGAGGTGGTGGACCCGGCGGTAGAGGATGTGGCGGTCGGGGGCGATGCGGAACAGGGCGGTTGTGCACAGGGGGTCGTCCGGCAGCCGTACCGGCCTGGTGCCGTCCGCGGCCATCCAGGTCTCCGCCGCGGCGACCGGATCCTCCTCGGCGCTGACGTCCAGGTAGTGCAGCGGAGAACTCGCCGACTCGTCGAGATACTGGACAGGGCCCTCGTCACCGGCGGCGAACCGCAGTCGCAGGGCCTGGGCCTCCTGCTCGACCCGACTGTGCGCTGCCCGCACGAGGTCCGGATCCACCGGGCCGTGGATGTCGAGGCAGTCGCTGATGCTGTAGGCGGTGGAGGCAGGATCGGCCGACTGGGCGAACCAGATGCCCTGCTGCGCGCCGAGCAACGGCCAAATTTCCCTGCTGTGAACAGACAACACTCGTCCTTCCGAGATGCTCTTCCGGCATGACGGCACAAATGAATGCGTGCGCCGAACCTCCCCCTGGAAAACAGGAGGTGATCTTGAATGAAAGGAGCGGATGCGCTTTACGGATCGGAGTGATCAATCCGGCCGGTGGGCGGAGATCGAAGGCATCTTCAGGATCCTGCCCAGGCAAACTTGTGCCACACACGGACCTGGATGCACTTCGGTATTTTTGCTGCACTCCGCGCGCAGAGTCAAGAGTGCATTTTCCTGGCAGCGGGAGGACGAAGGGGATACCGACCGGCCACCTTGGCCGAATTTTGACCTCGCCACTTTTCGGCCATGATTGAACTGTCGGGTTCCAGATGCCCAGGGAGATCGTGTAGCGTCCACTTTCCGTTGGTCGCCACTCGAGGACGACTGTTCATGGACGGCGCGATCCGGTAATGCTTTCTCCAATTCTCCGGACAATTGGGGCGGTCGTGAAACTGGATGTCACCTTTCTTGAAATTCCCTTCAATCTGCCGTACAGCTTTGCGCGGGCGCATCATGTTGTCTCCGCACCTCTGATCCGGGTGGCTCTGTCGGACGGCTCCGTTTCGGGCCGGGGCGAGGCCACACTCTTCGAGAGCCCGCACGCCGACCCGAGGGCGGCGACGGCCGGACAACTGGAGTCCGTGCGGTCGGTGATCGAGGCGGGCGTCACCCGCGAGGACCTGCTCAAGCTCCTGCCGGCCGGCCCGGCCAGGAACGCGGTCGACGCCGCCCTGTGGGACCTCGAGGCCAAGCAGAGCGGCACCAGGGTCTGGCGCCTGCTGGGTCTGCCCGAGCCCGTTCCGCTGGAGGACATGGTCACCATCTCGCTGGCGGACGCACCGCAGTTCGAGCAGGAACTGCGGGACAGCTCCGACTGCCGTGTCCTGAAACTGAAGCTGGGGTCGGACAACGATATCGAGCGGCTGGAGGTCACCCGCCGGCTGCGGCCGGACGCCCAGCTGGTGGTCGACGTCAACTGCGCCTGGACCGTGGGGCGGCTCGAGGAGATGCTTCCGGTGCTGGCCCGCCACGACGTTCGTATGGTGGAGCAGCCGGTCCACGCGGACGACGAGGCAGGACTGCGCGGGCTGACCCACGCGGTGCCGATCATCGCCGACGAGTCGTTCTACGGCGAGGAGGACCTGCCCCGCATCTCCGAGCTCTACGACGGCGTCAACATCAAGCTCGACAAGTGCGGCGGCCTCACCGCGGCGCTGCGGATCGTCGAGCAGGCACGCGAGCGCGGTCTGCGCCTCATGGTGGGCTGCTTCGCGGCGAGTTCGCTGGCGACGGCCGCGGCGTTCCAGGTGGCCGGTCTCGCCGAGTTCCGGGACATCGCAGGCCATCTCATCCTGACCGAGGACACCGAGCCCTCGATTCCCTGTGTGAACGGCTGGCTGAGCCCGCCCGCACCGGAACTCTGGGGCTGAACGCACACCTTCCGCTCTTCCGCGGATCGAGATGGGACATCTGTATGGTTCAGTTCGGCATGCGACAGCGGGCCGCTGTCGTCGCCGCCCTGTCGTTGGCCGCCTTCGTGTTCAACACCACCGAAAGCCTGCCGATCGGACTGCTCGGGCTCGTCTCGTCCGACTTCGACGTGTCGGTGTCGTCCGTGGGTTACCTGGTCACCGGCTACGGGCTGGCGGTGGCGGTCATGTCGGTGCCGCTCGCCCAGCTGACCCGCCGAACCCCGCGGCGCCAACTGCTCTCCGTCGTCCTCGCCGTGTTCGTGCTCGCGACCTGGATCTCGGTGGCCACGTCGTCGTACTGGATCCTGCTGGCCTCGAGGGTGTGCATCGCCCTCGCCCAGGCCGTGTTCTGGGCGGTGATGATGCCGGTCGCGGTGGGTCTGTTCCCGCAACGGGTACGGGGCCGGGTAGTCGTCGTCACGGCCGTCGGCGGGTCGCTCGCCACGGTGCTCGGGGTGCCGACGGGCACCTGGCTGGGCCAGCAGACCGACTGGCAGACGCCGTTCCTGGTGCTCAGCGGTCTCGGCCTGCTCTCGCTGGTCACGATCGCCCTGCTGCTGCCCACCTCACGCCCGGAGGAGGGACACGCGGCGTACGCCTCCCAGCCGGACGGCCGGCGCTTCGCCCTGGTGCTGGGGACCACCGCCCTGTCCGTCACGGGTGCCTTCGCCGCGTTCACCTACGTCACCGAGTTCCTCACCAAGGACGCCGGTTTCAGCACCGACACGGTCAGCGTGCTGCTGATGGTGTTCGGAGCGGCGGGCGTCGCCGGCGTCCTGGGTCTCGGCGCCCTCGTCGACCGGATGCCCGCGGTCGGCGTGGCACTGCCGGTGGCGCTCCAGGCGGTCGCACTGACCGCGATGTACCAGTTCAGTTCCACACAGGCGGTCGTCGTCGCCATGATGGCCCTGTTCGGCCTCTCCGCCGCACCGGTCTTCACGGCCACCCAGAGCCGCATCCTGATCGTCGCCCCCGGCAGGACCGAGATCGGCCTGGCCATGAACTCGGCCGCGTACAACGTCGGAATCGCCGTCGGCGCCTTCGTCGGCGGGCTGCTCCTGCCGACCCTCGGGCCCGACGGCCTCTTCCTGCTCGGCGGACTGCTGAACCTGGCGGCCTTCTTCGTGCTGATGAGCGAACGGCTGCTGCCCGAGAAGAGCGCGACGGAATCACCCCGCAGTCCTGGGCAGCCGACGACGGACGTGCTCAGTGGTTAGCCAGGAGCCGATTCGACGATGGACGAGCGGTGGGAGCCGAAGAGATGACGGACGAGTCACTATCCGAGGTCGCTGCGCTTTTTGACCTCTACCAGCAGGGGATCGCCGTCCACTGCGTCTGTGCCGTCGCCCGCCTCGGAGTCCCCGACCTGTTGGCGGACGCGCCACGCCCTGTCGAGCCCCTCGCGGCCGAGGTCGGCGCCGACGCGGACGCGCTGCGGCGGGTGGTACGGCTGCTGGCCGGGCACGCGCTGTTCACCTACACGCCCGACAACGACGAAGTGGGGCTGACCCGGCGCGGCCGACTGCTGTGCGGCCGGCATCCGATGTCGTTGCGGGCGACCTTCGCGACGTTCGGAATACTGGACGTCGCGCACGGTCTGACCGAGACGATCAGGACGGGCAGGCCGGCCACCGAGTCCGTGCTCGGCACCGGGTTCTGGGACCATCTGGCGACCCGCCCGCGAGAGCAGCAGGTGTTCGGCGAGGCCATGGCGGAGCAGGCCCGGCTGCTGTCCCTGCCGTGTGTGCCGCTGCTGGACTGGCCTGTCGGCGGAACCGTCGCCGACATCGGCGGCGGGTTCGGCGCGCTGATCGCGGCCGTGCTCCAGGAGGAGCCGGGAGCACGCGGGATCCTGGTGGACCAGCCGCTGGTGCGCGAGCACGCCGAGGCGTTCCTGGCGGAACAGGGCGTCCTCGGCCGGTGCACGGTGCGGAGCGGGAACCTCTTCGACGCGCCGCCGCCGGCCGACATGTACCTGCTCTCCCGGGTGCTGCACGACTGGGACGACGACGCCGTGGCCGGGATACTCGGCGCGATCAGCCGGACGGCCCCCGCGGGGACCCGCCTGCGGATCTTCGAGGACCTGCTGCCGGAGGACGGCATCCCGCGGCCGGCCCAGAGCTGGTCCGACCTGGTGATGATGGCCCTCTACGACGGCGCCCGCGAACGCACCCTCACCGACTATCGGGAACTCCTGGAACGGGCCGACTGGGTGCTCGACGGGGTCGTCGAGGGACCACCCGGAATGAACGTCATCGAGGCGACCCGCAAATGACCCGTGAGACCGTATGAATCCGTCACGCCGGGCGGCGCGCACAGCCGAGGTACCCCGCCGACTCCCACAGTCACAGCACCCTCACCCGTAACAGCCCCTCGCGGTGGACCGCGAGGGCGCCGCTCACCCCCACCGGACCGTCATCGGCCGCCCCGTGAAAGGGAATCGGGGATTGACGTCACCGCATTTACTTAGAGTAGCCTTGCCTAAGTTGACCGGTTTCCGGAGGGTGGCTGGTGGGATCAGGGGAACCGTCGGGGCGAGCAGTCCTGGCACGCTCGGTCAGGGGGCAGGGGCGGCGGCTCGCTCTGGGCTCCGCGCTCGGCTGTGTGCACCAACTCGGGGAAGCGCTGGTCCCCGTGCTCATCGGTGTCGTCGTCGACCAGGCCGTGGCCGGACAGGACGCCGGACGCCTGGCGCTGTGGCTGGCCGTCCTGGCCGTCCTGTACGTGTGCCTCTCGTGGAGCTTCCGGCTGGGCGCACGCGCCGGTGAACGCGGCGCCGAGGAAGCCGCGCACACCCTCCGGCTGACGATCGTGCACCGGGTGCTCGACCCCCGGGGCGGCGCCGAGGAGGACCGGCTCTCCGGCGAACTCGCCAACGTGGCCACCGAGGACGCCAAGCGGGTCGGTGCGGTCAACATGGCGCTGATGAGCGGGATCTGGGCGGTCGCCGGCATCACCGTGAGCGCCGTGGCCCTGCTGCTGACCTCCGTGACGCTCGGTCTGATCGTGCTGCTGGGCACGCCGGTGCTGCTGTGGCTGGGCCATCTGCTCAGCAAGCCGCTGGAGCGGCGCAGCGAGGCCGAGCAGGACCGGGCCGCGGGCGCCGCCGGAGTCGCGGCCGACCTGGTGGCCGGGCTGCGGGTGCTGAAGGGACTCGGCGCGCAGCGGGCGGCCGTGGAGCGATACCGCCGTACCAGCAGGGTCTCCCTCGCGGCCACCCTGCGCGCCGCGCGCGCCGAGGCGTGGCAGACCGGTCTGGTACTGGCCCTCACCGGCGGGTTCATCGCACTGATCGCCTGGGTGGGCGGGCGGCTGGCGCTCGACGGCTCGCTCACCCTGGGGCAGTTGGTCTCGGCCGTCGGACTCGCGCTGTTCCTGCTGGGACCGTTGGAGACCTTCGCCTGGGTCAACACCGAGCTGGCGCAGGGCCGCGCCTCCGCCGCCCGGATCGCCCGGGTGCTGGCCGCCGGACCCGCCGTCATGGGCGGGGACGAGCCGGTGCCGGACGGGGTGCGCGGGCAGGTGCGGCTGCGCGGGGTGCGGTTCGGCGGCCTCGACGGCGTGGACCTCGACCTGCCCGCCGGCCGGCTGACCGGGATCGCGGTGACGGATCCGGCTTGTGCCGAGGCCCTGTTGAGCTGTCTGGGCCGGGAGGCGGACCCGGAGTCGGGCTCGGTGGAGCTGGACGGGGTGCCGCTGACCCGGCTGGACCCGGCGGGGCTGCGGGCCGCGGTGCTGGTCGCCGCGCACGACGCCGCGCTGTTCGAGGGTTCCCTGGCCGCGAACGTGACCCCCGGGGGCGGCGACGGGCCGGACCCGCGCACGGACCGGGCCATGGCCGCCGCCGACGCCGACGAGGTCGCCCGTTCGCTGCCGGACGGAGCGGACACCGGGGTCGGGGAGGGCGGGCGGTCGCTGTCCGGCGGGCAGCGGCAGCGCGTCCTGCTCGCACGGGCGCTGCGCGCCGAACCGCCGGTCCTGGTCGTGCACGATCCGACGACCGCGGTGGACGCGGTCACCGAGGCCCGTATCGCCGAGGGGCTCAGGGAGATCAGGCAGGGCCGGACGACGGTCGTGGTGACCAACAGCCCGGCGCTGCTCGCCGTCACCGACCGGGTGGTGTTCCTGGACGGCGGCCGGGTGGGCGCCGAGGGCACGCACGCGGAGCTGGCGCTGACCCACGAGACCTACCGGACGGCGGTGCTCGCATGACCCGGACCGACCGAGGGGCCGATCCCGGGCGGGCTCTGCTGCCCACCGCCACACCCGCCCGCACCCGCGCGGCCGTACGCGAACTGCTGCGCCCGAACCGGGGGCTGGCGGCCGCCGGCTTCGGCGTGATGGTGCTCGCCACGGCCGTCGGCCTGCTCACCCAGCCGCTGCTCGGCCATGTCGTCGACCTGGTCACCCGGCGCCGCTCCCCCGACGCGCTCACCGCGCCCGTGCTCGCGCTCGCCGGGGTGGCCGTGGTGCAGGGCGTGACGACCGCGCTGGGCATGTCGCTGGTGTCCCGGCTCGGCGAGACCGCGCTCGCCCGGCTGCGCGAACTGTTCGTGGAGCGTGCCCTGGCGCTGCCGCTGGAGCGGCTGGAGCGGGCGGGCTCCGGCGACCTCAACTCCCGGGTCACCCGGGACGTCTCCCGGGTCGCCGACGCGGTGCGCACCGCCCTGCCCGAACTCGCCCGCTCCGCGCTGTCGATCGTGCTGACCCTGGGCGCCCTCGCCCTGCTGGACTGGCGGTTCCTGCTGGCCGCGCTGCTCGCCGTGCCGGTGCAGGCGCACACCGCGCGCTGGTACGTGCGCAACGCCGTCCCCCTGTACGCCCAGGAGCGGATCGCCACCGGCGAGCAACAGCAGCAGTTGCTGGACACCATCGGCGGGGCCCGCACGGTACGGGCGTACCGGCTCCAGGACGGCCACGGCCGCCGGGTCACCGAGCGCTCGCGGGCGGCGGTGGAACTGACCATGCGCGGGGTGCGGCTGGTGCTGCGCTTCTACAGCAGGCTGCACATCGCCGAGTACGTGGGTCTCGCCGCCGTCCTGGGCACCGGGTTCCTGCTGGTGCGGTCCGGTTCCGCCTCGGTCGGCACGGCGACGGCCGCCGCCCTGTACTTCCACAGCCTCTTCGGTCCGGTCAACACCGCGCTGGTGCTGCTCGACGACGCCCAGTCGGCGACGGCGGGCCTGGCCCGGCTGGTCGGTGTGATCGACGAGCCGGTGCCCGCGGTCTCCGGGCGGCGGGACGCCGGTACGACGGCCGGGGCGGACCCGTCCGTGACCCTGGCCGGTGTCTCGCACGCGTACGTGCCCGGCCGTCCGGTGCTGCGCGGTGTCGACCTGGAGGTGCGGCCCAAGGAGCGGATCGCGCTGGTCGGCACCACCGGTGCGGGCAAGACGACGCTCGCCAAGCTGGTGGCAGGGCTGCACCGCCCGGAGTCGGGCCGGGTCGACATCGGCGGCGCCGAACCGGACGAGTCCGGCCGGCTGGTGGGGCTCGTCACCCAGGAGGTGCACGTGTTCGCCGGGCCGCTCGCCGACGACCTGCGCCTCGCCCGCCCGGACGCGAGCGACGAGGAGCTGTGGGACGCGCTGGCCCGGGTGGGCGCCCTCGGCTGGGCCGAGGCCCTGCCGGAGGGGCTGGACACGGTCGTCGGCGACGGCGGCCACCGGCTCACCGCCGACCGCGCCCAGCAACTCGCCCTGGCCCGTCTGCTGCTGGCCGATCCGCCGGTCGTCGTGCTCGACGAGGCGACCGCGGAGGCCGGCAGTTCGGGCGCCCGGCTGCTCGACGAGGCCGCCGAGCAGGCGCTGCGGGGCCGTACGGCGCTGGTCGTGGCCCACCGGCTGAGCCAGGCCGCCGCGGCCGACCGGGTCGTCGTGCTGGACGCCGGCCGGATCGTCGAGGAGGGCACCCACGACGAACTCCTCGCCGCCGAGGGCCGGTACGCGGCCCTGTGGCAGGCCTGGGCCGGCAGCCGCGCCACCGCCGAACGCCCCGCCGACGCCTTCCCGAACCCCCGCTGACCGCACTCCCCGCTGACCGAGCCCCCACTGATCCAAGCCGCCCCCCGCCGGACCCATCGCCCGAACAGAAGGATCACCCGATGCCCCGCGCCACCAGAGTCTCCAGGCTCACCGGCCTGCTCGCCTCCGTACTCCTGCTCACGGCGACGGCGGTCGCCTGCGGCTCCGCCGACAGCGGCTCCGACTCCGCCTCGGCCGGTTCCACGGGCTCGTCCGCGTCCGCGGGCGCCTACCCGGTGACGATCGCCCACAAGTACGGCAGTACGACGATCAAGTCCGAGCCGAAGCGGATCGTGACGGTCGGCCTCACCGACCAGGACGCGGTCCTCGCCCTCGGCAAGGTCCCGGTCGGCACGACCGAGTGGCTGGGCGGCTACCAGGGCGCGATCGGTCCGTGGGCCCAGGACAAGCTGGGCAGCGCCGCCGCGCCGACCGTGCTCAAGGACACCGGCACCGGCCCCCAGGTGGAGAAGATCGCGGCGCTCAGGCCGGATCTCATCCTCGCCGTGTACGGGGGGCTGACCAAGGCGCAGTACGAGAGCCTGTCGAAGTTCGCGCCGGTGGTGGCCCAGCCGAAGGAGTACAACGACTACGGCGTGCCGTGGCAGCAGCAGACCGAGGAGATCGGCCAGGCGCTCGGCAAGGCCGACGAGGCCAAGACGCTGGTCTCGGGCGTCGAGGCCGAGTTCGCGGCGGCCAAGAAGGCCAACCCGGAGTTCGCCAAGGCCACGGCGGTCATGGCGACCCCCTATCAGGGCGTCTTCGTCTACGGCAGCCAGGACCCGCGCTCCCGGCTCCTGTCCGACCTCGGCTTCTCGCTGCCCAAGGACCTCGACAAGGTGATCGGGGACCAGTTCGGCGCCCAGATCAGCAAGGAGCGCTACGACCTGCTCGACCAGGACGTGGCCGTATGGATCGCGCCGGACACCACCACCTCGGTCACCAAGCTGCACAGTGACCCGATCTACGGCGATCTGAACGTGGTGAAGCAGGGCCGCGAGGTCTACATCAAGGAGACCAGCGACTACGGCAACGCGGTGTCCCTGTCCACCGTGCTGAGCATTCCGTACGTCCTGGACCGCCTGGTGCCGCAGCTGGCGGCGGCGGTGGACGGCAAGACCGCGACGAAGGTCGAACAGCCGGCGTCGTAACGCACACGAGGGGGGCAGGTCCGGGAAGACCGGACCCGCCCCCCCTTTTTTTCGTCTGTCAGGAGCCGTCGACGAGGCTCCTGGGCCGCAGGTCCGTCCAGTGGGTCTCGATGTGGTCCAGGCACTCCTGCCGGGCGGCCGGGCCGTGGACGACCGTCCAGCCCGCCGGGACGTCCACGAAGTCGGGCCACAGGCTGTACTGGCCCTCGTCGTTGACGAGGACGGTGTAGACGCCGTCGGGGTTCTCGAACGGGTTGCTCATGTCAGCGGGTCCTTGCCTCTCGGTCTGTTCGGTGGGTCTGTCCGGTGGGTGCGGTCGGTCAGTTCAGTTCGTCCGCGCGGACTACCAGCGCCTCCAGCGCGCGGAACCAGGTCTCGGCCAGCGCCCGTACCGCGTCCTCGGTGAGGAGTCCGGCCGCGTACGCCCAGTGGGCGCTGAGTTCCGGCCCCTCGGGGCGGTCCTCGGTGAGGGCGTTGAGGGTGAGGGCGTGGGACATCGGCATGCCCGGGTCGGCGTCGAGGTCGGCGGCCGACTCCTCGGCGGCGTAGGACCAGTCGGCGGCGGCCGGCCGGTCGAAGCGGCCCATGTAGTTGAACTCGATCTGCGGTTCCCCCAGTTCGGCGAGGAGCGGACCGGTCACGGGGTTGAGGTGGCGCAGCAGGCCGTGGCCGATACCGGCCGTGGGGAGGTCGGTGAGGTGCTCCCGGATCCGGGCCACCGCCCCGTCGAGCGCGGCCCCGCCCGCGAGGGCGTCCGGGCCGGCCGCGCCCGGGTCGAGCCGTACCGGGACGACGCTGGTGAACCAGCCGATCGTACGGGACAGGTCGGCGTCGCCGGCGAGTTCCTCCTCGCGGCCGTGGCCCTCCAGGTCGACCAGGACCGGGCCGCCGGCGTGCTCCGCGCCCAGGGTCCGGGCCCGCCAGTCGCCGACGGCCAGGGCGAACGCGGTGAGCAGGACGTCGTTGACGCTCGCCCCGAAGGCGGCCGGGGCCCGGCTGAGCAGCGGGCCGGTGACACCCGCGGGCAGGGTCAGGGAGAGGTAGCGGGTGGTGGCGACGGTGTCCCGGGCGGGGTCGAGGGGGCGGGCCAGGGGCAGTCCGGCGCCCTCGGCGAGAGCGGACGTCCACCACGGCAGCTCGTCCTCGGCGGCCGGGTCGGCGGCGCGGGCGCCGAGCAGCCGCGACCAGCGGGCGAACGACAGCTCCACCGGGGCCGGTTCGGGGGTACGGCCGCCACGGACGGCCGCCCAGGCGGTGGCCAGGTCGGGCAGCAGCACCCGCCAGGAGACGCCGTCGATCACCAGGTGGTGGACGAGGAGCAGCAGCCGCCCGGGGTGGCCGGGACCGGCGTCGAACCAGACCGCCCGCACCATCGCCCCGGCGTCCGGGTCGAGGCCCGCCAGGGCCGGGCGCGCGTGGCGGGCGACGGCGTCCCGCAGCGCGGTCTCGTCGGCCACGGAGTCGCGCACGTCGACCCGGGTGAGCCAGGTCCGCACGTCGGTGTCCGGTGCGGCCGGCACCCACAGGGCGGGCTCCGGTGCGCGCACGAGCCGGGCGCGGAGCATGTCGTGCCGTGCGGCGAGCGCCCCGAGCACGGCCAGCAGGCCGGGTTCGGTGAGGTCGGCCGGGGTGCGGATCAGGGCCGCCTGGTGGTAGGCGGCGAGCGGGCCGCCGCGGTCGATCAGGGCCCGCATGATCGGGGTGAGCGGGACGCTGCCGGTGCCGTCGTCGTGGGTGGTGTGCCGTTCGCCGGCGCCCAGCGGGACGGCGACGGTGGCGAGGGCGGCGACGGTGCGGTGCTGGAAGACCTGGCGGGGCGTGATCCGCAGGCCGCCCGAGCGGGCCCGGGCGACGAGTTGCATGGCGACGACGCTGTCGCCGCCGAAGGCGAAGAAGTCGTCGTCCGTGCCGACGGCTTCGGCCGGCAGCCCGAGGGCGTCCGCGAACAGGTCGCGCAGGGTGTGCTCGGTGTCGTTCTCCGGGGCCCGGCCGCCGCCCGCCGCGGTGAAGTCGGGGGCGGGCAGGGCGGCCCGGTCGAGCTTGCCGTTGGACAGCAGCGGCAGCCGCTCCAGCACGACGACGGCGGCCGGGACCATGTAGTCGGGCAGGGTGGCCGCGGCATGCGCCCGCAGCTCCGTACCGTCCGCGCCGTCGGCTTCGACGACGGTGTAGGCGATCAACTGCCTTGTCCCGGGCCGGTGTTCGCGGGCCACGACGACGGTCCCCGCGACCGCCGGGTGGGTGTCGAGCGCGGCCTCGATCTCGGCGAGTTCGACGCGGTAGCCGCGGATCTTGACCTGGTCGTCGGTGCGTCCGGCGAACTCCAGCAGGCCGTTCTCGGTCCAGCGGGCCAGGTCGCCGGTGCGGTACATCCGCTCCCCCGGTGCCCCGAAGGGGTCGGCGACGAAGCGTTCGGCGGTGAGTTCCGGGCGGCCGAGGTAGCCGCGGGCCAGGCCCGGCCCGGACAGGTACAGCTCGCCGGTGACGCCGGGCGGGACCGGGCGCAGGGCGGTGTCCAGGACGTAGGCGCGGGAGTGGTGGACGGGGCGTCCGACGACCGGGCGGGCGCTGTCGCGGACCCGGCCGACGAGGGCGTCGACGGTGGCCTCGGTGGGGCCGTAGAGGTTGACGGCCTCGGTGTCCGGGAGCGCGGCCAGCCGGTGCCACAGGGACTCGGGTACGGCCTCGCCGCCGAAGCCGACCAGCGCGAGCGGGCAGCCGCCGTCGGGGCCGATCAGGCCGCTGTCCGCCATCCGGGCGAGCAGGGACGGGGTGACCTCGATGAAGTCGATGCCGTGGTCGCGGACGAAGGCGGCGAGGAGTTCGGGGTCGCGGCGCGTCTCGTCGTCGGCGATGTGCAGCGCGTGCCCGTCGAGGAGCCACAGTTGCGGCTGCCAGGAGGCGTCGAAGGAGAACGACCAGGCGTGTCCGACCCTCAGGTGCCGTCGCCCGGTGCGCTCCTTGGCCAGGTCGTGCAGGTCGTGGCGGTGGCTGTGGAAGAGGTTGGCGACACCGCGCTGGGTGACGACGACCCCCTTGGGGCGGCCGGTGGAGCCGGACGTGTAGATGACGTAGGCGGGGTGGTCGGGGCCGGGCGGGGTGGGCTCGGCCTGCGGGAGGCCGTCCGCCGGGGCGTCCAGGGGCAGGACCGGGACGTCGGTGGCCGGCAGCGCGGCGGCGGTCTCCGTGGTGGCGAGGAGCAGCGCCGGGCGGGCGTCGGCGAGCATCGCGGTCAGCCGGGTCTCGGGCAGGTCGGGGTCGAGGGGGAGATAGGCGGCGCCCGCCTTCATCACCGCGAGGATGGCGGCGATGTGGTCGGCGGTGCGGGGCAGGGCGAGCGCCACGATCCGCTCGGGGGCGACGCCGTGCCCGGCCAGGGTTCGCGCCAGCTCGCTGCTGCGGGTGTCGAGTTCGGCGAAGGTCCAGGTGGTGCGGCCGTCGGTGACGGCGACCGCGTCCGGGGTGCCGGCGGCCTGCGCGGCGAACAACGCCGGTACGGTGCGCAGCCGTTCGGCCGCCGGGAGCGCCGTGTCGTTCCAGGTCTCCAGGACGGTGTGCCGGTCGGCGGGGCCGAGCAGGTCGAGCCGGCCGACGGGGCGGTCCGGGTCGGCGGCCATGCCGGTGAGGAGACCGGTCAGGGCGTCCGTGATCCGCCGTACGGTGGCCGCCTCGAACAGGTCGGCGCGGAACTCGGCGGTCACCCGCAGCCGTTCGGCGGGTTCGACGGCCCAGGCGAGTGGATAGTGGGTGGAGTCCGCGTGGTCGCGGACGGTGACGCGCGGCGCGTCACCCGTCTCCTCGTCGGTCTCCGCCACCGGGTACGACTCGAACACCACAAGCGTGTCGAAGAGTTCGCCCAGTCCGGCGGCGCGCTGGATGTCGGCGAGGCCGAGGTGCTGGTGGGCGATGAGCCGGGACTGCTCGTCCTGGAGCCGCTCCAGCAGGGCGGCCGTGCTCTCCTCGGGGGGCACCCGTACCCGTACCGGGACGGTGTTGATGAACAGGCCGATCATCGCCTCGGATCCGGCGAGTTCGGGCGAGCGGCCGGCGACGGTGGCGCCGAACACCACGTCCTCGCGCCCGGTGAGCCGGCCGAGCAGCACGCCCCAGGCCGCCTGCACCAGGGTGTTGACGGTGACGCCCCGGCGCCTGGCGAACGCCTCCAGCTCCGCCGTGCGGACGGCGTCCAGCTCCACGGTGTGGGTGCCCGGGACGGCGGCGGCCCGGTCGGGGTCGGCGGGCGCCAGCCGGGTGGGCTCGGCGAGACCGGCGAGGGCCTGGGACCAGGCGGCGGTGGACGCGGCCGGGTCCTGGGCGGCCAGCAGCCGCAGGTGCGCGCGGTAGGGGGCGGCCGGGGCCGGGGTGCGGCCCGCGTAGCGCGCCCACAGTTCGGCGGCCAGCAGCGGCAGTGACCAGCCGTCGAGGAGCAGGTGCTGGTGGGAGAGGACCAGCCGGTGCCGGTCCTGGCCGACCCGGGCCAACAACAGCCGCAGCAGCGGCGGGCGTTCGGGGTCGAAGCGGCGCCGCTCCTGGGCGAGCAGCCGGGTCCAGTCCTGCGGTTCCCCGGTGAGGTCGAGCTGCCGCCAGGGCAGCACGGCGGTGCGCGGTACGACGGCTACGGGCCGTCCGGAGGACAGGTGCCTGAAGCCGCTGCGCAGGTTCTCGTGGGCGTCGAGCACGGCCTGTGCGGCGGCGCGCAGCCGGTCGGCGTCCAGGGGGCCGTCCAGGTCGTAGGAGACCTGGACGGTGTAGACGTCGGGCCCCTCGTCGCCGGAGTCCAGGGCCGCGTGGAAGAGCAGGCCGGCCTGGAGCGGGGAGACGGGCAGGACGTCGGCGCCGGCGGGCAGGGCGGCGAGTTCGGCGCGCTCGCTCTCGGTGAGGTCGAGCAGGGCGGTCTCGTCCCGGCGTTCGGCGGCGGCCGTGGTGGTGACCGTGGCCAGCCCGGCGGCCGACTTGTGCCGGAACACGTCCCGTGGGCTGAACGCCAGCCCGGCGGCACGGGCCCGCGCGACCAGCTGCATGGCGACGATGCTGTCCCCGCCGAGGGAGAAGAAGTCGTCCTCGACACCTACTCGTTCGAGTCCGAGCACCTCGGCGACGAGACCGCACAGGGTCTCCTCCAGGGGGGTGCGCGGCCGGGTGCCGGTGACCTCGGCGGCGAAGTCCGGCGCGGGCAGGGCCCGGCGGTCCAGCTTGCCGTTCGGGGTGAGCGGCAGGGCGTCGAGGGTGACCACGGCGGCCGGGACCATGTGGTCGGGCAGCGACCGGGCGGTGTGGGCGCGCAGTTCGGCGGGGTCCGCGCCGGATCCGGCGGGCACCACGTAGGCCACGAGCCGTTCGTCCCGCGCCACGACCGCGGTGTGCGCGACGGCCGGGTGGGCGGCGAGCACGGCCTCGGTCTCGCCGGGCTCGATCCGGAAGCCGCGCAGCTTGACCTGGTCGTCGGTGCGGCCGAGGTACTCCAGTTCGCCGTCCGCCGTCCAGCGGGCCAGGTCGCCGGTGCGGTACATGCGGCTGCCCGCGGGGCCGTACGGGTCGGCGGCGAACCGCTCGGCGGTCAGCCCGGGGCGGCCGAGGTAGCCGCGCGCCAACTGGACGCCGGCCAGGTACAGTTCGCCGGCCACACCGGGCGGTACGGGCCGCAGGGCGCCGTCCAGGACATAGGTACGGGTGTTCCACACCGGGCGGCCGATGGGCACGGTGGCCGGGTCGGCGGGCACCTCGTGGGCGGTGACGTCGACGGCGGCCTCGGTGGGGCCGTACAGGTTGTGCAGGCGGGTGCCGGGCAGGACCTGGTGGAAGCGGGTGGCGAGCGGGGTGGGCAGTGCCTCGCCGCTGCACATCACCTGGCGCAGCGCGGTGCGCCGGCCGGCGGCGGGCTCGTCGAGGAAGGCGCGCAGCATCGACGGTACGAAGTGGGCCGTGGTGATGCGCTGCCGCTCGATCAGGCCGGCGAGGTAGACCGGGTCCTGGTGGCCCTCGGGGCGGGCGACGACCAGGGTGGCGCCGGTGATCAGCGGCCAGAAGAACTCCCACACGGACACGTCGAAGCCCGCGGGGGTCTTCTGCAGTACCCGGTCGTCCGCGTCGAGGTGGTAGGAGTCCTGCATCCACTGCAGGCGGTTGGCGATGCTCCGGTGCGGGACGGTGACGCCCTTGGGGCGGCCGGTGGATCCGGAGGTGTAGATGACGTAGGCGGGGTGGCGGGGGTCGTAGGCGGTGGGCAGCGGGGCCTGGGCCGGGTCGGCGGGGGTGCCGTCGGCGTCGACCGCGAGGCGGGGCACGCCGGTGTCCGGGAGGGTGACGCCGTCGGTGGTGACCAGGCAGACCGGCCGGGCGTCGGTGAGCGTGTACGCCAGCCGCTCGGCCGGGTAGCCGGTGTCCAGGGGCAGATAGGCGGCGCCCGCACGGTGCACCGCGAGCAGGGTCACCACGAGCGCGAGGGAGCGCGGAAGAGCGACGGCGACCGTCGCCTCGGCTCCCGCCCCGTGCGCGGCGAGGGTGTGGGCGAGCCGCTCGACCCGCTGGTCCAGTTCCGCGTAGGTGAGCGAGGCGTCCTCGAAGACGAGCGCGGTGGCTCCTGGGGTGCGGGCCGCCTGGGCCCGGAACAGCTCCGGGAGGGTGAGGTCCGGGACGTTCCGGGCGGTGTCGTTCCAGCCGGTGAGGACGAGCGCGCGTTCCTCGTCGCGCAGCACGTCCAGGGTGCCGACGCGGCGGTCCGGGTCGGCGGCGACCTGCGCCAGCAGGGATTCCAGGCGGCGGGCGAGGAGTTCGGCGGTCCGCCGGTCGAAGAGGTCGGCGCTGTACTCGATCCAGCCGTCGATGTGCTCGTCCTGCTCGACGAAGTCGAAGCTGAGGTCGAACTTGGCGCTGTCCTGGCCGACGGTCTCGCGGCGGACCGTGAGGCCGGGCAGGACGGGTGCGTCGCCCTGGCCCGCGAGGTGGACGACCATCACCTGGAACAGCGGGTGCCGGGCAAGGGAGCGTTCGGGGTTGAGGGCCTCCACCAGCCGCTCGAAGGGCAGGTCCTGGTGCTCGTAGGCGGCCAGGTCGGTCTCCCGGACGCGGCCGAGCAGCTCCGCGAAGGTGGGGTCGCCGGACAGGTCGGTGCGCAGCACCAGGGAGTTGACGAAGAAGCCGACCAGGTCTTCGAGGCTCTCGTCGGAGCGGCCGGAGACCGGGGCGCCGAGCGGGATGTCGTCGCCGGCGCCGAGCCGGTGCAGCAGCGCGGCCACGGCCGCCTGGGCGACCATGAACATACTGACGCCGTGCTCGCGGGCGAGTCCGCGCAGGGCATGGGCCAGGGCGGCCGGGACGGTGAAGCCGGTGGTGCCGCCGCGTCCACCGGGTTCGGCGGGGCGCGGCCGGTCGGTGGGCAGGGTCAGCTCGCCGGGCAGCCCGCGCAGGGTCTCGGTCCAGTGGGCGAGCAGCCGGGGCTCGGTCGCGGCCAGCAGGTCGCGCTGCCAGAGCGTGTAGTCGGCGTAACTCGCACGCAGTGGAGCCCAGTCGGGGGTCCGGCCCGCGGTGCGGGCCGCGTAGGCGGTGGAGAGGTCGGCGAGCAGCGGGCGGTCGGACCACTCGTCGGTGGCGATGTGGTGCAGCAGGAGCAGCAGGACGTGCTCGTCCGGGGCCGCCCTGAACAGGGCGGCCCGGATGGGGAGTTCGCGCTCCAGGTCGAAGAGGTGCGCGGCCTGCTCCGTTAGGTCCTCGAACGGGGCTGTGACCAGCGGGACTTGGACGTCCGCCGGGTCCAGGACGTGCTGGTGCGGGACCCCGTCGACCGCCGGGAAGACGGTCCGCAGCGGGGTGTGCCGGGCGGCCACGTCGTTCAGGGCGGCCTGGAGGGCCTCGCGGTCGAGGAAGCCGGTCAGCCGCCAGGCCGACGGCAGGTTGTACGCCGTGCTCGCGCCCTCCACCTGCGCGAGCAGCCACAGCCGGCGCTGCGCCGAGGACAGCGGCAGCGGTTCGGGACGCGGGCGCGGGTCGGCGAGCGCGGGTCGGGCCGCGCCGCCGGAGGTGTCCGTGCGGGCGGCGAGCGCGGCCACCGTGGGCGCCTCGAAGACCGAGCGGACCGTGAGGTCGGCGCCGAGCACGGTGCGGACGCGGCTGACCAGACGCATGGCGAGCAGCGAGTGGCCGCCGAGCGCGAAGAAGTCGTCGTCCACGCCGATCCGTTCGAGGCCCAGGACGTCGGCGAACAGGGCGGCGAGGATCTCCTCGTGCGGGGTGCGCGGCGGGGTGCCGTCGCCCGCGCCGGTGGTGAACCCGGGGCCGGGCAGGGCCTTGCGGTCGAGCTTGCCGTTCGGGGTGAGCGGCAGTACGTCCAGGGTGACGTAGGCGGCCGGGACCATGTGGGCGGGCAGCGCGGCGGCGGCGTGGGCGCGCAGTGCGGTCGCGTCCACCACCGGACCCGCGTCGGGAACCACGTAGGCCACGAGTGCCTGGTCGCGGACGGCGACCGTGGCGTGCGCGACGGCCGGGTGGGCGGCGAGCACGGCCTCGATCTCGCCGAGTTCGACCCGGAAGCCGCGCACCTTCACCTGGTCGTCGGTACGGCCCAGGTACTCGACCGTGCCGTCCGCCGTCCAGCGGGCCAGGTCGCCGGTGCGGTACATGCGCTCCCCCGGCGCCCCGAAGGGATCGGCGACGAACCGCTCGGCGGTCAGCCCGGGCCGGTCCAGATAGCCGCGGGCCAGCTGTACGCCCGCCAGATACAGCTCGCCCGGGACCCCGGGCGGCACCGGACGCAGACCGGCGTCGAGGACGTGGAGACGGGTGTTCCAGACCGGGCGGCCGATCGGCACGCTGGTCGCGCCGGGACCGATCTCGATCGCCGTGACGTCGACGGACGCCTCGGTCGGGCCGTAGAGGTTGTGCAGTTCGGCCGGGACCACCTCGTGGAAGCGCCGGGTCACCGCGGCCGGCAGGGCTTCGCCGGAGCACATCACCCGGCGCAGTCCGGTACAGTCGGCGGCCGTCGGCTCCTCCAGGAACAGCTGGAGCATCGAGGGCACGAAGTGGACGGTGGTGACGTCCTGTTCGCGGATCAGCCGGGCCAGATAGGCGGGGTCGCGATGGCCCTCGGGCCGGGCGACGACCAGCGTGGCCCCGGTGATCAGCGGCCAGAAGAACTCCCACACCGACACGTCGAAGCTGGACGGGGTCTTCTGCAGCACCCGGTCCCCGGCGTCGAGCCGGTACGCGTCCTGCATCCACAGCAGCCGGTTGACGATCCCCTCGTGCGGGACGACCACGCCCTTGGGGCGGCCGGTGGAGCCCGAGGTGTAGATGACGTACGCCGGGTGGCGGGGATCGTACGAGGCCGGCAGTTCGCCCTCCGGTCCGGTGGGCAGGGCGTCGCGGATCACGCACACCGGGCGGGCGTCCTCGACCATGAGGGCGAGCCGGTCGGCCGGGTAGTCCGGGTCCAGCGGCAGATAGGCGGCCCCGGCGCGGTGCGCGGCGAGCAGGGCGACGACGAGGTCGGCCGAGCGCGGCAGGGCGACGGCGACGGTCCGCTCCGGGGCCGCGCCGAGGCCGGCCAGGACCCGGGCGGTGTGCTCCACGCGGGCGTCCAGCTCCGCGTAGCTGAGCCGCTGTTCCTCGAAGACGAGGGCGGTGGCGTCGGGGGTGCGGGCCGCCTGGGCGCGGAACAGCTCGGGCAGGGTACCGGAGGGGACCGGGTGGTCGGTGGCGTTCCAGTCGGTGAGGACGCGGGCCCGCTCGTCCTCGTCCAGGACGTCCAGGTCCCGTACCCGCAGGTCCGGCTCGGCGGCGGCGCGGGACAGGAGCCGGACCGCGCGGGCGGCCAGGCGCTCGGCCGTGGTGTGGTCGAAGAGGTCGGTGGCGTACTCCAGGAGCAGGACCACCCGGTCGGACTCGTCGACGTAGGTGAAGTGCAGGTCGAACTTGGCCATGCCGGTGTCCATGTCGAACCACTCGGTGGCCAGGCCCAGCACGTCGGGGTCGCCGTCGGGACGGAAGTGGTAGCCGAGCATGACCTGGAAGAGCGGGTTGCGGCCGGCCACCCGCGGCGGGTTGAGGGCCTCCACGACGCTGTCGAAGGGCAGGTCCTGGTGCTCGAAGGCGGACAGCGACGACTCCCGTACCCGGGCGATGAGCTGACGGAAGGTCACGTCGCTGCCGGACAGGTCGGTGCGCAGCACGAGGGTGTTGACGAAGAAGCCCACCAGGTCGCCGAGCGCCTCGTCGGTGCGGCCCGCGATGGGGGCGCCGAGCGGGATGTCCTCGCCGGCGCCGAGCCGGTTGAGCAGGGCGGCGGTGGCGGCCTGGAACAGCATGAACATGCTCGTGCCGGTGGCGGTCGTGAGGTCGCGCAGGGCGAGTCCGGTGGCGGCGGGCAGCTCAAGGCGGACCTTGCCGCCCCGTCCGGTCGGCCCGGCGGGGCGCGGCCGGTCGGCGGGCAGGGTCAGCTCCTCGGGCAGCCCGCGCAACGCATCACGCCAGTACGCGAGTTGGGCCTCTCCGGTGGCGTCGAGCAGCTCCCGCTGCCACAGGGTGTGGTCGGCGTACTGCACGGGCAGCGGCGCCCAGTCCGGGGCCGTACCCGTGCGGCGGGCCGCGTAGGCGGTGTCGAGGTCGGCGAGGAACGGCCGGTCGGACCACTCGTCGGTGGTGATGTGGTGCAGGACGACGGCCACCACGTGGTCGGCGGCACCGAGCCGGAACACCTGGCAGCGCAGCGGGAGTTCGGCGGTGAGGTCGAAGGGGCGGCGCTGGACCGCCTCGA
The DNA here is from genome assembly GCF_043201895.1 of Streptomyces sp. NPDC048254. Lineage (NCBI taxonomy): Bacteria > Bacillati > Actinomycetota > Actinomycetes > Kitasatosporales > Streptomycetaceae > Streptomyces > Streptomyces sp. NPDC048254. Next base: position 48,024 of record NZ_JBICZJ010000028.1, read on the forward strand.
TCAGCGTGGGCAGGTCGCCCTCGGAGGCGTCGGTGACGGTGAGGGCCGGGTCGGCCTCCTCGGCGGGGACGATCCGCTGGTACGGCTCGCCCTCGTGCGAGGGGAACACCGTGCGCAGGGCCTCGTGGCGGCCCGCCACATCCCGCAGGGCGGCGCGCAGGGCCTCGGTGTCCAGGTCGCCACGCAGCCGGAAGACCAGCGGGAAGTTGTAGGCGACACCGCTGCCGGTGATCTGCTCGACGAGCAGCAGCCGGCGCTGGGCCGGGGACAGCGGGATGCGGTCGGGCCGGTCGGTCACGGGGGTGACGGGCGGCCGGGCCGGGCTCGCCTCGCCGACCCGGGCGGCGAGCCGGGCCGGGGTGGGTGCCTCGAAGAGGTCACGGATGGCGAGTTCGGCACCCAGCTCGGTGCGGGCGCGGCTGACCAGCCGGGTGGCGAGCAGCGAATGGCCGCCCAGGTCGAAGAAGTTGTCCTCGGCGCCGGCCTCCGGCAGCCCGAGCACCTCGGCGAACAGGCGGCACAGCACCTCTTCCTGCGGGGTGCGGGGGCCGCGCCCGCCGCCGAGGGCGACCGCGGGTTCGGCCTCGGGCAGGGCGCGGACGTCGAGCTTGCCGTTGGCGTTCATGGGCAGGCCGTCGACGGTGACGAAGGCGGCCGGGACCATGTACTCGGGCAGTTCGCGGCCGAGGTCCTCGCGCAGCCTGCGGATCAGGGCACTGGTCTCGCGGGCGGCGGTGGGGTCGTTGGCGTACGGCCCGGTACCGCCGCTGGAACGGAACAGGCCGCCAGTGAGGCGGTGTTCGGCCGTTTCGGCCGTTTCGGCCGTTTCGGCCGTGATGAAGACGGCGTCGTACGTGCCGGTCCGTGCCGACCAGGTGGTCAGCACCCGGTATCCGGCGTCCGCGCCGAGCGCGTGCAGGGTCTCCGGGTCGACGCCGTCCTCGTCCGTCCGGCCGTCCGGGATGCCGGTCACCCGCAGGGCGGCGGCCCGCTCGGCGCGCGAGCGGCCGCCGAGGTGGCCGGTCAACTGGCCGCCCTCCGCAAGGAGTTGGCCGACAGCCTCGGAGGTCCAGCCGCCGCGGGCGAGTTCGCCCACGGTGTGGGCGGTGGTCCACCGGACCGTCGGGGCCTCGTCGAGGCGGACGTCCGGCTCACCGGCGTACAGGACGACGTCGTAACGGTGCCGGGTCAGTTCGTTGTGGTGGCGGCCGCGCTTGGTGCGCAGGTCGACACCGTGGCCGAGGGTGGTGAAGAAGTCCGGGTCGACCAGGAGTTCCTTCTCCAGGCGCAGACCGCGCTCCACCGCCCGCTCCAGCTCGGCCTCCGCCGTGCCCCGGGCCTGCTGGATCTCGGTGTGGAAGGTGCGGGCAAGGCGCAGGTTGCGGACGTCGCCGACGAACAGGGCGCCGCCGGGAGCGAGCAGTGCCATGGCGCCGTCGATGACGGCGGTGAGGTACTCGATGCTCGGGAAGTACTGGATGACGGAGTTGATGACGATCGTGTCGAAGTAACCGGTGGGCAGGCCGCTGAGATCGTCGGCGGGACGGCAGCGCAGCTCGACCCTGGCCGCCAGCTCCGGGTCCCGGGCGCGCAGTTCGGCGCCGATCTTGCGGATGACGGGGGCGGCGAAGTCGGTCGCCCAGTAGGCCTCGGCGTCCGGGGCGAGCCGGGAGAGCAACAGGCCGGAGCCGACGCCGATTTCAAGGACGCGGCGCGGGTTCAGGGCGCGGATGCGGGCGAGGGTGGCCTCGCGCCACTCGTGCATCTGCTCGAAGGGGATGGGCTGTCCGTCGTAGGAGCTGTCCCAGCCGTCGTACTGCTCGGTGAAGACGGCGGTGCCGATCTCCTCGTACTCGTCGGAGTAGATCTCCTGCCACTCGCCGACCTGGGCGGCCTCGGCGGCGGTGCGTTCGGCGGTGCCGACGCCGGAGGGCACGACATAGCCGACGAGGCGCTCGTCGCGGACGACCACGGCGGCCTGGGAGACCAGCGGGTGGCGGCTGAGGGCGGTCTCGATCTCGCCGGGTTCGATGCGGTAGCCGCGGATCTTGACCTGGTCGTCGGTGCGGCCGAGGAAGTCGAGGTTGCCGTCGGGGCCCCGACGCACCAGGTCGCCGGTGCGGTACATGCGCTCTCCGGGCGTCCCGAACGGGTCGGCGACGAACCGTTCGGCGGTCAGGCCGGGGCGGTCGAGATAGCCGCGGGCCAGGCCGATGCCGGCGATGTACAGCTCGCCGGGGACGCCGTCGGGCACCGGGCGCAGCCAGGTGTCGAGGATGTGGGCGCGGGTGCCGCGGATGGGCTTGCCGACGGTCGGGGTGGCGCTGTCGAGGGTGCCGCCGCCGAGGGTGTTGATGGTGTACTCGGTGGGCCCGTACAGGTTGTAGCCGTAGGTCCCCTCGGTGTCGCGCAGGGCCGCCCAGACCGTCTCCGGGACCGCCTCGCCGCCGAGCAGGACGAGCGGCGGGACATGCCCCTCCAACAGGCCCTGCTCGATGAGGAGCCGGGCGTAGGTGGGCGTCACGTTGACGACGTCGATGCGGTGTTGTTCGCAGTAGGCGACCAGTGCCTCGGCGTCACGGCGCAACTCCTCGTCGCAAACGTGCACTTCGTGGCCCTCGACCAGCCAGAGCAGCTCCTCCCACGACATGTCGAAGGCGAAGGAGACGGTGTGCGCGATCCGCAGCCGCCGGCCGCCGGCCGCCGCGATGGCCGGTTCGAAGATCTCCTTCTGGTGGTTGAGCTGCATGTTCGTCAGGCCCCGGTAGGGGGTGACGACGCCCTTGGGGCGGCCGGTGGAGCCGGAGGTGTAGATGACGTAGGCGGGGTGTTCGAGGCTGAAGCAGCGGAGCACGGGCGTGTCCGGCAGCCCGGCCAGCTCCCCCTTCGTGGCCGGGTCGTCGAGCAGCACCCGGGCCATGTCGCCGTCCAGCGTGGCCGATACGGCCGTGTTGCTGAGCAGCAGCAGGGGGCGGGCGTCGGCCAGCATCAGGGAGAGCCGGTCGGCCGGGTGGTCCAGTTCCAGCGGCAGATAGGCGGCACCCGTGCGCAGCACGGCGAACAGGGCGACGACCATGTCCAGGGAGCGCGGCAGGGCCAGGGCGACGACCCGCTCGGGGCCCGCGCCGCGCTCGATCAGCAGCCGGGCTGTGCGGTTGACGGCCGCGTCGAGTTCGGCGTAGGTCAGGGTGCGCTCGCCGAAGACCAGGGCGCGGGCGTCCGGGGAGCGGGCGGCCTGGGCGGCGAGCAGGTCGGCGATGGTGTCCTCGGGGTCCGCGACCCGGCCGGCGGCCCACTCCTCGCGCAGCGCCGTGTGTTCGGCGGGCAGCAGCGGGTCCAGGGAGCCGACGGGTGCCGTCAGGTCGGCGGTGAGACGGTCGAGGAGCAGGGCGAAGCGGTCCAGGAGGGCCTGTGCGCGGTCCGCGGGGACCAGGTCGGGCCGGTGGGTGAGGGTGACCGCGATCCGGCGGCCCGGGGTGACGACGAGGTTGGCCGGGTAGTGGGTGGCGTCGACGTTGGCGACGGCGACGACGCCGTGCCGGGTGCGCAGCTGGGCCAGCCGGTCCTCGGTGTCGTTGTTGCGGAGCACGAACAGGGTGTCGAAGAGCTTGCGGTGCCCGGTCTCGGCCTGGAGCACGCCGAGGCTGAGGTGCTCGTAGGGCATCAGGTCGAGCCGTTCGCCCTGGATGCGGCGGAGGAGGCCGAGGACCGGCTCGGCGGGGTCGAAGGCGATCCGGGTGGGGACGGTGTTGAGGAACAGCCCGATGATGTTCTCGACGTCGTGGACCTCGCTGGGCCGCCCGGCGACGGTGGTGCCGAACACGACGTCGGGGCGGCCGGTGGCGGAGGCGAGGGTGAGCCCCCAGGCCGCGTTGAGCAGGGTGTTCAGGGTGAGGCCGTGGACGCGGCCGGTCTCCCGCAGCCGGTCGCCGAGTGCGGCGGTCAGGCGTACGTCGAGCTGGTCGGGGATGACCGGTTCGAGACCGTCGGCGGCTGTCGGGGCGAGCAGGGTGGGCTCCTCAAGGCCGCCCAGGGCGGTGCGCCAGGCGGCGGTGGCGGCGGCGTCGTCCTGCTGGTCCAGCCAGGTCAGGTAGTCCCGGTAGCTGCCGGGCGTGGCCAGGGCGGAGGCGTCGCCGTCCGTCTCGTACAGCGCGAACAGCTCGTCGAGGAAGAGCCAGGCCGACCAGCCGTCCCAGAGGATCAGGTGGCGGCCGATGACGAGCCGGTCGCCGCGCTCGGCGCCGAGCCGCAGCAGGAGCAGCCGGAACAGCGGGGGCGCGGACAGGTCGAACCGCCGGTTGCGCTCGGCATCGGTCAACTCCCTTACATCCAAGTCCTGTTCGTCGGCCGGGAGGTGGGCGAGGTCGACCTCCTCCAGCGGGATCTCCGGGTCCTCGACGATGAACTGCACCGGCTGGTCCAGGCCCTCGCTGGTGAAGCCGGCGCGCAGCCCGGGGTTGCGGTCGAGGAGGGTGCGGACGGCGGCGCGCAGCCGGGCCGCGTCCAGCGGGGTGGCGAAGTCGAAGGTCTCGTGGACGGTGTAGACGTCCAACGCGCCCTGGTCGTAGGCCGAGTGGAAGAACAGGCCCTCCTGGAGGGGGGCCAGCGGCCACACGTCGGCGACGGCCGCCGGGGCGGCGAGGGCGCGGATCCGCGCGTGCTCGGCGTCGGTGAGGGTGAAGGCGGCGGTGGCCGGAGTGGCGGCCGTGGCCGTGCCGGCGTTGGCCGCGAGGGCGGCGGGCGTGCGGTGGGTGAACACGTCGCGCGGGCTGAGGTCCAGGCCGGCGGCGCGGGCCCGGCTGGCGACGCCGATGGAGCTGATGCTGTCGCCGCCGAGCCGGAAGAAGTCGTCGTCCGGGCCGACGTCGGCGATGCCGAGGACGGCCGCGAAGATCCCGGTGAGCTGCCGCTCCAGGGGTCCGGCGGGCTCGCGGCGGGCGGCGCGTCCGGTCTCGGGGGCGGGCAGCGCGGCCTGGTCGAGCTTGCCGCTGGGGGTCAGCGGCAGGTCGGTGAGGACGACGTACGCCTCCGGGACCAGCGGCGCGGGCAGCGCGTCGGCGAGCGCGGCGCGCAGCTCGGCGGGGTCGGCGACGGCACCGGCCGCCGGGACCGCGTAGGCGACCAGGCGCTGGTCGCGGACGACGACGGCACCGCGCGCCACCGCCGGGTGCCGGGTCAACGCGGCCTCGATCTCGCCGAGTTCGATCCGGTTGCCGCGCAGCTTGACCTGCCGGTCGGTGCGGCCCAGGTAGTCGAGGGTGCTGTCCGGGCGGCGGCGCACCAGGTCACCGGTGCGGTACATCCGGGCGCCGGGGGTGCCCGCGTAGGGATCCGCGACGAAGCGGTCGGCGGTGAGCGCGGCCCGCCGGTGGTAGCCGCGGGCCAGCTGGACGCCGGTCAGGTACAGCTCGCCGGGCACACCGTCGGGCACCGGGCGCAGGCAGGAGTCCAGCACGCGCAGGCCGGTGTTCCACACGGGCCTGCCGATGGGCACGGTGGTGTCGGGTGCGCCGTCGAAGGCGTGGTGGGTCACGTCGACGGCGGCCTCGGTGGGCCCGTACAGGTTGTGCAGCGGTACGCCGGTCAGCTCGTGCCAGCGGGCCGCCGCCCGTCCGGGCAGGCCCTCGCCGCTGCTGAAGACGCGGCGCAGGCTGGCCGCCCAGGACGGGTCCGCGGTGACCTCCTCGGAAGCGAGGAACGCCTCCAGCATCGACGGCACGAAGTGCGTCGCCGTCACCTGCTCGGCCCGGATCAGCCGGGCGAGGTAGGAGGGGTCGCGATGCCCGTCGGGGGCGGCGAGGACGACGGCGGCACCCTCGTGCAGCGCCCAGAAGAACTCCCAGACACTGACGTCGAAACTGGCCGGGGTCTTCTGCAACACCCGGTCGTCGTGGCCGAGTTGATACGCACCCTGCATCCAGGCGAGCCGGTTGCCGATGGCGCGGTGGGTGACGACGACGCCCTTGGGGCGGCCGGTGGAGCCGGAGGTGTAGATGAGGTAGGCGGGGTGGTCGGGGGTGAGCGGCGCGGACGGGGGTGCGTCGGGGACGTCCTCGTCGTCCTTGTCGTCCTCGACGTACAGGATGTCCAGGCCGCCCGTGTCCGGCAGGCGTACGGCGTCCCGGGCGGTGGTGACGACGGTCCGGGCGCCGGAGTCGGTGAGCATGTACGCGATGCGGTCGGCCGGGTAGTCGAGGTCGAGCGGCAGATAGGCGGCGCCCGACTTGAGCACGCCGAGCAGGGCGACCATCAGCTCGGCCGAGCGCGGCACGGCGACGGCCACGAACTGCTCGGGTCCCGCTCCCCGGGCCCGCAGCCGTCGGGCCAACGCCTCGGCACGGACGTCGAGTTCGGCGTAGGTGAGGGTGGTGTCGGCGAAGACGACGGCGGTGGCGTCGGGGGTGCGGGCGGTCTGCGCGGCGATGGCGGCGGGCAGGGTGACCGCCGGTACGGCCTGCCGCTCGCCCTCGGGGTGGGTCCGCTCGGCCGGGATCAGCAGGTCGAGGGCGGCCACCGGGCGTGCGGTGTCCTCGGCGAGGGCGTCCAGGACCAGGGTGAGACGGTCGGCGAGGGTCCCGGCGGCGTCGGCGGAGAGCCGGCCGGCGTGGTGCTTGAGGCGCAGGTCGAGTCGGCGGCCGGGCTTGACGACGAGGGCCAGCGGATAGTGCACGGCATCGTGGAAGGCGTGCCCGGTCAGCCGGACGGTGCCGGTGGGGTCGGTGAGGTTCGCGTTGGCTGGGTAGTTCTCGAACACCACGAGGGTGTCGAAGAGTTCGCCGCCGCCCGCGTGCCCGGCGGCCCGCTGGATCTCGGCGAGGCCGAGGTGCTGGTGGTCCAGCAGAGCGCTCTGCTCCCGCTGGAGCCGCTCCAGGACGCCGCCGAGGGTGTCGGCGGGGGCCCAGCTCAGGCGGGTGGGCAGGGTGTTGATGAAGAGGCCGACCATCGACTCGATACCGTCCACGGCGGCGTCACGGCCGGATACGGTGGTGCCGAACAGCACGTCCTGACGGCCCGTAAGACCGGCCAGGAGCAGACCCCAGGCGGCCTGGACGACGGTGCCGAGGGTGACTCCGTGCTCGCGGGCGCGGGCGGCGAGGCGGGCGGTGGTGCGCTCGGGCAGCTCGATGCGGATCTGGGCGGGCTCGATCCGCCCGGCGGCGGGGGTCTCGACCAGGCGGGTGGGCTCGTCGATCCCGGCCAGGGCGTTACGCCACGCAACCCGTGCGGCCTCGCGGTCGGCGCGTACGACGCGGGCCAGGTAGCCGCGGTACGGGGCGACTTCGGGCAGCGCGGTGGGCTCGGCGCCGTAAAGGGCGAGGAGTTCGCGGTGCAGGACGGGCAGCGACCAGCCGTCCGCGACGATGTGATGAAACGTCAGGATCAGTCGGTTGCGGTCCGGGCCGAGGCGGACCAGGGCGCAGCGCAGCAGCGGCGGCTCGGCGAGGTCGAAGCGGCGGGCGCGTTCGTCGGCGGCGACGGCCTCGGCGAGGCCCGCGCGGACGGCGGAGTCCTGGGCGGCGAGGTCGACCTCGCGCCACGGCACGTCGAGGCCGGTGGCGACGATCTGGACGGGGCGGCCGCCCGGGAGCTGGCGGAAGCAGGCGCGCAGCGGGGCGTGCCGGTCGAGCAGCCGCTGGGCGGCCTGCCGCAGCAGGTCAGCGTCGACGGGTCCGGCGAGTTCGATCACCTGCTGGACGACGTAGGCGTCGTGCTCGCCGCCGTCCACCAGGGCGTGGAAGAAGAAGCCCTCCTGGAGCGGGCCGAGCGGCAGGACCTCGGCGACCGTGAGCGGGTCCCGGCCCTGGAGCGCGGCGAGTTCGTCGGCGGTCGGCGCGGCCCAGGGCAGCTCGGCGCTGTCGTCCGCGTCGGCGGCGGTGCGGGCGACGGTGGCGAGCTGGGCGACCGTACGGTGCCTGAACACGTCGCGCGGGGTCAGCTCCAGGCCGGCCCGGCGGGCCAGGACGAGCAGCTGGATGGCGACGATGCTGTCGCCGCCGAGCGCGAAGAAGTCGTCGTCGACGGTGACCGAGGGCACCCGCAGGGCACGCGCGTACAGGTCGCACAGCAGGCGCTCGCGCTCGGTGCGCGGGGCGCGGCCCGAGCTGAGCAGGCCGTAGTCCGGGACCGGCAGGGCGGCGGAGTCGAGCTTGCCGCTGGGGGTGACGGGCAGCCGGTCCAGCGGCACCAGGGCGGCCGGGACCATGTACTCGGGCAGGAACTCGGCGGTGTGGGCGCGCAGTTGGGCCATCAGCGCGGTGACGTTGCGGAACGGCGCCGGGCGGTTGGCGTGCGGGTGGTGCTGGGCGGGGCGGTAGAGCGGGCCGAGCGGGGTTTCGTCGCCGAGGGCGAACACCGCGTCCAGGCTGCCGTCGTCGGCGTCCGCGGTCCAGGTCAGGGCCGCCCGGTAGTCGTGCCGGGCGGCGGTCTCGTGCAGGGCCTCGGGGTCGACGCCGGCACCGCCGGTACGGCTGCTGTCGTCGAGGGTGCCGAGCGCGGCCAGGTCGGGGGCGAGGCGGGCGTTGGGGATGCCGGTGACGCGGAGGCGGGCCGGTCGGTCCGATGCGGTGAGCCGCTCGGCGAGGGCCTCGGGGGTGCCGAGCGCGGACCAGGGGACCTCGGTGGTGGAGTGGGCGGGGACCTCGGTCGCGGTGTCGGCTGAGGTCTCGGTGTCCGGGCGCAGGACGACGTCGTAGCGGTAGCGGGTCAGTTCGTTGTGGTGGGTGCCGCGCTTGACCCGTACCTCGGCGGTGAAGCCGTCCAGGGCCGCGAAGTAGTCGGGGTCGACGAGGAGTTCGCCCTCCCAGGCCACGGCCCGGTCGACGGCGGCGCGCAGTGCGTCCTTGTCGTCCGTACGGGCCCGGCCGGTCTCGATGGCCGCGTTCAGGGTCCGCAGCAGCCGCAGGTTCCGTACGTCGCCGACGAACAACGCGCCGCCGGGCGCGAGGAGCCGGGCCGCCGAGCGCAGGACGCCGGTGAGGTAGTCGGCGCCCGGGAAGTACTGGATGACGGAGTTGACGACGATCGTGTCGAAGGAACCCTCCGGCAGGCCGGTCAGCTCGTGTGCGGGCCGGGCCAGCAGGGTGACCTTGCCGGCCAGCTCCGGTACGGCGTCGACCTGGGTGCGCAGGGCGTGTACGGCTTCCTCGGAAAGGTCGGTGCCGACGTACTCGGCGCAGTCGGGGGCGATCCGGGAAAGCAGCAGACCGCTGCCGACGCCGATCTCCAGGACGCGGCGGGGCCGCAGCTCCCGGATCCGGGCGACGGTCGCGTCCCGCCACTCGCGCAGGTCGGCGAGCGGGATGGGCAGCCCGTCGTACATGCTGTTCCAGCCCGCGAAGTTCTCCTCGAAGCCGTCCGAACCGGCGGCGGAGTAGAGGAGTTCGTGCAGGTCCTTCCAGTCGGACACGGCCTCGTCGGCCTCGGCCGCCGCGTCCAGGGAGGGCACGACGTAGGCGGCGAGGCGGCGGTCGCCGGGGCGGTCCTCGCGGACCACCACGGCGGCCTGGTCGACGGCCGGGTGGGCGCGCAGCACCGACTCGATCTCGCCGGGCTCGATACGGAAGCCGCGGATCTTGACCTGGCTGTCGGCGCGGCCGTGGAACTCCAGCCGTCCGTCCGCCTTCCAGCGGACCAGGTCGCCGGTGCGGTAGAGGCGCTCGCCGGGCGCGCCGAACGGGTCGGCGACGAACCGCTCGGCGGTCAGCGCGGGCCGGCCGAGGTAGCCGCGGGCGAGTCCGGCGCCGCCGAGGTACAACTCCCCCACGACACCGGCCGGTACCGGCCGCAGCCGGTCGTCGAGGACGTGGGCGCGGGTGCCGGGGTCGGGGACGCCGATGGGCACGATGGTGCCGGCCGGGGTGTCCGGGTCGCACCGGCCGAGCGTGGAGTTGGTGGTGGCCTCGGTGGGGCCGTAGGCGTTGAACATCATCCGGCCGCGCGCGTACCGCCCGACCAGCTCCGGCGAGACCCGCTCGGTGCCCGCCAACAGGGTCGCCGTGGGAGGGAGTTGAACATCGTCCGGCATGGCGGCGAGCAGCGCGGGCGGCAGGATCATGAAGGTGATGCCGTGCTCGTTCGCGTAGTCGGCGAGCGGTGCGCCGGGCACCCGGCGGTCTGCGGGTACGACGACCAGCCGGCCGCCGGACAGCAGGCCGAGGCACAGGTCCCAGAAGGCCACGTCGAAACTGGGCGAGGCGAACTGCAGGACCCGGCTGTGCGGGCCGATCCCGAACCGTTCGCGCTGGGTGGCGACCAGCTTGGCGACACCGGCGTGGGAGAGCACCACGCCCTTGGGACGGCCGGTGGAGCCGGAGGTGTAGATGACGTACGCCGCGTGCGCGACGGTCAACTCGGCTGCCGCCGCGGGGTCGTGGGCGGGGAACCCGGCGAGTTCCGCGCGGGTCTCCGGGGCGTCGAGGACCAGCGGGTCCTGGTCCGGCGGCAGGTCGGGGACCGTCTCGGCGGTGGTGACGAGGCAGACCGGCCGGGCGTCCTCCAGCATGTAGGCGATGCGGTCGGCCGGGTAGTCGGTATCGACGGGCAGATAGGCGGCGCCCGCCTTCAGCACGGCGACCTCGGCCACGATCATGTCGGCCGAGCGCGGGACGGCGAGGGCCACCACCTGCTCGGGACCGGCCCCCCGGGCCACCAGGGCGTGCGCCAACCGGGCGGCTCGGGCGTCGAGTTCGGCGTAGGTGAGGCGGACGTCCTCGTGGATCAGGGCCACCTCGTCGGGGCGGGCGGCGACCTGGTCGGCGAACATGCGCGGCCAGGTGAGCGCGGGCACGTCGTGCGCGGTGTCGTTCCACTCGGCGAGGATCCGGTGCCGTTCCTCCTCGCCGAGGAGTTCCAGGGCGGCGACCGGGGTGTCGGAGCATTCGAGGGCGGCGGCGAGCAGGGTGGCGTAGTGGCCGAGGATCCGGTCGACGGTGGCGGTCCCGAAGAGGTCGGCGTCGTAGTCCGCGCGCAGTTCCCCGTCGGCCACGGACAGCGCCAGGTCCAGCGGGCCGCCCTCGTCCCAGGGCGCGGTGCCGAAGCCGGTGGCGCACAACAGGGTGCCGCCGCGGCCGGGTTCGGGAGCGAGCAGTCGTAGCAGGTCGGCGGTCGGCAGCCGGTGGGCGGCGGCCTCCGTACGGGCGGCCGTGACGCGTGCGCGCAGCTGGGCGAAGGACAGGCCGCCGGTCACCGTCAGGCGCAGCGGGAGCCCGTCGTACGCGACCGTCAACTCGGTCGCCGCGGCGCCGCCGTAGCGGTGCAGCAGGGCGGCGAAGGCGGCGAGCCGGGTCGCCTCGTCGGCCGCGGTGCCCGACGCGACCGTGCGGCGGGCCGGTCGGCGCCGCTCCTGCGACCGCGGCGGGTGGGGGAAGTCGAGCGGCAGCGCGGTCTCCGGTGCCGGTGCGGCGAACCTCTGCCGCCAGTAGTCCTCGGTGGTTGTCACCCTCGTCGCCGAACTCGCAGAAGCCGCCGAACTCGCCGAAGCCGAACTCGCCGAAGAAGGTGCGGAAAAACGCGTGTTGCCCGACACAGCTGCCCGTGCCTCCCCATAGGTGTGGAACGGCTCAGCGGAGCCGCGACCGCTCGATAGTAAGGTAAGGATTGCCTAACTCAACAGGGTCGATGCGCTTTCAGCGGTCCAAGTCACAGCGGCTGAGGTTATGCTCACCTAACCCGCCCTCAGGAGTGGCCGCGGGCCCACCGGCAGACGGCATGGAGACCGGCAAGTGGCTTCAGACAGAAGGCTTCGTACGACGGTGCTGGTGACACTGATCGTCGCCCTCCTGGTCCTTTTGTCCCTTCTCTCCGTGGCGCTGGGCGCGTTGAGCGTCCCGCTCGACCAAGTGGTCCGCTCGGTCCTCGGGCATCCGCCCAGCCGGCTCGTGGACCACGTGATCTGGTCGGTGCGCATCCCCCGCACCCTGCTGGGTCTCGCGACCGGCGCGGCGCTCGGCATGTCCGGCGCGCTGATGCAGGCCCTGACCCGAAACCCCCTCGCCGACCCCGGGATCCTCGGGGTCAGCGCCGGCGCCTCCTTCGCGATCGTCGTCTCGGTCGCGGTGTTCGGGGTCGGATCGCTGTACGGCTACGTGTGGTTCGCGTTCGCCGGGGCGCTGGCCGCCAGCGTCCTGGTCTTCCTGCTCGGGCGGCTCGGCCGGTCCGGGGCGACCCCGGTCAAGCTGGCGCTCGCCGGAGTGGCCGTCACCTCGCTGCTGTCCTCGCTCACCAGCGCCGTGGTGCTGACCGACCAGGACGCGCTGGACCGGTACCGCTTCTGGTCCGCCGGCACCCTGGCCGACCAGGACTCCGGCGATCTGCTGCGCATCTGGCCGTTCCTCGCGGTCGGCGCCGTCCTAGCGCTGTCCTGCGCCCCCGCCCTCAACAGCATGGCCCTCGGCGACGACGTGGCCGCCTCGCTGGGGCGGCGGCTCGGTCTGGTACGGCTCCAGGGCGTGACCGCGGTCGTACTGCTGACCGGCGCGTCGGTCTCCGTGATCGGCCCGGTGGTCTTCCTCGGCCTGGTCGTCCCGCATATCGCCCGGGTGCTCGCCCAAGCGGCCGGCGTCGGCCCGGACCACCGCTGGCTGCTGCCGCTGTCGGCGGCGCTGGCCCCCGTCCTGCTGCTGACCGCCGACATCGTGGGCCGGATGGTGGCCAGGCCCACCGAGATCCAGGCCGGCGTCCTGGTCGCGTTCCTCGGCGGCCCCTTCTTCATCGCCCTGGTGCGCCGCCGCAAGCTCGCGGAGGTGTGAACGTGACCTCTCCATCGGCCGCTCAGCCGAACACACAGTCCTCCCCCGGCGCCCGGACCCGGCCCGTGCTGCGCGACCGGCCCTTCCGGCTGGCCGCGCCCCCCGTCTCCGGGACGTTCCGGCCGCGCCTCGTACTGACCGGAGTGCTCGTCGCCCTCGGCGCGTTCGCGCTGTTCTGCTGGGGCCTGGCCCTCGGCGACTATCCGGTGAGCCTCCCCGACGTCGTCAAGGCCCTGTTCGGCGTGGGCGATCCCGGCACCCTCACCGTCGTACGGGACCTGCGGCTGCCGCGCGCCCTCGCCGGGCTCCTCGTCGGTATCGCCTTCGGTGTCTCCGGGGCCGTGTTCCAGACGATGACCCGCAACGCGCTGGCCAGCCCCGACATGATCGGGCTGACCGAGGGCGCCGGAACCGCGGTGGTCGCGGCGGTGGTCCTCGGCTGGACCGGTGGCCTCGGGCTGTCCACGCTGGGACTGCTCGGCGCCCTCGCGACCGCGCTCCTCGTGTACGCGCTGGCCTGGAAGGGCGGGACCACCGGCTACCGGATCATCCTCGTCGGCATCGGCGTGTCCTGGATCTGCACCAGCGCCACCGACTTCCTGGTGGCCCGGGGCAACCGGTTCCAGGCGGAGGAGGCGCTCGGCTGGCTGGTCGGCAACCTCAACGGCCGTACCTGGGAGCAGGTGGACGCGCTGGCCGTCGCCCTGGCCGTGCTGCTGCCGGTGGCCCTGGGCATGGGCCGCTGGATGCGGACGCTCCAGCTCGGCGACGACGTGGCGGCCGGGCTCGGCACCCCCGTCCAGCCGGTCCGGCTGGCGCTGCTGCTCACCGGCGTCGGCCTGATCGCCTTCGGCACCGCCGCGGCCGGCCCGGTGGCGTTCGTGGCCCTGGCCAGTCCGCAGATCGCCCTGCGGCTGGCGGGCACCTCGTCACCGCCCCCGCTCGTCTCCGGCCTCACCGGCGCGTTCGTCGTCCTCGGCTCCGACCTCGTCGCTCGCGAGGCGATCCCCGGGACGGAACTGCCGGTCGGGGTCGTCACCGGCGCCCTGGGCGCGCCGGTCCTGCTGTGGCTGCTCATCCGCGCCAACCGCGCGGGCTCTGGAGGCTGATCCCATGTCGACCACCGACTCGCGCACCCCGCGGCCGACCACCCCCCGCTCGGCCGGTTCCCCCGAAAAGCCCGCGGCCGGGCCTGAGTTGCGGGCCGCCGGCCTCCATCTGGCCTACGACGGCCGGCCGGTGGTGGAGGACCTGGACCTCACCGTGCCCACCGGCCGGATCACGGCCATCGTCGGCGCCAACGCCTGTGGAAAATCCACCCTGTTGCGTGCCCTTGCCCGGCTGCTCGCCCCGCGGCAGGGCGTCGTCGAGCTGGACGGCGCCGCACTGCGCTCGATACCGACCCGCGAACTCGCTCGCAAGCTCGGCATTTTGCCGCAGACGCCGGTGGCGCCGGAGGGGCTGACCGTCGTCGACCTGGTGGGCCGCGGGCGTTCCCCGCACCAGACCTGGTGGCGGCAGTGGTCGGCGGCGGACGAGGAGGCCGTGCGGGCGGCGCTGGCCGCGACCGAACTCACCGACCTCGCGGACCGGCCGGTGGACGAGCTCTCCGGAGGCCAGCGGCAGCGCGCGTGGATCGCCATGGCGGTCGCCCAGGGCACCCCCGTACTGCTGCTGGACGAGCCGACGACCTATCTCGACCTCGCGCACCAGATCGACGTGCTCGACCTGATCACGGACCTCAACCGGCGCGAGGGCCGCACGGTGGTGATGGTGCTGCACGACCTCAACCAGGCCTGCCGGTACGCCGATCACGTCATCGCCATGAAGGCGGGCCGGATCGTCGCCGAGGGCCCGCCGGCCGAGGTCGTCACCGAGGCCACCGTCGAGGACGTCTTCGACCTGCGCTGCCGGATCACCCCCGACCCGGTCAGCGGCACCCCGATGGTCATCCCGCTCGGCCGCCACCACCACGACGACGGCACCCACGCCACCGAGAAGACGGTACCGGCCGCCATCGACTGAGCCGACCTCCCGCGGCACCGCGCCCTGCCGGTCGGCCGGGGGAGAGCGGCTGGGCGGACGGAGAACTGGGCAACGCGAGCCTCGGCCCCGGGAGGAACGGCGAGTCCCCGCGCCGCTGAACCCTCCGGCCCCCTGAACGGCCGGGCGGGTCCGCCGAGTCGGCCGGAAGGCCGCTGCCCCCCGGAGCCCGCCGGGGGCCACCAGGTTCACCGAAGGGCCGTCAGGCGGGCCGGGGGTCCGCGAACGGCCGGCACCCGCCGGGGACGCAAGCCCCGGACGGCCGCCGGGCTCGCCGGGGGCCGGGGCCCGCTGTCAGGGGCGGGACGTCAGATAGCCGCCCATCGTGCGGAAGTAGTCCGCCGCTGCGTACTCCGTGCCGTCGTCGGTCCGTACCCGCCGGACCAGGAGACCCCGGCCGCGGCCCGTATGGGCGTCGGCGCCGGCCACGACGACCACGCCGTCCCCCTCGCGGATGAAGATCCGGCCCGGGGTGCCGCCGTAACGCCCCTCGGAGACCGCCGCGGAGACGATCCGCAGCCGCTCGCCGCCGTGGAAGGCGTACGAGTTGGGGTACGGGTCCGACTGGGCCCGCACCAGGCGCTCCAGGCGCTCCGCCGGCCACGTCCAGTCGATGCGGCTGTCCTCCAGGGACCGCTTGTGGAAGAAGCTGGCACGGCCGCGGTCCTGCGGTATCCACTGGCCGGCGTCCCGGCCGGAGGCGATCAGGTCGAGCGACTCCCGCACGATGGGCGCGATCAGGCCGACGGTGCGGTGGAACAGGTCGGTTGCCGTGTCGGTGGGCCCGACCGGCACCGAGCGCTGCACCAGGACGTCCCCGGCGTCGAGTTCGGCGTTCATGCGGTGCGCGGTCACCCCGACCCGCTCCTCGCCGTTGAGCAGCGCCCAGATGATCGGCGAGAACCCTGCGTAGGCCGGCAGCAGGGAGTCGTGGACGTTGAGGGTGCCGTGCGGGGGCAGGTCGAACAGCTCCGGCGGCAGCCAGGTCCGCCAGTTGTTGGCGACGATGATGTCCGGACGGGACTCCCTTACGGCGGCGAGGAGTTCGGCGTCGTCGGGGCGGTTGCGCAGCAGCACCGGCACGTCGTGCTTCTCGGCCAGCTCGGCGACGTTGTCGTCCCAGATCTTCTCGTAGGCGTGCTCGCTCCTCGGGTGGGTGATGACGAGGACGACCTCGTGATCGGAGTCCAGCAACGCCTGCAGCGTTCGGTGACCCCACGTCTGGTAGCCGAGCATGACGACCCGCATGACGGTCCTTCCCTTCCAAGACTCCATTGCTAGGTAAGCCTTACCTTATCTAGCATGGGCTGGCCTGAGGGAGGCGATGCCAAGGTGAAATCACCGGTCAATGGTCCCGACGTCGTCCACGACATCGTCGGGATCGGTTTCGGCCCGTCAAATCTCGCTCTGTCCATAGCGGTTGAGGAACACAACGCGGGTCTCGCGGGGGACCGTCGGATCGATGCCCTGTTCCTGGAACGCCAGCCGCGGTTCGGCTGGCACCGGGGCATGCTGATCGACGACGCCACGATGCAGGTCTCCTTCCTCAAGGACCTCGTCACGCTGCGCAATCCGACCAGCGACTACAGCTTCCTGTGCTTCCTGCGCGAGCGCGGCAGACTGATCGACTTCCTGAACCAGAAGACGCTCTTCCCGCTGCGGATGGAGTTCCACGAGTACTTCGAATGGGCGGCCACGCGGGTCGCGCACCAGGTGTCGTACGACAGCGAGGTGCTCGCGGTGGACCCGGTGCGCGACGAGGACGGCCGGGTGGGCTTCTTCGACGTCACCCGCCGTGACCCGGCGCGCCCCGGGGCGGCCGTGACCCACCGGGCCCGCAACATCAGTGTGGCGATGGGACTCGAACCGCATGTGCCGCCCGGCCTCGAACTGGCCGAACGCGTCTGGCACAACAGCGAGTTGATACCGCGTGCCGAGCAACTGGCCGGAACGGGTGCGGCGGTGCGGCGGGCGGTCGTGCTCGGCGCCGGGCAGAGCGCCGCCGAGACGGTGGACTACCTCCACCGTACCTTTCCGGACGCCGAGGTGTGCTCGGTCTTCGCCAAGTACGGCTACACCCCCGCCGACGACAGTCCGTTCGCCAACCGGATCTTCGATCCGGAGGCGGTCGACGTCTACTTCTCGTCGCCGTCCGAGGTCAAACAGTCCCTGCTCGACTACCACCGTTCCACGAACTACTCGGTGGTCGACATGGATCTGATCGAGTCGCTGTACGCCACCACGTACCGGGAGAAGGTGGCCGGCCGGGAGCGGCTGCGTTTCCTCAACGTCTCGCGGGTCCGCGGTGTCACGCCCGCCGCCGACGGCGCACTCGACATCGCCGTCGAGTTCCTGCCCACCGGCGAGCGGCAGGTGCTGCCCGCCGACATCCTGGTGCTCGCCACCGGTTACCGGCCCCGGGACCTGGCGGCGCTCCTCGGTGACGCGGCCAAGCTGTGCCTCAAGGACGACGGTGACGCGATCCGGGTGGGCCGGGACCACCGTGTCGAGACGGTGCCGGAGGTCACCGCGGGCATCTACCTCCAGGGCGGCACCGAGCACACCCACGGGCTCACCAGCACGCTGCTGTCGACCGTGGCGGTCCGGGCGGAGGAGATCCACCGGTCCGTGCTGGCCGACCGGCTGACGGCGGCCTGACCTCGCCCCCCCGCACTCCCGTGGCCCGGACGGTACGGTCCCGTCCGGGCCACGGGGCTTTCCGTGACCGGTCGTCGAACACGGTCGGCAACGCCGTCGCGGAGCGGGTTCAGTACGGCCCGTGGGTCCAGCGGCCGTCCGTCATCGTGGCGTGCACCGGCATCGCGCGCAGCGTGTCCGGGTCCGCCGTCAGCGGATCCGCGTCCACGACCACCAGGTCGGCGGGGTCCCCGACCCGGATGAGCCGGCGCCCGCGCGCCGCCGCGGCCAGCGCGTCCCGTACCGGCAGGCGCTGTTCGGGATGCCAGGCGGGGCGGCCGTCGTCGGTGCGGCTGACGGCCGACGCGACGGCGAGCCAGGGGTCGAGCGGTGAAACGGGGGCGTCCGAGCCGAACTCCAGCCGCGCCCCGGCGGCCAGCAGGTCGGCGTAGGCGAAGGCGCGTTCGGTGCGGCCGGCCCAGTACCGGTCCGCCACGTCCCGGTCGTCCGTGGCGTGCCGGGGCTGCACCCCCGCGACCACGTCCAACTCCGCGAAGCGCGGCAGGTCTTCGGGGCTCAGCAGCTGGGCGTGTTCGATCCGGCCACGGCAGCGCACGGCCTCGAAGGCGTCCAGGGCCACGGTGTTGGCGCGGTCGCCGATGGCGTGCACCGCGGGTTCGATGCCGTGGGCGCCGTCCGCGCCCTCAAGGCCGGGGTAGGGGTCACGGCAGAGCGCGGTACGGGTGTTGAGCGAGCCGTCCGTGAAGAGCTTGAGCGGGCCGACCCGCACCAGGTCCCCGTGCGCGCCGATCCCGGACCCGGTGCGCAGTCCGCGCGCCAGGGCCGCGTCCAGGTGGCTCGGGTAGACGGCCGCGGCCACCCGTACGGCCGGCGGGACGTCCGCCGAGCGCCGCTCCCAGGCGCCCACGGTGTCGCCGAACTGGAAGTCGATGACACCGGTGACCCCGCGTGCGGCGGCGGCCCGGCAGGCGTCGGCGACCCAGTCGTCCACCGTCTCGGCCGGCGCCTCGGGAAGCGCCGAGAGGACCACGTGTCCCTCGTGCTCCCGGACCAGTCCGGTCGGGTGGTCGCCCCGGCCGGCCAGCGCCAGGCAGGCGGAGTTCAGCCACACGGCGTGCAGATCGGCGCTGACCAGGGCGACCGGCCGATCCGGCAGGGCCGCGTCGAGCAGCTCCTTGTGCGGGGCGTCGCTCCAGAGCCCGTCCCGGAAGCCGTATCCGAACAGCACCGACCCGCCGGGGGCCGTACGGCCGTGGTCGCGGACCCGGTCGGCCACCTCCCGTGCGGAGGCGGTGCCGGACAGATCGAGCCGGCGGCGCGCGCTGGCCCACTCGGCGAGATGGACGTGGGCGTCCCACAGTCCGGGCAGGAGTACCCGCCCGTCCAGGTCGAGGACCCGGTCACCCGCGACGAGTCCGGCGGACGCCGGGGGCCCCTGCTCCGCGACCACGTGGGTGACCCCGCCGTCCGCCACCCGCACGCGGACGGGCGGTCCGCCCGCCCCCAGCCGAACCCGGGCGAGCGTCACCGCCGTTCCCCGGGGCGGTGTCCCCGCCACCGGCGCGCGCGATGTGCCTGCGAAGTCCGTCATCGAGCCTCCCTCCGCGGCGGCACAGTCGCCCGGCAGAGGCACGCTACGCCACCGCTCAACAGCGACAGCCACACAAAATTAGGCTTACCTTACCCACTTGCCCTGGCGCGCCACGGCCCGCCGGCACGGTGACTTCTGCCGCTTCCTCGGGGCGACACGCTCCGTCTCGTCCCGAATCGGTCGCCGTCCGCGGACGCCGACAGGGAACCGACAGCGACGTTTTACCGGGGGCTCATGTCGAGGTGGTCACTATCGGGATGCCGTCTGAACAGGTGGTGCCCGAAGACCGTACCCCTGGACGGATCAACGAGAAGCTCCGCGGAAGGGAATCCCTCACATGACCAGCGCATCGCTCAACCCCTCTGCCAAACCGGCCCGCCGTACGATCATGGCGGCTGCCGGCGCGGCGGGGCTCGCCGCCGCGCTGACCGCCTGCGGGTCGTCCGACGACGACTCGAGCTCCACGACGACGAACAACGCGGGCGGTGGCTCCACCACCCAGGACAGCAACGGCTCGGGCGGCTCGACCGACACCTCCACGGCGGCGGCCGGTGGCTCCGCGCTCGCCAAGACCTCGGACATACCCGAGGGCGGCGGCACGATCTACAAGGACCAGGCCGTGGTCGTCACCCAGCCGGCGGCGGGCACCTACAAGGCGTTCTCGACGAAGTGCCCGCACGCGGGCTGCGCGGTGGCGAGCATCGCCAACGGCGCGATCGTCTGTCCCTGCCACGGCAGCGAGTTCGCCATCGCCGACGGCAGCGTGAAGAAGGGCCCGGCGACGACGGGTCTGACGGCCGCGAACATCACCGTCTCCGGTGACCAGATCACGCTGGCCTGACCCTCGGCTCAGGCCCGCCTGCGTGGGTTCTTGAGGCAGCCGAGCACCTCGTCCGTGGTCGCGACCGTAGCGACCAACGCGAGGGTGTTGCGGACCATCGCGGGGGTGTACTCGGAGGGCACTCCCGCGACGGCGTCGGCCGGGACGACGGCCGTGTAGCCCCGGTTCACCGCGTCGAACACGGCGTTGGGGACGGCCACGTTGGCCGAGACCCCGGTGACGATCAGGGTGCGGCAGCCGAGGTTGCGCAGCAGCGGGTCGACGTCGGTCCCCTGGATCGGCGACAGGCCGTGCAGCCGCCGTACCACCAGGTCCTCCTCCGCGACCTCGATGGGCGGCGCGACGCGGACCGCCGCGGTGCCGGAGAGCTGCTGGACGGGCAGCCGCTCGGCGGCCCGGAACAGGCGGGCGTTGCGGTTCGCCCCCCGGCCGTCGGGGCGGCGTTCGGCGACCGCGTGGATCACCTGGACGCCGGTGTCGTGGGCGGCGGCGACCAGCCGGGCGATGTTGGCGAGGGCGCCCGACGCCCGGGCCTCGTGGGCGAGTTCGGGCAGCGCGCTCTGCGGGCCGACCACGCCCTGCTGGCACTCCACGGTGAGCAGGACGGTGCTCACGGGATCGATGAGCTCCGCGAGCCGTTCGTACGACGGCATGTGACGCCCCCTTCCGCCTTGGTGCGGGGCGGGCGAGACTAACCAGCATTGCGCGGGAACGGAAGAAGAGGGGGCCGCATGACCGTCACTCAGCGCCGGGGCCGGAAGATCATGATGACGTCCGGCGAACTGGACGAGTTCCTCACCACACAGCGCACCTGCCGGGTCGCGACCGTGTCGGCGTCCGGTGACCCGCATGTCAGCGCCCTGTGGTTCGCCTGGGACGGCACGTCGCTGTGGCTGTACTCGGTGGTGCGCAGCCAGCGCTGGAAGGACCTGAGCCGCGATCCGCGGGTGGCGGTCGTGGTCGACTCCGGTGAGGAGTACGACCAGTTGCGCGGCGTGGAGCTGAGGGGGACCGCCGAGTTCGTGGGCGAGGTGCCGCGCACCGGTGAGCTGGTCGCCGAACTCGACTACGTCGAGACGCTGTTCGCGCGCAAGAACTTCGGCCTGGACGAGATGCCGCACGACGGCAGGCACGCCTGGGCCCGGCTGACCCCGACGAAGATCGCCTCCTGGGACTTCCGCAAGCTGGGGAGCTGAGGAGCATCGGGCCTACTCGGTGGCGACGGCCGCGGCGGACAGCAGGGTGGCCGCGGCCAGGGTGCCCCAGGGGGCGGCCGGGCCGCGCGCCGTGAGCGTGGTGATGACCGCCGGGGAGACCGCGAGGCCGAACCCCGTGGAGAGCTGGAAGCGGGCGAGGGCCCGGCCCAGGAGATGGGCCGGGGCGAGATGGGTCACGAGTGCGGTGGCGCTGCCCGCGTAGCCGATCTCACCGAGGGCGCAGACCACGGACACCGCGGCGAGGGCCGGGGCGCCCCAGCCGGATCCCGCCCCGGCGACCGCGAGGAAGCCGAGGTAGGACGTGGTGAGCACCAGGCCGGCCAGGGCGAGCGCGGTCCGCCGGGAGAACCGGGACATCAGGACGGTGACCGGTACCTGGAGGCCGACCACCAGCACCGTGTTGGCCACGAAGATCACGGCCGACCACACCGGGGACGCGTGCAGCTGTGTCACCAGGACCAGCGGGAGCGCGATCTCGGGGACGTTGAGGCAGAAAACGTAGACCACGTTGGCGATCAGCAGCGCGCGCATCCGGGGTGCGGGCCGGTCGTCCGCGTCCTCCGTCGGGGCGGCGGCCGGATGCGCGTGGATGCGGACCGACCATGCCAGGGCCGCGGCGGCGCAGTAGGCGAGCCCGGTGCCGGCCGCCAGGGCCCGGAACGCGGTGCTGCCGCCCGCCAGGCTGGCGGTGGCGACGAGTGCGCCGACGCCCATGCCGGCGTTGCGCAGGGATCGGCCGGCCGCGAGGGCCGCGTCGCGTTCCCGGCCGTGGGCGACGGTGGCCACGAGGGCGGCGTGGGCGGCCGGCCAGGCCGTGTTGCCGATGCCGAGGAAGAGCGCCGCAGCCACGAAGAAGGAGACATGCCCCGCCGGGGCCGCCAGCAGCAGGACCACGCCCACCACCCGCACCAGCAGCGACGCCGCCACGGCCGTGCTCCGGGCGCGCGTTTCAGGAGATCGCCTCGGCCGCGCCCCGCAGGGCCTGTACCGCCGCGCGGATCGAGGGACGGCGGTCGGCGTCGGCCCGCCAGACGGCGTAGACATGGCGGCGCGCCCGCTGCTTCAGCGGCACCATGAGGACGCCCTCCGGCACCGGGTGGCGGCCCAGCAGCGGCGCGATGCAGACCCCCAGCCCGGCGGCCACCAGGTTGAGCTGCGTGTGGGTCTCGGCCGCGCGGTGGCCGATGAGCGGTTCGATGCCGCGGGAGCGCAGCGTGAACATCAGCCACTCGTGGCAGAACTCGCCCTCGCCCCAGGTGATCCACTCGTCGTCGGCGAACTCCCCCAGGTCCACCTCGTCCCGCCCGGCCAGCCGGTGCGCGGCCGGCAGGGCCACATCGGCGGGGTCGTCCAGCAGCGGCGCCTTGACCAGCCCGTCGGGCAGCGGCATCGGCTTGTTGTACCAGTCCAGGACGACGGCGAGGTCGAGGTCGCCGCGCACCACCCCGGCGACGCCCTTCTCCGGTTCCAGTTCGCTGGAGCGCACGCGCAGCGCCGGGTGCAGGGCGTGCAGGGTGGCCAGCGCGGTCGGGAACAGGCCGCGGGCGGCCGTCGGGAACGCCGCCATCGCGAGCTCGCCGACGACCTGACCGCGGTGCGCCTCCAGGTCGGACTGGGCCAGCTCCACCTGGGAGAGGATCCGGGCCGCGTGCTCGGCGAGCAGCCGGCCGGCGTCGGTGAGCCGCACCCCCCGGCCGTTCTTGGCGAGGAGCTGCTGGTCCACCTCCCGTTCCAGCTTGCCCATCTGCTGCGACACCGCCGACGTGGTGACATGCAGGGCCTCGGCGGCCCCGCTCACCGAGCCGTGCCGGGCGAGGGCGTCGAGGGTGCGCAGGCGCTCCAGGTTCAACATGTAAGTGATTCTAAGAGGTTCCGACCGGGAAAACTCAATGGTGCTACGACGTTGGCGCCGGCACCCGCGACGCGTCCTCACCCGAGGGTTCGGTTCCGCCTAGGCCTGGATGCGCCCTCTAGCCGGTGTGACCGCCGCCGCGACGGCCGCCGCCAGCGGGCCGGTCTCCTCGGGGGTCAGTGTCGAAACCGTGATCCGGATGCCGGACGGGGAGGCCAGGCGGTACCGCGCCCCCGGGGACACCGCCCACCCCTCGTGCAGCAGACGGGACACCGCGCCCGTCTCGTCCGGGACCGGGACCCAGACGTTCATGCCGCTGCGGCCGTGCGCCTCGATGCCGTGGTCGGCGAGCGCGTCGATCAGCAGCTCGCGGCGGGCCCGGTAGGCCGCCGCCACCTGCGGGCCGTGCACCGCGCCGTCCGTCCGCATCCGGACCACCGTGCGCTGGAGCAGGCGGCTCACCCAGCCCGGTCCCAGCCGCTGCCGGCCCCGTACCCGGTCAACGGTGACCTCGTCGCCGGTCATGACGGCCAGCCGCAGGTCCGGGCCGTAGGCCTTGGCGACCGAGCGGACGAAGGCCCAGTGCCGGGTGGTGCCCACCAGGGGGTGCAGGGGCAGGTCGACGATGCCGTGGCCGTGATCGTCCTCGATCAGCACGGTGTGCGGGTGGTCGCGCAGCACGGCGCGCAGCGCACGCGCGCGGGCGGCGCTCACCGCGGCGCCGGTGGGGTTGTGCGCCCGGGCGGTGACGATCAGGGCGCGCGCCCCGGACTCCAGCGCCCGGCGCAGGCTGTCGGCGCGCGGTCCGTCGTCGTCGACGGCCACCGGGACGGTGCGCAGCCCCAGTGCGGGGACGAGATCGAGGGTGCGGCCCCATCCGGGGTCCTCGACGGCGACCGGGTCGCCCGGCTTGAGGTGCGCCAGCAGGACCCGCTCGACGGCGTCGAGGGAGCCGGAGGTGATGGTGAACGGCCCGTCGGGCACGCCGTCGGCGGTGAGTTCGGCGCGCGAGATCCGCTCCAGCTCCGGCTCGACGGGGTCGACGCCGTAGAGGACCGGGGCGCGCTCGCCCTCGTCGGCCGCCAGAGCCGTCAGGGCCGGCGCGAGGGCGGGGAGCAGCGCGGGGTCGGGGTTGCCGGAGGACAGGTCGCGCACGCCGGCCGGGACGTCGACCCGGATCTTCTCCCGTCCGGTGGTGGCCGGCGTGGACCGGACCCGGCTGCCCCGCCGGCCTGCGGTCTCGATGACCCCGCGCTCGCGCAGGGTGCGGTATGCGGCCGCGACCGTATTGGGATTCACCCCGAGCCGGCCCGCCAACTCCCGCATCGGTGGCAGCAGTTGGCCCGGCTCCAGCTCGCCCGTACCCACCGCACGCTCGACGCTGGCCGCAATCTCCGCTGCGCCCCGGCCTTCGATCCGATATTCTCCTAGCACAAAGCCGATTATGCACTAGTGCAATGGAGATGCGCAATGGAGACCGCCGAGCCCGCCGTGCAGGAGACCGTACCGACGCAGCCCGCCGCCTACACCCCGACCGACCGCACTGTCCCGACGCGCTCCGCAGAGCGGGCGACGTACGACAAGGACGTGGTGCACTCGATCCTCGACGAGGGGTACGTCTGCCACCTCGGCTTCGTGCGCGACGGCGCGCCGGTGGTGCTGCCGACGCTGTTCGCCCGGGTCGGCGAGGTGCTGTACCTGCACGGTTCGACGGGCTCGCGCCCGCTGCGGATGACCGGCCAGGCCGACCCCGGGCTCCCGGTGTGCGTGACGGTCACCCATGTCGACAGCCTGGTGCTGGCCCGCTCCGCCTTCCACCACTCGATCAACTACCGCTCGGTCGTGGTGCACGGCGTCGCCCACCAGGTCACCGACCCCGAGGAGAAGCGCCTCGCGCTGGACGCCCTGGTCGACCACGTGGTGCCGGGCCGCTCCGCCGACTCCCGCCCGGCCGACAAGAAGGAACTGGCCGCGACGGCGGTGATCCGCCTGGACCTGGCCGAAGTCTCGGCCAAGACCCGCACGGGCGGCGCCCACGACGAACCCGAGGACCTGGACCTGCCGTACTGGGCGGGCTTGGTGCCGCTGCGCAAGGGGTACGGCACTCCGGTCGCCAACGCCGACCTGGCGGCGGACGTACCGGTTCCGTCGTACCTGAAGGGCGTCTGATCTCGGTTCCGGCAAGGGGCACGCGCCCCGTCAGGGGCGCGGGGCCGTATCGATGAGCGGCTGCCGCCATGTGGGCGCGATCGGCCACGGACAACCCCGGCCCGCCGACGGACCGGTCACCCCGCGGACGTCGAGGCGACCCGCCCCTCCACCGCGCTCCGGTCCACCACCGACTCCGCCGCCGGCGTCGAGGACTGCGCGATGAACGCGCCCAGCAGCACGACGGCCCCGCCCAGTACCTGCGGCGCCGCCAGCCGCTCCCCCAGCAGCACCCAGGCCAGCACGGTCGCCACGACCGCCTCAAGACAGGCCACCACCCCCGCGACCTGCGGAGACAGCCGCCGCACCGACAGCACACCGGTGACGTAGGCGACGACCGTCGAGACCAGCACGACCCACACCAGCAGGACGAACGCCGGCACCGTCGACCCGTTCATCCGCGCGGAGCCGCCCAGCACCGACCAGTCCATCGTCCACGGCCGCGCCACGAGCGTCAGCACACCGGCCCCCACCAGCAGCCCGTACGCGATGACTCCCAGGGGATCCACGCCGTCTCCGCCACCGTGATCGGCGAGCACGAAGTACCCCACCTGACAGCACGCCGCCGCCAGGGCCAGCGTCAGCCCCAGCGCGTCGAAGCTCAGCCCCGCCCACACCTCCACGACGCACGCGAGACCGCCGGCCGCGAGGGCGACACCGAGCGCGGCGGCGCGGGTGACCGGCCGGCGCTGGACGAAGCGGACCCAGCCGAGCACCAGCGCGGGGGCGAGGTACTCCACGAGCAGTGCCACCCCCACCGGTATGCGGGAGATCGCGGCGAAGTAGCAGGCCTGGACCCCGGCGACGGCGAGCAGGCCGAACCCGGCGAGCAGCGCGGGCCGGCGGCGCGGCAGGTCACGGTGGCGGACGGCGAGCGGCAGCATCACCAGGGCGGCTCCCGCCACCCGCAGCCACACCACGTGCAGTGGGTCGAGCCCGGCCTCGATCAGCGGCTTGGCCGCGACGCCGGAGCCGCCGAAGGCGAGCGCCGACCCGAGGGCGAGGGAGAGCCCGAGGCCCCTGCCATGGCTGCTGTCAGTGATACGCACCGGCACATGATGCCAGGGCGCGACATGAGCGTCACCCCGGTTGACCCCTGTCTCACAGACTGGAGGTGCGGCTCTCCGCCTCGGCGTCCCAGACTCCGACGTCCCCGTCGACCCGCACGGCCAGGGCACGGGCGGCCACTCCGGCCCGCTCCAGCACCTCCACGGCCCGGGACTCCGGGTCCACGACGAGGCCCGCCAGCAGATCGGTGCCGTCGGCCCGGTCGGCGGTGCGGCGCCGGGCGCGGCTGCGGGCGTACTCCAGGGCGGCCGCGGCCACCGGCGACCAGGCCCCGTCCCCCTTCGCGCCGGCCTGCGGAACGGCCGGCAGCGCGCCGGAGTCCTCGACCCCGCTCTGCCAGCGCAGCCCGTAGCCGATGCTGCGCTGCACGAGATAGCCGAGCAGCCGGGCGAGTTGCGGGGCGTCGCCGATGACGGCGCGGACCTCGGGGTCGTACTCGATCAGCGAGTGCAGCAGATGGGCGGTGTCGACCTGGCGGTCCCCGTCCCGCACGGCCCTCCGGCGGGCACCGGCGACCACCGCTGCCAGCTCGGCACCGAGCCCTGCATCGTCGTCCGCGTGGATGCCGCCCTGGTCCTGGTCGGGCTGGCGGGGAATACGGGGTTGCACATCCCCTACCTCATCAACCGCAAGCGCTTGAGTCATCGCCGGGGGGAAGCATCTTCGCGTCCCACGCAGAGTGGACGGCGACGGCCGGAATCTCCTCCTTACGGATGAGATCAGGCCGATTCCCCCCGCGAGGGCGCGCGCCGTCTTGCCGTGCGCCCCGTACGCAACCGCCGCACACCGGTCGTACGTCTCTCGTCGTTGTGGAGAGCGGGTGCGGTTGCTGGCTGGTCGCGCTGCCTGCGGTCGACGGCAGGCAGTACGTGTACCGGGTGTACGCGCCGGAGGACGCGCTGCTCGCGGACCTGTTCTGGGATGCGTGGCACTGCCACGACGAGAGCGCGTTCCCGCGGGCCTGGGACCTGTTCGACGCGGCGGAGATACGGCGGGTGGGCTGAGGCTCCGGGCGCGACCGGGGATCCGCACATTTCCTGACGGTTCATCAGTATTGAATGTTCGAGGCCCTGCGGCTACGTTCCGCGACACCGTAGCCCGATACGAAGGGGTGGTCGCATGGCCGAAGTCAGCGCGGAGTCACGCATCCAGGCACCGGCCGAGAAGGTGTGGGCACAGCTCACCGACTGGCCGGCGTACGGGCAGTGGAACGCGACCCACACCAGTTTCCCCAAGGGCGGCCCGGAGAACCTGGCGGTGGGCGTGACCTTCCAGGAGAACATGAAGCTGATGGGCTTCCCGGCGGAGGTCGAGTGGACCATCGAGGAGCTGGAGCCGACGCGGGTGCTGGCGATCCGCGGCAAGGGCCCGATGGCGGTGACCGTCGCGACCCGCTACACGCTGACCCCCGACGGGGACGCGACGGGAGTGCGGATCGACGGCGAGTTCACGGGCGCGGCCGTGTCACTGATGGCCGGCAAGCTCAAGGACTCGGCGACGGCCGCCCTGAACGAGTCGCTGCGCAAGCTGGCCGGACTGGTGGCCTGAGCCCTGCCCCGGGCAGCCGGAAGGGCGCCCCGCGGATCACTCCACGGGGCGCCCTGTTCGCCGTGACCACGAGGGTCAGTCCTCGTCGGCGAGGATGAGGTACAGCTTCTTGCGGGTCTCGTTGATGACGGCCAGCGCCTTCTCGCGCTGTTCCTTGCTGCCGGTCTTCCAGACCTGCCCGAAGGCCTCCATCAGACCGAAGCCGGCCTGCCGGATCTCGCCGAGGGCCTCGAAGTCGACCCCGCGGGAAGCCTCTTCCCAAGGGGCGTCCGGACCCTCGTCGGCGGCCGTGCGGCCGCTGTCGGTGAGGGAGAACAGCTTCTTGCCGCCCTCGCTCTCGCTGGTGATCAGGCCCTCGTCCTCCAGCAGCTGGAGGGTGGGGTAGACCGAGCCGGGGCTGGGCTTCCACGCACCGCCGCTGCGCTCGGCGATCTCCTGGATCATCTCGTAGCCGTGCATCGGGCGGTCCTTCAGCAGGGCCAGGATCGAGGCCCGGACGTCACCGCGCCGCGCCCTCCCCCTGGGACCTCCGCGCCCTCGCGGCCCCCAGTGCCCCGGTCCGAAACCGGGCCCGCCGGGGCCGAAGCCGGGGCCGCCCGGGCCGAAGGGCCCGAACGCCGCACGGCGTCCCTGTCGCTGTCCATGTCCATGTCCATGTCCACGCTCGTATCCGTGGGAACGCATGGCAACCACTCCATTCCATCGTTGATCTGTCGCGTATCGTTCGCGATGCGTCAACGATATATCGGGAGTGTTCGGATGACAACCCCGTTCGGTAATCCGTTCAGTTCAACCGCGAACCGGGGGCACTGCATGACGTTGCATGACCATGCGTTCTGATGCATACTCTTCCTATGTCCAAGGTCCTCACCTCCCTTCCCGCCGGCGAGCGCGTCGGCATCGCCTTCTCCGGCGGGCTCGACACCTCGGTCGCGGTCGCGTGGATGCGCGACAAGGGCGCCGTCCCGTGCACCTACACCGCCGACATCGGCCAGTACGACGAGCCCGACATCGCCTCGGTGCCCGGCCGCGCGCAGACCTACGGTGCCGAGATCGCGCGCCTGGTCGACTGCCGGGCCGCGCTGGTCGAGGAGGGCCTGGCCGCGCTGACCTGCGGCGCGTTCCACATCCGCTCCGGTGGGCGGGCGTACTTCAACACCACCCCGCTGGGCCGTGCCGTCACCGGCACGCTGCTGGTGCGGGCCATGCTGGAGGACGACGTCCAGATCTGGGGCGACGGCTCGACCTTCAAGGGCAACGACATCGAGCGGTTCTACCGGTACGGCCTGCTCGCCAACCCGCACCTGCGGATCTACAAGCCCTGGCTGGACGCGGACTTCGTCACCGAGCTCGGCGGCCGCAAGGAGATGTCCGAGTGGCTGCTCGCGCACGGGCTGCCGTACCGGGACAGCACCGAGAAGGCGTACTCCACGGACGCCAACATCTGGGGCGCCACGCACGAGGCGAAGACCCTGGAGCACCTGGACAACGGCATCGAGACCGTCGACCCGATCATGGGCGTGCGGTTCTGGGACCCCGAGGTCGAGATCCTCCCCGAGGACGTGACGATCGGCTTCGACCAGGGCCGGCCGGTGACCGTCAACGGCAAGGAGTTCGGGACCGCCGTCGAACTGGTCATGGAGGCCAACGCGATCGGCGGCCGGCACGGCCTCGGCATGTCCGACCAGATCGAGAACCGGATCATCGAGGCCAAGAGCCGGGGCATCTACGAGGCGCCGGGCATGGCGCTGCTGCACACGGCCTACGAGCGGCTGGTCAACGCGATCCACAACGAGGACACGGTCGCGCAGTACCACAACGAGGGCCGGCGGCTGGGCCGGCTGATGTACGAGGGCCGGTGGCTGGACCCGCAGGCGCTGATGATCCGCGAGTCGCTCCAGCGGTGGGTCGGCGCGGCCGTCACCGGTGAGGTGACACTGCGGCTGCGGCGCGGCGAGGACTACTCGATCCTCGACACGACGGGTCCGGCGTTCAGCTACCACCCCGACAAGCTGTCGATGGAGCGGACCGAGGACGCGGCGTTCGGTCCGGTGGACCGGATCGGCCAGCTGACCATGCGCAACCTCGACATCGCCGACTCCCGCGCGAAGCTGGAGCAGTACGCGGGCCTCGGCCTGATCGGCTCCGCCAACCCGGCGATCGGTGCGGCGCAAGCCGCGGCGACGGGCCTGATCGGCAGCATGCCGGAGGGCGGCGCCGAGGCGATCGCGTCCCGCGGGGAGGCCGCGGCCGACGCCGACGAACTCCTGGACCGGGCGGCGATGGAAATGGGCACGGACTGAGCGTGCCGCTCAGGAGGGCCGAGTCGGTGACGGGTCGGCCCTTTTCGTTGCCGGGGTGCGGTCGGGCATCGCGCCGTGGGAACTGACGGTCCGCCGGCCGGTGCGGCGCCGTCGTGCCTCTTCGCACAGTTCCCCGCGCCCGTGAAGGGCGCGCCATTGTGGTTGCGGAGGCCTTGCCTCAGCCCCTCCGCCATGCCACCCGCGCTTCACGACCCCCGCCCCGCCCTTGACGGTCCGCGCGGTGACGAGTCCACCCGGTGGAAATCGGGCCAGGGATCCGGGATTGGCCTTGGGTGGGTGCGGTGTGCAAGCCCTAGCGTCTGGTCCATGCGGATTCGAATCGTCGACGCCTTTGCCGAGCGGGCCTTCGCCGGGAACCCGGCCGGGGTCGTGTTGCTGGACGGCTTTCCCGAGGACGGGTGGATGCAGAACGTCGCCATGGAGGTGAACCACGCCGAGACCGCGTTCGCGCACCCCCTGCCCGAGGGCGCGGACGCCGACTGGGCGTTGCGGTGGTTCACCCCGGTCACCGAGGTCGCGATGTGCGGGCACGCCACGCTCGCCACCGCCCATGTGATCGGTACGACGGGGACGCAGGCGGGGCCCGTGCGGTTCGCCACCCGGAGCGGGGTGCTGATCGCGACGCCCGGCGCGGACGGGGCGATCACCCTCGACTTCCCCACCGCCCCGCTCACCCGCGTCGACACCCCCGCCGGCGTCCCCGACGCGCTCGGCGCCGAACCCGTCGCCGCCTTCGACACCGGCCCGAACATCGGCGACCTGCTGCTCGAACTCGCCGACGAGAAGACCGTGCTCGGCCTCTCCCCCGACCTCAAGGCCCTCGGCGCCCACTCCGCGCGCGGGATCATCGCCACCGCCCGCGCCGAGGACCCGGCGAAGGGCTACGACTACGTCTCCCGGTGCTTCTTCCCGAACGTCGGCATCGACGAGGACCCGGTGACCGGCAGTGCGCACACCGCCCTCGCGCCGCACTGGTCCGCCCGGCTCGGCAGGCCCGACCTGACCGGGCTCCAGGCCTCCCGCCGTACCGGCTTCGTCCGTACCTCGCTGCGCGGCGACCGCACCCTGCTCACCGGACGGGCCGTCACCGTGATCGACGGGGAACTGCTCACGCCGTAGGCAGCCAGCCGACCTTGCCCGCCAGCAGCGCGTAGCCGACGAAGGCGCCGATGTCGAGCAGGGAATGCGCCACCACCAGGGGACCGACCCGGCCCCACCGCCGGTACAGGTAGACGAAGACCACACCCATCACCATGTTGCCGACGAAGCCGCCGATCCCCTGGTAGAGGTGGTACGACCCGCGCAGTACGGAACTGGCCACCAGGGCGGTGCCCGCGCTCCACCCCAACCGGTCAAGGCGGCGCAGCAGGTAACCCACCACGATGACCTCTTCGAGGATCGCGTTCTGCATCGCGGAGAGGATCAGCACGGGGTACTTCCACCACACGTCCGGCAGTGCCTCGGGCACCACCGTGAGGTTGAAGCCGAGGCCGCGTGCGGCCAGGTAGAAGGCGATTCCGGTACTGCCGATCACCGCCGCGATCCCCGCCCCGCGCCCGAGGTCGGGCCAGGGGCGGGTGCGGTCGAAGCCGAGCGTGCGCAGGCTCGCACCCTCGCGCAGGAGGAGATGGGCGACCAGGAGGACGGGGACGAGCGCGCTCGCGATGCCGAACAGCTGCCAGGCGAGGTCCAGCCAGGGGCGGCCCGGTGCGGCGGACGCGTTGAGGGTCGCCGCCTGGTCCTTGAGCCCGCCCGGCTTGGTGACCGATCCGACAAAGCTGATCAGGGCGGACACGCCACTCGCACCGAGCGAAAGCCCCAGAACGAGCAGCGTCTCGTCCCTGAACATGCGCTGCGAGGGCCGCTCCAGTGGGTAAGTCCCGGCCACCTGATCCGCCTCCACCTGCACTCCTGCCTCCGGTTGAGCAAGACCGTACGTGCCTGGCTGTCGGAGGACAGGAAAGGCACCACCGTCATGGGACGTCACAGCTTGCCCGATCAACCCCGGACAGGCGCGGCCGACCCCCGACGCCGCGTACCGGCGTACGGCGGACTGCACCGCCATCGCGGTGTAAGAGAGTGCGCGGCAACGTGGTCAGGGGCGCGGGGAACTGCGCGACCAGCCCCGACGGCGCCGCACCCGACACTCCGCCGCACCACGTACAACAACAACCCCCACCGCATCACACACCACAACGCCCCCCCACCGCACCACGCACCGCGACACCCCCACGGCGCTCCCCCCTCGCCCCTCACCCCATCAGCACCGGCTCCAATAACCCCACCGGCCACGTATGCACCGGCTCCCCCTCATTCATCAGCTCCGCATAGCGCCGCGTCATCGCGGCCAGCGCCTCGTCCCTCGGCAGCCCCCGTTCCACCGCCCGGTGGAACGTCGCCGCCTGCCAGGACGCCCCGTTCACCCGTCGCCGGCACCGCTCCTCGATCACGCCCAGGTAGAAGTCCCGGTCGGCGGCCTCCACCCCCCACGCGTCCAGTCCCGCCGCCGCCAGCGGCAGCAGCTCGTCGCGGACCAGGGTGACCGCGTCCACCTCGGTCGTACCGCCGCCGTACCGGGCCCTCCTGGGCCACACCAGCCGCGCGTCGATGCCATGACGGCACGCCGCGTCGAAGTTCGCCTCGGCCGCGGCGAACGGCAGCCGGGTCCACACCGGTCGCGACTCCTCCGCGAGGGCACGCACCAGGCCGTAGTAGAACGCCGCGTTGGCGATGACGTCGGTGACGGTCGGCCCGGCCGGCAGGACACGGTTCTCGACGCGCAGGTGCGGGACCCCGTCGGCGACGCCGTACACCGGCCGGTTCCAGCGGTACACCGTCCCGTTGTGCAGGACGAGTTCCGCGAGCTTCGGCACCCCGCCCGCGTCCAGCACGGCCAGCGGGTCCTCCTCGTCGCAGATCGGCAGCAGCGCCGGGAAGAAGCGCAGGTTCTCCTCGAAGAGTTCGTACGCGGAGCTGATCCAGCGCTCGCCGAACCAGATGCGCGGCCGTACGCCCTGCGCCTGTAGCTCGGGGGGCCGGGTGTCCGTGGCCTGGAGGAACAGCGGGGGCCGGGACTCCCGCCACAGTTCACGGCCGAAGAGGAAGGGGGAGTTCGCGCCCACGGCGATCTGCGCGGCGCAGGCCGCCTGCGCCGCGTTCCACACGTCGGCGAAGCGGGCCGGGGTGACCTGGAGGTGCAGTTGGACGGAGGTGCAGGCGGCCTCCGGGACGATCGACTTCGACGTGCACCTGAGGTGTTCGACGCCCTCGATGTCGAGCACGAAGTCCTCACCCCGGGCGGCCACGATCTGGTCGTTGAGCAGGGTGTACCGGTCGACCTCGGAGAGGTTCGCGGAGACCAGGTCGTCCCGCTCCAGCGTGGGCAGAATGCCGATCATCACGATCCCGGCGTCCACCTCACCCGCCTTGCGGTCGGCGTACGCCAGCGACGTCCGGAGTTCTTCGTCGAGCCGGTCGAATACCCGGCCGCCGAGCCGGTGTGGAGCTATGTTCACTTCCAGATTGAACATGGCGAGTTCTGTTTGGAAATCTCGGCTCGCGATTCGTTCGAGAACCTGTCCGTTCAACATTCTCGGCATGCCGTCCGCACCGGCGAGATTCAATTCGATCTCGACGCCCATGAGGTTCTTGGGGCGGTCGAACCGCTTCTCCACCAGCAGTCGCTCCAGCCCCGACAGACAGTCGCGGAGCTTTTCACGGTAGCGCTGGCGATCGGACAGGTCGAACCGGCCCGCCACGACCTTCTCCCCCATCGAAGCGTCCCTCCTCGAATGGGCGGACCGGGCTTCCGGCCGCCGGTGGTCCCGGGTCCAGGTGGGATGATGCCCACCGGAAGCGATCGATAACGTCGCGCGCGGCACCGGTAGCCGCTAGTCTGTTGGAATGTGTCCTGCGGCACATTCACGGGGCATGGGGCATCATGCAACTTCGGGTTCCCCGATGTCCTCGTGAAAAACGCCGACGACATTCGGCCGACCGCGAGAACCTCGTATTCCGAGGTCAGCACGGTCGCGGCGGGCCGGAAATCGGGAGGATTCCGTACGTATCAACGGCCGAATTGCGCCTTGTTCACTTCTGTGAAACGACCCGGTGAAACACCGTCTGAACAGGCGTCGTATAAACTCCGCGAACAAGGCAGAAGGCTGGCGCCCACGGTCTGGTTCCTGCCCTCTGAATGACGTGCGGCAGACAACGCCCGCACCTCTCTTCACCGAGCCGGGCCCCCGCCTCTCTGACCCCCCTGTGAGCTGACAGCGCCGTCCGCCCCTGCCCTCGCGCCGCCGCGCCTGTCGAACGAGAGGCGACCCACCATGCCGCTGCAATTCCCTCCTGCTCCCGCGCCCGCCCTGCGTTCCGTCCTCACCGCCCTCGGTTCCCCCACCGCGGTCCGCGAGGCCCGTACCCCCTCCCTGCGCACCGCCCAGGGACCCGCGACCCCCGAACTCCCCCTGCCCGTGCACATCCTGGACCGGATCGACCCGGAGGGCGTGTCCGCCACCCGGCTGGCCGGCTGGCGCTTCCTGATCCGCTGCGGCGACCGCGCGGTGGCCGCGGCCGAGACGATGCTCACCCCGGACGGCTGGGCCTTCTCGCACTTCTTCGAGGGGCCCTACATCTCCTCCACCGAGCGGGCCCTGCACCAGGCCGAGGCCCTGCAACAGACCTACCAGCCGCGCCTGTTGTCCCTGCCCGGCCTCTACATGCTCGCCCTGTGGCTGCACGGCGACCGCACCGCGGACGGCGCCGAGGGCCACCCGGCGGCCAACGACCTGCTCGTCCCGCTCGCCCCGGCCCCGCCCGGCATCGCGGCCCACCGGCCGTACCCGGTGGCCGAGCTGCTCCCCGTGCTGACCCACCGGCTCACCACGGCACCCCTGCTCATCACACCCGCCTGAGACCGTCACCCGCCGTACCCCGTCGCCCTTGAACGAGTGACGGGGTACGTTCGTATTTCCACACGTCAATATCTGGGACACCAGAAGCCGCTCGTACGAGCAATTGACCGCTCCTAAGAGCCCGATAACCCTTCTCCGCCGACCTGACTAGCTCCATCCGGCCATACGAAACCATCCGAATTGGCAGTCCGTTCGAGATGAACCGTCCGCGCGAGTGATGCGTCTCCAACCTGTGAGAAGCGGTGCGGCTAAATCCCTGCGGAACATCGCCCGGAGGGCAACACTGGTTTCCGACCGACTCATCACCCCGGGGGACCGAGATGACCACCACAGAGCGAGAGACCCCACTCATGTGCCAGCACCAGCCACCGTGCCCGACAGCAGAATCCGCCGACCGGGAGTCCGCCCGCCTGACGGCGCACCACCCGGAGCAGGGGTGGAGCCTGCTGTGCAACGGCGTCCTGCTCTTCGAGGACACCGGTGAGCTCCTGCCCGACGGCCAGATCATCGCGCCGCACCGCCCGCTCGGCGCCGGCAGCGTGATGACCGCCGCCTGACAGAACACCGCACCACCCCCCGGGCGGCCCCGCCGCTCCGCCCGGTGACCAGCAGGGGCCGGACGCACACACATGGTGCGCACCGGCCCCGACGTGCGTCCAGGGGTGACTACCCCCTGTAGCCGAGCGCTTGGCGCAGTGCGAAGTAGGCCGGTTTCGGAGCGAGTTGCTCGTCCCAGGGCAGGGCCGCGCCCTCGCCCGGGAAGAACGCCGGGATCCACGAGTACTTGTCCGTGTAGTCCCAGACCGTCACGCCCACGCACCGCCGTACCGCGAGGCACGCCTTGGTCAGATCCGCGTACCAGGTCGCCTGCTCGGCCAGTTTGGCTTCGGTGGCGGGCAGTTGCATCCGGACGTCCACCTCGGTGAGCGCGGTGTCCAGGCCCAGCCGGGAGAAGCGGCGGAGGTTCTCCTCCAGGGTGGCCGGATAGCCGTACTGGAGGGCGAGATGGGCCTGGAAGCCGATGCCGTTCAGCGGCACGTGCGCCGCCTTCAACTGCTGGGCGAGCGCGTAGTAGGCGTCGCTCTTCGGGCCGGTGGCCTCGATGTTGTAGTCGTTGAGGTAGAGCCTGGCGTGCGGGTCGGCCTGGTGGGCCCAGCGCAGCGCATCGGCGATGTAGCCGGGGCCGAGCGTCTTGTACCAGAGGGTCTCGCGGTAGCTGCCGTCCTCGTCGAAGGCCTCGTTGACGACGTCCCAGGAGTAGACCTTGCCCCGGTAGTGCCGCACCTCGGTCTGGATGTGCTTCTTCAGCACCACCCGCAGTTCGGTGGCCGTCCACTCGCGGGAGGTGAGCCAGTCGGGCAGCTGGCTGTGCCAGACCAGGGTGTGGGCGCGGACCCGCTGGTGGTTCTCGCGGGCCAGGTCGACGATCTGGTCGCCGTTGGTCCAGTCGAAGACGCCCTGCTGGGGCTCGGTGGCGTACCACTTCATGCCGTTGCCGGGTGTGATCATGTCGAACTCGGTGCCGAGCAGCCTGGTGTAGGCGGTGTCGGTGAGTTCGGGGTTGTCGGTGGCGCTGCCGAAGTAACGGCCGTGCCGCTGGGCC
Source organism: Streptomyces sp. NPDC048254 (assembly GCF_043201895.1). NCBI lineage: Bacteria > Bacillati > Actinomycetota > Actinomycetes > Kitasatosporales > Streptomycetaceae > Streptomyces > Streptomyces sp. NPDC048254. The sequence continues at coordinate 84,639 of NZ_JBICZJ010000028.1, forward strand.
AGTTCGGCGAGGGTGGCCGGCCGGCCGTGGGCCTGGGCGGCGGGGCCGGTGGCCACGGCCACCAGCACGGCCGCGAGGGCACCGGCGAGTCTGAGACGTGTGCGGGACATCGTGCGACTCCGATCAGTAGGGAGTGCGGATTCAGCCCTTGGTGGCGCCGGCGGTGAGGCCGCCGACGAGCTGGCGCTCGGCGACCGAGTAGAAGGCCAGGGCCGGGACCATGGCGAGGACCAGATAGGCGAAGACCCGGGCGGTGTCCGCGGAGTACTGGCCCTGGAACTGCTGCACGCCGATCGGGATGGTCCACCAGGTGGAGTCGGTGAAGACCAGCAGCGGCAGCAGGAAGTTGTTCCAGCTGGTGACCACCGCGAGCACGGAGACCGTGCCGAGCGCGGGCCGGGCCATGGGCAGCAGGATCCGCCAGAAGAAGGCGAACGGCCCGCAGCCGTCCAGTGTGGCCGCCTCCTCCAGCTCACCGGGGATCTCCCGGAAGAAGCCGCGCAGGATGATGATGGTCATCGGCAGTCCGAACGCGGCCTGCGGGAGGATCACGCCCAGCGGGTTGTCCAGCAGGTTCATCGAGCGCAGCAGCAGGAACAGCGGCAGCGCCGCCACCGCGAACGGGAACATCAGCCCCATCGTGAACACCGTGAACAGCACCTCACGGCCCCGGAAGGCGAACCGCGCGAAGGAGAAGGCCGCGAGCGCCGACACCGCGACCACCAGCACGGTCGTGCCCACCGCGATGAGCGTGCTGTTGCCGACCAGCCGCCAGAACCCGCCGGAGCCGAGGATGGCGGTGTAGTTGGAGACGATCCAGGAGCCGGGCAGCCCGACCGGGTTGCGGGACAGCTCGTCGGTGGACTTGAACCCGGACAGCACGGCGTACAGCAGGGGTACGACCATCATCGCGCCGACCACGACGAGGACCAGGTGCAGGGGCAGGTTCCGTCCGGTCGTCCTACGGCCGCTCATGCGCCGTCTCCCCTCATGTTCGTGGTGGCGCCCGCCAGGTCGCGGCGGAGCACGAACCGCTGGTAGGCGAGGGCGAAGACGAGGCTGATGGCGAACATGACCACACTGATCGCGCTGGCGTAGCCGACCTGGTAGCGCTTGAAGCCGTACTGGAACATGGTCACGGCCATGGTCTCGGAGTGGTGGTCGGGGCCGCCCGCGGTGATCACCCAGACCAGGTCGAAGAGCTGGATGGAGCCGATGACCGACAGGAAGACGCTGATGCGCAGGGTCGGGGCGAGCAGCGGCAGGGTGACATGGCGGAAGCGCTGCCAGGGGTTCGCGCCGTCGACGGTCGCCGCCTCGGTCAACTCGGCCGGGATGGACTGGAGTCCGGCCAGGTAGAGCATCATGTGGAAGCCGAAGTACTTCCAGGTCATGACCAGGAAGAGGGTGGCCATCACGGTGGAGGGGTCGGAGAACCACTCCCCGCCGAGGCCGTCGAGCCCGACGGCGCCCAGCACATGGTCGGCAAGCCCCTGGCCGGGCGCGAAGATCATGCCGAACAGCACACCGGTGATCGCCTCGGACAGCACGTAGGGCGCGAAGAACAGCATCCGGTAGACGGCCCGGCCGCGGATCCTCTGGTTGAGCAGGACCGCCATGGCCAGCGCGAACGGCAGTTGCAGCGCCAGCGAGAGCAGCACCAGGAGCAGACAGCGCCACAGGTCGCCGAGGAAGACGTCGTCCTGGAAGAGCCGGGTGAAGTTGTCGGTGCCGGTGTAGTCGGACGGCATGCCGAAGCCGCCCCAGCGGAAGAACGAGGCATAGACCGCGAACAGGATCGGCAGCAGGACGAGCACGCCGAACAGGACCAGGGCGGGCAGCTGGAAGCCCATCGCGGTGAGCCAGTGCAGCAGCCGGCGCCGGGAGCGGGTCCGGCCGGAGGGCGGGGGCGGCTGGGGCGGGGCGTCCGGTCCGGACCGCATGCCGGACAGGTAGGTCGAGGTCATCGGCCGGCCTACTGCTCTTCCTTCGCGGTCTTGGTGATCGCCTGGGTGACGTCCGCGGGCGACTTGGACCCGGCGATCAGACCGGCGACGCTGTCGTTGACCTGCTGGCCGACGGCGGGCGCGTAGGCCTGGTCGAGGTAGAGCTGGAAGCCGGTGGCGGCCTTCAACTGGGCCTGTACGAGCTTCAGGTTGGCGTCGGTCAGCGCGCTCTCGGCGGCGGGCACGACGGGCAGTACGCCGGTCTTCTTCACCAGCTCCGCGTCCGTGGTCTCGGAGGCGAAGAACTTCAGGAAGTCGACGGCCGCCTGCGGGGCGTCGGCGCGCAGCGCGTGTCCGCCGCCGCCTCCGAACACCTCGGTGATGGTGCCCTTTCCGCCGTCGACGGCCGGGAACGGGAAGAAGCCCAGGTTCGCCCCGACGCCCTTGCCGGCGTCGGCCTCGACGACCGGGGCCCACTGCCCCATCAGCTCCATCGCGGCCTTGCCGTTGCCGACGGTGGCGGCCTGCCCGGTCGGGCTGGAGTAGGCGGCGCCCAGGAAGCCCTTCTGGAACGGCTCCAGGGCGACCAGGTCCTTCAGATGCTGCCCGGCCTGGACGAACCCGTCGCCGGTGAAGTCCTTGTCGTCGTCGGCCTTCTTGAGGGCGTCGATCCCGGCGGTGCGCATCGCCAGGTACGCCCAGTAGTACATGCCGGTCCAGCTCTCCTTGCCGGCCAGCGCGAGCGGGGTGACCCCGGCGGCCTTCAGCTTCTTCACTGCGTCGAGGAACGCGCTCCAGGTGGTGGGGGGTTGGCTGACGCCGGCCTGCTTGAAGAGCGCCTTGTTGTACCAGAAGCCGACCATGCCGATGTCGAAGGGGATGCCGTACGTCTTGTTGCCGAGGAGGTACGGCTCCTTGGCGACCGGGAGCAGCCCTTCGGCCCAGGACCTGGTGGGGTCGGTGAGGTCCTTGACGAGCCCGGCGTCGACCTGCTGCTGGAGAACCCCGCCGCCCCAGGTGTGGAAGATGTCGGGGAGTTTCCCGGAGGCGGTCAGGGCCGTCATCTTCGACTTGTAGGCGTCGTTCTCCAACTGCACGATCTTTACCTTGACCTTGGGGTTCTGCGCCTCGAACTTCTTGGCGAGGGCGGCCCAGACGCCCTTGGTCGGGTTGGTCGTGGAGATGTTCCACCACTCGATGGTGGTGTTTCCCCCGGACGAGCCTCCGTCCGAGTCGCCGCCGCAGCCGCTGAGGGCGGTCATGCCCAGTCCGGCGGCCGCGGTGGCCGCCAGGAAACCGCGACGGGACAGTGCCGGGTCGCCCATGATGCGCTCCTTGGGGTACGGGACGACCGACGCCGTCCTGGTTCGGTGGTGCTCTCGGGTCGCCGTTTTCGAAACATTCGGTATTTTCACCGAACGTTCCGAACGGCGACTCTAGAAAGGCGCATCAGGAGCGTCAAGGTGTCGCGCATCAGCTCATGGGCACGTATGCGAACCAGTCGAAGGCGGCCCGGCCCTCGGTGACGTACATGCCGATGACCCGGCCGGTGAACCCGCCCGCCACCTGCGTGGAGAGATACCGCCCGTCGAGTTCGGCCAGCCGAACGACACCGTCGGACGTTTCGACCGAGAGGGTCACGGCGTCGGGCCCTCCGCGACCGACCTCGGTCGTGCCGGTCGCGATGACGAGGGTCAACGGACCCGGGGGCACGGGGTGTTCGGAAATCGTCTGCCGCAGCGGCCCGATCCGCGCGACCGCACTCACCGTTCCCCCGCTCACCTCCAGGTCGTAGTGGTGGGCCTCGTCGATACGGACCGAGAGACCCGCGCGTGCCGTGCCCGGGTCGAGCAGAGCGGCGGCACGGCAGTCCGGGTGCTGCTGGCGGCGGCCGACGAAGGTGTGCCCGGCCCGGTCGAGGCTGTCCCCGGTGGCCGTGAGCGTCAGCCACCCGGGCCGTTCGGCCAGCGACCAGCAGCCGGCCGGCCGGCTCCGCGGGGAGATCCAGTGCGGTGCGAGGGCGGTGGCCGTGAAGTCGTCCCGTACGGGCGGCTGTTCGACCGGATGCCAGGCGGCCGGGGCCTGCTCCCGCTCCCGCACCCGTCCCATCCGCGGCCAGCCGTCCACCCACTCCACCGGCGCCAGGAAGGTCTCCCGGCCTAGCACGTGGAACTCCGGGAACCAGCCGCGCGGCCGGGTGCCCAGCAGCACCGCCCACCAGCTGCCGTCGGCGGCCTGGACCAGGTCGGCGTGGCCGGTGCACTGGACCGGCTCCCGGGTGCCCCGGTGGGAGACCAGCGGATTGCCCGGCGCGGGCTCCCAGGGCCCGCGCGGTGAGCGGGCGCGGGCCACGGACACCCCGTGCCCGAGCGCGGTGCCGCCCTCGGCGACCAGCAGGTACCACCACTCCCCGACCCGGTACAGGTGCGGCGCCTCGGGGTCGCGCAGCCCGGTCCCGGACCACATCGGCAGCGGCCCTTCCAGCACCTTCCCGGTCCGGGTGTCGATCCGGGCCACCGCCACCCCCGCCACGGCACACCAGCAGTCGCCGTTCTCGTCCCAGGCGAGGTCGGGGTCGATGCCGGGGACGTCGATCCACACCGGGTCGGACCAGGGGCCCTCGGGGTGCTCGGCGGTGACCAGGAGGTTGCCGCCCGCACTGACATTGGTCGTGACGACGTGGAAGAGCCCGTCGTGGTGCCGGATCGTCGGGGCGTAGACCCCGGCCGAGGCCGGCGTCTCGTCCGGCAGCGCCAACTGGCCCGGCCGGTCGAGCACGTTGCCGAGCTGCCGCCAGTGCACGAGGTCCCGGCTGTGGAAGAGCGGGACGCCGGGGAAGTACTCGAAGCTGGAACACACCAGGTAGTAGTCCTCCCCCACCCGGCACACGCTCGGGTCGGGGTGGAATCCGGGGATGACCGGGTTGCCGTAGGTCCGCATGTGGTGCCCCTCCCTGACCTCGCCGAAAGTTTCGGCGAGGGCGGCGAACATTACGAGGCGCACTGTAAGGGGCTGTCCGAGGCCCGACAAGGCGGGTGCGCTACAGCTTCAGGCGGTACGGGAGCAGGCAGACCACGACGTCGGTGCGGGCCCGCAGGACGGTGGCGAGGAGCAGGCCGCGCTGGTTCTGGAGGATCTCTTGACTTGCTCCTCGGGCTGAAGCCCGAGGATTCTGGCCTTCTCGATCGTTGCTGTGCCGCTACGCGGCACGGGCTTGGGTCGGGAATCCGTGGCTTCCTGTTTCTTCGCGCTGTGCCGGGATCGCTCCTGGTCTTACCGGCGCTCCGCAGGCCGATACCGCCAGTCCGGCGGCCGTCTTCACGTTGATCGCGGCATTGTGGTCCCGGTCGTGGACGGTGCCGCAGGCGGTGCAGGTCCATTCCCGGACGCTGAGGGGTTTGGGTCCGTCCTTGACGCCGCAGGTGGAGCAGGTCTGGGAGGTCGGCTCGAACCGGCCGATCCTGACCAGTGTCCGCCCGTACCGGGCGGCCTTGTATTCCAGCATGCTGATGAACGATGACCATCCGGCGTCGTGCACGGACTTGGCCAGCTTCGTGCGAGACAGTCCCGCCACCGACAGGTCCTCCACGGCGATCCCTTGGTTTTCGGAGATCAGCCTGGTGGAGAGCTGGTGGTGGAACTCGCGGCGGGCGTCAGCAACTTTGGCGTGGGCGCGGGCGACCTTGAGGCGGGCCTTCTCCCGGTTCTTCGATCCCTTCTGCTTGCGGGAGAGCTCCCGCTGGGCCTTCTTCAGTTTCTTCTCCGCCCGGCGCAGAAACCGGGGACTGTCGATCTTCGTCCCGTCGGAGAGCACGGCGAAGTGGGTCAGCCCCAGGTCGATGCCGACCGTCTGGTCGGTGTCGGGCATCCGGGCAGCGTCCGCGGCCGGGTCGGTGTCGACGACGAACGAGGCGAAGTACCGCCCGGCCGCATCCTTGATCACGGTGACGGAGGAGGGCTGTGCGGGCAGGGTCCGGGACCACTTCACCTTCACCGCGCCGATCTTCGGGAGGTTCAACCGCCCGCTGTCCGTGACCGACCAGCGGGCATTGGCCGTGAAACGGATCGACTGACGGCTGTCCTTGCGGGACTTGAAACGGGGAGCACCCATCCTGGGCCCTTTGCGACCGCCCTTGAGGGAGGCGAAGAAGTTGCGGTACGCAGTCTCGACGTCCCGCAGGGACTGCTGGAGCACCACCGCGGACACCTCGCCCAGCCAGGACCGCTCCACCGTCTGCTTCGCCTCGGTAATCAGCCTCTTGGACAGCTCTGCGGCCTTGGGGAACGGCTGATTGGCCGCTCTGGCCTCCTCACGGGCGCGGACCGCGTCGTTGAACACGACACGGGCACACCCGAACACCCTCGCCAACGACCTCCGTTGGCTGGTGTCCGGGTACAACCTGAAGGAGTACCGGAGCTGCATGACGATCACGATACGTACTTGGGTTATGGGCGATATGCGGAAGATCAGAACTGGTAGGCACTGCACTTTCGTGATGCACGTCCACTTGGTCTTCGTGACCAAGTTCCGGCACAAGGTGTTCACCGATGCCCACTTGAGGCGTATGGAAGAGATCATGCGGTCGGTGTGTACGGACTTCGAGTGCGAGCTGGTGGAGTTCAACGGTGAGGACAACCATGTCCACCTGCTGGTGAACTTCCCGCCCAAGGTCGCCGTGACCAAGCTGGTCAACTCCCTCAAGGGCGTCTCCTCCCGCCGCCTGCGGCTGGGGGCACCTCCCGGCCGAAGGCTGGGGGAGAGTTCCCCGACCTGGTACGCCACTACTGGAAGGCCAACAAGCAGCAGAAAGGTGATCGCGAGGGTGATGGGCGGGGTGGCGGTGAGCGCCCCCGTACCGGCGACCACCAGGGCCAGCACGATCGACTCGGGACCGTAGGCCACCGAGCTGAGCGCGTCCAGGGACACCGCGGCCAGCCCTTCCAGGCTGGTCAGACCGTGTTTGTCGCCCTCACCCGGGCGCAGCGGAACCCTCGGTCTCAGTTCACGACGTGCCAGGCCATACGCCAGGGACCCCATCACGGCCGGTGGGACGGTCGGCAACAGTGTCCTCTGTGCCCGGGCGGCCCGCCCCGTGAAGGGCCCGGACAGGCCGGCGTGAGTGAGGGATGGCCGGCCCGTCCGGGAGTCTCTGGAGGAAGCCCCTCCGCCAACGGGCCGAGGGACAGCGCGGGCAGGAAGTTGAGCAACGCCAGGATGAGCGCGGCCCCGGTGGCCAGGGCGACGAAGTTGACGCCGCGGGCCTGGAGGGTGCCGCCGGTGACCACGCCGGGCTGCTGGCGGGCCAGCCGGCCGGCCAGGGCCAGCAGGAACACCATGGGCACATAGCGGCCGACGAGCATCGCCACCGTCATCAGCAGGTTGTGGAAGGCGGTGGCGCCGTTGAAGCCGGCCATCGCGCTGCCGTTGCTGTTGAAGTTGGAGGTGTAGGCCTACACCAGCTCCGTCAGGCCGTGCGGCCCCGGCTCTCGGCGACCGCCTCGGCCAGGTTGGCGAAGACGACGGTCAGCCACAGCCAGACGGTGATCAGCCAGCCGAACCCGGACGGGTGGGCGATCGCGAGCCCCGTGGTCAGGGCCGCGCCGATCTCGGTGACGAACATGACCGGGTGGCGGGCCAGGGTCACCGGGTTCAGCTTGCGCAGGGCCGCCGGGAGGGCCCGCCACAGCTGCTGGGGATCGAGCAGTCCGGCGCCGATCCGGCGGGCGGACCCCGCGTCGGGTGGTCGTACGCTGCCGGCGGGTTTCTCGCGCACGGGTGCGGGCGCGGTCATCAGAAGCCCTCCGGCCTGATCAGGGCCACCACCAGGTAGGCCAGTAGGGCGACGGCGACGATCAGCCCGACGATGTTCTCGATCGTCACAGGGACCTCTTCTTCACGAGCAGGCGTGGTACGGGGACTTGGGATGGGACACCTCCGGGCGAGGGCCGGGCCGTCGCCCGCCCGGAGGTGGATCGGGGGGACGGGCCGGGTTACAGCCCGACGTCCCGGCGGCGGATGTCGTCCAGGGACTCGCGGCGGACCAGCAGCCGGGCGTGGCCGTCCCGGACCGCGGTGACCGGCGGCCGGCCGACCAGGTTGTAGCCGGAGGCCATGGAGAGGTGGTAGGCACCGGCCACCGGGACCGCGAGCAGGTCGCCCGGGCGCAGGTCGCAGGGGAGTTCGACGTCGGCGGCCAGGATGTCCCCCGCCTCGCAGTGCCGCCCCATGACGGTCACCGGAGCCGGCGCCGCGCCGCTGGTGCGGCCGACGAGCCGGGGCGCGTACCGGACGCCGTACAGCGCGGGCCGCGGGTTGTCGCTCATCCCGCCGTCGACGGCGACGAACGTGTGGTCACCGGTCTTCTTGACGGCGAGGACGCGGTACACGGCGATCCCGGCCGGCCCCACGATCGCCCGGCCCGGCTCGATGATCAGGCGCGGCACCGGCAGCCCGGCCGCCGCGCACGCGTCCGTCAGCTCGGCGCGTACCCTGCGGGCCAGGGCGCCGCACATCCCGCGGGTCCCGGCCGGACGGGTACGAACAGGGGTCCGGCCGGGGAGCGATCGGAAGGCTCCGGATCGTCACCGCACAAGAGTTCTGGCATGGCATGCCTCCTGGTACAGGAAAGAGCTGGTGCCCCGGACGCCGGGAGGCTGACCGGGGCTCACCCAAGAAGCTATGCCCGCCCCCGGCGGTCCTCCGATGCCTCATGACGGGACGCTGACGGTGATCGCGGCGACGTTGACGGGATGCTGACGGAGGCGCCGTCGACGCTGGTCGCGGGCGTCAGAGGCGTGCCGAGAAGCGGCTGCGGGACTGCGCGCCCGGCAGCGGGGAGTGTCATGGAGGCGGTCCGTCCCCGGGACACGCCCGGGGCCGCTGCGGAAGTACGGTGGATACATGTCCGGTTACGACACCTGCACATCCGGTCGGGTCGTCGTCGGCGTGAGCGGTTCGCTGGGCAGCGTCACGGCCCTGCGCCGCGCGGCGGCGGAGGCCCGACGGCGGGAAGCCGAGCTGTGGCCGGTGCTGGCCTGGGAGCCGCCGGGCGGTGAACTGGCGGCACGTCGCTCCCCCACCCCGCCGGCGCTGGTCGAGGAGTGGCAGCGGCTGGCCCGGGAGCGGCTGCTGGTCGTGCTCGGCGAGGTCTTCGGCGAGGCGGCGCCGGCCGGCGTCCCGCTGCACGGTCTCGTGGTCCGCGCCACCCCCGGCCTGGCCCTGGTGGAGACGGCCGACCGGGACGACGACATCCTGGTCGTCGGCGCGGGCCGGCGCGGCTGGCACCGGGCCTTCTCGGGCCGCGTCACCCGCTACTGCCTGACCCACGCGCACTGCCCGGTCCTCGCGGTGCCGCCGTCCCCGCTGGAGGACGCGCTGACATCCGCACACCGCCGCAACACCTGGCATCTGCCGCTGAATGTACGGCAGTTGTCGTCCTGAGGCGTTACGACGTCACCGCGGCCGGGAGATCCGGCCGTTCCGGTCTGCGCCCCGGTGCCAACGGCAGGCTCAGCACCATCGTGAGCCCCCCGCCCGGGGTGTCCTCGGCCGTGAGCGTGCCGCCCATCGCCTCGGTGAAGCCCCGCGCCACGGCCAGCCCCAGGCCGACACCGGCACCGCGCGGCGAGTCGCCGTAGCGCTGGGAGGGCTCGAAGATGCGCTCCTTGGCCTCGTCCGGGACGCCGGGTCCGCGGTCCACCACCCGGACCTCCACCCGGTCGGCTATGGAACTGGCCTTCACCAGTACGGGGGTGTCCGCCGGGCTGTACTTCACCGCGTTCTCGACCACGTTGGCGACGACCCGCTCCAGCAGCCCCTTGTCGACGTGGACCATGGGCAGCGTCTCCGGGATGTCCAGCCTGACGCTGTCCTCGGGGACCCCGCCGAGTGCCATCGGCACCACCTCGTCCAGGTCGGCCTCGCGCACGATCGGCGTGACGGTGCCGGTCTGCAGGCGGGACATGTCGAGCAGGTTGCCCACCAGGAGGTCCAGCCGGTCGGCGCCCGCCTCTATCGCCTCCAGAAGCTCCGCCCGGTCCTGCTCGGACCACTCCACGTCGTCCGAACGCAGCGACGACACCGAGGCCTTGATGCCGGCCAGCGGGGTGCGCGGCCGGTCGTGGTGCTCGACGAACGCGACCACGCAGTCGGTGCCGCGCTCGATCCTGCGGTGGGCCTCGGAGAGCATGGCGTGGGTCTTGCCCACGCCGGGTGCCGCGCCGAGGTGGATCCGAAGCCTGCCGCGTGCCATGTCATCCTTCGAAGCGATAGCCCATGCCGGGCTCGGTGATCAGGTACCGGGGGTGCGCGGGGTCCGCCTCCAGTTTGCGGCGGAGCTGGGCCATGTAGACCCGCAGGTAGTTGGCCTTGTTGCGCTGCGACACCCCCCACACCTCCTGCAGCAGGTGCTTCTGGGTGACGAGTCGGCCGGGGTTGGTGACCAGGATCTCCAGCAGATGCCACTCGGTGGGGGTGAGGCGTACGTCGCGGCCGGAGCGTACGGCCTTCTTGGCGAGCAGGTCGATGGTGAAGTCGTCCGTCTCCACCAGGGTGGTCTCGGGGGCGAGCGGCACGTCCTCGGTACGGCGGACCGCCGCCCGCAGCCGGGCGAGGAGTTCGTCCATGCTGAACGGCTTGGTGATGTAGTCGTCGGCGCCCGCGTCCAGCGCGGCGACCTTCTCGTCGGAGGCCTGCCGTGCCGACAGCACCAGGATCGGTACACGGGTCCAGCCGCGCAGCGCCTTGATGACGTCGACCCCGTCCATGTCGGGCAGTCCGAGGTCGAGCATCACCACGTCCGGCTGACGCGCGGCCGCCAGCCGGAGGGCCGTGGCGCCGTCGGGCGCCGCGTCCACTCCGTACTGGCGTGCCTGCATGTTGATCACGAGTGCCCGTACGAGCTGTGGGTCGTCTTCCACGACCAGCACTCGGGTCATCAGCTGCCCTTGATCAGTTCCTTCAGCGCGATGTTGAGTTCGAGGACGTTCACCCGGGGCTCGCCGATGAAGCCGAGGGTGCGGCCGTCGGTGTGGTCCTTCACCAGCTTCTCCACCTGGTCGACGGAGAGGTGGTTCTTCGCCGCGACCCGGTGGACCTGGAGCTCGGCGTAGACCGGGGAGATGTCCGGGTCCAGGCCGGAGCCCGAGGAGGTGACGGCGTCGGCCGGCACCTGGGCGGGCGTGACCGTGTAGCCGGGCACCGAGTTGTCCTTGACGACCGCGGCCTTGGCGTCCTTCACCTGCTGGATCAGCACCTTGTTGTCGGCGGCGAGGTTGGTGGCGCCCGAGAGGATCAGCTTGTACTGGGTGTTGATGCTGTTGCTGCCGAGCCCGTTGGCCGGACGGCCCTGGAACCACTGCAGGTCCGCCTCCGGGGTCTCCTGACCCTTCTTCAGCGGAAGGTTGTACGACTGCCCGATCAGGGACGAGCCGACGACCTTGCCGTCCGCCCTGACCTCGGAGCCGTTCGCCTTGTCGCTGAACGCGGCCTGGGCGATGCCGGTGACGACGAGCGGGTAGACGACGCCCGTCACCAGGGTCAGCACCAGGAGGGCGCGCAGGCCCGCCCAGAGCAACCGGGCGGTTTTGCTTAGGGAGTTGTTCATGGTGCTCAACCGATTCCGGGGATGAGGGAGATGATCAGGTCGATGATCTTGATGCCGATGAAGGGCGCGATCAGACCGCCGAGGCCGTAGATCCCGAGGTTGCGGCGGAGCATCTTGTCGGCGCTGACCGGCTTGTACTGGACGCCCCGAAGCGAGAGCGGCACCAGCGCGATGATGATCAGCGCGTTGAAGATGACCGCGGACAGGATCGCGGAGCTGGGCGAGGACAGGTCCATGATGTTGAGCTTGTCCAGGCCCGGGTAGACCACGGCGAACATGGCCGGGATGATCGCGAAGTACTTCGCGACGTCGTTGGCGATGGAGAACGTGGTCAGCGCGCCGCGGGTGATCAGCAACTGCTTGCCGATCTCGACGATCTCGATGAGCTTGGTCGGGTTCGAGTCGAGGTCGACCATGTTGCCGGCCTCCTTCGCGGCCGACGTACCCGTGTTCATCGCCACGCCGACGTCCGCCTGCGCGAGCGCCGGGGCGTCGTTGGTGCCGTCACCGGTCATCGCGACCAGCTTGCCGCCCGCCTGCTCCCGCTTGATGAGGGCCATCTTGTCCTCGGGGGTGGCCTCGGCGAGGAAGTCGTCGACGCCCGCCTCCTCGGCGATCGCCTTGGCGGTCAGCGGGTTGTCACCCGTGATCATGACCGTCTTGATGCCCATGCGGCGCAGTTCCTCGAACCGCTCGCGCATGCCGTCCTTGACGACGTCCTTGAGGTGGATGACGCCCAGGATCCGGGCGCCCTCCGCGTCCTCGACCGCGACGAGGAGCGGGGTGCCGCCGGCCTCGGAGATGCGGCCTGCGAGGGTGTCGGCGTCCTCGGCGACGGTGCCGCCCTGCTCGCGGACCCAGGCGATGACCGAACCGGCCGCACCCTTGCGGATCTTCCTGCCGTCGACGTCCACACCCGACATGCGGGTCTGGGCGGTGAAGGCGATCCACTCGGCGTGCACCAGCTCGCCCTGGTGCCGCTCGCGCAGCCCGTACTTCTCCTTCGCCAGGACGACGATGGAGCGGCCCTCGGGGGTCTCGTCGGCCAGCGACGACAGCTGGGCGGCGTCGGCGACCTCGGCCTCGGTGGCCCCGCGCACCGGCAGGAACTCGGAGGCCTGGCGGTTGCCGAGGGTGATGGTGCCGGTCTTGTCCAGCAGCAGGGTGGAGACGTCACCCGCGGCCTCGACCGCACGGCCCGACATGGCGAGCACGTTGCGCTGCACCAGGCGGTCCATGCCGGCGATGCCGATCGCGGAGAGCAGCGCGCCGATGGTGGTCGGGATGAGGCAGACCAGCAGAGCGACCAGCACGACCATCGTCAGGTGGGTGCCCGCGTAGTCCGCGAAGGGCGGGAGGGTGGCGACGGCCAGCAGGAAGACGATCGTCAGCGAGGCGAGCAGGATGTTCAGCGCGATCTCGTTCGGCGTCTTCTGCCGGGCCGCGCCCTCGACGAGGCTGATCATCCGGTCGATGAAGGTCTCGCCCGGCTTCGTCGTGATCTTGATGACGATCCGGTCGGACAGCACCTTGGTACCGCCCGTGACCGCGGACCGGTCACCGCCGGACTCGCGGATGACCGGAGCCGACTCACCGGTGATCGCCGACTCGTCGACCGACGCGACACCCTCGATGACGTCACCGTCACCCGGGATGATGTCGCCGGCCTCACAGACCACCAGGTCACCGATCTTCAGCTCGGTGCCGGGCACCTGCTCCTCGGTGTCACCGACCAGTCGCCGGGCGACGGTGTCGGTCTTGGCCTTGCGCAGGGTGTCAGCCTGGGCCTTGCCTCGGCCCTCGGCGACCGCCTCCGCGAGGTTCGCGAAGATCACGGTCAGCCACAGCCAGGCGCTGATGGTCCAGCCGAACCAGTCGCCCGGGTCCTTGAAGGAGAAGACCGTGGTCAGGATCGAGCCGACCCACACCACGAACATCACGGGCGACTTGATCATGACCCGCGGGTCGAGCTTGCGGCAGGCCTCGGGGAGGGACCTGATCAGCTGCTTGGGGTCGAACAGGCCCGCGCCGACGCGGCCTTCGGCGGGCTTGTGCCCGGTCGGCGCGTCCTGGTGGGGCGCAAGGGCGGGTGTGGACATGGTGTCCTCGTGGGCTTCCGTTCGGGTTTTCACGACGCCAGCCCCTCGGCCAGCGGGCCCAGCGCCAGGGCCGGGAAGTAGGTCAGACCGGTGATGATCAGGATCGCGCCGACGAGCAGGCCGGTGAAGAGCGGCTTCTCGGTGCGCAGGGTGCCGGCCGTGGCCGGGACGGGCCGCTGCTCGGCGAGCGAGCCGGCCAGCGCCAGCACGAACACCATCGGCAGGAAGCGGCCGAACAGCATCGCGAGTCCGGTCATGGTGTTGTACCAGTCGGTGTTCGCGTTCAGGCCGGCGAAGGCCGAGCCGTTGTTGTTGGCCGCCGAGGTGAAGGCGTACAGCACCTCGGAGAAGCCGTGCGCTCCCGGGTTGAGCATGGAGTGCGGCGGGGTCGGCAGGGCCATGGAGACCGCGGCGAACACGAGCGCCAGCGCCGGGGTGATCAGGATGTAGATCGCCGACAGCTTGATCTCGCGGGAGCCGATCTTCTTGCCCAGGTACTCGGGCGTGCGGCCGACCATCAGACCGGCGATGAACACCGCGATGATCGCCATGATCAGGATGCCGTAGAGGCCGGAGCCGGTACCACCGGGGGCGATCTCGCCCAGCATCATGCTGAGCAGGGTGATACCGCCGCCCAGGCCGGTGAACGAGGAGTGGAAGGAGTCCACCGCGCCTGTCGAGGTGAGCGTGGTCGCCACGGCGAAGATCGACGAGCCGCCGACGCCGAAGCGGACCTCCTTGCCTTCGTACGCGCCGCCCGCGAGCTGGAGCGCCGGGCCGTGGTGGGCGAACTCGGTCCACATCATCAGCGCGGTGAAGCCGATCCAGATGGTGCCCATGGTGGCGAGGATCGCGTAACCCTGTTTGACCGAGCCGACCATCACACCGAAGGTGCGGGTCAGCGCGAACGGGATCAGCAGGATCAGGAAGATCTCGAACAGGTTGGTGAAGGGCGTCGGGTTCTCGAAGGGGTGGGCGGAGTTGGCATTGAAGTAGCCACCACCGTTGGTGCCCAGCTCCTTGATGGCCTCCTGGGAGGCGACCGCGCCGCCGTTCCACTGCTGCGAACCCCCCATGAACTGGCCGACCGCGTGGATGCCGGAGAAGTTCTGGATGGCACCGCAGGCGACCAGGATCACCGCGGCGACCACGGCGACCGGCACCAGGATGCGGACGATGCCGCGCACCAGGTCGGACCAGAAGTTGCCGATCTCACCGGTGCGCATGGGGGTCCCCCCGCTCGAGCGAAGCCGAGAGTGGGGGAGCGCGAACCCGCGCACCAGCGCGACGGCGACGGCGATGCCGACGGCCGCGGAGACGAAGTTCTGCACGGCCAGACCGGCGGTCTGCACGACGTGACCCATGGTCTGCTCGCCGTAGTACGACTGCCAGTTCGTGTTGGTCACGAAGGAGACGGCCGTGTTGAACGACTGCGCCGGGTTGACCGAGGAGAAGCCGAGCGAGCCGGGCAGGATGCCCTGGAGCCGCTGCAGCAGGTAGAGGAAGAGGACGCCGACGAGGGAGAAGGCGAGGACCCCGCGCAGATAGGCGGGCCAGCGCATCTCGGTGTCGGGGTTGGCGCCGATGCCCTTGTAGATCCACTTCTCGACGCGCCAGTGCTTGTCGGAGGAGTAGACCTTGGCCATGTAGTTGCCGAAGGGGACGTAGCAGAGCGCCAGCGCGCCTATGAGCGCGGCGAGCTGGAGCACGGCGGCGGTTACGGGACCCATGTCTGTCTCAGAACCTCTCCGGGAAGATCAGGGCGAGGACGAGATAGCCCAGCAGGGCGACGGCCACGACGAGGCCGACGATGTTCTCGGCGGTCACAGCTTGGTCACCCCCTTGGCGATGAGGGCCACCAGCGCGAAACCCGCGAGCACGGTGACGACGAAGGCCAGATCGGCCATCGTGGACTCCTGGATGAGGTTCGGAACGGACTCGGACTGTTAGAGGAAAGCGTCTTTCCGGCCGGTTTCAGCCACCGTTGACGGGTCCCTTACGGCGGTGTTCGCCCCTTTGACGGGACTCTTACGCGGCCTCGACCAACCCGCGACCGGGCAACGCCATTCGGCCGCCGAAACCCCCCTGAACTGGGGGAACGCCGGCCTCGGGCGTATCAGGCGCATGAGGACAGGCGAAACCGCAGACGGCAGATCACCGCGTCGGTCTCCCGGCGCACGGCGTGCGCGACGACGGCACCGCGCTGGTTCTGCAGCAGCCGCTGCCAGAGCCGCTCTGGCTCGGTCTCCGGGATCAGCACGGTCACCTGGGTGGCCGGCTCGGCCGCGGTCACCTCACGGACGTATGCGGCGATGGGACGGCCGAGCGTGCGCCGCTCGCACGTCAGCCGGACCAGCGGCACCCCGGGGTCCCACTCGGCCCAGGCGCGCTCCAGGGCGTGCAGCTGGGCCCGGTCCTCGGGGTCGGGATGGCAGACGGTGACGGCACGGACCTCGTCGCCGAGGGAGGCGGCCGCGGAGAGCGCCTGGGAGGTGAGCCGGGACAGGGACGACACCGGCACGATCACCACCGACCGCTCGCGGTGCGGTGACTCCGGGATCCGCCCGAGCCCGAGCCGCTCGCCGACCCGCCGGTAGGCGCGATGCACGGCGCCGAAGGCGGCGACGAGCAGCGGCAGCATCACGACGACGAGCCAGGCGCCCTCGGCGAACTTGCCGGCGGTGACGACAACGGTCGCGACACCGGTCAGGACCGCCCCGAAGCCGTTGAGCAGCGCCTTCCCCCGCCAGCCGGGCCCGCGCTCCAGCCGCCAGTGCTTCACCATGCCCACCTGGGCGATGGTGAAGCCGACGAAGACACCGATGGCGAACAGCGCCACCAGCGTGTTGGTGTCGCCGCCGGAGAACACCAGCAGCGCGGCCGAGACCAGGGCCAGGGCGAGCACGCCGTGCCGGTGCACCTGGCGGTCGGCCTTCAGCGCGAAGACGTGCGGCAGGTAGTTGTCCCGGGCGAGCAGCTTGAGCAGCACCGGCAGCCCGCCGAACGACGTGTTGGCGGACAGCGCCAGCAGGATCATCGTCGCGAACTGGACGACGTAGAAGCCCCAGTTGTGGCCGAGGGAGGCGTCGGCGAGCTGGGCGAGCACGGTCACGCCCTCGACGGGCTGAAGGTGGAACCGGGAGATCAGCACCGAGAGCCCGATCAGCATCGCTCCCAGCACGGCCCCGAGGGCGGCCTCGGCGTGCTGGGCCCGCTTGACGCGCGGCACCCGGAAGGAGGGCACGGCGTTGGCGATGGCCTCGACGCCGGTGAGCGCGGCACAACCGGAGGCGAAAGCTTTCAGCAGGAGCAGGGCGCCGATGGTGGAGGCGTTGTCGGCGAGGACGGAGGCATGCCGGGCGGCGGTGACGGTACTCGCCGGCGACGACCGGAACAGCCCCACGACGATCAGCACGAAGATCGCCCCGACGAACACGACCGTCGGCACGATGAACGCCTTCGCCGATTCGACGATGCCGCGCAGGTTGACGCCCGTGATCAGCACCAGCACCGCCAGGCAGATCCACAGCCGGTGCGGGTAGAGGGCCGGGAAGGCGGACGTGAGCGCGGCGACGCCGGCCGTGACGGCGACGGCGACGTTGAGGACGTAGTCGAGCACCAGGGAGGCGGCGGCGACCAGGCTGGTACGGGTCCCGAGATGCGTCCGGGCCACGGCGTACGAACCGCCCCCGTCCGGGAAGGCCGCGATGACCTGCCGGTACGACGCGACGAGCACCGCCAGCAGGGCCGCGATGGCGAGGGTGACGGGCAGCGTGTAGCCGAGTCCGTGCGCACCGGCGGCGGCCAGCACGAGCACGATGGCCTCCGGTCCGTACGCCACCGACGCCATGGCGTCCAGCGACAGCGCGGCGAGGCCGGTGACGGCGGTGAGCCGGTGCCGCTCACCGGTATCGGGCGGCTCCTCACCGGCGGGCACGGCGCCCGGTTCGGCGGTCAGTACGGACATGGGAGGTGCTCCTTAACGAACGGGATATGCCTTCGCGCGCGGCAGTGCCGCGCGCGGTGCGATCAGGTTCCGTCCCGTTCCGGCCAGGTCCGACAATTCCTTGCGCGTTCTTCGCGCGGGAGGGTTCGACTTTGACGCCTTCTTGACAGGGGCGCGGCGCTGTACCGATGGGCGACCACCACCCCGCAGCGGCCCACAACCCGTCAGAGTCCCATCAAGGACATGCCGCACCTACTGACGCCGTGCTCCCCCACTCCCTACCTTCACCCCATGCATCCCGGCGCCAAAGCCACCTCCGCCGAGGACCACCGCTGGTCCAAGGACGTCTACGCGTCTGCCCGTTGTGCCGGCGCCCTCCTCGCCCTGCTCCTCCTGATCGACTGGGGGTCAGGGAGGGTCACCTGGTGGCGCGGTGCCCTCTGGACCACCCTCGCCCTGCTCCTCTTCGCCGCCCTGTGCCCCGCCAGGGTCCGCGCCGGCGACGGCTGGCTCACCTCCCGCCGGCTGCTGCGCACCCGCAGGGTCCGCACGGACCTCCTGGTCTCCGTCCGGTGCCTCGACGGCGTCTCTCCCCGGCTGCTGCTGCGGGACTCGTCCGGCGACCGGCTGCGCATCGACCCACAGGTCCTGATCGACAACCCGAGGCTGTGGCGTCACGTCGACGAAGGCGCCCGCAGGTCGGCCGCGGCCGGCACCCTGCTGTGTGGCGCGACCGCGTTGAGCCGCCTCGCCGAACGCGTCGAACACGAGAACGCCCTGGGCGTCTTCAGGGCATCCGGCCTGGAGTAGACCTCGTCCAGGGGTGGATCAGCCCGCGCTCACCGGCCCCGCCGTGTCCAGCGCGGCCCCGGTCTGGTCGGCCAGTGTCACCGCGACCAGCCGCGCCTGCCGCGGAGGCACCGGCCCGGACCCCGGCGTGAGCATGAACCGGCCGAGGTAGTGCCGTGGCCGTACGCGCGCAGTTCGATCTCGCCCTCCGGCCAGCCGCCCCTCTCCAGGTCCCAGGCCCGCCGTCCGACGGTGATCCCGCCGTCCTTGCCCAGCCGGGCCGGCTGTCCCAGCAGGGTGCCGTACTCGAACCGGCAGCCGGACAGGCCGAGCAGGCCGGTCAGTTCGCCGCGCACGTGGCCGACGACGGCGTCGGCGGACTTGGCGGACCGGACCAGGTCGGCGGTGGTGTGGATGCGGGTGAGGTAGCCCTCGTCGGTCACCGGGACGGTCTCCAGCCTGCGTGCGTGGGCCGCGAGCCGGGCCACGATCAGACCGACGGCGAGCAGCAGCACGGCCGTCTCGATGTCGACGGTGGCGCTGATGTCGAACGTCTCGTACGGCCTGGTCAGAAAGCTGTGTTCATGTGCGGCTCCGCCGCGGGCGAACCACGCCGCCGCCGAGAGCGCCGCCACCGCTCCGGCGAGGCGGCTGCCCAGCGCGGCCACGGCGACGACCACCACGACCAGGACCAGCGCCGCGTTGGTGTGGGACAGGTCGGTACGGAAGGGGACCAGGACGAGAGCGACCAGGAAGGGGAGGGCGAGGCCCGCGGCGAGCGCGGCCCCGTTTCTGGTGGGCACGGGCACGGGCCACCCGAAGGTCGCGTGTCCCATACCGGCGGATGTGCTGCTCATGAGGCACCTCCTACGCTCTGCGGCGTCCGGAAGGGTTGGGTCCGATCGGCCAGGGGCAGCGAGACGACCATGGTCAGTCCGCCGCCCGGGGTGTCCTCGGGGGTCAGGGTGCCGTCCATCGCCTCGGTGAGCCCGCGCGCGAGGGCGAGGCCGAGGCCGAGGCCGGTGGTGTTGTCGGTGTCGCCGAGCCGCTGGAAGGGCTCGAAGAGACGGTCGCGGCCGTTGGCAGGCAGACCGGGGCCCCGGTCGATGATCCGGAGTTCGGCGCGCCCCGCCAGCGCGCTCGCCGTCACCAGCACCCGCTTGCCGGGCGGGCTGTAGCGGGCCGCGTTGCCGACCAGGTTGGCGATCACGCGCTCCAGCAGCGGCGGGTCGGCCAGCAGCGGTGGCATGTTCTCCGGCTCGCCGTGCACGTCGGCCGTCGGCGTGTCGGCGAGGGCCGCCGGGAGCACCTCCTCCAGTGCGGTGGCCCGGAGGTTGAGGGTGAGGACGCCGGCCTCCAGGCGGCTGAGGTCGAGGAGGTTGTCGATCAGCCGGCTCAGCCGGGCCATGGACTCCTCGGCGGTGGCGAGGAGTTCGTCGCGGTCCTCCGGGGAGAACTCCACCTCGCGGCTGCGCAGCGAGGTGACCGCCGCCCAGCCGGCCGCGAGCGGGGTGCGCAGGTCGTGGCCGACGGCCCGCAGCAGCGCGGTGCGCATGCGGTCGGCGGCGCGTACCGGTTCGACCTCGGCCGCGGCCTGCGCGAGCCGGGCCCTCTCCACCGCCGAGCCGACGTGCGCGGCGAAGGCGCCGAGCACCCGCCGCTCGGACGCGGAGGGGGTACGACCGCGCAGCACCAGGTAGTTGCCGGGGCCGGCCGGCACGGTGGTGACGTCGGCACCATCGGGCGGCTCCTGGACGAGCACGGCGGAATCCATGCCGAAGGTCTCGCGGGTGCGTTCCAGCAGGGCCGGGATGGTCTGGCCGCCGCGCACGATGCTCCCGGCCAGCGACGACATGGTCTCGGCCTCCGCGGCGGCCCGGGCCGCGCGCCGGGACAGCCGCAGCGAGCGGTCGACGACCCCGGCGACGGTGGCGGCCACGACCGCGAACACCCCGAGCGCCAGCAGGGCGTTGGGATCGTCGAGGGTGAACTGGCCGACGGGCGGTATGAACCAGTAGTTGAGCAGCAGGGACGCGGTGACGGAGGCGATCACGGCGGAGGTGACCCCGCCTATGCAGGCCACGCCGACCACCGCGAGCAGGAAGAGCAGGGCCTCGCTGGTCAGGTTGACGGTGCCGCGGACCTGGGCGAGGGCGATGGTCAGCAGCACCGGGAGCACCAGCCCTGCCACCGGTCCCGCGATCAGGCGGCGGGGGGAGAGCGTGCGGCGGCGGGAGGGCAGCAGGGTGCCGCGGCCGGCGCGCTCATGGGTGACCCGGTGGACGTCGATGTCGCCGGAGAGCGCGGTGACGACCTCCCCCGTCCCCGGTCCGGTGAGGAAGCGTTCGAGGCGGCCTCGGCGGCTGGTGCCGAGGACGAGCTGGGTGGCGTTCTCGGCGCGGGCGAACTCGACCAGGGCGGTGGCCACGTCGTCGCCGACCACCGAGTGGTAGCTGCCGCCGAGGTCCTCGACCAGCCGGCGCTGCCGGGCCAGCGAGGCGTGGGAGACACCGGCGGCCAGTCCGTCGCTGCGGGCCACGTGCACGGCGAGCAGGTCGCCGCCCGCCGATCGGTCGGCGATGCGGGCGGCCCGTCGTACCAGCGTGTCGCCCTCCGGACCGCCGGTCAGCGCGACCACGACCCGCTCCCGGGTCTCCCACACCCCGCCGATGGCGTGCTCGGCACGGTAGGACTGGAGCGCCTCGTCGACCCGGTCGGCGACCCAGAGGAGGGCCAGCTGGCGCAGGGCGGTGAGGTTGCCGGGGCGGAAGTAGTTGGCGAGGGCCGCGTCGACCTTTTCGGGGGCGTAGATGTTGCCGTGCGCCATGCGACGGCGCAGGCCCTCCGGCGGGATGTCCACGAACTCGATCTGCTCGGCCCGCCGGACCACCTCGTCGGGCACCGTCTCGTGCTGCGGCACCCCGGTGATCTTCTCGACGACGTCCTTGAGTGATTCCAGGTGCTGGATGTTGACGGCGGTGATCACGTCCATGCCGGCCGCGAGCAGGTCCTCGACGTCCTGCCAGCGTTTGGGGTGCCGGCCGCCGCCGGGGA
The DNA here is from genome assembly GCF_043201895.1 of Streptomyces sp. NPDC048254. Lineage (NCBI taxonomy): Bacteria > Bacillati > Actinomycetota > Actinomycetes > Kitasatosporales > Streptomycetaceae > Streptomyces > Streptomyces sp. NPDC048254. The sequence continues at coordinate 106,078 of NZ_JBICZJ010000028.1, forward strand.
TGTTGGTGTGGGCGAACTCGTCGACGATCGCCACCTTCGGGCGGCGCGCCAGCACGGCCGCGACGTCCATCTCCTCGAACTCGCCGCCCCGGTAGTCGCAGCGCAGGCGGTCCACGACCTCCAGGCCGTCGATCATGGCCGCGGTCCGGGGGCGCCCGTGGCACTCCACGAACCCCACCGCCACGTCCGCGCCCCGGGACGCGCGGCGCTGAGCCTCGTCGAGCATGCGGTAGGTCTTGCCGACCCCTGGGGCGGCACCGAGGTAGACCTTGAGTCGTCCGCGCGGTACGTCGTTCATCACCTCAAAGACAAGCGCGCCGCAAGGCCCGGGAAGCGGCCTCTTGACGCGTCTCTGGCGCCACTGACGAGGACGTTGACACTGTCTTGACGGCCCTTGCCCGGATAGGGTGAAGGCGGTGTGCCGGGAAGTCTGGTCGGCGGGGAGTCACTGTGGCTCCCGCAGAGCCCCAGGGGGACGGCATGCGCGGCGTGGGTACGGTTCTGGCACTTGTGGTACTGGCCACGGTGGTGGCGACCTTCGCGCGCCGATGGCGGATTCCCGCGCCCTCCCTCCTCGTCGTCGCGGGCCTCGCCGTGGCCCTGCTGCCGGGCACCCCGCAGATCCGGATCAGCCCGGAGGTCATCGGGCTCGTCGTCCTCCCGCCGCTGCTCTACGCCAGCGCCGAGGAACTCTCCTGGCGGGAGCTGCGCGCGGTCTGGAAGCCGGTCGGGGTGCTCGCGGTCGGCCTGGTGCTGGCCTCGGCGGCGGCCGTCGGCGCGGTCGCCTCGCTGGTCACCCCGCTGTCCTGGCAGATGGCGCTGGTGCTGGGCGCGATCCTGGCCAGCACCGACCCGGTCGCGGTGACCGCGCTCGGCCGCCGGCTCGCGCTGCCGCCGAAGGTGCAGATGCTGGTCCAGGCCGAGAGCCTCTTCAACGACGCGACCTCCCTGGTTCTCTACCGGGTCGCGGTGAGCGTCGCGGTGGCCTCGGCGGCGGCGAACTGGGGGGCCGCGGGAGGCGAGTTCCTGCTGCTCGCGGGCGGCGGCACCCTGATCGGCGCCGTCGTCGCCGGTGTCGTCGCGGTGATCAGGCGGCGCACCGAGGACCCGGTCCTGGAGACGGTGATATCGCTGGTCACGCCGTACACCGCGTACGTCCTCGCGGAGGCGGCCCACACCTCCGGTGTCACCTCCGTGGTGGTCGCGGGGGTCGTCCTGGGCGGCCGCGGCGACCGGCTCACCAACGCCCGTATAAGGCTTCAGCTGCACGCCGTCTACGGCACGGTGGTCTTCCTGCTGGAGAGCGTGGTCTTCAGTCTGATAGGGCTCGCACTGCCCGCCCAGGTCCGGGCCCTGTCCGACGGCGACCGGGCCTGGCCGCTGTACGCGCTGGCGGTGGCCGGCACGCTGATCGCGGTGCGGCTGCTGTGGCTGGCGCCGCTGTCGGCGGTGGTGCAGCGCAAGGGCGGCATCCAGCGGCCGAACTGGCGGGTGCCGGTGGTACTGACGTGGGCCGGCACCCGGGGTGTGGTGCCGCTGGCGGCCGCGCTGTCGATCCCGGTGGTGGCGAAGGACGGCTCGGCGCTGACCGAGCGCCCGCTGGTCCTGGTCCTGACCACCTCGGTCGTCGTGGTCACCCTCGTCGTGCAGGGCTTCTCCCTGGCCTCCGTCGTGCGCCGCTCCGGCATAGCCCTGGAGCCCGACCACACCGAGCGCGAGGAGGCCGCCGCCCGCTGCCGGCTGGCCGACGCGGGCATCCGGCGCCTGGAGGAGCTGTCCGAGCTGGAGGCCGTGCCCGAGGTGGTCCTCGACCGGCTCCGGCGCGGTCTCCACGCCCGCCTCGACGACGCCCGCGACCGGCTGACCGACAGCACGGTCGAGTCGGCCGACCTGGTCTACCGGCAGCTGCGCCGCGACCTGATAGCGGTGGAGGCGGCGGAGCTGCGGCGGCTGTACGACGAGCACACGATCAGCGACACGACCCGAAGACGGCTCCAGCGGTCCCTGGACCTGGAGGAGGCCCGGCTGGCGGACGCGTAGCGCTCCGCCGGGGGGACCGTCTTCGTCTGCTGGTGAGCGGGAGGCTGGTCGCGCCCCGGCGGCGGAGCCGCATCTCGGCACAGTCCCGCGCCCCCGGGCAGGTGTCAGCGGAACTCCGCCAGTCGGGGCCGCAGGCCCAGGGCGGCCAGGGCCATCGCCGCGCACAGCAACCCGCACGCCCACGGAAGCAGGCCGCTCAACTCCGACCGGCCCTCGCCGACGGACGAGGTGAAGTGGGCGCGGTTGATGTCGGTCACCTGGTCCAGTGCGGTCATCCAGGCGCCGAAGTGCGCGTTGGACGTGCCCGCCTGCCAGCCCATGCAGAACTCCACCGCCTGCTGTTCCTCGCCGGCGGCGAGCAGCGCGCGGATCTTCCGGTCGTCACGCTCGTAGACGGCGTACGCGTCGACCGTCTTGTCGGCCGCGGCCCGCTCCCCGGGGAAGGTGATGTTGTCCAGCTCGCGCCGGAACTCGCCGGTGAAGCGCGGGTCGGTGGCGTCGGCGCGGTAGTCCTGCCAGGTGGCGGCGAGTCCGGCGTCGTAGGTCGACAGCGTGGCGCCCTTGATGCCGTACAGCTCCTGGGACTTGGCGAGGAAGGAGTCCGCGTACCGGGTGCGGCGCTGTGGGTCGAGGAGGTAGCGGCTCTCGTCGGCGTTGGCGTCGTAGGCGATGGCGCGGGCGCGGGAGAGGGCGACGACGGAGTCGAAGGCGTCGTGCCGGGCCACCTTCAGATGCGTGGCCGTGGAGGAGAGGAGCTGGGTGCCGAGGACGACGGCGGCCAGGGCGCACACGGTGGCGGCCAGGAGGGCGGGGTTGAGGTTCCGGCGGAAGCGGCGGGCCAGGTACCACTGCACGACGCCGAGGACGGCCAGGAGCGGCAGACCGAGGGCGAGGACCGCGACGAGCTGGGCGGACAGTGCCGAACGGGCCGCCGTGTACCGGGAGTCGAAGGCCGTGTCGTTGGAGGAGACCAGCTTGCGCGCGTCCGGCAGAAGGCTGTCGCGCAGCAGGTCGGTGGCGTGGCGGTAGTCGGCGATCGCGTCCGGTTTGCCGTCGGCTCGGCGGTCGTTCTCCAGGGCGCGGCCGATGAGTTCCTGGTACTCGGCGAAGTTGTCGGTGATCGACTCGACGGTCTTCTCGTCGGTCCGGTCCCCCTGGGCGGCGGCCGCGAGGGTGCGCAGGTCGTGCCCGATCTCGCGGCGGGCGTCGCCGTACAGGGTGACGGCCTTGGCGTGCGGGGCGGTCAGCTCGCCCGTCCCGCCGTTCCCGCTGGACAGCAGGATGTTGGCGGCCTGGGCGTCCATGTCGTTGAGGGCCAGGTCGAGGCCGGCCGCGCTGGTGGTGCGCGGGGCGTCGCGGTCGGCCACTGCGTCCCAGGTGTCGTTCGCGGCCAGTCCGGCGACGAGGAGCACGGTCCCCAGGGCGACGGCGAGCAGGACCGTGGCCGCGCGCAGAAGGCGCAGCCGTGCCGGCACGGTCGACCGGAAACGGTGGCGCAGAGCGGCCCGCGCGGCCACGATCCGCTGCCCCGGGCGCCGCTTCGGCGGCTCCGGGGTGGGTACGGGCGGCGGGACGACCGTGGCCTGCCGTGGCTCTTCGACAGCCTCCTTCGGAGGTCTGTGTGCTGTGCCGGCCGTGATGGTCACGGTCCCCTCCCAGGTACCCGCCACGGACGGTCGCCCGTCCCCCGTACCGATCGAGTCTGCGACCGGATCCGGCCAGGAACAGGCGGCCTTGATGCGCTCCTGACGACCCTTCAGGCAGGTTTGACGGGATCTTGACGGCGTGCTCGTGGCGCCCGTACGGGTTCCGTATATTCCGTGCTGAGCAGGTATGTCCGGCACTCGCCGAGGGATGATTCACGGTCGGCCGCCCGAGAAGACCGCGGGCGTCAGCGGCCTCACGGCCCGGGACCACGGATCCGACGCGGACCGCGGCGGCCGGGGGCCCGTTCCGGCGACGGCACCAACCGGACGCTCCAGGCCGAGCCGCAGCGCCCGCCGGTCCCGAGGAACGTGACGATTCGGCGCCTGGAACCGGCCGACACGGACGCCGTGTTCGCCCTCGGCCCGGACGCCTCCTGGCTCTCCGCCAGCTGGGGCGGACCGCGGGGCCTGGCCGCCTCCGGCCACGCCTGACGAGCCGCACCGGCCGCGTCCTGGCGGTCGCCCGCACCTACTTCCGCGGCACCCGCTACGAGGACCTCGGCGTCCACACGGTGCCCGAACGCCGGCGCCACCACCTCGCCCTGGCCTGCGTCACGTCCCTGTGCGCCGACATCACCGCGCGCGGACACGTCCCCACCTGGAACTGTCCGGTCCACGACCGTGCCGCCCGTCTGCTGGCCCGGACCGCGGGGTTCCGCCTGGTTCGCGAGTATGTGCAGTACGCGGTCGGCAGCCCGGTCGTACACGAGCGGCTGAGCGCGTGAGACGGGGCGCGGCAGCCGCCGTACGGGATAACGCTCGGTGTCCGGGCCCGGCACCCGCCCGCCGTCCCCCGTACAGCCGAACGCCTCGTCGCGGCCTGAGTGCCGTCCTTTCCTGATGCTCCGACGCCTCCTGCCAGGCGATTCTTAACGCAAGCTTGACGCCCGGGGCCCGCTGATCCGTGGGCCCAGGCGTCACTCTCTGCATACGCTGGTGCCGCCGTCCGCGTGATGGCCGGAATCGAACTGCCCCGCACTCAGCGCGCCGGACACCAGGAGCCCGACCGATGGCCACGACCGAACACCCCCCTCCCAGTCGCCTGCGCGCCTGGATGCTGGAGGGGCTGTCCGACATGGGCAAGAGCGGCGGCCACACCGGGCCCCACGCGCAGCCGGAGCCCGCGCACAAGGGCCAGCGCTGGTGGCGGGTGATGTGCCTGACCGGTGTGGACTACTTCTCGACCCTCGGTTACCAGCCCGGCATCGCGGCCCTCGCGGCCGGGCTGCTGTCGCCGATCGCGACCATCGTGCTGGTCATCGTCACCCTGGCCGGCGCCCTGCCGGTCTACCGGCGCGTCGCCGCGGAGAGCCCGCACGGCGAGGGCTCCATCGCCATGCTGGAGCGGCTGCTCTCCTTCTGGCAGGGCAAGCTCTTCGTGCTCACCCTGCTGGGCTTCGCCGCCACAGACTTCCTCATCACCATCACCCTGTCGGCCGCCGACGCCTCCACCCACCTGGTCGAGAACCCGCATCTGACGGACTTCCTCCAGGGCAAGCAGATGATCATCACGCTGATCCTGGTGGCGCTGCTGGGCGCGGTCTTCCTCAAGGGCTTCCTGGAGGCCATCGGCGTCGCGGTCGCCCTGGTCGGCATCTACCTCGCACTGAACGTCGTGGTCGTGATCGTCGGCGTCTACCACGTCATCACCGCCGAGCACGTCATCACCGACTGGACCAGCGCCCTGACCACGGAACACGGCAACGTCTTCGTCATGATCGGCGTGGCCCTGATCGTCTTCCCCAAGCTGGCGCTGGGCCTGTCCGGCTTCGAGACCGGCGTCGCGGTCATGCCGCACGTCCAGGGCGACCCGGGCGACACCGAGGAGCGGCCCACCGGCCGGATCCGGGACACCAGGAAGCTGCTCACCACGGCGGCCCTGATCATGAGCTGCTTCCTGATCGCGACCAGCTTCATCACCACGCTGCTGATCCCGGAGCAGGAGTTCAAGTCCGGCGGCGACGCCAACGGCCGCGCGCTCGCCTATCTGGCGCACGAGTACCTCGGCAACGCCTTCGGCACGGTGTACGACGTCTCGACCATCTGCATCCTGTGGTTCGCCGGCGCCTCCGCGATGGCCGGCCTGCTCAACCTGATGCCGCGCTATCTGCCCCGCTACGGCATGGCCCCGCACTGGGCCCGCGCCGTGCGCCCGATGGTCATCGTCTTCACCCTGATCGCCTTCCTGGTCACCTGGATCTTCGACGCCGACGTCGACGCGCAGGGCGGCGCCTACGCCACCGGTGTACTGGTGCTGATCAGCTCCGCGGCGATCGCGGTGACCATCGCCGCCCGCAAGGCCCAGCAGCGCAACTGGACCATCGCCTTCGCCGTCATCTCGGCGGTGTTCCTCTACACGACGGTCGTGAACGTCATCGAGCGTCCGGACGGTGTGAAGATCGGTGCCTGCTTCATCGTCGGCATCATCCTGGTCTCACTGCTGTCCCGGCTGGCCCGCGCCTTCGAGCTGCGCGTGACGAGTGTGGCGCTCGACGACATGGCGGAACGGTTCATCAGGGACATGGCCAGCCGCAAGATGCGGTTCATCGCCAATGAGCCGGACGCCCGCGACAAGGCCGAGTACCGGGACAAGATCGAGCAGATCCGCGCCGACAACGACATGCCCGAGCAGGAGGACTTCGTCTTCGTCGAGGTCACGGTCACCGACCCCTCCGAGTTCGAGGCGGGCCTCAGCGTGCGCGGCGAGGTCCTGCACAACCGCTACCGCGTCCTGACCCTGGAGTCGGCCTCCATCCCCAACGCCCTGGCCGCGCTGCTGCTGCACGTCCGTGACGACACCGGCTGCATCCCGCACATCTACTTCGAGTGGACCGAGGGCAATCCGTTCGCCAACTTCCTGCGCTTCTTCCTCTTCGGCCAGGGCGAGGTCGCCCCGGTCACCCGGGAGGTACTGCGCGAGGCGGAACCGGACCGCTCCCGACGGCCGCGCGTGCACACGGGCTGAGCGCCCACGCCGAAACGACCGGGTCGTAAGAATCCCGTCAATAACCGCTCGGTCCGCATAAGAACCCCGTCAGCCGCCGTTCCCGAGCGCCCCGCGGCCCCTACCGTCGGCCTCATGGACGACGGAAGACGCGGCGGCCGGGCAGTCGGCGACCGCACCTGGCGCGGCAGCGCACGGCTGGCCGTCGGCTGCGCCCTCGGCTTCGGCGGCGTGACGCTCCTGGTGGACTGGGACGCCGGCACGCTCACCCCGGTCCGCGCCCTGCTCTGGGCCACCCTGTCGGCCGCCGTTCTCGTCATGCTGCTGCCGGCCCGGGTCACGGCGGGCCCCGGGTGGCTGGCCGTCCGCGGGCCGCTCCGTGGCCGTACCGTCCGTACCGACTCCCTCGTCTCCATCGGCCAGTACGGCGATGTCTCCGCCCATCTGGTGCTGCGCGACACCGCCGGCAACCGGCTGGAGCTCGACCCGAACGTCCTGCACGCGAATCCGCTGCTCTGGCACGAACTGGACACCGGCGTCCGCCGCTCCCTGGACCGCGGCACCCTGCGCCGGGGCACCGAGGTCCTCGCACGGCTCGGCCACGAGATCGACGACACCAACGCGCGCGCGGTCCTCAAGGCATCCGGCCTGACCTGACCAGCACCGGGCGCGGGCCGCTGCGCGACGCCGGCATCGGTCTCTCGGACGATCCGGGTGACGCCGTAACGAAGGTGCGGCGCCATCGTGGCTTTGTCGCGCAGTTCCCCGCGCCCCTCGGGGGTGGCAGTGGTCCCGTCCGAAGGGGTGTGCGGAACTGCTCTGTCCGCCGGCCACCTGGTCCGCGGGCCCCGCCGACCGGCCCTATCGTGACCCCATGCAGTCCTACACGATCGGCCAGGCGGCGCGGCTGCTCGGCGTCAGCCCCGACACCGCCCGCCGCTGGGCCGACGCCGGCCGGGTGACCACCCATCGCGACGAGGGCGGCCGGCGGCTCATCGACGGCAAGGACCTCGCCGCGTTCTCCGTCGAACTGGCCAGGGCCGGCACCGGCGAGGAGGACGCCTCCTACACCTCGGTCCGCAACGCCTTCCCCGGCATCGTCACCGCGATCAAGCTCGGCGACGTCGCCGCCCAGGTCGAGATCCAGGCCGGCCCGCACCGCCTGGTCTCCCTGCTGACCCGCGAGGCCGTCGAGGAACTGGGCCTGGAGGTGGGCATGGAGGCCACCGCCCGGGTGAAGTCGACGAACGTGCACATCGACCGCGTCTGACCCCGTCACCGGCACATCAGCGCCGCCCACAGGTCCAGCCGGTCGCTCAGCCGGGACAGGTCGCGCACGTGAAGTGCTCCACCCGCTGCATCCGGTAGTGCACGGTGTTGACGTGCAGATGCAGCGCCTCGGCGGTCCGCGCCCAGGAGCCGTCGCAGGCCAGGAAGGTCTCCAGGGTGCTCAACAGCACGGCGGAGGCGGCCCGTTCGCCGGTGAGCAGCGCGGCGAGGCTGGTGAACGCGCCTGCGTCGAGGAGGGCGGAGGCGTCCGGGGCGGTGCCGTGGGCGGAGGTGAACGCGTACCGTGGCTGCGCCGGCGCCCCGGCCAGGGCACCGGGCCCGGTGGCCGCCGACCCGGTCCCGCCGTGCAGCGGTACGCCGGGCTCGCAGCCGGCGACCAGCGCCCAGACCTCGGCCGGCACGTCTCCCGCGGTGGGCAGTACCGCGAAGGCGAGCCCCTCCGGCAGCCGCCCCACCGCCGCCCCGGGCGCCACATGCCCGGCGACCTCCGTCAGCGCCCCTTCAGTTGCGGGCCCGCCAGGTCCAGCGGGGTGCCGTCGATGCCGACGGCGAGCAGGACGGGGGCGTGGGCGAAATCCGGGTCGATCTCCGCCCAGGAGAGCAGGGCGTGGTGCCCGTCGGCGCCGGTGACCGCGATGAGGAAGCGCAGGCGGTCCTTGCGCCGGGCGGGGTCGAAACCGGGGCCCGCGTCGCTGAGGACGTCGTACAGCAGGGGTCCGGTGAAGCCGTGGCGCTGGACGCCGCTGGTGGCGCACTCGAAGCTGACCCGCGCCTGGTGCTGGGGCCGGCGCAGGGGGTCGGACACGGTGAGCCGGGCCGGTCGTGCCAGGTCCCCGGTGAGGTCGAGTTCGGCGAGCGTCATGTGCGGCCACCTCCTGGATGACGGTACCCGCGGCGCACCTCCGTACAAACGCACATGCCAGGTTCAAGCCACAAGTGTGCAGCTCATGCGATGTGACAGATGACTTACGCCTGGCACGTGCGGCAGTATCATCGCCAGGTGGCCGGTAGAAGGGTCGCAGCAGGGCGCGACAGCTTTTTCATCTGGATTCAGAGGAGTTCACTCGTGATGACCCGTTCCGCGCGCCGGACCCGGCGGACGCTGCAGGTGGCCGGTGCCTCGGTCGCGGCCCTGCTGGCCCTGAGCGCCTGCTCCTCCTCGGACGACGACTCGTCCGCGAAGACGAAGTCGGACACCTCGTCGTCGGCGTCACCCAAGCTGTCGGGCTCGATCACCGTGTTCGCGGCGGCCTCCCTCAAGGAGAGCTTCACGACGCTGAAGGCGGACTTCGAGAAGGCCCACCCGGGAACGAAGGTCGACTTCAGCTTCGGCGGCAGTGACACCCTCGCCGCGCAGATCACCAGCGGGGCCCCCGCCGACGTCTTCGCCGCGGCCAGCCCCAAGACGATGGCGATCGTGACGGACAAGGAGGACACCGCCACCACGCCGGCCACCTTCGTCCGCAACCAGCTGGAGATCGCCACCCTGCCGGGCAACCCCGACAAGGTCGCCTCGCTGAAGGACCTGACCAAGTCCTCGCTGAAGGTGGTCCTCTGCGACAAGACGGTGCCGTGCGGCGCCGCCGCGCAGAAGGCCCTGGACGCCAGCAAGCTCAAGCTGACCCCGGTCTCCTACGAGGAGGACGTGAAGTCCGCCCTCAACAAGGTGGTGCTGAAGGAGGCCGACGCGGCGGTCGTCTACAAGACGGATGTGAAGGCCGCGGGTGACAAGGTGGAGGGCGTGGAGTTCCCCGAGTCCGCCGACGCCATCAACGACTACCCGATCGCCCTGCTGAAGGACGCCCCGAACCCGACGCTGGCCAAGGCGTTCATCGCGCTGGTGCGGTCCGCCGAGGGCCAGCAGGTCCTGAACGAGGCCGGGTTCCTCAAGCCGTGACGAAGACCGACGAGCCGGACGCAGGGGCCGTCGCCGTCACGGGCGGCCCGCGGCGCCGGCGCGCCCGGTCGACTGTGCCGCTACCGCTCCTCCTCCCCGGAGCGGTAGCTCTGGTCTTCCTCCTCCTGCCCCTGCTCGCCCTGCTTCTGCGCGCCCCCTGGGGCAGCCTCCCGTCGCTGCTGACCAGCACGGAGGTGTGGCAGGCCCTCCAGCTCTCGCTGCTCAGCGCGACCGCGGCGACCGCCGTGAGCCTGGTGCTCGGCGTCCCGCTGGCCTGGCTGCTGGCCCGCACGGAGTTCCCCGGCCGCGGCCTGGTACGAGCGCTGGTGACCCTCCCCCTCGTCCTCCCCCCGGTGGTCGGCGGTGTGGCCCTGCTCCTCGCCCTGGGCCGCAACGGGGTCGTCGGGCAGTGGCTGGACTCCTGGTTCGGGATCACGCTCCCGTTCACGACGACCGCGGTGGTGATCGCCGAGTCCTTCGTGGCCATGCCCTTCCTGGTGATCAGCGTCGAGGGCACGCTGCGCGCCGCCGACCCGCGCTACGAGGAGGCGGCGACGACCCTGGGCGCGTCCCGCTTCACGGCGTTCCGCAGGGTCACGCTCCCGCTCATCGCCCCGGGCATCGCGGCCGGCTCGGTACTGGCCTGGGCCCGCGCACTCGGCGAGTTCGGCGCGACGATCACGTTCGCCGGCAACTTCCCGGGCCGCACCCAGACCATGCCGCTCGCCGTCTACCTGGCCCTCCAGAACGACCCCGACGCGGCGATCGCCCTCAGCCTGGTCCTGCTGACCGTCTCGATCGCGGTACTGGCAGGCCTCCGCGACCGCTGGATGACACCTTCATGACCCACCCCGACCCCACCCGACGGCCCCCCACACCACCCGCGGCCGCCGACGGCGCACAGCCCCCGCAGGGGCCACCCGCTCCCGACACTGATACCCGCACGGGTGCTGCGGGTGGGAAACACAACCCGGCCGGAGGCCGGGCGGCCCCCACGCACCCGCACCCGCACCCGCACCGCACCGACGGCCTCGACGCCCGCCTCGTCGTCAGCCGCCCCGCCTTCCACCTCGACATCACCCTCACCGCCGCCCCCGGCGAGGTCGTCGCCCTCCTCGGCCCCAACGGCGCCGGCAAGACCACCGCCCTCCGGGCCCTGGCCGGCCTCACCCCCCTCACCGCCGGCCATCTCCGCCTGGACGGCACGGAGTTGGACCGTACGCCCCCCGAATCCCGCCCGGTGGGCGTCGTCTTCCAGGACTATCTCCTCTTCCCCCACCTCACGGCCCTCGACAACGTCGCCTTCGGCCCCCGCTGCCACGGCGCGACCAAGGCCGAGGCCCGCGCCCAGGCGGCCGCCTGGCTGGACCGCATGGGCCTCGCGGACCACACCGGCGCCAAACCCCGCCGCCTCTCCGGCGGCCAGGCCCAGCGCGTCGCACTGGCCCGCGCCCTGGCCACCCACCCCCGCCTGCTGCTCCTGGACGAGCCCCTCGCCGCCCTCGACGCCCGCACCCGCCTGGACGTGCGTTCCCAACTCCGCCGCCACCTGGCCGAGTTCGAGGCCGTGGCCGTACTGGTCACCCACGACCCGCTGGACGCCATGGTGCTGGCCGACCGCCTGATCGTCATCGAGCAGGGCCGGATCGTCCAGCAGGGCACCCCCGCCGACATCGCCCGCCACCCGCGCACCGACTACATCGCCCACCTGGTCGGCCTGAACCTCTACCGCGGCCGGGCCGAGGCCGCGGTCGAGGGCCACCTGGTCCGGCTGGACACCGGCCCCGCCATCGCCACCACGGAGCACCTCACCGGTGACGTGTTCGTCGCGTTCCCGCCGAGCGCCGTCACCCTCTTCCGGGACCGCCCCACCGGCACCAGCGCCCGCAACCTGTGGCGCTGCGAGGTCGCCGGCCTGGAGGTCCACGGCGACCGGATCCGCGCCGACCTGACCGGTGAACTCCCCCTCGCCGCCGACCTCACCACGGTCGCCGCCGCCGAACTGGACCTGCACCCGGGCACCCCGGTCTGGGCGACGGTGAAGGCGACGGGGACCCACGCGTACCCGGCGTAGAACCAGACGCGAGAGGCCCCGCCGAAGCGGGGCCTCTGTCGGCGTGTCGTACCGCGGATCAGTCCTCGTAGACGTCCAGCGGCGGGCACGAGCACACCAGGTTCCGGTCTCCGTAGGCCTGGTCGATCCGGCGCACCGGCGGCCAGTACTTGTCGGCGGCGGACACCCCGGCCGGGAAGACGGCCTCCGCACGCGAGTACGCGTGCTCCCACTCCCCGCCGAGCGCGGCGGCCGTGTGCGGAGCACCCCGCAGCGGGTTGTCCTCGGCGGGCCACTCGCCCGCCCCGACCTTGTCGATCTCCGCCCGGATGGCGATCATCGCCTCGCAGAACCGGTCCAGCTCGCCGAGGTCCTCGGACTCGGTCGGCTCGATCATCAGCGTGCCGGCCACCGGGAAGGACATCGTCGGCGCGTGGAACCCGTAGTCGATGAGCCGCTTGGCGACATCGTCGACGCTCACGCCGGTCGCCTTGGTCAGCGGCCGCAGGTCGATGATGCACTCGTGCGCGACCAGCCCGCCGGGACCGGTGTAGAGCACGGGGTAGTGCGGCTCCAGCCGCTTGGCGATGTAGTTGGCGCTGAGCACGGCCACCTGGGTGGCGCGCTTCAGCCCCTCGCCGCCCATCAGCCGGACGTACGCCCACGAGATCGGCAGGATCCCCGCGGAGCCCCACGGCGCGGCCGAGATCGGCCCGACCCCGGTCGCCGGCCCGGCGGCCGGCTGAAGCGGGTGGTTCGGCAGGTACGGCGCCAGGTGGGCCCGTACGGCCACCGGACCGACCCCCGGACCGCCGCCGCCGTGCGGGATGCAGAAGGTCTTGTGCAGGTTGAGGTGCGAGACGTCGCCGCCGAAGTGCCCGGGCTTGGCGACCCCGACCAGGGCGTTGAGGTTGGCCCCGTCGACGTACACCTGGCCGCCGGCCTCGTGCACCTGACCGCAGATGTCCGCGACGTGCTCCTCGAACACGCCGTGCGTGGACGGGTAGGTGATCATCAGCACGGCGAGCTGGTCGCGATGCTGCTCGATCTTCGCCCGCAGGTCCTCGACGTCGACCTCGCCGTCCTCGGCGGTCTTCACGACGACGACCTTCATCCCGGCCATGACGGCACTGGCGGCGTTGGTGCCGTGCGCGGAGGACGGGATCAGGCACACCGTGCGCTGCTCGTCGCCGTTGGCACGGTGGTACGCGCGTACGGCGAGCAGCCCGGCCAGCTCGCCCTGCGACCCGGCATTGGGCTGGAGCGACACCTTGTCGTAGCCCGTGACCTCGGCGAGCCGCTCCTCCAGCTCACGGATGAGCGTCAGATAGCCCTGCGCCTGCTCGGCGGGCGCGAAGGGGTGCAGCTGACCGAACTCGGGCCAGGTGACCGGCTCCATCTCGGTGGTCGCGTTGAGCTTCATGGTGCAGGAGCCCAGCGGGATCATGCCCCGGTCCAGCGCGTAGTCCCGGTCGGCGAGCCGGCGCAGGTAGCGCAGCATCGCGGTCTCGGAGCGGTGCTCGTGGAAGACCGGGTGAGCGAGGTAGCCGTCCTCGCGCAGCAGCGCCTCGGGCAGCGTGTCCTCGGCGACCGCGTCCAGCGCCTCGACGTCGCCCTCGACCCCGAACGCCGTCCACACGGCACCCAGCTGGGCCCGCGCGGTGGTCTCGTCGCAGGCCATGGAGACGTGGTCGGCGTCCACGAGCCGCAGGTTGACGCCGCTCTGCCGGGCGGTGGCGACGATCTCGGCGGCCTTGCCGGGCACCCGCGCGGTGAGGGTGTCGAAGTAGGCGCCGTGCACGACCTCGACCCCGCCGGCCCTGAGCCCGGCGGCCAGGATCGTGGCGTAGCGGTGGGTCCGCAGGGCGATGGCCCGCAGCCCCTCGGGCCCGTGGTAGACGGCGTACATGCCGGCCATCACGGCGAGCAGCACCTGCGCGGTGCAGATGTTGCTGGTGGCCTTCTCACGGCGGATGTGCTGTTCACGGGTCTGCAGCGCGAGCCGGTAGGCCTTGTGCCCGTCGGCGTCCACGGACACGCCCACGAGCCGGCCGGGCAGGCTGCGCGCGAACTTCTCCCGCACCGCCATGTAGCCCGCGTGCGGCCCGCCGAAGCCCATCGGCACACCGAACCGCTGGGTCGTCCCGACGGCGATGTCGGCGCCCAGCTCGCCCGGCGAGGTCAACAGGGTCAGCGCGAGCAGATCGGCGGCGACGGTGACCAGCGCGCCCAGCTCGTGCGCCTGCTCGACGAGCGGCCTGATGTCGCTTACGGCACCGGATGCGCCGGGGTACTGGACGAGCACGCCGTTGATCTCACGGGCGGCGAGGTCCGCCGGAATCCCGTCGCTCAGGTCCGCGACGACGACCTCGACCCCGGTCGGTTCGGCCCGGGTCCGGATCACGGCGACGGTCTGCGGCAGGACGTCCGCGTCGATGACGAAGACGCCCTTCTTGTTCTTGCCCATGCGCAGCGACAGGGCCATGGCCTCGGCGGCGGCCGTGCCCTCGTCGAGCAGCGAGGCACCGGAGGTGGGCAGCCCGGTGAGGTCGGCGACCATGGTCTGGAAGTTCAGCAGGGCTTCCAGCCGCCCCTGGGAGATCTCCGGCTGGTACGGCGTGTAGGCCGTGTACCAGGCGGGGTTCTCCATCACGTTGCGCAGGATGACGGGCGGCGTGAAGGTGCCGTAGTAGCCCAGCCCGATCATCGAGTCGAGCACCTGGTTCCGGTCGGCCAGCGACCGCAGCTCGGCCAGCACCTCGGCCTCGGTGCGCGCGCCCGGCAGCTCCAGGGTGTCGGCGTTCTTGATGACGTCCGGCACGGCGGCCGCGGTCAGCTCGTCGAGCGAGCCGTACCCGACCTGGGCGAGCATCTTGGCCCGGGCCTCGTGGTCGGGCCCGATATGGCGCTGCTCGAAGGGGATTCCCTGTTCGAGCTCGGAGAGCGGAACACGCTGGGCGGTCATTGCGGAGGCCTCCTGGTCTGACGCGACCTTCGAGGGGTACCCCGGCACGGGCACCCCGACGGCCTCCCCCTCTGTCATCTCAACCTGAGAGCTTCGCCGGACGCCCAGGGGATCCGGCTTTCACCGTCGGTGAGAGCGGACGTCGTCGACGCCCACCCTGCTTTCCAGAGTGACCTCGTCCGTGCGGTACGTGAGCCTGAGAGATTCCGGGGAGGATTTGCTCCTTCGGCGCCTCCGGTCTGTCCGGAGGACTCTCCCGCACGGGGTCAGCAGCCGCTTGCCAGCCTACCAGCGAGGGCAACGCACGGGTCTTCGAGTGGCCGCCTCGTTCAATGTGCTCTTTTGTAGTGCTTACGGATGAGTTGCGACCAAGTGGAGGGCCCGTGCAGACCGACATCGATCCGCGCAACCTGATCGGCCGCAAGGCGTTCGACCGCAACGGCACGAAGATCGGCACGATCGACGAGGTCTACCTCGACGACGCGACCGGCGTGCCGGAGTGGGCGGCCATACGCACCGGCCTGTTCTCCCGGGATGCCTTCGTGCCCCTGGAGCCCAGCGAGCTGATCGAGGGCACGCTGCAGGTCCCCTTCGAGCGCGCCCTGATCAAGGACGCCCCCGATTTCGGAGTGGGCCGCCACCTGTCCCCCGAGCAGGAACTCCAGCTCTACCACCACTACGGCCTGGACACGACCGCCCCACCCCCCGACCACCCGGACCACGACTTCGGCAAACTGGCGGGAACGGAGGACGCGGGGGCCTGATCGTGGGTCGGGGTCGCTTACCGGCGTTGGCGGGTGCCGCTGCTGGGGAAGAACGGCGGCCTCAGCGCCCCGTAAGGGGCGCGGGGGACTGCGCGATCAGCCCCCACCGGCCCGCACGCACCGTCGGTCGTCACCCCGGTACCAGCGGCAACGGATCCACCGGCGCCAGCTCAGGATCATCCACCCGAAACGTCCGCACCCGCCCCGGCTCCACCGCCCCCGGCGTCTCGAACCGCACCGTCACCCTCCCCAGCCCACTCCCCTGCACCCATCCGTGTCCGTACTCGGCATGCCGGACGTCATGCCCCGCGGGCCATCTCCGCTCAGCGACCACCACCTCCCGCTCGGCGACCGGCTCGGCCGCGTCCTCCTCCGCCAGGATCTCCGCCGCCTCCCCCGCCGCCTGCGCGAACAGATCCTCCTGGGTGTAGTCGGCGAGCCCCGACACGCCCACGCCCAGCAACCGGACGCCGCCCGTCGTGTCCACCGAGTCCAGCAACCGCGCGGCCGCCTCCCGCACCACCGCCGGGTCGTCGGTCGGCCCTCTGAGCGTCTCCGACCGGGTGAGCGTCGAGAAGTCGTACCGCCGGACCTTCAGCACGATGGTCCGCCCGGACAGCCCGGCCGCCCGAAGCCTGCGCACACACCGGTCGGCCAGCCGCTGCACCTCCATCCCCACCCGCATCCGGTCATGGATGTCCACGTCATAGGTGTCCTCGACGGAGACCGACTTGGTCTCCCGCTCGGCGACCACGGGCCGTTCGTCGTGCGCCAGCGCCATCGCGTGCAGCGCGTGCCCGTGGGCCTTGCCCAGCAGCCGTACCAGCTCGTCCTCCCCCGCCTCGGCGATCTCGTCGACCGTGGTGATCCCGGCCCGCCGCAGATGGTCCCCCGTCGCCGGCCCCACGCCCGGCAGGGTCCGCACCGGCATCGGCCCGAGCATCGCCCGCTCCGTGCCCGGCTCGATCAGCACCAGCCCGTCCGGCTTGGCCTGCTCGGAGGCGATCTTCGCGAGCATCTTGGAGGCGGCGAGCCCGACCGACCCGGCGAGCCCCGTGGCGGCCCGTATGTCCGCGCGCAGCTTCTCCCCCGCCAAGCGCGCCGCCCCCGCGTCCCAGGCCACCTCACCCGCCTCCAGGTCCACGAACGCCTCGTCCAGGCTCAGCGGCTCCACCAGCGGCGACAGCTCGTGCAGCAGCGCCATCACCTGCTCGCTGATCGACCGGTACAGCCCGAAGCGCGGCACCAGATACGCGGCGTTCGGCGCCAGCCTGCGCGCCTGTGCCATCGGCATCGCGGAGTGCACCCCGAACACCCGGGCCTCGTACGACGCGGTGGCCACCACACCGCGCGGTCCGAGCCCGCCCACGACCACGGCCTTCCCGCGCAGACTCGGCTTGGATGCCTGCTCCACCGAGGCGTAGAAGGCATCCATGTCGAGATGCAGGATCGTGGGCGCGTTTCTCACATCTCCGATGCTGCACCACGCCACTGACAATGCCCCGGCACAGAACCGTGCCGGGGCATCACAAAGGGCAGGAGATTCCGCTCAGGAGATGCAGGAGGGGTCGGGCCGGGCGTCAGACCGCCCGGTTGCGGCGCCGGGCCAGCTCGTCGGCCGGGTTGGGCCCGATCAGGGTCTCGCCGGTGTCGACCCGCTCGCCGTGCAGCTGGGAGAGCGCGCTTTCCACGTCCCGCCAGACCACGCCGACCGCGATCCCGAAGATGCCCTGGCCGCCCTGGAGCAGGGCGTGGACCTCGTCGGGCGAGGTGCACTCGTAGACCGTGGCGCCGTCGCTCATGAGGGTCATGCGCTCGAGGTCGCGGAAACCGCGCTCCCTCAGGTGCTGGACGGCGGTGCGGATGTTCTGCAGGGACACCCCGGTGTCCAGGAACCGCTTGACGATCTTCAGGACGACGACGTCCCGGAAGCTGTACAGACGCTGGGTGCCCGACCCGTAGGCGGCCCGCACGCTGGGCTCGACCAGGCCGGTGCGGGCCCAGTAGTCGAGTTGCCGGTAGGTGATGCCGGCCGCCGCACAGGCCGTGGGCCCCCGGTAGCCGATCTCCTCGGTCGTCATGGACGCCGCCCCTCCGCCGCTCGGCACTGCCGCCGGCCGCTGCGGAGCGTGACCGGCAGTGCTGCCGTGAGGCCGGTACGCACCGCTCTCCCCGAGACCGCGTCCCGGGGCACCCCCAGCCGTACCGTCGCCGCTGCTTCTCACGCCGACCTCCGTCCTTGACCTGCCTTCTCGACGGTAGGCAGTCACCAGGGGTGCGTCAACGATCGCCACACTCGGCACGCCGAGTGATAATCACCCTAGGAGTGGTTTCCCGTGTCCCACCGCGGGGAAAGGCTAGCCGAATGCTCTGGCGGGAAGCCGTAGGACGCTCTCAATGGCCGCTGGCAATTGCCCATGAGTTTCGAGCCCGACCAGCCGTGAACCGGCCCGTCACCGGCCTCTGATGGGTGGGTGACGGGCCGTTCCGGTCCCTCACTGGCTGCTGGTGCCGAAGTCCTCGGGCGAGATCTGGTCGAGGAACTCGCGGAACTTCTCCACCTCGTCCTCCTGCTCGTCCGGGATCGCGATGCCCGCGTCGTCCAGCACCGTGTCGCTCCCGTAGATCGGCGTTCCGGTGCGCAGCGCCAGCGCTATGGCGTCGGACGGACGGGCGCTCACCTCGACGCCGCTGGCGAAGACCAGCTCCGCGTAGAAAACGCCCTCACGCAGGTCCGTGATGCGTACTTCGGTGAGCTCCTGGCCGACGGCCTCCAGCACGTCCTTGAACAGGTCGTGGGTCAGCGGCCGCGCAGGGGCCATGCCCTGCTGGGCGAACGCGATCGCCGTCGCCTCCCCCGGCCCGATCCAGATGGGGAGGTAACGGTCGCCTCCCACTTCGCGCAGGAGCACGATCGGTTGGTTGGAGGGCATTTCCACCCGGACACCTACGACATCGAGCTCGTTCACACAGCAACCCTAGGCCGTGCCCGGGACGTTTGGGTAGTCGGGCCCGGAACGCGCGCCCGATCCGGCCTCCGCCCGGGTCCTGTCACGATGGTCACGGCAGCCGCACCCCGAGCGCGGTCTGCACCAGTGCGGCGTGCAACCTCACCGTGAGCGCCGCCAGCTCCTTCGTACGGGCCTCGGCATGGGCCCTGGTCTGCGGATTGCGGTGCCGCTTGAGCGGGGCCACCACCTGGTCCACCAGACCTGCCTCACGGTCGGCGGCAGCCTTCATCACCCGCAGATGGCGCGGCTCGATCCCGAACCGGCCCAGCTCGGTCACGAGCGCGGCCACGGTGACCGCCTCGGCGTCGTACACGCCGTCCTCCAGGGGAGCGAGCAGCCCGTACGACTCCCACTCCGCCAGGCAGTTCTCGTCGATCTCGGCGGCCGCGAGCAGTTCGTCCCGGCCGATCCGCGCCACCGTGGGCGCCTCGGCGACCATCGGGACCGCCTCGCCGTCCCGCTGCCGTCCCAGCACGGGCAGCTGGACGGCCTCACCGCGCTCCATGGCGTCCAGGTACTCCCGGATGACCTTCAGCGGCAGATAGTGGTCCCGCTGCATCCTCAGGACGTGCCCGAGCCGCTCCACGTCCCCGGCGCTGAACTTGCGGTACCCGGACGGGGTCCGGCGGGGCTCGATCAGCCCCTCCGACTCCAGGAACCGGATCTTGGAGATGGTGACTTCGGGGAACTCGTCGCGCAGCACGTTCAGCACCGTGCCGATGCTCATCAGCCCGGATTCCGTGGCGGCGGTGCCGTGACCGGTACCGCCGCTCGGTGTGTGCAGCATGGGCCTTCTTCCCTGGGATCCCCGGACGAGGTCCGGAGGGTCAGATGCCCTGCCGGCTCGCGTAGAAGACCAGCCGGTACTTGCCGATCTGGACCTCGTCACCGTTCGACAGAGCGACCTGGTCGATGCGCTCCCGGTTGACGTACGTGCCGTTGAGGCTGCCCACGTCGGCCACCGTGAACGAGCCGTCCGGCTGGCGGCGGAACTCCACATGGCGGCGCGAGACCGTCACGTCGTCCAGGAAGATGTCGCTCTGCGGGTGACGGCCGGCCGTGGTCAGGTCGCTGTCCAGCAGGAAGCGGCTGCCCGAGTTCGGGCCACGGCGCACGACCAGCAGCGCGGAGCCCAGCGGCAGCGCGTCGACGGCCGCCTGCGCCTCGGGCGAGAGCGCCGGCGCCTGGGTCTGGCCGGTGACCTCGGCGTCGTAGGCCTCCAGGCCGGAGATCGAGATCGTGGACGTCGTCTCCGACGCCCGCTCGGGCACGGCGCCCGCGCGCAACGGGGCACCACAGTTGGAACAGAAGCGGGCGTTCTCCGCGTTGCGGTTACCGCACCTCGTACAAACCAGGGCCGACATGGACGGATCCTCCTGCCGCGGCTGCCCCGCCGGGGCGTTGGACGCGTACGGGTCGGAGGTAAACCCTCCACCCGCACCTGAGGTTGACGGTTGCCCGAAACCTATGCCGCCGGACTGCGACGGGTCAACTGACCGCGCGCCCTGACCTCCCGAAATGTCACCCCCCGGACCAGCCACCTGATCCCGGAACAGCGGGCGCTGACCGTCCGCGTCGGGCTGTGCGCGATGGCGAGCGGTCGCGTTGTCGCTACCCTCTCGCGTGCTCTTGCCGAACAACTTCGAAAACAACTTCACGGGCGATTCCCCTTGACCGAAACAGACCCGCCCGTGGGGCAGGACGAACCCTGACTGAATAAACCGGCCGACCCGGACAACCACACAACGTCCGTATCCACCAGACAGTTTCCACCACGCACCGGCTCCCCGGTGCGCCGACCCCCCGCATCCTCATGCCCCCGCCGGACGTCCAGCATGCACCGCCGGTTCACTGTGAGGACGACCGAGCGTAGTCAGGCTGCTTCGCCGGTCGCAAGGCATCCACCACGATCTTGGTCGACCGCTCGACGGTCACAGTCGCCTGCTCCTTCTCCAGGGTCTGCACCACGCCTCCGGGGATGTTGAGAGCCGGTTCGAGATCCTGCGGCTTGCCGATCACCTTGAAAACGTAGGGCTGGGTGATCTTGTTCCCGTCGACGCTCACACTCTTCCCGGAGTCGGTGAGGTAGGTGCCGGAGATCACTCGCACCCCGTTGACCTGGATCGCCTCCGCGCCGGCCGCACGCAACTCCTGGATCGCGTCGAGCAGCATGTCCGCCTGTACCGTCCCCTTCGGGTCGTCGACCGTCATCGTGATGCCAGGACCCTGCGCCGCCACGGTGCCCGCCAGAATGCCGAGTTGCCTCTCCTTCTCGGCCGTCTGCCTGCGTGCCTCCGCCGCCTGGTCGGAGCTGCTCTGCAACTCCTGGCGCTGCTTTTCAAGTCCTGTCTTCTCGTCCTCAAGACGCTGAGTACGGTCGTCCAGTTCATCGAGGATCCGAACAAGATCCTCCTGGCGGGCCCCGCGCAACGCGCTGTCACTGTCGCTGTTCGACGCCACCTGCACGGCGAGCCCGAATCCGAGCCCGAACAGCAGCACGGCGACGATCAGTTGGGCCCGGCTGACCCGCGGCGGCCACAGCCCCTGGGCCAGCCGCCGGCGGCCGGTCAGCCCGGCCTCCGGCTTCGACTCGGCCGGGGATCCGGTCTCCGGTGCCGCGGCGGGCACCTCGTCCGGCAGTTCTCTGCGCAGCCCGTGCTCCGGCCGCTTCTCGTGCTCGCTCATGCCACTCACGCCCGGAAGACATGCCGTCGGATCGCCGCGGCGTTGGAGAAGATACGGATACCGAGGACCACGACGACACCCGTGGACAGCTGCGAGCCCACACCCAACTTGTCGCCCAGGAACACGATCAGCGCGGCCACCACCACGTTGGACAGGAACGACACCACGAAGACCTTGTCGTCGAAGATCCCGTCGAGCATGGCCCGCAGCCCGCCGAAGACGGCGTCGAGCGCCGCGACCACGGCGATCGGCAGATACGGCTCGACGACCGCCGGAACCTCAGGACGGACCAACAGTCCGGCCACGACGCCCACGACGAGGCCAAGTACGGCGATCACGATGTGCCCTTCTCCGTATTCTCGGTGTACGGCTGGGCCGTACGTACGATCACGCTGGGTGCGGCGGGCAGCCGGACGTCACTCTCCGTGGAGATCGTCGCCCGGATGTCGAAGTTCTCCTCCAGCGCATGCAGATACAGCCCGTCGGGACTGTCCTGGAACCTGGAGCTGAGCCTCTCCCCGTCCCCCACCGCCAGCACCGTGTACGGCGGTACCAGCGGCCTGTTGTCGACCAGTATCGCGTCTCCCGCGGCCCTGATCGCGGACAGGGCGGTGAGCCGCTGCCCGTTGATGGAGATCGCCTCGGCGCCCGAGGCCCACAGCCCGTTCACGACGCGCTGCATGTCGTGGTCGCGCACCCGGCCGGTGTCGGAGAACCCCGAGGTCTCCCGCGGGTCGCTGCCGTCGCCGCCCGAGGAGGCCTCCTTGGCGTCGTTCACGACCAGCTTCACGCCGGGGCCGTGCACCGCTGTGGCACCCGACAGGATGCCCACCAGGTCCGCCTGACCGCTGCCGCCGCTCTCCTTCAGCGCCGCACGCTGGCGGTCGCTGACGTCGTCCCGCAGCCTGTCGACATTGGTCTCCAGTTTGTCGGCGGCGGCCGTCTCACGGTCGATGCGGTCGATGAGCTCCTGGCGCTCCTTGGCCACGACAGGGGCCGTCACGCGTGCCTGCGCCGCTCCCACGGTCACCACCAGGGCCGCGAGCACCAGACCGCCGGCGAGGCCCAGCCTGGCCCGGAGGGTCTTCGGCATGCCGCCGCCCTCTCCCTGCGCCCGCTTACGGGCCGCCGCCTCGGCGTACCCGTCGTCGAGGCTGTGGTCCATGACGTTGGTGATCAACGACATGGAGGCGTCCGGGCGCTGCGGCCGGGTGGCGCTGCTCCGAACGGGGGGTTGCTGCGGCATGCCGCACATCGTCGCACGTTGCGACCGGTACCTCCGAACGGCCCCACCGGCGTGCCGGACAGGCCCCCGCGGGGACACTTGTCCGGCACGCGCGCGTGCGGCGGATCTACCTTCCGGCGCTGTCCACGATCGCCGACCATTCGTCCAACAGCGCCTGCGCGGAGGCGTCGTCGGGCCCCTCGGCCCACAGATGGGTGACCGCCTCGGCCGGGTCGGGCAGCACCATCACCCAGCGTCCGTCCGTCTCGACGACCCGCACCCCGTCGGTCGTGTCCACGAAGCGATCACCGGCCGCCTCGACGACACGCCGCATGACCAGGCCCTTGACAGCCCACGGGGTCGCCAGGTCCCGCTTGAGGACATGCGCCCGCGGGATCCGGGCGTCGATCTGGCTGAGCGTGAGCTGTGTCCGCGCCACCAGGCCGATCAGCCGCACGAAGGCCGCCGTACCGTCGTAGACACTGCTGAACTCGGGGACGATGAACCCGCCCTTGCCGTCACCACCGAAGATGGTGCCTTCCTCACGCCCCACGCGCGTGAGGTCGTCGGGCGAAGTGGTCGTCCACTCGACCTGGGTGCCGTGGTAGGCGGCCACCTGCTCGGCGATCCGGGTCGTGGTGACCGGAAGCGCCACACGGCCGCTACGCCGCTCGGCTGCCACCAGGTCGAGCATCACCAGGAGCGCGCGGTCGTCCTCGATGATGCGGCCCTTCTCGTCCACCAGGGACAGCCGCTCACCCACCGGGTCGAACCGCACACCGAACGCGGCCCCGGAGGACGCCACGATCTCGCCGAGGCGCACCAGCCCCGACCGCCGCTGATCCGCCGTCTCCGTGGGCCTGGCCTCGTTGAGACCGGGATTGATGGTCAGCGAGTCCACGCCGAGCTTCCCGAGCAGGCTGGGCAGAACGAGCCCGGCACTGCCGTTGGAAGCGTCCACGACGACCTTCAGGCCGGCCTCGGCGATCCCGGTGATGTCGACGTTCCGCAGCAGCGAACCCGTGTACGAGTCGAAGACACTCGCCGGGAAGTACAGGTCGCCGATCTCACCGGGGAACGCACGCCGGTACTCCTGCCGGGCGAAGATCCGGTCCAGCTTGCGCTGGCTGGCCTGCGAGAGGTCCGCGCCCTGCCCGTCGAAGAACATGATGTCGACGGAGTCGGGCACCCCGGGCGAGGTCCGGATCATGATGCCGCCGGCGCTGCCGCGCGCCGTCTGCTGCCGTGCCACCGGCAGGGGCACGTTCTCCAGGTCGCGTACGTCGATCGCGCTGGCCTGGAGCGCGGAGATGACCGCACGCTTGAGCGCACGGGCACCCCGGGAGTGGTCACGGGCCGTGGTGACCGTGGAACCCTTCTTCAGGGTGGTCGCGTACGCGCCGGCGAGCCGTACGGCCAGCTCCGGCGTGATCTCCACGTTCAGGATTCCGGAGACGCCACGGGCCCCAAAGAGATGCGCCTGCCCGCGGGACTCCCAGATCACGGACGTGTTGACGAACGCACCGGCCTCGATGGTCTTGAACGGATAGACCCGGACGTTGCCCTGCACGATCGATTCTTCACCGATCAGGCACTCGTCACCGATGACCGCTCCGTCCTCGATCCGGGCGGCCCGCATGATGTCGGTGTTCTTCCCGACGACACAGCCCCGCAGATTGCTGTGCTGCCCGACGTAGACGTTGTCGTGCACCACGGCCCGGTGCAGGAAGGCACCGCTCTTCACGACGACGTTGGAGCCCACGACGGTGTGCTCGCGGATTTCCGTGCCGGCCTCGACCTTGGCGTAGTCACCGATGTACAGCGGTCCGCGCAGCACCGCATCCGGGTGCACCTCGGCGCCCTCGGCCACCCAGACGCCCGGCGATATCTCGAAGCCGTCGATGTCGACGTCGACCTTGCCCTCCAGGACGTCGGCCTGCGCCTTCACGTACGACTCGTGGGTGCCGACGTCCTCCCAGTAGCCCTCGGCGATGTAGCCGTAGACCGGCTTGCCTTCCTTCATCAATTGCGGGAAGACATCGCCGGACCAGTCGACGGGAACGTCGGCCTCGACATAGTCGAATACCTCGGGCTCCATGACATAGATGCCCGTGTTCACCGTGTCGGAGAAGACCTGCCCCCAGGTCGGCTTCTCAAGGAACCGCTCGACCTTCCCCTCTTCGTCGACGATGGTGATGCCGAATTCCAGCGGATTGGGCACACGGGTCAGGCAGACCGTGACAAGCGCGCCCTTTGCCTTGTGGAAGTTGATCAGCTCGGTGAGGTCGAAGTCGGTCAGCGCATCGCCGGAGATGACGAGGAAAGCATCGTCCTTCAACGCCTCTTCGGCGTTCTTGACGCTTCCGGCGGTACCGAGTGGCTTCTCCTCATTGGCATAGGTGAGCTCCATGCCGAGCTCTTCGCCGTCGCCGAAGTAGTTCTTGACGAGTGACGCCAGGAACTGCACGGTGACGACGGTCTCGGTGAGCCCATGCCTTTTGAGCAGCCGTAGCACATGCTCCATGATCGGTCGGTTCACCACCGGAAGGAGCGGCTTGGGCATGCTGGAGGTCATGGGGCGAAGGCGTGTGCCTTCACCACCGGCCATCACTACGGCCTTCATGTCGGAAGCGTCCTCCTCTAAGAGATGACGGTCTAGCCGACTTCACCCGTCCAGATTGTCCCGCACTTTTTCGCCGCGGGCCATCGAGAGCCACTACGTCCGGACAATCGCCGAGCTCAATCGGCTGTGGCGTCCGCACGAACCAGACGGCGGACCTGTACCACGTAGAGCACTCCTGCCCACCAATAGAGCGTTGTACCCCATCCGGCGAACGCCCATCCGAAAATAGCAGCGAGTGACGAGATCCAGCCGCTTCCGTCACTGAGCAGCAGGAGCGGGAACGCGTACATCAGATTGAACGTGGCTGCCTTGCCAAGGAAGTTCACCTGCGGCGGCGGATAGCCGTGCCGCCGGAGAATCCCCACCATCACCAGCAGCACCAGTTCGCGGAGTAGTAGTACGGCCGTCAACCAGAGTGGCAGGATCTCACGCCAGGTGAGTCCGACCAGCGTCGACAGGATGTAGAGCCGGTCCGCGGCGGGGTCCAGAAGCCGGCCGAGGTTGCTGATCTGGTTCCAGCGTCGGGCGAGCTTGCCGTCCAGGTAGTCACTGATGCCGCTGAAGGCGAGCACCAGCAGCGCCCAGCCGTCGCTCTTGGGCCCGCCGAACTCGGGCCTGAGGATCAACCACAGGAAGACGGGTACGCCGACGAGACGCGCCATGCTGAGGATGTTCGGGATGGTGAGGACCCGGTCCGTCTGGACACGGGTCTCCTGGACCTCCACCCGGGGGCCTCCTGTGATGGGAAACGAGCCAACTTTGCTCCCTGACCTTACCTCAACGCAAAAAAGCTCTGGCTCCTGGGCTTGTCGCCCAAGAGCCAGAGCTCTAAAAGGAGTTCGGCGGTGTCCTACTCTCCCACAGGGTCCCCCCTGCAGTACCATCGGCGCTGTAAGGCTTAGCTTCCGGGTTCGGAATGTAACCGGGCGTTT
>NZ_JBICZJ010000029.1:0-108045 GCF_043201895.1 Streptomyces sp. NPDC048254
CCTCCGCCTTGCAGTTGGACGCACCAGGCCCCGCTCACCTGGGTTGATGAGGCGCCGTTGCCTTCCTGCGACTTGATCCGCCGGACAGGCCCTAGGCGCTCCGCGGTGTGCCGTTGTCGTCCGGCCGGTGTGTCAGTTGCTCTGGGTGACCACCATCGCGAGGGTCAGCAGCCCCAGCACCACCCACCCGAACCAGAGCCAGCCGTTGCTGCCGAGCGCCACCGTGTAGGCCGTCACCACCACGAGTCCGCCGACGGTGAGGACCCCCATCGCCTTGGTGGAACCGTTCGTAGAACCGGGCATCGCGACACCCTCCTCATGGTCCGACTCCCTCCATGGTGCCCCCGTTCTGCCTCCGTACGGTGCAGACGACGAAATGCGCCCCTGTCTTCCACATCCCCTCACTGGTCCAGGAGGCCGCCTGATACACGGAAGGATCGAATCTGTACTGCCGGGGCGGCACGTCCCGGGCGCAGGCCGCGTCCGACTCCGTCCGCGCCCGCGCCAGGGTCACCCCGGCGCCGAGCCGGGTGAACCCGAGCACCTGCTGGTCGTGCGTCCCCGAACACGGCACCAGCAGAGCGTCCCGCGCCGAAGGCACCCGAAGACAGTCCCGCTTCTGCATGGTGGCGGTGTCCGCGAACGCGGTGCCCGCCTTACGATGCCCGTCCAGCGGCCCGTACACCGGCCCGTGCGCCCCCAGCACCAGACACGCGACCCGCCCCCCGGCCGTCTCGAAACCCTTCCCGGTCGGTACGACGGCCAGGGACCGCACATCCGCGAGTTTCCCGCGCAGCCCCGCGGTCCGCTCCTCGCACCCGGCCGGCCCCTGCTCGCGCGCCTCGGCGGCGGACCCGACAGCCACGAAGGCCACCACCTGACCGTCCGGCGCCCGGTCCGCGCAGGTCGGATCGAGGGTGAGCCCGGGGGTCCCCGTGAAGCGCACCCCGCCGGGCCAGTCGGCGAGGACACAGTCGCCGTCCTTGAGCGGCCGCGAAAGACCCACCGCGCTGCCGTACGGCAGGCCGGCCGTGTCATCGGGCTGGTGCGCGGTCGCCCACCAGACCCCGCCCAGGGCGAGCACCAGGCCCAGGGCGACGGCGAGGGCGGCACGCACGCCGCGGGGGAGCGGCCGCCGACGGTGACCTGGCGGCCGTCCCGGGCCCACGCCCGCACCGTCGACTTCGCCCCAAGGCGGGACGGAACCCGGCTCGGTGCGGGCCCGTGCGTACGCCTCCGCCTCCGCCTGCGACGTCACGACCAGCGACAGCGCCGCCTCCGCCGCCACCGCCGGGATCCGCCGGGCCGGATCCTTGGCGAGCATCGCGAGCACCACGGAGGCCAGCGCACCGGCCCGCACCGGCGGATCGGGTTCCTCCATCACCACGGCCGTGATCTCCGCGAGCTGCGAACCCCGCTCGAACGGCCCGCGCCCCTCCACCGCGTGGTACAGCGTGCACCCCAGCGAGAACAGATCGGCGGCCGGCGTCGGCGGCCCGCCCGTGGCCCGCTCGGGCGCCAGATACCCTGCCGTCCCGACCAGCCCCGACGCCAGCGTGTACCGGGTCTCCCCGGTGTCCGGCTGTACCGAGATGCCGTAGTCCGTCAGCAGCACCCGGGCGTGCGGCGCCCCGGTGCGGTCGGGTGCCAGCAGGATGTTCGCCGGTTTCACGTCCCGGTGCAGCACCCCCCGCTCATGGCCGGCGGTCAGCGCGTCGAGGACGGCGAGACCGACCCGGGCACACTCGGCGGGCGGCAGCGGCCCGTCCCGCTCCACCAGGTCCCGCAGGTCGACCGCGCCCGGTACGTACTCCATGACGATCCACGGCAGACCGTCGTGCTCCAGCACGTCGTGCACGGTCACCACATGCGGATGCCCGCGCAGCCCGGCCGCGTGCCGCGCCTCCGCCCGGGCCCGCGCGACCCGCGCCGTACGCTCCGGCTCGTCCTCCGTCTCGCGCAGGACCAGCTCCTTGAGGGCGACCTCGCACTCCAGTCTCCGGTCGTGAGCGAGCCAGACATGGCCCATACCGCCGCTGCCCAGCCGGTTCAGCAGCACGTACCGGCCGGCGACGACCCGGCCCACTCCCGACGTCGGTGATCCATGAGGCATCCGGTCACTCCGGGGTTCGGCGTTACATCGTCGTGCTCGCGCCGGCTTCACCGGCCGTCGACGCCGGGCCGCTGCTCGCCGGCTCGCTCGTCACGGGCGCGGGGGACGGGGCCGAGCCGCTGACGGCCGGGGACGAGCCGGGCGGGTCCGGCGGGGCGCCGTCGGTCGAGTGCGTGACGTCGGGCGGGGCCGCGCCGGAAGGCGTACCGGGGTCCGCGGAGGGTGACGAGGGCGGGGCGGACGACGGTTCCTGGGACGGCGGCTCGTGGGACGGCGGCGGTACGACCGAGGAGGGCGCCCCGGACGACGACGGCGCGGCCGGTGGCGGGATCGGCGGAGATCCCGACCCGGCGGAGGAAGCCGCCCCGCCGCTGCTGTCGCCACTGCCACTGCCACTGCCGTCGGCGACGCGCAGCGTCACATACTCACCGAACCGCAGCTCCGTCCCCGCCACCGGATCCGACGCCAGCACCCGGGCGTCGTCCGGCGGCAGCCCCGCACCGTCATAGGCGACCGCCAGCCCGGCGTCGGACAGCCGTCGGCTCGCCTCCCCGAAGGACGTCCCGGCGACCTCGGGCACCGCATGCCGCTCACCGGTGCGGAAGACGGCGTCCTGTGCGCCCGTCGTCCCGACCGGCCGCTCGATTCCGCGCCCCGGGTCGGCGACATCGACGAGGGCGAGTCGCTCCAGCGGGCGCGAAGCGGGTCGTACGGCGGTCACCTGGGCGCGGTCGTAGCCGCGCCACTTCCCGTTGCCGTGGTCGAACTCGACCTTTATCCGGCCGGTGTCCCCTGCGAAGGGCCGCAGCGGATTTCCGCACGAGCACTTCACGGCGGGCTGTCCCCGCCGGTCGACGAGCACGGCGATTCCGGATTGGAGTAGGGAGTCGAAAGGCACGGCGGTGCCGCTCTTGTAATCGTGGTTCGTCACGAGGGTGTCGTGACGCAGGAGTACGGGAGTGAGCCGGTCGAGATAATCCGGAATCTGTTCGGTACCGATTCCGAAGACACTGGCCCACGCCTGTGCCTTGCGGTGATTCACGGGATCGGTGAGGAATTCCTTCAGTTTCTCGACGTCACAGAGCGTCGGCTGCCGGGTGCCGCCGTACAGACCGGGCGAGTCCCCTTGTTGCAGGCTGCCGTGCACCGGCAGCGAACGGACCCGGGCGTCATGACCGAGCCCCTGGTTCTCGTCGAAGAAGGGGTGCAGCGCGGGCACCCCGGCGGCGACCGCCTTGACGACGGACAGCGGCGAACTCCGCCCGCATCCGCTGAGCAGCAATACCGGAACAAGAACACCGAGCACACAGGCCCTGTGCAGAAAAGCGCGAAGTGTCATCACCGCTCCCCCCGGCGGTTTTCCCCATCGCGCTTTATGCTACTGAATGGAAAGCCTTTCAGCCCTCGCGTGCGTTCAGTGAGGCCAAATAGGCGTTGTACGCCTCAAGTTCCTTGTCGCCGTCGCGGTCCGCGGCCCGGTCCGAGCGGCGGGCCTGCCGCTGCTCGGAGCTGTACCACTGGAACAGCAGGGCGATCAGCACCAGCACGGACGGGACTTCACTGAACGCCCAGGCGATACCGCCGGCCGCGTTCTGGTCGGAGAGCGCGTCGATGCCGAGCGAGGCGGGCGGATTCTTGAACGTCTCGACCATCGGCTCCGACGCCATCATCAACGCGATACCGAAGAACGCGTGGAAGGGCATGCCCGCGAACAGCTCCAGCATGCGCATGAGATATCCCGGCCGGTTCGGCCCGGGGTCGACGCCGATGATCGGCCAGAAGAAGACGACACCGACGGCCAGGAAGTGCACCATCATCGCGATGTGCCCGGTCTTCGACCCCATCAGGAAGTCGAACAGCGGGGTGAAGTAGAGCGCGTAGAGGCTCGCGATGAACAGCGGGATCGTGAAGGCCGGATGGGTGATGATCCGCATGTACCGGCTGTGCAGCAGGGCCAGCAACAGCTCGCGCGGCCCCTTCCGCCCCTTCCCGGCGACGGGCAGCGCGCGCAGCGCGAGCGTGACCGGGGCGCCCAGCAGGATGAAGATGGGCGACAGCATGCTGATGACCATGTGCTGCACCATGTGCACGCTGAACATGACCATCCCGTAGTCGTTCAGCCTTGTGCACATCACGAGCATGATGGTCAGCACCCCGACGACGAACGACACCGTACGCCCGACGGACCACGCGTCACCGCGCCGCCGCAGCCGCACCACACCCCACCCGTACAGCGCGAGCCCCGCGACACAGGCCACGAGAAAGAAGGGATCCGCCGACCACTCCAGCCCCCGCCCCAGCGTGAACGGCGGCAGGTCCATGGTCATGCCGTGCCCGCTGTGATCCATCCGGCGGCTCCTGATTCGTGGGGGGTTGTACGTTTCCTGCCGCCCACAAGAGTAGGACGGGCCCCGGTCGCTACTACGACCGGGGCCACTGCAGCGCGCCCCTCAGGGGCGCGGGGAACTGCGCGAGCAACCACGCACGCCCCGCACCCGGCGACGAATCAGCACCGTCTACGGCGCTGCCCCTAAAGCACGGTCTCCGCCTCGTCGTACCGCTCCGCGGGAACCGTCTTCAACGTCTCCACCGCCTCGGCGAGCGGCACCATCACGATGTCCGTGCCCCGCAGCGCGGTCATGTGACCGAACTCCCCGCGGTGCACGGCCTCCACCGCATGCCACCCGAACCGGGTCGCCAGCACCCGGTCGTACGCCGTCGGCGTGCCACCCCGCTGCACATGCCCGAGGATGACCGGCCGCGCCTCCTTGCCGAGCCGCTGCTCCAGCTCGATGGAGAGCTGCCGGGCGATCCCGGCGAACCGCTCGTGGCCGTAGATGTCCTTGTCGCCCTCGTCGAAGGCCATCGTGCCCGCCTTCGGCTTGGCCCCCTCCGCCGCGACGACGATCGCGAACCGCTTGCCCGCCTCGAACCGCTCGCCGACCCGACGGGCCAACTCCTCGATGTCGAAGGGGCGTTCCGGTACGACGATGGCGTGGGCGCCGGCCGCCATGCCGGAGTGCAGGGCGATCCAGCCGGTGTGCCGGCCCATGACCTCGACGACGAGCACCCGCTGGTGGGACTCGGCGGTGGTCTTGAGCCGGTCGAGGGCCTCGGTGGCCACACCCACGGCCGTGTCGAAGCCGAAGGTGACGTCGGTGACAGCGATGTCGTTGTCGATGGTCTTCGGCACGCCGACGATCGGCAGGCCGGCGTCGGACATCAGCCGGGCCGCCTTCAGCGTGCCCTCACCGCCGATCGGGATGATCGCGTCGAGGCCGAGCTCGGCCACATGGCCCCTGGCCCGCTCCACGCCGTCCCGAAGGTGCGAGGGCTGGACCCGGGAGGAGCCGAGGATCGTGCCGCCGCGGGCCAGGATGCCGGCCACGGCGTCGAGGTCGAGCTTGAGATAGTCGCATTCCAGGAGGCCCTTCCAGCCGTCCCGGAAGCCGATGACCTCGTCGCCGTGGTCGGCGACGGCACGGTGCACGACGGACCGGATGACGGCGTTCAGGCCGGGGCAGTCGCCGCCGGACGTGAGGACACCAATGCGCATAGCCCGAAACAACCTTCTCCACGTGGGCCGAAGACCGGACCACGCTGTCCGGCTGTCATCGCCGTCACCCTACCGGCGGGAGGGGGTCTCGCCGTACCGGGCGTCCGCCTGCTGGACGTGCCCGCACATGTGAGCGGACACCTCGTCAGGCGGGCCCGGAATCGACCACTCCGGTACGGTCAGGCGGGCTGCTGGGCGGAGGCGATCCGCTCGGTGCGCAGGGCCTCGTACCACCGGTCGTCGATCGGCGGCAGCGCGTTGACGTCGAGCGCCAGCTTCAGCAGCAGGTCGGCGATGAGCGGGTTGCGGGCGAGGACCGGCCCGTGCATGTACGTGCCGAAGACCGTGTCGTTGTACGCACCCTCCGTGCCGTCCCCGGTGCCGTTGCCCCGGCCCAGCTGGACGCGGGCGAGGGGGCGGGCGGTGGGGCCGAGCTGGGTGACGCCCTGGTGGTTCTCGAACCCGGTGAGCTGGGGCAGCCCGAGGCGCGGGTCGATGTCGGCGAGGACGTCACCGACGCACCGCTCGCCGGTGCCGCGCACGGTCGTCACGTCGAGCAGGCCGAGGCCCGGCTCGCGCTGGCCCAGGTCGTTGATGAACTCGTGCCCGAGGATCTGGTAGCCGGCGCACACCGAGAACACGATCGCGCCGTTCTCCACGGCCCGGTACAGGTGCCCGTCGCGGCGCAGCCGCTCGGCGGCGAGCCGCTGCGGACGGTCCTCACCGCCGCCGATCAGGTAGATGTCGCCGGAGGTCGGGATCGGCTGGTCGCTGCGCACGTCGAGCCGGGCCACGTCGAGACCCCGCTGCCGGGCCCGGCGCTCCACGACGAGCGCGTTGCCCTGGTCGCCGTAGGTGCTGAGCAGATCCGGGTAGATCCACACCAGCCGCAGTTGGTTGTCGCTCATCAATGATCGTCCTTCGTGGTCAGTCAGTTGCCGACGCGGCGGCGCAGGTCCTGGAACGCGGTGTAGTTCGCGATGACCTCGATGCGCCCCGGCGGGCACATCTGCACGGCCTGGTCGAGGGAGTCGCAGACCTGGAAGTGCTGGTTCGCGACCTCCAGCCGCACCGCGAGGTCGAGCTTGCGGTCGCCGAGCACGAAGATCGGGTGGCCGGTGAGGCGGGTGTAGTCCACGTCCCACAGCCAGGAGGTGTCGGTGCCGTCGGCGCCGCGCGCGTTCACGGAGAGGATCACCGGGGCCGGCGGCGGGTCGATCAGCGAGAACGTCTCCAGCCAGCCGGCCGGGTTCTTCGCGAGGAGCAGCCGCAGGTCGCGTCCCTGGAACTGCACGACGTCGTACCGTCCCGCGACGGCCTGCACCTGGTACATCCGCTCCAGGGCGACCTGCGGCGGCACCCCGAAGACGGCGGCGACGGCGGCCGAGGAGGCCGCGTTGGCCTTGTTGGCGCGTCC
Source organism: Streptomyces sp. NPDC048254 (assembly GCF_043201895.1). NCBI lineage: Bacteria > Bacillati > Actinomycetota > Actinomycetes > Kitasatosporales > Streptomycetaceae > Streptomyces > Streptomyces sp. NPDC048254. Next base: position 7,087 of record NZ_JBICZJ010000029.1, read on the forward strand.
CGGCAGCTGGAGGTGGATCGGCCAGGCGGACCCGTGCGGGTCGAGGACGTGGTCCCCGGAGAGCACCCAGCTCGGGGTCGGCCGCCGGAACCCGCACTCACCGCAGAACCAGTCGTCGCCCGGGCGCTGCATCACACCGCCGCAGGACGGGCAGGACCAGGCGTCGTCCTTCCACATCTGCCCGGCGGCGACCCAGATCACATTGGGGGAGGAGGACGCGGCCCACACCACCAGCGGGTCGTCGCAGTTCGCCACGATGACGGCCTTCGAGCCGGCCAGGCCCTCCCGCCAGTTCTCGGCGAGCATCCGGGTCTCGGCGGCCCGGTCGAGCTGGTCGCGGGAGAGGTTGAGCAGCGCGATGCACTTCGGGTCGGTGTCCCGGGCCACCCCGGCGAGGTACTTCTCGTCGACCTCGATCACACCGAACTTGGCCTCGGAGCCGCCGGCCAGCGCCGAGGTGATACCGGCGGGCATGTTGGCGCCGAGCGCGTTGGAGACGACCGGCCCCGCGGCCTTGAGCGCCTCGGCGATCAGCCGGGTGGTCGTCGTCTTGCCGTTCGTCGCCGAGACGAGCGTGACGTCCAGGTTCTGGGCGAGCCGGGCGAGAAGGTCGGGGTCGAGTTTCAGTGCGACCCGGCCGCCGATCACGGATCCGCTGCCGCGTCCCGCAGCACGGGACGCCGCCGCGACCGCCTTGCCCGCGGTCACGGCGATCTTGGCCCGCGGCGTGAGCGGGTCCGAGTTGCCTGCCATCAGTTCTCGATCCTCCTTGCGTACGCGCCGCGCCTCAGCCATTCGGCAACGTGGTGGTGGAGCTCAGCCTATCGAGATCCATTCGCACACCCGAATTCCGGCCCTCGCCTGCGCGGCGGGCGGGGGCCGATTCGAACCGTACCCTTGCGGCCATGCGACAAGGTTCCATTCCGGGCGCCCATGGGCGGGTCCGGCCCCTCACCCTGCTCGGCGACCCCGTCCTGCACACCCGCTGCGCGGAGGTCACCGACTTCGGTCCCGAACTCGCCCGTCTGGTGGAGGACTTGTTCGCCACGATGTACGCGTCGGAGGGCGTGGGCCTGGCGGCGAACCAGGTGGGGGAGCCGCTGCGGGTGTTCGTCTTCGACTGCCCCGACGACGAGGACGTCCGTCACCTGGGCCATGTGGTGAACCCCCGCCTGGTGGAGACGGACGGCGTGACGCTCCGCGGCCCGGAGGGCTGCCTGTCCCTGCCGGGCCTGGAGGCGGGGACGGAGCGCTACGACCACGCGGTGGTGCAGGGGTTCACGGCGACGGGGGAGCCGATCACGATCCACGGCACCGGCTTCTTCGCGAGGTGCCTCCAGCACGAGACCGACCACCTGGAGGGCCGCGTCTACGCCGACCACGTCACGGGCTGGCGCAAGCGCAAGCTGATGCGACAGGTGACGAAGTCCTCTTGGCACCGGTGAGGAAATGCTTTTAAGGGGCGCGGGGCTGTGTTTGATGTGCGGCTGCCGCCGCGCGGGCGCGATCAGCCCCCACCGGCGGCCAGCCGAAACTCAACCCTTCAGAACCCCGGCCCACCGACCTTGTCCCCGGCCGCCGCCAGCCGCCCCCACAACAGATCAGCCAAACTCTTCACCAACTCTGCACGAGAACAGGGCCGCTCCCCCAGCCACCAGTCCCCGGCCGCATGCATCATCCCGACGATCCCGTGCCCCCACACCCGGGCCAGCTGCTGACTCCCGGGCCCCAGATCCAGCCGGTCCTCGATGACCTGGGCCAGCTCCTCGCCCATCCGCCGCAACAGTGGAGCCGAGTGTTTCCCCACGTCGAACCCCTGGTCGGTCCCGGTGCTGCCCTCCGCGGGATGCATGAGGAACCGGTAGACCTGAGGCCGTGCCTCGATCGCCGCGAGGTACGTGTCCAGCGTCGCCTCGACCCGCTCACGGCGCTCCGCGGGAGCGTCCAGCGCAGCCCGGAGCGAGTTGAGCAGCGCGTCCGTGTGCCGCTTGGCCAGCGCCGCGTACAGTCCGCCCTTGTCGCCGAAGTGGCGGTAGAGGATGGGTTTGGTGATACCCGCCTCCGCCGCGATGGCGTTCATGGAAGCCTGTGGGCCGTCGCGCAGCACCACCCGGTCGGCGGCCTCCAACAGCTCCCGCCGTCGGCGGTCGGTGGACCGTTGCTGTTCGGTCCGCTGTGTGGTGTCCATGTGCTCTCCCCACCCCGTGCTGTTTCGGTGACGCCTGCGCAAACTAACACCTGAGGGCCACCCGATCTCGAACTGGCTGCCGAGGTGACCTTGGGAGTTGACTTTTCCTACCGACGAGTAACAGACTCTTGTTACCGCTAGTAACACATTATGCGCCGCCGCTGGAGGGGTCATGGCCGAGTTCACCATGGAACTCAACGACGAACAGAAGGAGGTCCGGGACTGGCTGCACGGTTTCGCCGCCGATGTGATCCGCCCCGCGGCCGCCGAATGGGACGAGCGTGAGGAGACTCCCTGGCCGGTCATCCAGGAGGCCGCCAAGGTCGGTATCTACTCCCTCGACTTCTACGCCCAGCAGTACTTCGACCCCACCGGCCTCGGCATCCCGACGGCCATGGAGGAGCTGTTCTGGGGTGACGCGGGCATCGCGCTGTCCATCGTGGGCACGGGTCTCGCCGCCGTCGGCGTCCTCGCCAACGGCACCGAGGAGCAGATCGGCACCTGGATCCCCCAGATGTACGGCGACCCCAACGACGTCAAGGTCGCCGCGTTCTGCTCCTCCGAGCCCGACGCCGGCTCCGACGTGGCCGCCATGCGCACCCGGGCCGTGTACGACGAGGCCAGGGACGAGTGGGTGATCAACGGCACGAAGACCTGGGCGACCAACGGCGGCATCGCCAACGTCCATGTCGTCGTCGCGGTCGTCGACCCGGAGCTGGGTTCCAAGGGCCACGCGTCCTTCATCGTGCCGGCGGGAACCCCCGGGCTCGCCCAGGGCCAGAAGTTCAAGAAGCACGGGATCCGTGCCTCGCACACCGCCGAGGTCATCCTGGACGGCGTCCGGGTGCCGGGCTCCTGCCTGCTCGGCGGCAAGGAGAAGCTGGACGAGCGCCTCGCCCGGGCCCGCGAGCGGGCGAAGACCGGCGGCATGGGGGTCCCCCCGCTCGAGCGAAGCCGAGAGTGGGGGAGGGTCAAGAACGCGGCGATGGCGACGTTCGAGGCGAGCCGCCCCGCGGTGGGGGCCATGGCGGTGGGTACCGCGCGGGCGGCCTACGAGGTCGCCCTCGATTACGCCAAGACCCGAGAGCAGTTCGGGCGGCCGATCATCGACAACCAGGGCGTGGCCTTCCAGCTCGCGGACATGCGTACGTCCATCGACGCGGCCCGGCTGCTGGTGTGGCGGGCGTCTTGGATGGCGGTGAACGGGAAGCCGTTCACCGCCGCCGAGGGCTCGATGTCGAAGTTGTTCGCCAGCGAGACCGCGAAGAAGGTCACCGCCCAGGCGATCCAGATCCTGGGCGGCAACGGGTACACGCGGGAGTATCCGGTGGAGCGGATGCACCGCGATGCGGCGATCTACACGATCTTCGAGGGTACGAGTGAGGTGCAGCGGTTGGTGATCGCCCGGACCTTGTCGGGGATGCCGATCCGGTAGCGCCGTTCGGGGTTGTGCGCGACGCGGGCCGCGGGTGCGTCGTGGCTGGTCGCGCCCACGCGGCGGAGCCGCAGATTCAATTCAGCCCCGCGCCCCCTTTGGGGGCGCGTCCACTCACCGGTGCTTCAAAGGCGTCAGTTGCTCGATGTCGTAGCGCTTGCGGAGTTCCTCGATCGCCTCGTGGTCCGGGGGGCCGTCGCTTCCCAGGATCTCCAGGAGTTCCTCGAAGTAGCGCTCGTGGGCCGGCGGTGGCGATGCCTGGAAGAACATCCGCGCCGGGGTCTCGGTCGGGTTGGCGAAGGCGTGCGGGCAGCCAGGGGGTACGGCGATCAGCGTGCCCGGGGTCGCCCGCACCACCCTCGTGCCCGAACTCGACTCCCACCTCTGCCAGTTGTCGGGCGTGCGGATACGGGGCTCGAAGGCGAGCACGTCCAGCTCGCCTTCGAGGACGTAGAACAACTCCTCGCTGCGGGAGTGCACATGGGCGCCCACGTCGAACCCCGGCGGGACCTCCACCTCGAAGGTGGAGGCGATCCGCGAGTGCGTGCCCGTCACCTTGAACGTGACACGCTGGGCCGGCGACTGGACCACGCGCCCGTGGCCCGGCGGTACGAGGAGTCCCTCGGTCGTGGTCATGGCGCGCTCACCAGGTCACCGGAAGTGCCTCGGGTCCCCGGATCAGCGCTCCCTTTCTGAAGGGGACCTGGTCCGGGGGCACGGCGAGCCGCAGCCCGGGGAGCCGGTCGAGCAGGGCGTCCACCAGGAGTTCCTCCTCCAGCCTGCCGAGCTGGCCGCCGGGACAGTAGTGCGGGCCGAACCCGAAGGACACATGCGGGTTGGGACTGCGGGTGAGGTCGATCGTCTCGGGGTCCGGGAAGACCGCCGGGTCGCGGTTGGCGGCCAGGTACGAGACGTAGATCGGGTCGCCCGCACGGATCCGTACGCCCTTGATCTCCACGTCCTCCACGGCGATCCGGGACAGTCCCACCGCGCTGCGGTGCGGGATGTAGCGCAGCAGCTCGTCGATCGCCCTGGGGCGGATCTCCGGCTCGGTGCGCAACCGGTCGAGGAGGTCGGGGCGGGTGAGCAGCAGGTAGAACATCTGCCCGCTGTTGTTGGTGACCGCCTCGCCGCCGATCTGGAGGAGGACGGAGAGACCGACGGCCTCCTCCAGGGTGACCTCGCCGCGGCCCACGGCCGCGCCCAGCAGGGAGGCCACGTCCTCGCCCGCACTGCCATCGCGCAGGGCGATGAGGTCGCCGAAGTAGGCGCCCATCTCGCGCTTGGCCTTCTCGCTGATCTCCTTGCCGTGGCTGGAGGACAGGATCAGCTGGGTCCAGGTGTGCATGCTGTGCCGGTCGGCGGTCGGAACGCCCATCACCTCGCAGATCACCGCGATGGGGAAGGGGCTCAGGACCGTCGCAGTGAGATCGGCGGGCGGGCCGTCCTGGACGAGTTCGTCGACGAGCTCGTCCAGCATCCGGCGCGCCTTCTCGCGGACCCGCTCCACGCCCTTGGTGGTGAGCGCGGAGGCCACCGACCGGCGCAGCCGGGTGTGGTCGGGCGGGTCCAGGAAGCCGACCGCGCCGCGGTCCGGGATGAAGTGCGGGGCGAGCCGGGTGACCGGCTGCTCCATCACCGCCTCACGGCTGAACCGGGGGTCGTTGGCCACCATCCGTACGTCGTCGTACCGGGTGACCAGCCAGGCCCAGCCCTCGCCGTTGGGCAGCTGGATCCGGGTGACCGGACCCTCGCGCATCAGCTCGGCCAGGGTGGGGTCGAAGTCCACCCCCGCCAGGTCCGGCACCTTCCAGTGCCGGACCGGACAGGCGGCCTCGCCGGGGGCCTCGTCGGCGGGGTCGAGCGGTTCGGTGAGTGTCATCTCTATCGAGCCGCCTCTTCGTCCGAACGCCGCCAGCGACCCAGCGACATTTCCGCGGTGATGCCGGGACCGAAGCCGGCCAGCAGGCCGCGCGCCTGGTGCTCGGCACCGCCCTCGTCGAACATCCGGCGCAGTGCGTCCAGGACGACGGCGCTGGCGATGTTGCCGTACTCGGTGAGCGTGGCCCGGCTGAACCGGAACGCGTGCGGATCCACCTGGAGGAACTTGCTCAGGTCGTCCAGGATGCGCGGCCCGCCCGCGTGGACTATGTAGAAGTCCAGGTCGGACGCGTTCCAGCCGTGCAGCCCTGCCAGGTCCTGGAGGGCCGGCGCGAGCGGCTCCATGGTCGCCGGGACCCGCTTGTCCAGCAGGAAGTGGAACCCGGTGGCCCGGACGTCGTACATGATCCACTCTTCGGTCTTGGGGATCAGGTACGAACCGTTGCGTTCGAGCTCGACGCCGGTGCCGCCCTTGCCGCGCACCACGGCGGCGGCGATGCCGTCACCGAAGAGGCCGTTGGAGAGCAGCGAGCCGACGCCGAGGTCGGTCGGCTGGTAGCACAGCGAGCAGAACTCGCAGGCCACGATGAGCGCGTTGGCGTCCGGGTACGCCGAGCAGAAGTCGTGCGCCCGGTTGATCGCCGCTCCGCCGGCCGCGCAGCCGAGCTGCGCGATGGGGATCTGGCGGGTGGTGGAGTCGAAGTCCATCTCGTTGATCAGCCACGCGGTGAGCGAGGGCATCATGAAGCCCGTGCACGAGACGTAGATGATCACGTCGATGTCGCTGGTGAGCAGCTCGGCGTCGTCGAGCGCTCGTTGGATGACTGCGGGGACCCGGGCCTTGGCCTCGACCTCGTAGAGCTTGTTGCGCTCCTCGAAGCCGGGGTGCTTGAGGGTTTCCTCGATCGGCTGCACGATGTGCCGGGTGCGAACGCCCGTGTTCTCGATCAGTCTCAGCGCCAACGGCAGCTGCGGGTGGTTCTCGTGGTGGGAGCGCGCCAGTTCCAGCGTCTCCTCCATCGTGATCACGTACTCCGGGACCGACACTGAGGGTTTGCACAAAGTCGCCATGAACCGTCCCTGCTTTCAGCCTTCCGGCGGGTTTGGGCCCGGCCGGTCAGAAGGTGGTTCACCTCAGGAGGTGGTTCCCTCACGATCACCCGTGAGGGCGATGATCTCTCGCCGGACTACTCCGAACCGGTGACCCCGTGTCAGGGTCGGAGCAGCACCGATGAATCCCGACGAGGAGGAAGCAATGCCCCGCACGGCCGCGGAATTGCTGAAAACGACCAGGTCAGAGCTGGCCCCGGACCCGAACGCGAATCCATTTGTTCCCCCCGTCGCCAGCGGCCGGGCGAGTCTGGAGACACTCGCCGCACTGGCCCTGGAACAACACCACGTGATTCCCGCCGACCACCGCGCGTTCCTGCATCTGGCGCAGCGCGCCTCCGAGGAGCCGGCGGCCGCCGGGTTCTTCACCATGCTGGCCGAGGGCGAGGAACTGGCGGCAGAGCGGCTGGGCGCGTTCACCGAGGCGTGCGAAGTGGATGAACGGCGCATGCAAGCGTACGAGCCCCTACCGGGCTGCCAGGCGTACCCGGCGTACATCTCCTGGCTCGCGCTCAACGCGACCCCGACGGACGCCGTCCTGGCCATCACGGCCAACTTCGCGACCTGGGGCACGTATTGCGCCCGCATCGCCGAGGGCCTGCGCACCCACTACGGCTTCACGGACGAGGCCTGCGCGTTCTTCGACTTCTTCGCGGAACCGGCCCCGGCCCTGGACCAACAGGCGGAGGCGGCGGTGGAGGCGGGGCTGGAGTCAGGGCGACTGGACGAGCAGCTGGCGCATACCTACGGCCGCCTGCTCCAGGCGTACGAGGCGATGTTCTGGAACTCGCTCAGCTGAATCGCGCTGCTTTTAGGGGCGCGGGACTGTATCGATGTGCGGCTACCGCCGCGTGGGCGCGAGCAACCCCCACCACCCGCACCCGCCGAACTACCCCTGCTGCCCACTGCTATGGGCGATACAAGCCACGTCGATCCGATCGGCGAGCTTCGCGAGCTCAATGGTCAGCGCGGCCACCGTGTCCTCGTCCAGCCCGCTCTCCCCGGCCTCCACCAGCCGGACCCACCGCCCGCCCATGGTCCGCAACAACTTACTCACGTCGGCCGCGGCCACCTGCAAGGTACCGCGGTCGTCGACGATCAGAGGCAGAGTCACTTCCCGGTTCACACCCGGATCGTAGCCGCGCAACCGTCACGCACCCTGCCAAACGGTGGTGATGTTGCAGAACTCCCGGATTCCGTGCCCGGACAGCTCACGCCCGTATCCGGACCGCTTCACACCCCCGAACGGAAACGCCGGGTGGGAGGCGGTCATGCCGTTGACGAACACGCCGCCGGTCTCCAGATCCCGTACGAACCGGTCCACCTCGGCCTCGTCCCGCGTCCACACGTTGGAACTCAGCCCGAAGGGGGAGTCGTTGGCGATGAGGACGGCCTCGTCCAGGTCCCTGGCCCGGTAGAGCGTGGCCACCGGCCCGAACGCCTCCTCGCGGTGGACGCGCATGTCGCGGTGGATCCCGGCGAGCACGGTCGGCGGGTAGAACCAGCCGGGCCCCTCCGGCCGCTGCCCGCCGCACAGCACCCGCGCACCCGACCGTTTCGCGTCGTCGACGAGTTCCTCCAGGTCGGCCCGCCCCTGCTCGCTCGACAGCGGCCCGACGTCCGTCTTCTCGTCCATCGGGTCGCCCATGCGCAGCGCCGTCATCCCCGCCACGAACCGCTCGGCGAAGGCGTCGTAGACGTCCGTGTGCACGATGAACCGCTTGGCGGCGATGCACGACTGCCCGTTGTTCTGCACCCGCGCGGTCACCGCGATCCTCGCGGCGCGGTCGATGTCCGCCGAGGGCATCACCACGTAGGGATCGCTGCCGCCCAGTTCCAGCACCGTCTTCTTGATCATCTCGCCGGCGGTGGCGGCGACCGCGCGGCCCGCGGGTTCGCTGCCGGTGAGCGTCGCGGCCCGCACCCGCTCGTCGCGCAGGATGTCGTCGACCGCCCCGGAACCGATCAGCAGGGTCTGGAAACAGCCCTCCGGGAAGCCCGCCCGGTGGAAGAGGCCCTCCAGGTACAGGGCGGTCTGCGGGACGTTCGACGCGTGCTTGAGCAGGCCCACGTTGCCCGCCATCAGCGCCGGCGCGGCGAACCGGACCACCTGCCAGAGCGGGAAGTTCCACGGCATGACGGCCAGCACCGGCCCGATGGGGCGGTAGCGCACCCGCACCCGGGACGCGCCCGAGTCCTTCACGTCCGTCTCCGCCGGCTCCTCGTCGGCCAGCAGCTCCGCCGCGTGGTCGGCGTACCAGCGCATCGCCTTCGCGCACTTCGCGGCCTCCGCACGGGCCTGCGCCAGCGGCTTGCCCATCTCGGTGGTCATCGTGCGGGCGATGTCGTCCTGGTCCGCGTCCAGCAGCTCGGCGGCCCGGTGCAGCAGCCGGGCGCGCTCGGCGAAGGCGCTCGTGCGGTACGTACGGAACGTCGCCTCAGCCAGTTCGAGCCGGCGTTCGAGTTCGTCCTCGTCCATGGCCTCGAACGTTTCGAGCGTCTCGCCGGTCGCCGGGTTCACCGTCGCGATGGGCATGGCTGACCTCCCTGGGAGCGGGTGTGCTTCGACCTTCGCGCGCGGTCCGGTGGACCGCAACGTGTGCGCAGCTGTTCAGTCCGTGTGCTCCGCCAGCCGGTCGAGAAACGCGGCCTGCGCCTTGACGATCACCTCGCGGGCCCGGTCGGGGCCGAGCCAGGCCACCCGGTCCAGCTCGGGGAACTCCTGGACCCGCCCCGACCGCGGCGGCCACTCCATCGTGAAGGTGCCGGGGTTCGTCGCGGCCGGGTCCAGGTCCGCCTCGACCGCCCACACCGTCACGATCTTGCCGTTGCTCTGCCGGACCTCCCCGAGGGCGATCGCCTCGCCGTCCGGCGGCGCGAGGCCCAGCTCCTCCTGGAACTCACGGCGGGCCGCCTCCCAGGCGCTCTCGTCGGGCTGGTACTCGCCCTTGGGGACGCTCCACGCGCCCGCGTCCTTCTTCGCGAAGTAGGGGCCGCCCATATGGCCGAGCAATACCTCGACGCCGTGCTCGGTGTGGCGGAACAGCAGCAGTCCGGCACTTCGCCTCGGCTCCGTCAACGCCGTACCTCCGGGTGGGCGGCCAGCAGGGTCTCCACCGTATCGGCCTCCTGCGGCCGCTTGTCCTCGCGGTAGCGGACGACCCGGGCGAAGCGGAGGGTGACGCCGGCCGGGTAGCGGGAGGACTTCTGCAGGCCGTCGTAGGCGATCTCGACGACGAGTTCGGGGCGTACGGTGACCACCCAGCCGTTGTCCGACACCTCCAGCTCTTTCAGGCGGGCGGTCTGCCACTCCAGCATCGCGTCGGTCATGCCCTTGAAGGTCTTGCCGAGCATGGCGAATCCGCCGTCCGGGGTACGGGCGCCGAGGTGGAGGTTGGAGAGCCTGCCGGTACGCCGGCCGTGCCCCCACTCGGCGGCCAGGACGACCAGGTCGAGGGTGTGCACCGGCTTGACCTTCAGCCAGGAGGCGCCGCGCCGGCCCGCGCTGTAGGGGGCGTCCAGGGCCTTGACGACCACGCCCTCGTGGCCTCGCTCCAGGGTGGCGGCGAGGAACTCCTCGGCGGCCGCCGTGTCCGCGGGCCCGGACACCAGCGCCCGGCGGACCCGCATCGGCTCGGGGACCAGCCGGGCCAGCTCCGCGTGCCGTTCGGCGAAGGGGAGGTCGAGGAGGTCGTGGTCGCCGACCGAGAGCGCGTCGAAGAAGACGGGGGAGACCGGCACCTCGCGAGCGGCCTTCGCCACGTCCGTCCGGGAGCCGACCCGGCCCGCCGTCTCCTGGAAGGAGCGCGGGCGGCCGTCGGCGTCGAAGGAGATCACCTCGCCGTCCAGGATGAACCGGTCGCCTCTCAACTCCAGTGCGGCGGCGGTTACTTCGGGGAGCCGGTCGGTGATGTCGTCGAGGGTGCGGGTGTGGATCCGTACCGCGCTGCCGTCCCGGTGGACCTGGACCCGGATGCCGTCGAGTTTCTCCTCGACCGCACAGGCGCCCAGTTTGCCGACCGCCTCGGCGACCGAGGAGGCGGTGTGCGCCAGCATGGGCAGTACCGGGCGGCCGACGGTGAGCCGGAACCGGGCGAGGGCCGGCGGGCCGTCCGCCAGCAGCGCCTCGGCCACCGTCTGGAGGGACCCGGCGAGCATCACCGCCCGGCGTACGCCGGCCGCGTCCGCGCCGGTCGCCTGCGCGAGCCCCTCCACCGCCACCGCGTCCAGGGCGCCCTGCCGTACCTCACCGGTGATCAGCCCCAGCAGGAAGCGCTGCTCGTCGGCGGTCGCCGCGCCCATCAACTCACCCACGATCCGGGCGCGTTCGGCCTGCGAACCGGGCCCGGCGACCTTACCGAGCTCGGTGAGCCGGGCGTCGACCTCGCGGACGGTGAGGGCCGGCTCGGCGGCCGGCGGGACCGGCCGGCTCAGCACCTTCCAGCCGACGCCGAGGCGGCCCTGCGGGAGACGGCCGGCCAGATAGGGGATGACGACCGGGACGTCGTCCGGGGCCGTCTCCCGGAAGAGGTCGGCGAGCAGTGCGGTCTTGCGGGACCGGGCCGCGGTGGCGGCGACCTCGCGGGACACTTCGGCGAGCCGGGTCAGCAGCATGCAGCCATGGTGCAACGGGTGTGCCTGAACTACACCCGCCTACACCCGCACGGCGGCGTCCAGGTCCGCGAAGAGCAGCTCGCCGTTGATCGCCGCACCGGCGCGGTAGCCCCGGCTGGCCGCGTTGACCACCTGCTCGGCGAAGCCGCTCGCGTTGCCGGCCGCCCACAGCCCGGGCACGGTCGTCAGGCCCCGCTCGTCGATCACCGGGTAGGAGCCGAAGGGGGTCTGCGTCAGCTCCGCGCCCAGCCCGACCAGCAGGTCGTTCCGCGGGACCGGACGCGGGGCGACGAACAGCGCCTCCCGCGCGTGCACGCCGCCGTCCGAGAGCCGTACGCCCGTCAGCCGGTCGTCCTCGACGCGCAGCCCCGCCACCTCGCCGGGCACCACCCGGACCCCGGCCGTGGCCAGCCGCCGCAGGTCGTCGTCGGACAGCTCGGTCTCGGCGACCTGGTGCAGGAACAGCGTCACGTCCTTGGACCACTGGGTGACCATCAGCGCCTGGTGCACGCTCATCGGGGTCGTGGCCAGTACGCCGAAGGCCTGGTCGCGGACCTCCCAGCCGTGGCAGTACGGGCAGTGCAGCACATCCCGGCCGAACCGCTCGGCGACGCCGGGCACGGGCGGCAGCTCGTCCTCGAGGCCGGTGGCCACCACCAGCTGCCGGGCCCGGACCTGCCGTCCGCTCGCCAGCGACACCGTGAAGTCACCGTCCCGGGACGCGGCCACCGCCCGGTCCCGGACCAGCTCCACGCCGTACCGCGCGATCTCCTCGCGGCCGACGGCCAGGAACTCCGCGGGCGGCATGCCGTCCCGGGACAGAAAGCCCTGCATGTGGGCGGCCGGGGCGTTGCGCGGCTCGCCCGCGTCGACGACCAGGGTGCGGCGCCGGGCCCGGCCCAGGACCAGCGCGGCGGACAGCCCGGCCGCACCGCCTCCGACGACGACCACTTCGTACGTATCGGTCATGGTGACCACCTCCGTCGGCGACGGTCGCGCATCCGTGGCCGGATTGACAAACCTCTTTGCCGAAACTGCAATACGACCATGACTACGGACGACGTTCTCGCGGGGGTGGGCCCCCGGCTGCGCAAGCTCCGAAAGGAGCGGGAGGTCACCCTCGCCGCCCTCTCCGAGACCACCGGCATCTCGGTCAGCACCCTCTCCCGGCTGGAAGCGGGGCTGCGCAAGCCCAGCCTGGAGCTGCTGCTGCCGATCGCGCAGGCCCACCAGGTGCCCCTGGACGAACTGGTCGGCGCCCCGCCCGTCGGCGATCCCCGGGTGCGGGCCAAGCCGATGGAGCGGTACGGCCGGACCTTCTGGCCGCTGACCCGGCAGCCCGGCGGCCTCCAGGCCTTCAAGGTGGTCGAACCGAAGCGGAAACTCGATCCCGAGCCGCGTACCCATGAGGGCTACGAGTGGCTGTACGTGCTGTCCGGGAAGCTGCGGCTGGTGCTCGGTGAGCATGACGTCGTACTGGCCGCGGGGGAGGCGGCCGAGTTCGACACCCGGGTGCCGCACTGGTTCGGGTCGACGGGGGAGGGGCCGGTGGAGTTCCTCAGCCTGTTCGGGCCGCAGGGGGAGCGGATGCATGTGCGAGCACGGCCGAGAAGCACGGCGTGACGCGTCCGGCGTACCGCCGGCTGTTCCCTCATCGGCAAGCGACCGCTTAGTATGCGAGGGACCCCGACGAAGCAGTCTGTGGAGGCACCGCATGCAGGCATGGCAAGTGCACGAGAACGGCGAGCCGAGCGAGGTGATGCGGCTCGAGGAGGTGGAGCGGCCCACGCCCGGTGACGGCCAGGTCCTGCTCAAGGTGCGTGCCGCCAACATCAACTTCCCCGACGTGCTGATGTGCCGGGGCCACTACCAGGTGCGCCCGCCGCTGCCTTTCACGCCCGGCGTGGAGATCTGCGGCGAGACCGAGGACGGGCGCCGGGTGATCGCCAACCCCGTGCTGCCGCACGGCGGCTTCGCCGAGTACGCGGTCGCGGACGCCGCCGCCCTGCTGCCCGCGCCGGACGCGCTGGACGACGCCGAGACCGCCGCCCTGCACATCGGGTACCAGACGGGCTGGTTCGGCCTGCACCGCAGGGCCGCACTCCAGGCCGGCGAGACGCTGCTCGTGCACGCCGCCGCGGGCGGGGTCGGCAGCGCCGCCGTACAGCTCGGCAAGGCGGCCGGGGCCACCGTCATCGGTGTGGTCGGCGGCGCCGACAAGGCGGCCGTGGCCCGCGAACTGGGCTGTGACGTCGTCGTCGACCGCCGCGCCGAGGACGTGGTCGGCGCCGTGAAGGAGGCCACCGGCGGCCGGGGCGCCGACGTGGTCTACGACCCGGTCGGCGGCGAGGCGTACACCCAGTCGGCCAAGGTCGTCGCTTTCGAGGGCCGGATCGTGGTCGTCGGCTTCGCCAGCGGCACCATCCCGAGCCCGGCGCTCAACCACGCCCTGGTGAAGAACTACTCGATCCTGGGCCTGCACTGGGGCCTGTACGCCACCAAGAACCCCAAGCTGATCCTGGACTGCCATCAGCAGCTCACCGAGCTGGCCGCCAAGGGCGCCATCAAGCCGCTGGTCAGCGAGCGGGTCCCGCTGTCCGGGGCCGCGGCGGCCGTACAGCGGCTCGGCGACGGCGTCACCACCGGCCGGGTCACCGTCGTACCGACGGGAGCCGCGGCATGACCGACGCCTCGGAACTCCAGCGCCGCACAGCCGAGTTGCTGGCCGCGTACCCGCCCGCCACGACGGACCGGCTCGACTTCCTCAAGGCCCGCTTCGACGCGGGACTCGCCTGGGTGCACTACCCGGAGGGCCTCGGGGGCCTCGGCGCCCCGCGCTCCCTCCAGGTCGTCGTGGACGCCGAACTGGAAGCCGCCGGCGCCCCCGACAACGACTCGCGCCGCAACGGCATCGGACTCGGCATGGCCGCGCCGACCATCCTCAAGTACGGCACCGAGGAGCAGAAGCAGCGCTATCTGCGGCCGCTGTGGATCGGCGAGGAGGTCTGGTGCCAGCTGTTCAGCGAGCCGGGCGCCGGCTCCGACCTGGCCGCGCTGGGCACCCGGGCCGTCCGTGAGGATGGGGGTACCTCCCGCTCGAGCGAAGCCGAGAGTGGGGGAGAGTGGGTCGTCAACGGGCAGAAGGTGTGGACCTCCGGCGCGCACAACTCCCGGTGGGCCATCCTCATCGCCCGCACCGACCCGAACGTGCCCAAGCACGCGGGCATCACCTACTTCATCTGCGACATGACCGACCCCGGCGTCGACGTCCGCCCGCTGCGACAGGTCACCGGCGAGGCCGAGTTCAACGAGGTCTTCCTCACCGACGTCCGCATCCCGGACTCCCGTCGCCTCGGCGCGATCGGCGACGGCTGGCGGGTCGCGCAGACCACCCTCAACAACGAGCGCGTCGCGATCGGCGGCATGCGGCTGCCCCGCGAGGGCGGCATGATCGGCCCGGTCGTGAAGACCTGGCGCGAACGCCCCGAACTGCGCACCCACGACCTGCACCAGCGGCTCCTGAAGCTGTGGGTCGAGACCGAGGTCGCCCGGCTCACCGCCGAACGGCTGCGCCAGCAGCTCGTCGCCGGCCAGCCCGGCCCCGAGGGCGCCGGCATGAAGCTCGCCTTCGCCCGCCTCAACCAGGAGATCAGCGGCCTGGAGGTCGAACTCCGCGGCGAAGAGGGCCTGTTGTACGACGACTGGACCATGCGCCGCCCCGAACTGGTGGACTTCGTCGGCCGGGACGCCGGCTACCGCTACCTCCGCGCCAAGGGCAACAGCATCGAGGGCGGGACCAGCGAGGTCCTGCTGAACATCGTCGCCGAGCGCGTGCTGGGCCTGCCGGCCGAGCCCCGCACCGACAAGGACGTCGCGTGGAAGGACCTCGCCCGATGACAACCCAGAGCACACAGCCCGACCTGTTGTACTCGGAGGAGGAAGAGGCGCTGCGGGCCGCGGTGCGGGATCTGCTGGCCGACCACTGCGACGCGCCCGGTGTCATCGCGCGCACCGAGTCGGACGCCCCGCACGACCTGGCGGCCTGGAAGGCCCTCACCGAGGGCATGGGCCTCGCCGGGCTGCTGGTGCCGGAGAAGCAGGGCGGCCAGGGTGCTTCGCACCGCGAAGTCGCCGTCGTCCTTGAGGAGCTGGGGCGGGCGGTGGCACCCGTGCCGTATCTGAGCAGTGCGGTGGTGGCCACGGAAGCGCTGCTCGCCTGCGGGGACGAGGAGCTGCTCGGGAAGCTGGCGTCCGGGCGGACGATCGGTGCGCTGGCCGTGGGGCTGCATGTCGCTCCGGGGGCCGACTTCAAGGCCGTACGCGTCGAAGAGGGCCAGCTGCACGGTGAGCTGACCGGGATCGCGGATGCGGTCGCCGCGGATGTGCTGCTGGTGCCGGGGGACGACGGGGGGCTGTACGCCGTCGAGGCGGCGGCCGTCACCGTCACCCCGCAGGTGTCCTTCGACCTGACCCGGCCGCTCGCCACGGTCACCCTCGACGGTGCCGTCGGACGCCGGGTGGGCGACGCCGAGCCCGCCGTGCGGCGTGCGCTGCGGGCCGGGGCCGGGCTGCTGGCCTCCGAGCAGTTCGGTCTCGCCGAGTGGGCGCTGACCGAGACCGTGCGGTACCTCAAGGAACGCAAGCAGTTCAACCGGCCGGTGGGCGGGTTCCAGGCGATCAAGCACCGGCTCGCGCAGCTGTGGCTGGAGGTCGTGAACCTTCGGGCTGCCGCGCGGGGGGCCGCCGATGCGCTGGCCTCCGGCGGGGATGCCGAGGTGTTGGTGGCCGTTGCGCAGGCCTACGCGGGGCCGGTTGCGGTGCGGGCGGCGGAGGAGGCGCTGCAGTTGCACGCCGGGATCGGGATGACCTGGGAACATCCGATCCATCTGTACCTCAAGCGGGCCAAGGCGGATTCGATTGCGTTTGGTACGGCGGGGGTGCATCGGGAGGCGCTGGCCGGGCTGGTCGATCTTCAGGGGCCGTGATCCAGCGGCTGTTTGGTGCGGGTGTGTGGGGGCTGGTCGCGCACACGCGGCGGAGCCGCATATTCGATACAGCCCCGCGCCCCTTTGGGGCGCGCCCTTGCTGAGGCTCGTATGAAGTGAACCCGGGGTGGCAGTCCAGCCAATTCCCTTCACGCTCGCACCATTTGGGCGCTGCTCGCCCGCATACTCCCTTGGGTCCCTCAAGGCCCTACAAGGGAGGCAGAGCACATGGCCCTCACCACCCGTCGCAGAGCCCTCAGCACTCTCGGCGCCGCCCTCGCGGGCGCTGTCGTGCTGCCCGGCGCGCAGGCCTGGGCGGGCGGCGGTCACCGCGGCCCGCGTCCGCTGTGGCGTGCCCACGCCCACAACGACTACGAGCACACCCACCCCCTCCTCGACGCCCTCGGCCACCGCTTCGGCAGTGTCGAGGCGGACATCTTCCTCGTCGGCGACCAGCTGCTCATCGGCCACACCTCGGACGACCTCGACCCGAGCCGCACCCTGGAGTCCCTCTACCTGGACCCACTGGCCCGGATCGTGAAGGCCAACCACGGCTCCGTGTACCGGGGTTGGCGCGAGCCGCTGCAACTGCTCATCGACATCAAGACCGAGGGATCGTCGACGTACCTCGAACTCGACCGGCATCTCCGGCGCTACCGGCACCTGTTCACGACGTACGCCCACGGCCGTGTCGTCCCCGGTGCGGTCACCAACGTCATCTCCGGTGACCGTGCCGCGCGTACGCCGATGGAGGCGCAGACCGTGCGCCGGGCCTTCTACGACGGCCGGCTCACCGACCTCGGCACCTCGGCGCCCGCCTCCTTCGTCCCGCTGATCAGCGACAACTGGCAGCTCAACTTCACCTGGCTCGGGGAGGGCGCGTTCCCCGAGGCCGAGCGGCAGAAGCTGCGCGCCATCATCGGCCAGGCGCACGACCGCGGCCAGACGGTGCGCTTCTGGAACACCCCCGACGTGGCCGGGGCCGCCCGCGACGCGCTGTGGAGCGAGCTGCTCGCCGCCGACGTCGACTACTTCAACACCGACGACCTGGCCGGCCTGGAAACCTTCCTGGACACCCACCGGGCGTCGTAACACCACCCGAACGGGGCACGTGTCGACCGCACGGGCCCACCCTCCGCTACGCCACACTTGCGGCCGAACGCCCCGAAACGGGCGTGGCGGAGGAGGTTCGCGATGGCCGTTTCCATCTCTGTGGTGCTGCTGCTTCTGTTCCTGGCCGTGCTCTTCATGCGCCAGGGCGCGCTGAAGATCTCGCACGCCCTGGTCTGCATGCTGCTCGGCTTCTATCTGGCCAGCACCAGCATGGCGCCCACCATCAGCAGCGGGCTCACCGCGACCGCCGACCTGGTGAGCAGTCTGAAGCCCTGAGCCGGCGGTCGGAGGCCGCCGGCTCAGGGCTTTCGGTCCGTGGCTTCCGGTCAGGGTGTCGAGAAGACCCCGATCCCGTTCGCCACGGCGCGTTCCGGGCTCTCGGTCGGGTGGTTGAGCACGCTCACCGTCTTGTCGCCCGGGGTGCGGGCCACCAGTGTCGTGGAGCCGCCGCCGTCCAGGCTGAACGCGTCGACCGCCCCCAACTCCCGCATCTCGTCGGCGACTTCGGCGATGGTCATGCCGCTGCGGTAGGCCACCGCGCCGTCCAGCGCGAGCAGCAGGAGCTTGCGTCCGCCGCTCGTGTAGCCCGCGGCGGTGCGTACCGCCGCGGTGGTGTCGTTGAGCCCGGCCAGCGGCTCGCCGCCGCGCAGCACCGGGTAGCCGCCGACCGCGAAGCGGTACGGGACCTTGGAGGCGGACGCGGCCATCTGCCTGCGTACGGTGACCCGTTCGCCCTTGGTGAGCCGGCGCAGCTTGTCCGCGCCGGCCTCCCGGCCCAGCAGGACCGTCGTACCCGCCGCGATGGCGCCGCTGCCCGGGCTGTCGGCGGTGTCGACGACCTTGCCGCCGCGGATCCGGACCTCAAAGGTGTCCGTGCTGCAGCCGGCCGCCCGGCTGGTGTCCGAGCCGCAGGTGGCGCGCTTGCGGGAGGCCGGGCCCCAGGCGGCGGTGTAGGCGCCGACGGAGTCCTGCGCCAGCGCGTACTGGTTGAGCCCCCGCAGCGCGAGGTTCCCGTCCGGGGTGCGGACGGTGCCCACGAGCGCCAGCCGGTCCAGCCGGGCCCGGCGGTCCACGCCGACGCCGAGGACGTCGGTGGTGTCGGTGCCGGGCGGCAGCGACGGGCCGAACCGCTGGGCCGTCGGCACCGCCGCCTTGAGCAGCCGGCCGTGGGCGATCGCCGGGCCGACGCTCGCGCCGGTCGCCTCGACGCCCGGGTGCTGGGTCTCGGTGATGTTGAAGAAGTCGCCGTTCACGCCCGCGACCGCGCCCGCCGCGTCCGCCATCGTGGACACCGGCGACCGGGCGGCCACCGCGCCCGGGTCGAGGAGGTCCACATGGACGTGCGGATCGGTCAGGTCGACGGTCAGCAGATGGGCGTGGACCGTGCCCTTGGCCGCCGTGACGTCGAACTGCCGGTAGGTGACGCCGGACGCGATCTGTCCGGTGTCCGACACGGCGCCGGCCGGTGCCGCCCCCGCGAGGGCCGCACCGGCCAGCACGCCGGACGTCGTGAGAATCGTGAACAGAGTTCGGGTCGTCGCTGCAATTCGTCTCTGACGATGCGTCACCGCACCCCCTGATGTCTCGTCAAGTACCTCAGGACTCAGGGAAGTGCAGCAGAAGAGAGTGACCGGCAGGGCGGCTAGACGTCGACTACGCGCGAACGGGTGAGAAAACGCACCCCCTCGGGTGCCTCCAGGGAGAAACCGCTTCCCCGTCCGGGCACCACGTCCACGATCAGCCGGGTGTGGCTCCACGCCTCGTACTGGCTCCGGGACATCCAGAAGGTGACCGGCTCCTCGACGCCGTCCACCGCCAGCTCGGCCAGCAGCACGTCCGAGCCGCCGGTGCGGAACTCGCCGTCGAGGTAGCACATGGGCGCGCTGCCGTCGCAGCAGCCGCCGGACTGGTGGAACATCAGCGGGCCGTGCTCGGCGCGCAGCCGGCGCACCAGCTCGGCGGCCTGCGGGGTGAGTTCGACGCGCGGCGGCGCCGTCTGGTCGTCCATGGTCACCCTCCTGGGGCCGGGGTGTCGGATCCCCTCAGTCTCACCTCTCGTCACCGGCCGGTCCAGAAGCGGTCGTTGACTACTCGGTGCGCAGTGCCGTCGCCGTCCGGACGCGGGCCGCCCAGCCCGCCGGGAGCAGCGCGCCGAGGACCGCGATCGCCGTGCCGCCCAGGGCGAGGAGGAGCAGTTCGGGCGCCCGGTAGACGTCGAGGACCACGTCGGGCAGCCGCAGACCGGCGCTGTCGCCCATGGCGGGCATGACCGTGCGGTGCACGGCGAGGCCCAGCGGGACGCCGAGCACCCCACCCGCAAGGCCGGGCAGCACGACCGAGGCGATCACCAGCGTCACCGTCTGCCGGGGTGTCATCCCGAGCGCCTTGTGGATGCCCAGGTCCCGGATGCGCTCATGGGTGTCGAGGACGACCCCGCCCAGCACCCCGAGTCCGGCCACCGCCACCAGGATCAGGGTGAGCGTCGCCGCCAGTGTGTCGATGGCGACCACGCCGTCGCTGCCGTTGACCGACCTGGTGTCGGTGGCCGAGACGCCGAGCGGCTTCAACGCCGCGTTCAGGTGGGTCACGTACGCGTCGGCGTCGGTGCCCGGGACGAGCCGCACGGCGTGGTCGGCGGGGTGCAGGTCCGGGTCGGCGGTCCGGAGCGTCGCCAGGTCCGTGAAGACCCGCAGGCCCTGCTGGCCGGTGTCGAAGACCTCGCCCACGATCCGGATCCGCACCGGCGAGCCGTTCACGGTGAGGGTGACCGTGTCGCCCACCTCGGCCCCGCTCGCGGTCAGCAACGGGGACGCCGCCACCGCCTCGCCCGCCGCCCGGATCCAGCGCCCCGACACCATGGCGAAGCCGCCCCAGGAGGCGTCGCCGTCGTAGCCGAACACCGGCACGCCTCCCGTCACCCCGGCGACCTCGGCCTCGGTCGTGACGCTGCCGTACTGGTCGCGGGTGCTCGGCTGGGCGGCGATCGCGGCCCGCACGGCGGCGGCCTCGGCCGCCGTCACCCGCGTGGTGCCCGGCGGCACGCGCCCCGGACCTTCCGGCTGCCGGGCGCTCACGGTCACGTCGGCCGCGTTGTGGTTCTTGGCGGTGATCACCTCGCCCAGGGACGCGGCCATCCCGACGGCGAAGGTGACCGCCGCCGTGCCGAAGACGACCGCCGCGACCATCGAGGCGGCGCGGGCGGGCCGGTGGAAGGGCCGGGCGAGTCCGAGGCCCACCGCCCGTGGCACCGGCAGCCGGGCCGCCAGCCGTGCCGCCGTACGGCCCCGGCCCGCCGCCGGGGTGCGGCCCACGGCCAGCGCGTCGACCGTGCGCAGCCGCCCGGCCCGCCAGGCGCTCAGCCACGCCGTGCCGGCCACCACGCCCAGCCCCCCGCCCACGACGGCCACATCGACCCCGGCGGAGACCCCGAGCCCGACCGACCCGTACACGGCCGAGGTGTCCGCCAGCAGAGGGGTGGCGAGCAGGTGTCCGGCGGCCAGGCCCAGCCCGGTGCCGATCGTGGCGGGCACCAGCGCCTGCGCCCCATAGGCCCGGACGACCTGCCCCGGAGTGCAGCCGACCGCCTTGAGGACGCCGATCCGCCGCAGCCCGGTGCCCACCGCACCGGCCACCACGTTCCCGACGACCAGCGTCGACATCACCAGCCCCAGCACCCCGAAGGCGACCAGGAACGGCACGTACAGGGCGGTCTCACGGGTCGCGAACTGCCGTACGGAGAGCCAGGACCGGGCCCCGGAGAGCGCTCCTGCCGGTACGGCCGCCGTCACCGCCGCACGGTCCCGGGCCACTTGCGCCTCGGTGGCCGCGTGGGCGAAGCGGTACAGCATCTGATAGCCGCCGGCACGGCCGGACCCGGTGAGCCCGGCGATCTGCGCGGGCACCACCCATGCGTCGGCGGTACGGCTGACCGAGCGGGCCGTGCCGACCACGGTGAGCGTCGGACTGCCGGGCAGGTCCGGGAAGTTCAGCCGCTGCCCGAGCCGTACGGGCGGCCCGTCCGGGTCCGCCGCGAGCACGATCTCGCCTGTTCGCCGCGCCCACCGGCCCTCGGTCACCGTGAGCCGGTCCACCGCCCCGCCGGGGCCGGCCCGCCCGACGACCGACAGCGTGCCCGCGCCGTCCGGTGTGACGGTCGCCGTCGGGAACGGGCCGGACGACCCCGTCACCCCGGACGCGTGTGCGGAGGCGGCGAGTTGGGCCGGCCCGGCCCGGCTCGCGTCGAACTGCGCGGTGAGCTGGGCCCCGTGCTGCCGCCCGAACGCCTTGTCGAAGGGCGCGCGCGAGGCCACCAGCAGCGCGCCGGCCAGCACGGACGCCGTCACCGCCAGCAGCGCGGCCAGGGCGATGACCAGCGTCTGGGTACGGCGCCGGGCCATGCCGGACCGGACGACCCGGACGAGGGCGCTCATCGGAGTGCCTCTGTCGGGACGTCGGCGCTGACCCGGCCGTCGGTGAGGTGGACCGTACGCCGGGTACAGGCCCTGGCCAGATCGTGGTCGTGGGTGACGAGGACCAGGGTCTGGCCGTCGGCGTTGAGCTCCTGGAGGAGACGGCTGACGTCCGCGCCGGACGCGGAGTCCAGCGCACCGGTCGGTTCGTCGGCCAGCAGCAGCGCGGGCCGGTTCATCAACGCCCGGGCCACCGCGACGCGTTGCCGCTGACCGCCGGAGAGCCGGCCCGGGTAGGCGCTCGCGTGTGCCGCGATACCCAGCGATTCGAGCAGCTCCGCCGCCCGGCGGGCGGCCTCCCGCCGTCCCGTTCCGGCGAGTTGGGCGGGCAGTACGACATTGTCGGCGACGGTCAGGTCGTCCAGCAGGTTGAAGAACTGGAACACCATCCCGACCTTCGTCCGCCGGTAACGGGCCGCGCCCGCCTCGCCCAGCCGGTCCACCCGGACGCCGTCCACGGTCACCGTGCCCTCGTCCGGCCGGTCCAGGCCGGCGATCAGGTTCAGCAGCGTCGACTTGCCGCTGCCGGAAAGACCCAGCACCGCGACGGCCTCCCCGGGCGCCACGGTCAGGGTCACGTCCAGCAGCGCGGGCGGTCCGGCGTCGTAGCGCCGGGTCACGTCCCGTAGTTCGATCAGTGGTGTCGTCATCGGTGGGTCTCCGTCCCTCGGTGGCCGCCGACGCTAGGGAACGGGCCGGGCCGGGCACGACGGGCGCGGGACGTAATCGCCGTACCGCGTCGGAGGTAGGGGCGGGGGTGTCATCCCTGAGATGTAGTCCGGGGAGGGATGCCCGGGGCCCGGAGGGCACCGAGAATACGAGGATGACGACGACATGGGCGTCCGGCCCGCTGGTACGACTGCGCGCACTGGCGGAGCCGAGCGGACCCGCGCCCGAACCCACCGCGCGCGGCCGGCTCTTCGACGCCGCCCTCGCCCTGCTCGTCCTCGTCTCCGAGATCCAGTACGCGGGAGACCCGGACGATCCGACCGGGCGGCACAGCACGGCGGGCCTGATCTGCCTGGCGTTGCTCGCTTCCGTGCCCCTTGTCTGGCGCCGCCGCTACCCGCTGGCCGTGCTCTGGATCGTGCTGGCGGCGAACGCGCTCACTCCCGGTGACGTCACCCGGCTCACCTTCTACGCCTGCGTCATCGCCGCCTACAGCGCCGCCGCCTACAGCCGTTACCAGGCGGCGGCGAGGGCCTCGCTCGCGTCGGCCGTGCTGCTCAGCCTCACGATCGGGAGATCGGTGCCGCACACACCGTTCGGCGTCGAACCCACCGTCCCCACCCAGTACGTGCCCCTGATGATCTCCGCCCCGCTGGTCCTGGCCACCCTCGGACTGCGTACCTGGAAGGTCCGGGCCGAAGAGAGCCGGGACCGGCTGGCTGCGGTCGAGCGGCGGCGGGACGAGGAGACGCGCCGGGCCGTGGAGCACGAACGGGCCCGGATCGCCCGGGAGTTGCACGATGTCGTGACCCACAACGTGAGCGTGATGGTCATCCAGGCCGGCGCCGCCCGCAAGATCATGGACAGTTCGCCGGAGCAGGCGCGCGAGGCGCTGCTCGCGGTGGAGGCGGGCGGGCGCACCGCGATGGGGGAGCTGCGGCAGGTGATGGGACTGCTCACCATGGACGATCCCGGGGAGGCGGACCTCGCGCCGCAGCCCGGCCTTGACCGGCTCGACCCGCTGCTCGACCGTACCCGCAGCACCGGTACGGCCGTCGACCTCACGGTGTCCGGGACGGTCCGGCCGCTGCCCGCGGGCGTGGAGCTGACCGCCTACCGGGTGGTGCAGGAGGCGCTCACCAACACCCTGAAACACGCGGCCGGTTCGAAGGCGAGCGTGCGCGTCGAGTACGGTGACGACGAACTGCGGGTCGAGGTCACCGACTCCGGCGGCAGCCCCGGGCCGGGCGCCGCGACGGGCAACGGGCGCGGACTGGTCGGGCTGCGCGAGCGGCTCGCCGTGCACGACGGCACCCTGAGCAACGGACCCCGCCCGCTGGGCGGTTACCGGGTCCGGGCTCTGATTCCCTTGGAGCACAAGTGAGTTCACCTGGAGCACAAGTGAGTTCACCGGCCGGCCCGCCACGGGTCGTCGTCGTGGACGACCAGGCTCTGGTGCGCACCGGCTTTCGGCTGATCCTCACCGCCGACGGCATCGAGGTCGTCGCCGAGGCCACCGACGGCCACCAGGCCGTGGACGCGGTCCGGCGCACCCGGCCGGACGTCGTCCTGATGGACATCCGGATGCCCGAGCTGGACGGCCTGGAGGCGACCCGCCGGATCCTCGCCACCCCCGACCCGCCCCGCGTCCTGATGCTGACCACCTTCGACCTCGACCGGTACGTGTACGCGGCGCTGTCCGCCGGAGCCAGCGGCTTTCTGCTCAAGGACGTCACCCCCGAGCACCTGACGGCCGCCGTCCGCACGGTCCGGGCCGGTGACGCACTGCTGGCACCCGCCATCACCCGCCGCCTCGTCGAACGCTTCGCCCGCGCGGGCGGCGACAGCGGCACGCGCCACCGCGACCTCGGCCATCTCACCCCACGCGAACTCGACGTCCTGCGCCTGCTCGCCCAGGGCCTGTCCAACGCCGAACTCGCCGCCCGCCTCCACCTCTCCGAGGCCACCGTCAAGACCCATGTCTCCCGCGTCCTCGGCAAACTCTCCCTGCGCGACCGTGCCCAGGCGGTGGTCGTCGCCTACGAGACGGGACTGGTCACGCCGGGCAGCCGTTGAGGGCCCCGCCTGAAACGGCAGTTGTGCCAGAAGTGTTGACCCTCTCTCCGAGAACGATTTCTGCGGCGCCCTCGTCCTGCGAGTCCTGTCAACGTCTTCAATGTGGTCGATCTGCGCGGCTTCCTCCAAGGCATCCTCGGGGAGCTGCACGAGGCGGCCCGTCTCGACCGTGCGCCGCTGACCGGGTCTCACGAGCGCGGTATCAGGTCCGAGACCGTCTTCTCCAGGAAGGGCAGGACGCGCTGGCCCCAGACGGCCAGGGCGATCGACGCGGTCACGGCGGTCAGGGCCAGCGGGCCCAGCGGGGTGCAGCCGAAGAAGCGGCTGATCCCCGGTGTCTCGATCAGCGCGAGCAGGACGGCGGCCGAGCCCAGGGAGGCGAGGCGGACCAGCGGGCTGTCACGGCGGTCCAGGAGCGTCTGCACGAGCTGGGTGCCGACGACCGCGACCAGAGCCATCGTGCTGGAGCGGCGGGCCGTTCCCGGGGTGGCGCGGCCGATGAGCCAGGCCATGAGCGCGCCCGCGCTGGTCGTCACCGCGCGGTGCCGGATCTGCTGGAGCAGGGGCGCCCCGAGCACGTCCGACGGCGACCTGGGGTCCGTCTGCTCCGCCGTCTCCTTCGGTGTGACCGCCACCGCCATCGCCGGGAACAGGTCGGTGAAGAGGTTGACCAGCAGCATCTGGCGGGTGGACAGCGGAGCGGAGCGGGACAGCAGGGTGCCGAGGATGCCGAAGCCGATCTCGCCCGCGTTGCCGCCGATGAGGATGGCGACGGCGTCGGCGACGCTGTGCCACAGGGACCTGCCCTCGCACACGGCGTCGATCAGGACCGTCAGGTCGTCGTCGGTGAGGACGAGGTCGGCGGCGTTGCGGGCGGCGGCGGAGCCGCGGGTGTTGATGCCGACTCCGATGTCGGCGGCGCGGATCGCGGCGGCGTCGTTGGCGCCGTCGCCGACCATGCCGACCACTCGCCCCGCGTCCCGCAGTGCCTCGACGACCTGCAGCTTCTGCTCGGGGGCCACGCGTGCCACCACACCGGCGTCGCGGAGCATCCGGGCCCGGCCCGAGCGGTCGGCGGCCGCGAGTTCGTTGCCGGTCACCACGACCGTGTCCTCGGGCCAGCCCAGTTCGGCGGCGATCGAGCGGGCGGTCTGGGGATGGTCGCCGGTGAGCATCACCGGTCGTATGCCCTCCTCCCGCAAGCCGCGGATCAGCGTCGTGGAGGTCTCGCGCGGGGTGTCCGAGAAGCCGAGCAGACCGACGAACTCCAGCTGTTCCAGGGGCTGTTCGAGGACGCTCGGGGCGTTCTCGGCGTCGTCCGGCCGGCGCTGGGCGACGGCCAGGACCCGCAGTCCCTCGGCGGCCAGCGCCTGGGCCGTTTCCGAGGCGTGTTCGGGGAGTTCGGAGCAGGCGGGCAGGACGGTCTCCGGTGCTCCCTTGACCACCAGCAGGAGCGGTTCGTCGCCGGAGTGGCCGACGGCGGCGGCGTAGCCGCGGTCCGCCTCGAACGGAAGCCCCTCCGACTGGCTCCAGTCGGGGTCGGGTCCGGCCGCGTCGAGCACCGCCGCGTCGGTGGCGTGCTCCGGCGGCCCGTCGGTGTCACCGACCTGGGGGCAGGCCCGGGCTGCGATCCGGAGCGTGTCGCCGGCCGCTTCGTCGTCCACCGGGTGGTCGCGTCCCTCGGTGTCGGTGACCTTTGCGAGCCGCAGCGCGTTCTCAGTGAGCGTGCCGGTCTTGTCGAAGCAGATGGTGTCCATCCGGCCCAGCGCCTCCAGCGCGCGGGGCGCCCGGACCAGCACCCCGCCGCGGCTCAGCCGCCGGGCGGCGGCCAGCTGGGCGACCGTCGCCACCAGCGGCAACCCCTCCGGTACGGCGGCCACGGCGACGGCCACACCCCCGCTGACGGCTTCCTTGATCGGGGTCCCGCGCAGCAGGGCGAGCCCGGTGATCGCGGCGCCGCCGCCGAGCGTCAACGGCAGTGCCTTCGCGGTGAGTTCGTGCAGCCTGGCCTGGACGCCGGCGGCCGCAGGCGTGCGCGCGGCGAGGTGGACGGCGCGGGCGGCCTCGGTGCGCTCGCCGGTGTCCACCACGACCGCGCGGGCGTGACCGGCGGCCACCGTCGTGCCCTCGAAGACCATGGAGTGCCGGTCGGCCACCGGCACGTGCGGGGTCGCGGCGGTGTGTTTCTCCGTCGGCACCGACTCCCCGGTGAGCGCGGACTCGTCGACCTCCAGGCCGTCCTCCGACAGCACCCGGGCATCGGCCGGTATCACGTCGTCCGTGTGCAGGTCGATCACATCGCCAGGCGCCAGGCCTGCCGCGTCGACGGTGTGGGTGTCCGGCTCGTCGGGGGTGTCGGCCACCCGGGCCTGCCGTTCCTGGTCGGCGAGGAGTCCGGACACGGCGTGTTCGGCCCGGAGCCGCTGGACTCCGCCGATCAGCGCGTTCAGGTCGAGTGCGCCGACCACCAGCAGGGCGTCCACGACCGAGCCGACGATCGCGGACGCGGCCGAGCCGACAGCCAGCACCGGGGTCAGCGGGTCGTCCAGTTCGCTCCGTACGGCTCCGCTGAGCCGCCGCGTCCATCGCACCGGTACCAGCAGCGGGTTCCGGGACGGCTGTGCGGCCTGCTGCCGTGCCTCGGGCGGCTCCTCCGCCCGCTCCTCCTCCAGCCGCTCCAGGGCTTCCCGCGGGCCGAGTTCGTGCCAGTGCACCCGGGCCCGGGGATGTGGGGCCTCGGCCCGTGCCACCCGCAGGGCCGCCCACGCCCCCGACAGCAGCGCCGTCGCGGCGGCGCCGTCCACCGGCGCGTGCCGCAGCCCGGGCAGCGCGGCCAGCCTGCCGCGCCCGCTGCGCGACTCACCGACAGCCACCAGCAGCCCCGAGAGTGCGGCACCCGACCGGGCCAGCGTCTGCGAACGCCGGCCCACCCCGCGCGCGGCCGGTATCCCGGTCAGCAGCCGCCACACGTCGGGCAGCCCGTGCAGGGCGAGGGCATCGGCGCCCCAGACGACCGTGCAGTCGTCGTCGGTGAGCGCGACCGCGATGTCACCGGCGAGCAGGCCGGCCAGCAGCCCGTGGTCCCCGGCCGACCACAGCCGGGCCACCGTGATCACCGCACCGGCGTCCTCTGGCAGCGAGCACACCACGTCGGCCAGCGGCCGCCGGGCGTCCACCACCTGGTCGGCGAGGCCGGTGAAGTCCTCCAGCGCCGGGTCGTCCACCAGCACGACCCGCAGCCCGGCGCGCCGGGCCGCGTCCAGCACCGGCTCCGTCCAGGGATCGGCCTCCCCGTCGTCGCCGCGCACCGCGCTCGGATGCAGCACGATGGTGCCGGCCAGCTCCAGCTCCCGCAGCCGCTCCGGATCGCGGACGAGCAGCCCCGACCGGGCCAGTACGGCTCCGAGCACCGCCTCGAAGGCGGTCGGTCCGTAGCGGGCGGCCTTTGGCGAGCCCGCGAGCACCGCCTCCGCCGCCTCGGTGACGTCGTGCTTGACCAGCAGGGTGGCCGCCGCGCCCAGCACACTGCCGGTGACGGCGTGGGTGGCGTACTCCTGGGCCGGGGTGGTGCGCAGGGCCGGGCGCGGATGGCCGCCGTCGCCGACGCTCGGCCGGTCCGGGTTGCAGAACTTGTCGTGGAACAGTTCGAAGGCGGCCGAGCGAGCCATCGTGTCGGCGAGCTGGCAGCCGCGCAGCGCTCCGTCGAGCAGCAGCGCGGTGGGCGTCTGCCCCGCCCCGTGGGCCGCCGCGTTCGCGCAGGCCAGCAGCAGGTCCATGGCATCGGCGCCCAGATGGGCGCGGAGCAGCCCACGAAAGCGCGGGTTCTCCCGCAGCACCGTCACCACCGCCGTCACCGCACGCGGTGAGGGCGGCAGCCGCAGGGCGTACGCGGTGACGCCGATGCCGGTGCCGACCAGATCGGCTGTGAGCGTGGCCAGCGCTGCCCGGATGCCCTGTGGGTCGGCCGGGTGCGTGATCTCCTCCGGGCCGTCATCGGTGGCGACGAGACCGTGCCGGGCGGCGAGATCGGCCGCGTGCTCCACGACGTCGTCGGTGAGCGCCTCCTCGGCCGCTGCCACCACCAGGCGGCCGAGACCCTCGTCCCAGTAGGCGAACAGCACGTCCGGGTGTTCCGTCAGCGCCGCTGCGCAGTGCTCCGCGAGCCGGTGCACACCGCCCGCCTCCCGGGCCTGTTCCGGGTCCGCCGCCCGCAGCGCGAGGTGCGCCCGGGCGCCGGACCGCCACTGCGACTCGGCCCTGAGCAGCGCGTTGCGCGCCGCCCGCGTCATACGGGTGGCGGTGTCCAGGCTCCTGGCGCCCGCCCGGGCCGTCCCGGCCGCCGCCCCCGCGACCGCGCCGACCCCGGGCGCGGCGGCCCGGGCCAGCAGCCGGGGCGCCGCGGACAGGGCCCGTGCGGCGACGGACGACACCGTCGGCAACCCGACCGCCATCACGCATCACCCTCGGCCCACGTCAACTGTTGGGTGGGGTGGTGGGGGTGGTGGGGGGTGTGTCCTCGGTTGTTGGTGGGGTGGTGGGGGTGGTGGGGGTGGTGGGGGGTGTGTCCTCGGTTGTTGGTGGGGTGGTGGGGGCGGCGGGGGGTGTGTCCTCGGCCGTCGACGGTGTGGGCGGGGCGGCGGGCGGTGCCATCGGGTCGGTGAACGGTGGGGCGGGCGTGGCAGAGGTCGCCGCCGCACCACCCGGCATCTCGTCCTCGCCAACCGGGCCCGGTGCGACCGTGCCCGCGGTCGGCGGCGCTGTCGCCGCGTCACCCGTGGCCACGTAGACACCGTGGCCCGCGCTGTCCGTCATGTCCTCCGGCACGCTCCCGGCCATCTCCGGGTGGGCGGTCTCGGTGTCCGGTTCGGGCCGGGGCTGGGTGAGCCATGCCACCGCCGCTCCGGTCACCGCGACGGGCCACTCCACCAGCCCGGCGACCCCGAGCACTCCCGCTCCGGCGTAGACGGCCATCCGGCGGCCCCGGGGCGAGACGGTTCCGATCTTGTCCAGTGTGCCTTCGGCGGCCTTGGTCACGACGCCGACGCCGGGTACTTTGCGCATCGTCGAGGCCGCGTTCCGCAGGGGGGCGGCGAGGGCCGAGGACGATTTCTGCTCAGCCATGACTACTCCTCGTCAATGCCGGGATCACACTCTCTGCCTCCTGGGTGCCCCTGAACGCACCACCCATCACGGATGAACCAGACATTTCGGGAGTTGGCGATGTGGCCGATCTGTTCATCTTCGCGGATGGGCTGATCGACTGCTGGTCGCCCAGATCGCGCGCCGCCACGTCCTCGGGGCATGGACGGCAAGGTCTGGCCGTTGCAGGCTCTGGTGGCCGGGCTCGGTGGGCGCTTGGACGGCCGCCGCGAATCCTTCTGCCACGCCCATTGGCCATGCCTGTATCCCTAGCCTCCGTCTCCCTATGTAGATATTGTCTCTGTAGGTACGCACCATTCACGGAGATGGACGCGACGCCCGGTCCAAAGGGGAACTGGCTTGCCTCTGCTCGTCGTAGGGTTCCGACTTCGTGGGCTCAGCCCCGGTCGCCCTGCTGCTGGCGCTGCGCGTAGCGATGTGGGCCTTCGGGCCGCGCGGGGGACGCACCCCGGAGGAGGCCGCCGTCTCCTGCCGGGAGGCCGCGCAGGCCATGGCGATGATCCCGCTGGTCATCGGGGTCGGCGGGACGTTCAAGCAGGTGCTCGTCGACGGCGGGATCCGCGACCGCGTCATGGACGTCGCCGACGGCTGGTCCGTGTCGCCGATCATCCTGGCCTGGCTGAACTCCGCGATCCTGAGGGCCGCCCTCGGCTCGCCCCGATCCTGCGGCTCGATCGCCGCCATCGAGGCCCCTACCACCTACACGACCGTGCTCGCGATCCTGGGCCAGGCGGAGTCCTGTTCAAGGAACAGGTTCTCGACGCTCAGTGCGCAAGCCCCACTCCCGTAAGGACGTTCGCCCATGAGCCAGCCCGTCGTCACCCGCTTCTCCGTGTACCCGGTGGCAGGCCGGGACTCCATGCTGCTCAACCTCTCCGGTGCCCATGCCCCGTACTTCACCCGCAACGTCCTGGTCGTCGAGGACTCCGAGGGCCGGACGGGGCTCGGCGAGGTGCCCGGCGGGGAGGCGATCACCCGGACGCTGCGGGACGCGGAGTCCCTGGTCGTCGGCGCACGACTGGGTGACCACAAGCGGGTGTTGCGGGCCGTGGGGGAGGCGTTCGGCGGCCGGGACGCCGGTGGCCGCGGCGAGCAGACCTTCGACCTGCGGACGACCGTGCACGCCGTCACCGCCGTCGAGTCAGCCCTCCTCGACCTGCTCGGCCAGCACCTGGAGGTGCCCGTCGCCGCCCTGCTCGGCGCCGGCAAGCAGCGCGACTCGGTGCGCGTCCTCGGCTACCTCTTCCACGTCGGCGACCCCGACCGCACCGACCTGGACTACCTCCGCGAACCCGACGCCGACGTGGCCTGGCACCGCATCCGCCGCGAGGGGGCCCTGACCCCGGAGTCGATCGTCCGGCAGGCGGAGGCGGCCTACGACCACTACGGCTTCCGGGACTTCAAGCTCAAGGGCGGGGTCCTGGCGGGCGCCGAGGAGGTCAAGGCCGTACAGGCGCTGAAGCAACGCTTCCCCGAGGCCCGGATCACCCTCGACCCCAACGGCGCCTGGTCCCTGCGGGAGGCCGTCGAACTGTGCCGGCCGCTGCTCGGCACCCTCGCCTATGCCGAGGACCCCTGCGGGGCCGAGGACGGCTACTCCGGGCGCGAGATCCTCGCCGAGTTCCGCCGGGCCACCGGTCTGCCCACCGCGACCAACATGATCGCCACCGACTGGCGGCAGCTCACCCACGCCCTGGCCCTGCAGTCGGTCTCCATCCCGCTCGCGGATCCGCACTTCTGGACCCTGAGCGGTTCGGTGCGGGTGGCACAGCTCTGCCAGGAGATGGGGCTGACCTGGGGCTGCCACTCCAACAACCACTTCGACATCTCCCTGGCCATGATGGCCCACTGCGGCGCCGCGGCCCCCGGCGACTACAACGCCCTGGACACGCACTGGATCTGGCAGGAGGGCCGGGAGCGCCTCACCGTCGCACCGCCGAGGATCGTCGACGGCGAGGTCGCCGTCACCGACGCCCCCGGGCTCGGCATCCGCCTCGACACGGACCGGCTGCTCGCGGCCCACGCCCTCCACGAGGAGCAGAACCTCGGCGCGGGCCGAGACGACACGACCGGGATGCGCTACCTCGTGGACGGCTGGACCTTCGACGCCAAGCGGCCCTGTCTGGTGCGTTAGGGGGCCGGCGGCTCAGCCCAGCAGGCTCGGGTGCGGCTCGGGCGGGCCGCCCAGCGTGTAGCGCTCGGACCGGGGCCGGGAGCCGTCGATGTCGGTGACCCCGAGCAGCGCACCCAGCTCGGCGCCGATCAGGGCCCTGCCGGAGAGGGCCATCAGTTCGCCGGAGGAGTACAGAGCCGCGATCACGCGGCCGGTGAACTGGGGCGACTCCCGCTTCTCGGCCGGCCGGTCCCGCTGGGGCAGGGAGTCCAGGTAGGCGCGGGCGCGTTCGGTGTCGACGTGCCCCATCCACAGGGAGACCGCCGCGACGTGGTGCGGCCGCAACTCCTTGGCCATGTCGGCCGCCAGCTTGTCGGCGCCCGCCTTCTGCGCCCCGTACGCGGGACTGTGGTGGTAGGACACAGCACCGTAGTGACCGGTGTTGACGATGAGACCGCGGCCGTTCGTGATCAGCAGCGGTGCCGCGTGGTAGCTCGCCACATAGTGCGAGCGCAGTCCGACCGTCAGCAGGTCCGCCACCTCCAGGGGCTTCTCCCAGAACCCGGCCGGCGCCGGCGTCCCGACGACCTTGGCGGCGTTGTTGACGAGGATGTCCAGCCGTCCGTGGTCGCGCCGGACGGTGTCGAAGAGGTCCGCCACCGCCTGGTCGTCCCCGTGGTCGACGACCACCGGGATCCCGGTACCGCCTGCCTTGTCGACCAGGGCCGCGGTCTCCGCGACGGTGCCTCCGTACGGCGAATCGGAGGCCGACCGGCTGCGGCCGGTCACGTAGACGGTCGCCCCCTGGCCGCCCAGTGCCTCCGCGATACCCCGGCCGGCGCCCCGGCTCGCTCCGGTGACGACGGCCACGACCGGCCTGCTGTCCGGTGATGCCATGGTGCTTCTCCCTTGCTGGGCGCCTGTGAACACGGACGTGGAAAACACGTAACCGGACACGGTGTCCGCTTGTGTTTTCGACGATATGGACACCGTGTCCGGTTGTCAAATAGGATGATCTCCATGAGCACCCCGCCCCTCGCTGCCAAGCCGCTGCGAGCCGACGCCCGCCGCAACTACGAGGCACTCGTCGCCGCGGGGGAGAAGGTCTTCGGCCGTGACGGCGCGGACGCTCCCATGGACGACGTCGCCAAGGAGGCCGGGGTGGGGCGTGGCACGCTGTACCGGCACTTCCCCAGCAGGGAGCACCTCTTTGTCGCGATCATGAAGGACCGCGTCGACCTCCTGGACGTACAGGCCCGTGAGTTGCTCGGCGCGCCCGACGTGTGGCAGGCGGTGGCGCAGTGGCTGCGCCTGTACGACCGGAGCGCTGCCGAGCACGGCGGGATGAGCATGCGCGTCGGGGCCTGTCTGACCGACGACCGGTCCCCGATGGCCGCGGTCGGTGCCCCGATGAAAGCGAGCTTCGCCCGCCTGTGGGCCCGCGCGCAGAGAGCGGGCGCGGTACGGGACGACGTCGCCGCGGATGAGGTCCTCGCCCTGATCTCCGCACTTCCCAGGCGCCCGGAGCGGGACGTCTCAGCGGACCCCTATCTCGACGTCGTGCTCCGGGGCCTGCGTCCATAGGGGTACGGGACTGGCAGACCCGTAGATCGGTCCATTCGGTCCCGGACGTTTGTCTCTGTCCGGGCATTCCAGGGCGAGCCGTTTCTGGATGCGGCGGGGATTGTGGAAGCCGTCGGCCGCGGCAGCACTCGGTTGGCGTTGGCTTCGACAACCCAGGCCGCGTGTTGGCTTCAATGCCCCAGGCCGCGTGTGGTTGTATCGCGACGGTCGTTCGAGCAGGCCGGGTCTCGACGCCGGGTGATGGTGGACATCCACTCCACAGTAGGGGAATACGTCTCGTGAAAGATAGCAACGAAAATGCGCCTGCGGGGCAATCGCGCGGGAACTTGAGTAGGCGCCGCATTCTTCAAGGGACAGCGGGCACTTTCGGTGCCGCCCTGGCATCCACCGGCATCTATGAGATGATCGACACCTTTGCAGAACCGCCGCAGAGGCCCGCTGCCACCGACAGCCCGCCCAGTCAGGATCAATACATCCTGCAGGACGAGCAAGTGGTCATGGTCAATGGCTCGGGCGTGAAGAGCAGCGATGGCAAGATTGCGGTCCGGGTGCCGGCCCTGCACGATCATGTCATTACCGCACGGCTGAATGTGTCGGCGAATGCCAAGGCCTTGCAGGAGGCGCAGCACCACCTCGAGTCCGTCCTCCTGGGCCTGGAACGCGAATTCCCGCCCACTCCCACAGGGGTGGCCGCCACGGTGGCCTGGGGGCTTCCCTACTTCCACCACTACATCCCAACCCTGGGCAAGGCGTCGGACTTCTTCAGGGCGGGAACAGCTTATCCGGCGTATCTGCCGGTCGATTTGCAGACCTCCAAGAAAGACGGCCGTACTGTATACGCGCTGCAGGAGGCCAGGACGTTCCCCAGCGACCAGCCCCCGCCCGGATTCGGGCCGGTCCGCTTGGAGCAGAATGACGTGGCCGTGCTGCTCCGCAGCGACTCGCTCGCCCATATCAAGGCAGCCAGCAACGCCCTCTTCGGGCCCGGAAGCAACCGAGCGGGCAGCCTGTTCAAGGTGACGAGTATCCGCCAGGGCTTCTCCGGGGGCGGCTTCTACGGGCAGCAGGGCCTGCCGAGCAAGCTGGCGCTGGCGGCTGATATCCCCGGTGCAAAGTCGATTCCTCGAGCGGCACAGGGATTCCTCGGCTTCGCCACCACCCTGAATTCGAATATGGGACCTGGTGTCATCGCCAATCTGGAAACCCTGCCCGGCCTCACCGATCAGTGGCCCAACGGTTACTTCAAACAGGGCACCACGATGCATCTCTCGCATCTGTTCCAAGATCTGGTGACCTGGTACGAAAAGAACTTCCCGCAGTACACGGACCGCGTCCAGGCAATGCTCCATCCCGGCCTCTCACCCGCGCCCGCGGCGGGTACGCTTGCCCTCCAACCGCCAGGTCAAAGTGAGGCCCAAGTGGCGCAGGGGGTTGAGCGATACCACGGTTACGGCCATACGGGGAGCATGTCGGAGGTGGACAGCACCACATCGCCGGAGATCAGCAACTACGGAAAAGCCTATCCCACGGGAACGACCATTCCCGTGCGCGGCGATTTCGATACGCTGGACAATCCGTTCCACTACACGTCCGATCCGACGGCAGACCACTACAGCAAGAAGCCGGCGGCCGGATTGCACTTCATTCAGTTCCAGCCGACGACGGAAATCTTCAATATCGTTCGGCTCTCGATGGACGGCCACTATCCCGACAGGACACTCCCTGTCGCACCGCGCAGCCCCCACGCCGGCATCAACTCGGTCCTGCACACGACCCACCGGCAGAACTATCTGGTTCCACCACGTCGCCATCGCTCCTTCCCGCTCGCCGAGTTCCTTGCCTGACACGAGCCGCGCGGCGCGCCTTGAGAGCTCGTCACCGGCCGGCGGATGACCGCCCCACCGCGTTCTGCGCGTCGACTACCGCGAGTACCGTGTCAGCCAGATCTGCGGCGGACCGTCCGCCACCCGCGTCGACGCGATCCATGCCCAACCTGTCGACGGCATCGATCATGAGTGTCTGGTAGCGCTCCGTGCGGGCCAGGAACTTGTCCATCAGGCGCTGTTCCTCGTCCGTGGCTGCTTCGTAGCGGCCCGCTGCATGGACGCGGGCGCGTACCACGGCGTCGTCCGCGGTGAGCCACACGGCGGCTGTATGCGGGACCTGAAGCCTTGCGACGCGGACGGGCCAGAGTGCCGATCCCTCCAGGACCAGGCCCGTCCGGCCGTGGCCGTCAGCCGAGTAGGTCGTGATCAGCTGTTCGATGCGTGGCCACAGCCGATCGTAGTGGCCGAGAACGGACGTGATCAGTTCGTCGACCGTGAGTGATCCGTAGTGCTCGGCGACGTGTGCCGGCACCTCCCACTCGGGTGTTCTCCAGGGTCGCCCGGGGTGCCGGGCCAGCCCGTCGGTGCTCTGGCACTCGAACCCGAGTTTCTCCGCCACCGTTTCGGCGACGGTCGACTTTCCGACGTTCGACGTCCCGCCGATCAGTACCACCCTCACCTCGTGCACACCGACGACCCTACTGATCAGCCGGTTCGGCTGGGATCACCGGTCGGAACCGGCCAGCAGGCCGATCAGGTAGACCGTGATCGAGCGCTCGAGCGTCGCAGCGAAGGGCGTACGGAGGAATACGAGACTCGGGTCGCTGGCGTAGGCGTCACGCACGGCCGCCGCCGGATGGCTGTGCGTCCACAACGCTCCGACGAGAACGATCGTCATGCTGGCCGCTTCGGCGGCCTCCCGGTCGCCGAGCTCGGGCAGGATCTCCCGCAGCATGCCGGCCAGACCGGCCAGGCCCTCGTGGGCCCCCCGCTTGTATCTCGCGGCCACCTCGGCGGAGACGTTGTGCTCAAGGATGCCGGCCTGGGCGCTGAGCAATTCGCAGAGCATCTTCCGGGACGCGAACGAAGCGGCCAGACCTGATGCCACCGACTCGGCTCTCGTGATCGCGGAACCCGTCCGGTCGACGCAGGCGGGCAGTTGACCATGACTGAATCCACCACCCCTCGGCCCAAGGCCCTGATCGTCCTGTCGTCGGCACGCGTGCTCCCGCTGAGCGAGCCCGCCGGCCACCCCGGGATACCGATCGGGTTCTTCCTCGTCGAACTCGCGGCCGTGATGGCGGAGTTCGAGAGCGAATACGACTTCATCCTGGCCACGCCGGACGGACAACTGCCGCAGCTCGACGTCAATGGACTCGCTCTCAACTTCCACGGGGGCGGAAACCTCGGTCTCGCCACCGCCCGCACCACCATGCAGAGCGGAGTCGAGCGGTTCGGCCCCGAGAAGCTGCGCGAGAAGAACCCGGACCTCCTCAAGCGCCGTGAGACCGAACTCGCCCTCGCCCACCGGCTCCTCGGCCGCATCCTGGTCTCCGAGCCGCTTCCCAGGACCGACGCAGAGGCCATCTCCGTCCGAGGTGATGTCGTCGTCGGCTTCGAGGCGTTGCCGCAGCGCGAGTACCTGTCCATCCAGCAGCTGATCGAACGGCATCGCGATCCCGCGTCCGGCTTCTCGCTGGCAGACCTGGCCTTCGTGCACATGCCCGGCGGACACGCCCCGATGGTCGACTTCCACGACAACCCGTGGATGGGGGAGTTGCTCCACACACTGCGCGAGGTCGACGTCCCGATATCCCTCATCTGCCATGCCCCCGTTGCCCTGACCTCGGCGCGCTACCGGGTCGACGGCGACGGGAAGGTCACGACCGACCTCGACCACGCCTTCAAGGGCGCACGGATCACCACCGTGCCCAAGTACGGCGAAAGGGCGATGCTCGGGTTCCAGTACCCCAAGGTGCCCGGCGAGCGCACGCGCCTGACCTACTACGTCGACGTGGCGCTCAAGGAGGCCGGTTACGACGTCAACCTCGCCCTCAATCCCTCGGCCGTCAAGGTGATCTGGGACGCCGACCACTCCCTTCTGACCGGCAACGGACCCCAGGCCGCGGACGAACAGGCCGCCCGTCTGGCCGAGATCGTGCGCGGCCGGGCGCGCAGCTCCTTGTCACGCATGCGCTAGTCGTACCCGGCCATCACGTCGGGAGTTGAGAGGAGAAACCGATGCGCACAATGAAGTGGGTCCACGGACGTCGGGCGATGGCAGTCGCCCTCGCAGGAGCCGCCGCCGCAGGCTCCGTCGGAATCCCCGCGGCGGCCAACTCCGCACCCCGCTGGTCTCGCACCCCCTCGTCCGCCGGGTCGGCTTCACCGGCTCGGTCGCCCCAGGCCAGGCCATCGGTCGGATCGCCGCCGAGCGCGTCATACCGGTCGCCCTCGAGCTGGGCGGCAACAGCCCGATTCTGGTCTTCGCCGACGCCGACCTCGACGCGGCCGCGAGGGCCGCGGCGATGTCCGTCCTGGTCAATTCCGGCCAGGTCTGCTCCGCGACCACCCGGCTGCTGGTCGAGCGCAGCGTGTTAGGACGAGCTGGTACGTCGTGTCGGCGCGATCCTGGACGGCAAGCGGCCCGGCGAGGACTTCGGCCCGATCGTCACTTCCCCGGCCGTACCGATCCCGAGGACACCCTCAGCGGGTGCCCTCGGGATCGGCTTGCCGTCAGGTGCCCCGTGCGGCCGACACCTTCTCGCCGGCGGTGTCTCCCGCCGCCTTGAGCGTCGGCTGCCGCCGGGGGGTGCGGAGCAGGACCACCGCGACCAGGGCGGCCAGCAGGGTGAGGCTCCCCGCCGTGATCAGGCACAGGCGCATCCCGTCCAGGAAGGAGTCGCCGAGCGCCCCCATCACCTGCCCGGTCCCTGCTCCCAGGTCCAGCGTGGCGACGGCGCCCAGACCGTCCGACTGCGCGACCGAGACGATACGGTCCTGCGTCCCGCCGGTGACCCCCGCGTCGGTGAGGTGACCGGGCAGCGCGTCGAGCGCCCGGGTGGTGAGCAGCGCGCCCAGCACCGCCGGGCCGAGGGCACCGCCGACCTGCCGGAACGCGTTGTTGCCCGCGGCGGCCATGCCGGCCAGGTGGTGCGGCACGGAGGCCACCGCGGTGGCCGTCATGGGGGTCATGACGAAGCCCATGCCCAGGCCCAGCAGGGCGAGCCGCCAGGCGGCCGACGCGAAGGAGGTGTCGGCGGCCAGCCCGGTCAGCGCGAACTGGGCGGCGGCGACGAGCAGCAGACCGCCGGTGATCATCCAGCGGGCGGAGACCCGGTGCATCAGCCGCCCGGCCGGACCGCCGACCAGCAGGGCCGCCCCGGTGACCATCAGCAGCCGCCAGCAGGCCTCCAGGGTGTCCAGCCGCTGCACCATGCCGAAGTAGAGGCTGAGGACGAAGAAGAACCCGATCAGCGCCAGGAAGCTGATCATCGCGACCAGGGTGGTGGCGGTGAAGGCGGGGCTGCGGAACAGGCTCAGGTCCAGCATCGGGCTGTCGCTGCGCCGTTCCGCCAGGACGAAGGCGGCACCGGCGGCCACGGCCGTGAACAGCGCCACCATCACCTTGGCGTCGGTGAACGAGCCGGCGCCGCCCTCGATCACGCCGTAGACCAGCGCGGTGATCGCGAGCGTGGCGGTGAGCTGGCCGGGCCAGTCCAGCCGGCGGCCGTGCGGAGCCCGGGAGTCGGTCAGCTGCCGGGCCGCGACGACGACGGAGAGCAGCGCGACCGGGACGGCCGGCAGATAGATCCAGCGCCAGGAGAAGTGCGCGACCACCACGCCTGCGATCACCGGACCGACCGCCAGGGCCGCCATCAGGCATGTCGCCCATATGCCGATGTACTTCCCGCGCTCCCGGTGGTCCGGCACCACATGGCTGATCAGCGCCAGCGTGGTCGGCAGCAGCGCGGCCGCGCCGACACCGGCCAGGGCCTGCCCGGCCCAGACGACCTCGATGGAGTGCGCGCACAGGGCGGTGACCGCGCCCGCCGCCGAGAAGAGCAGGCCGGCCTGGAACACCTTCTTGCGGCCGTGGACGTCGCCGAAGACACCAGCGGTCAGGATGAACGCGGCCATCGGCAGCACGAACGCGTCCTGCACCCACGACAGCTGGGCCGTCGAGGCGTTCAGCGCCCCCTGCAGGGCCGGCAGGCTCACGGCGACGGTGGTGACGGGAAGATAGGCGACGAAGACGCCCAGGCAGGCCATGACGATCGTGGCCGCCCGCCGCTCGACCGGCGCGCTCGCCGGTGTCGTGACGTTCACGGAGAAACTCCTTCGCGGCGCACCGCACCGCGGTCGAGGCCCCCGGCGAACCCGGCGGCCTGTGTCGTACGGGCTTCCGGTGGGAAGCCCGCCGCCACAGCATCCGGTCCCGCTCGCGCAACCACCAACCAACCACCCCTCCAGCAGGAGAATCCTCCACATCGCTCCCGCACCGTGACAGACTTCCACCATGCTCGACGACGTGGACAGAAAGATCCTCCGTGCCCTGCAGTGTGCGCCCCGGCTGCCCTTCCGCCGGATCGGTGAGGTGGCGGGCGTCTCCGAGCAGACCGCCGCCCGCCGCTACCAGGCGCTGCGCCGCAGCGGCGCGCTCCGGGTGGTGGGACTGGTCAACCGGCGGGTGTACGGCGCCGCGGAGTGGGTCGCCCGCATCCGCTGCCGACCCGACCGGGTCGCCCCGCTCGCCGAGGCCCTCGCCCGCCGCCCCGACATCTCCTGGGCTCATCTTGCCTCGGGCGGCTCGGAGATCATCTGCGTCATCCGCGCGCCGCTCGACATGCCCCGCGAGGACGTGCTGCTCCGGCAGCTGCCGAGGTCCGCCTCGGTCCTGGACGTCAGCATCGACCTGATCATCCACAACTACGACGCTCCCGGCACCGCCGGCTGGACCGGCTACGGCGAGAACCTCGACCCCGAGCAGGTCCGGCGGCTGACCTCGGAGCGGCCGCCGCTCACCCCCGGGCCCCCGCTCCCGCCCGCCGACGAGGACGCCCCGCTGCTGGACGCCCTGGCCCAGGACGGCCGCACCACCCACACCCGGCTCGCCGAACTCACAGGCTGGTCCCTGTCCCGGGTGGCCCGGCGGCTGGAGTCGCTGGAGAGCTCCGGCACCCTTGAGTACGAGGTGGAGCTGCTCCCGGAGCGGCTGGGCCACTGGCTGCACGCGGTCCTGTGGCTGCGGGTGGCCCCCGCCCACCTGGAGCGGGTCGGTGCGGAGGCCGCCCGGCACGACGAGGTCCCCTTCGTCGGGGCCATCAGCGGGGAGCACAACCTGATGGTCACCGTCATCGCCCGCGATCCCGAGGACTTCTACCGCTTTCTCACCACCCGGATCGCCGCGACCCCGGGCATCGACGGCTATGGCGTCAGCATCAGCGTCCACCACCTGAAGAAGGCGGCCTCTCTCATCTCCCGGGGCCGGCTGGTGCCGGCGTCCTCCGTCTAGACGGAGTCCCCGGAGACCACGGAGTCCCCGGCGACCACGGCGGACACGGGAAGCCGCCGGACCCCGTGCATCAGCAGCCCCGGCGCCCACTCCAGGTCGGCCTCCGGCACGGCCAGGGTGAGACTCTCCACGCGCTGGACGAACACGGTGATCGCGACCTCGGCCTCCATCCGCGCCAGCGGAGCGCCCAGGCAGTGGTGGACGCCGTGCCCGAAGGCGAGATGGCCGCCGGCCGGACGCCCGAGGCGGTAGGAGTCCGGCTCCTCGAACCGGGCCGGGTCCCGGTTCGCCGCCGCCAGGGAGACCAGCAGCATGTCCCCTCGTCGCACCGGCACCTCCCCGACCCGCATGTCCTCGGTGGCGAACCGTTCGGTGGCGGTCACCACCGGACTGTCCAGGCGGAGGAACTCCTCCGTCGCCGCGGGGATCAGACCGGGATCGGCGCGCAGGGTCCGCAGCAGGTCCGGCTGCCGGGCCAGGCCGAGCAGTACGGTGCTGATCAGGTTCGCGGTCGTCTCGTACCCGGCGATCAGGAGCAGGAAGGCCATGCCGATCAGCTCCGGGTCGGTGAGCCGGTCCTCATCGGTGTCGACGGCCAGCGCGCTCAGCAGATCAGGTCCGGGGTCGGCCCGCTTGTCCGCGATCAGCTCCGCGAGGTACCCGCTCAGCCATACGTAGGCCTCCTCCCGGTCCGAACCGGCGACCGGGGCCACGACCTGCTCGGAGGCCCAGCTGAACCGGTCCTGGTCCGTCAGTGGCACGCCGAGCAGTTCGCAGATCACGGAGATGGGGACGCGGGTGGCGAAGCCGTCGACCAACTCCGGTGTCTCCTGGGCCAGTACGGCCTCCATCGCCTGGGACGCGATCTCCCGGGTCCACGGCCGCAGGGCCTCGACGCGCTGCGGTGTGAAGGCACGCGCCACCACCTTGCGCAGCCGGGTGTGGTCGGGCGGGTCCACGGTCAGCATGTAGTCGACCCCGACCTCGTCCCGTACCCCGCTCATCAGCCAGCCGGGTTCGAGGCCCGCGCGCTCGCTGCGCTTGGACACCCGCGGATCGGTGAGCACCTCGCGGGCCGCGTCGTACCCGGTGACGAGCAACTGCGGCGGAGCGCCGTCCGGTTCGCAGCGGTGTGCGGAAGCGGAGTCCGTGAGCTTCCGCAGTACCGCATGCGGGTCCGCCTGGAACGCGGGCCCCTCCAGGACGGCTCGCAGCGGGCCGCCCGGGGTGTGTGTGGTCATCGACTTCTCCCGCCCGAACAAATTGCTTTCGTCGGCAAGCATTATGTTCAAGGGGGAGAGTGTCAAGGAAAGTTGGGAATGACTGATGGTCAGAAACTGACCCTCGTACCGCCGTCGACCGTCATCATGGACCCCGTGACATAGGACGCGGCGGGCGACAGCAGGAACGCGGCGGTGCGGCCGAACTCCTCCGGAGTGCCGAGACGGCGCAGCGGGATGCCCGCGGCGGTGCGGTCGGCGTCGCCGGTGATCGACTGGAGTTCGAGGGCGCGGTCGGTCCCGATATGGGCCGGCACCAGACCGAGCACCCGGACGCCCCGGGGGCCGAGTTCCCCCGCGAGGGTCTTCGCGTAACCGGCCAGCGCGGGGCGCAGGGCGTTGGAGGTGGCGAGGCCGGGGATCGGTTCGTACACCGAGGTGGACAGGACGAAACCGATCACCCCGCCCTCGCCGAGCTGCGCGGCGACGGCCCGCGACAGCCGCACCGCGCCCAGAAAGCCCGACTCGAAAGCCGCACGCCACTGGTCGTCGTCGATGGCGTCCGTGGGGCCCGTCGGCGGGCCGCCGACGCTGATGAGCACACCGTCCAGCCCCTTGAACGCCCCGTGCGCCGAGGCGATCAGCCGGTCCGGGGTCCCGGGGTCGGCGTTGTCGGCGACGACACCGACGGCCTGCCCGGGGCCGCCGAGCTCCGCCTCCGCCGCGGCCAGCGAGTGCGTGCTGCGCCCGCTGACCACCACCTTCGCTCCGCCGGCGGTCAGTTCGCGGGCGGCGGCCAGACCGAGGCCGCGGGTGCCGCCCGTGACGATGTAGACGCGGTCCTTGAGTCCGAGATCCATCACTGCTCCCGTTACAGCATCGCCTTCTGGGGCTGGGTGGCCACCACGATGACGGTGGTGGTGTCCGCGGCCAGCGCCGCCTTGAACTCGCGTTGCAGGTCCTCGGTGGTGCTGACGTCGACCGCGCGGCAGCCGAAGCCGCCGGCCAGCGCGGCGATGTCGAGCCCGGGCAGGTCGAGTCCGGGGACGCCCGGGGTCTCCTCCAGCACGGCGAACGACTTGAGGATGGAGTACTCCTGGTTGCGCATCACGACGTAGACGATGGGCAGCCGGTGCTGCGCCGCCGTCCAGATGGCCTGCACCGAGTACTGGAAGGAACCGTCGCCGATCAGTCCCACGACCGGCCGGGCCACGCCCCGCTGTCGGTCGGCCAGGGCGACGCCGACGGCCGCCGGTGTACCCCAGCCGATGCCGCCGCTCGCCGTGGCGAAGAAGGAACCGGTCCGGGTGGTGGGCAGCCACTCGACCTGCTGGGCCATGGTGGACGTCGACTCGTTGACGATGAGCGCGTCCGCGGGCTTGACGCTGCTCAGCGCGGCATAGACCTCCGGCGGGGTCAGCGGGCTGTTCGGTGCCTCCGGGAGCACCCGGGGACGCTCCATCGGCTGCGGAGCGGTCCGCGCGGTGCCCTCCTCGACCGCGCCCAGGAGCTGCTCGATCGCCGCCCTGGGGTCGCCGAGCAGGCTGTCGCCCACGCGCGCGGCCGCGGCGACGTCGGGATTGGCGGTGATCTGGAGGAGCTCGGTGCCGTCCGGCAGGTAGGAGCCCGGGACGTAGGGGTAGTAGCGGAAGACCTCCGCGCCGATCACGACCACCAGGTCGTGTCCCTCCAGTCGGTCGCTGATGG
Source organism: Streptomyces sp. NPDC048254 (assembly GCF_043201895.1). Lineage (NCBI taxonomy): Bacteria > Bacillati > Actinomycetota > Actinomycetes > Kitasatosporales > Streptomycetaceae > Streptomyces > Streptomyces sp. NPDC048254. The sequence goes on from NZ_JBICZJ010000029.1 coordinate 50,752, forward strand.
TCTTGACCGACATGCCGAGCGGCCCGCGGAAGAGGGGGTGGTCCTCGGGGAAGGAGGCACGGTCGAGCAGCGGGGAGCCGTAGACGGCCGCGCGCAGTTTCTCCGCGAGGGCGACGGCCACGTCCCAGCCGCCGGCGCGGTCCACCTCCGGTCCGAAGACCAGCGCGGGATTCCTGCTGGCGGAGATGCGGTCGGCGAAGGCACGGAGCCGGTCCGGGTCGGGCAGCATCCGGTCACTGAAGGTCCGCATACGGGTGAAGCCGGACAGCGGCCGCTTCCAGTCGTCCATCGGGATGGACAGGTAGACCGGCCCGGCGGGCGGCTGCAACGCCGTGGCATAGGCCCGCAGGAACGCCTCCGGTACGTCCTCGGCGCGGGCGGGTTCGTACGCCCACTTCACCCACGGCTTGGGCAGCGTGGTGGCCTCGCGGTTGCCCAGGTAGGGCTCGCCGATCAGCAGTTCCCGGTGCTGCTGCCCCGAGGTGACGATCAGTGGGGTGTTGCCGTGGTAGGCGGCCACCAGGTTGCCGACGGCGTTGCCCAGCCCGGCCGAGGAGTGCACGTTGACCAGTGCGGGCCGGCCGGTCACCTGGGCGAAGGTGTCGGCCATGGCGATGACGGAGGCCTCTTGCAGGGCAAGTACGTAGGTGAAGTCCTCGGGAAACTCCTGGAGGAACGTCTGCTCGGTCGACCCCGGATTACCGAAGACGGTGGTCAGTTCGAGAGAACGCAGCAGATCGTAGGTCACGGTTCGGACGGTGGCTTGTTGGGTCATGGCAACCTGCCAGCTTTCGTGCCGGTTCCGGTGGGGGGATGATCCACCTCATCCTGACCCAGGCATGGCCGCCACGCATTCCGTCCGATGACTGACGCGCCTGCTGATACGACGACTGCGTGCCGCCCACGGACCGCCGGCCGCCTCTCGCAGTTCCGGCCTCAGTCGGATGACCGAAGGCGGAACCCGGCGGCCGGGCGGACCCTGGGGTCAGCCGTTGGGTGCGATGAACACCTTCATGACCTCGGCGGAGCGGAGGGCGTCGATGGCGCGCAGTGCTTCCCCCACCGGGGCGATCTCCGTGGTGAGGTCGTCGACCCGGACGGCGCCGCGGGCGAGCAGATCGATGGCGTCGTCGAACTCGGAGCCGTACACGAAGGATCCGCGGATGGTGATCTCCTTGAGCAGTACGACATCGGGGTCGAAGCCGCCGCCGGGCCCCCCGCCCACGTTGACCAGCACCCCAGCGGGGGCCAGCAGCCGCATGGCCTCCGCCCGTGCCGCCGGGTTGCCCGAGCACTCGAACACCACGTCCACCGAGGACTCGGCGAGTTCGGCGCCGGATTCGGCCGGGCTCAGCGTCAGATCGGCGCCCGAGGCCGGGCCGAAGCGGCGGCGCTCCGGGGCCGGTTCCACGAGGACGATCCGGCCGGCGCCCCGGTGGGCGGCGATACGGCAGGCCAGCTGTCCGATCGGGCCGCCGCCGAACACCACGACCGTGGCCCCCTTCAGATCGCCGGCCAGCACCGCCGCGCGCAGGGCCGTGGCCGTCGGCTCGACCCAGGCCGCCTCCAGGCGGCCCATCGACGCGGGCAGCGCCCGCAAGGTACCCGGGAAAACGGCCATCTGCCGGGCGAGGGCGCCGTCCGTCTGGAGTCCGAGCGCGGTCTCCAGGGTGGCCTGCCGGCAGAAGTTGGGGCGCCCCGAGAGGCAGTACCGGCACCGGCCGCACACGTTGCCGTTCGGGTTGACGGCGATTCGCTGGCCCACCTCCCAGCCCTCGACCGCGTCCCCGACGCGGCTGATCCGGCCGGACGGCTCGTGCCCCATGACGAAACCGCCGCGGTAGACCTGCGGCATCTGCGGCGCGTGCAGGTCGGTGCCGCAGATGCCGCACAGGTCGACCTCCACGATGACCTGATCGGGCCGGAGCCCGGGCTCGGGCCTCGACTCCAGCACGATCTTCCGGTCCACACCCAGGACCACTGCTTCCATCACGGCCCTCGCCGCCCTTCCGCCGTTGCCGTGAGCGATTCCGCCCCCGTCCGATGAGGAGCCGAAATGCCCGTCTACACCTGCACCGCAGCACAGGGAACCCTGACAAGTGGGTCGAAGGCCGCGCTGGCGGCCGAGATCACCCGGATCCACGCGGCGATCAACCATGTGCCACCGGGCTACGTCAACGTGATCTTCTCCGAGCCGCCGCCGGACAGCGTCTTCGCCGGCGGGGTGCCGGGGGCCCCGCTGATCGTCAGCGGCTGGGTCCGGCGCGGACACCCGCAGGAGGAGGCGACCCGGCTGGCGCTGGAGCTGTCCTCGGCGGCCGCCCGCGTCACCGGGGTGGCGGAGAGCCACGTCATGGTGGTGCTGGAGGACAGCCCCGCCAGGTCCGCCGTCGAAGGCGGTCAGGTGCTGCCCGAACCGGGCGCCGAGCAGGAGTGGCTGGCCGGCCGCGGCGAGGCGTGACGGCGGGCAGCCGTACCCGGTGACCTGACCGTGTGCCGGCGACACCCCCGCCGCCGGCACACGGCCGTCCGTGGCGCCGCCGGTTACGCGGCGGTGAAGCGCGCGGCTATGGAGGCGACCCGCTTGCCCTGGTACTCGGCGGCGTTGCGGGCGGTGTCGTCGACCGGGATGGCACCCTGGCCGTTGACGTGGCTGGTGCCGTAGGGGTTGCCGTCGACGAACTTCACCGGGTCGGTGTAGCCGGGGGTCACCAGGATGCCGCCGAAGTGGTGGACGGAGTTGTAGAGCGCGAGCAGTGTGGACTCCTGGCCGCCGTGCGCGGTGGCCGTGGCGGTGAAGCCGCTGTAGACCTTGTCGGCCAGCTTGCCCTGCGCCCACAGGCCGCCGAGCGTGTCGATGAACTGCTTCAGCTGGCTGGCGATGTTGCCGAACCGGGTGGGGGTGCCGAAGACCACGGCGTCCGCCCACTCGATGTCGGCCGGGGTGGCGACCGGGACGTCCTTGGTGGCCGCGGCATGCGCCGACCAGGCGTCGTTGCTCGCGATGGCCTCCTCGGGCGCCAGCTCGGACACGCGCAGCAGCCGTACCTCCGCGCCCTCCTTGCGGGCGCCGTCGGCGACGGCCTCCGCCAGCTCGTGGACGGTACCGGTGGACGAGTAGTAGATGACGGCGACCTTGGGAGCCATGGGGAGTTCCTCTCGCTGTGCTGTGGTCTCGGCGGCGGAAGCCGTCGTGGCGCCGGCGGCCGGAGCCGTCGGGCCGGGGTCGGGAAGGGCGGTGGCGGACAGGGAGAGCCGCAGCAGGCGTGCCGCGACCCCCTTCGCCGCGGTCAGCCCGTGGCGGTACCGGTCGACGGTCGCGGAGGCCGAGATCTTCAGTGAGCCGTTCTCGACGGACAGCGCGTCCACCGTCAGCTCGACCGGCGCGCGGGTACCGCGGACGGTGAGGTGGCCCTGGACGACCCAGACGCCGGCCGTGCCCCGGCTCACCCCGGTCGACTCGAACCGGATCCCGGGGTGACGCTCCGCGTGCAGAAAGGCGGGGGAGCGCACGTGATCGTCCCGGCGCGGGGTCCCCGTGTGGAAACTGCCCGCGTCGACGACGGCCGTCACGGCCGACTCGGTGACCGGCTCGGCGATCGTGATGCTCGCCAACTCCACCCGGAAGGTGCCGTTCACCTTGCCCAGGCCGAACATGTGCCGCGTGGTGAAGCCGATGGACGACCGCTCCGGATCGACCGTGTAGGTCCCCGCGGGGGGCAATTCGACGCTCATGCCCTTCTGGCCTCTCGGTTGGCGTCGCGCGGCTGGTCCGCTACGGCGCTGTTGCTTGCCTTGGCAAGTATCTTGACCTCACTGGAAATGCTTTGTCAAGCAAGTAATGATGTGCTTCAGTGGGAGCACCGGGACACTACGGAAGGGAGGCCGGTACATGTCCGCACAGTCACCCGAGCCCATCTGCCCGCTGAACACCGACGAGGACCGTCTCTGGCGTGCGCTGCAGAGGATGCTGGTCGCCCTTCCGCGGGCGCTCGACGAGGACCTGCTCTGCGCCACGGGCCTGTCGCTCACGCAGTACATCGTCCTGATGCATCTCTCCGAGGCCGAGGACGACAGCATGCGGATGACCGAGCTGGCCTCGGCGGCCGCCCTGTCCGCGAGCCGTATCAGCCGGGTCGTGGAGAACCTGCGGGACCAGGGCCTGGTGACCAAGCGGCGCCACTGCACGGACGCCCGCGGGTACGTCACCGAGCTCACCGAGGCCGGCCGGCAGCGCCTGCGGGGCGCCTATCCGGTGCATCTCGCCAGCGCGCGAAAGCGTGTCATGGACCAACTCGACCCCGCTCTGGTCCGGCGGCTGGCAGAGCAGGTGGGATCGGTCGCCCAGCCGCTGCTCGCCCCCTGCGAACGGGGTGCGGGACAGAAGGGGAGCCCCGCGGACCTGGCAGGGACCGCGGCCGAGGCGCCGCCCGTGGCCGAGGAACCCCCCGGGTACCCGGCAGCAGCCTCCAGCTACCGGGAAGCAGTCATTTGACCCAAGCCGGGATGGCGTAGCTGCGCGGAGCATGGGCCCGTTCCGGCTGGACCTGCGCTCTCTGGAGGCACCCTTGCTGAAGGGCTACACCTACCCGCTGTCGCCGCGCGGAGTGGCGAACCTCGCCCCCGCTCCGCCGTGGCACTACGCCGGTGACATCGTCGGCGTCGAGTTCTGGACGGATCCGGCCGCCGCCGCGGCGACCCTCCCCGAGGGGCTGACGCCCGACACCGAGTCCGACGGGCGTGTGGTGGCGCTCTTCGTCGACTGGCAGTTCTCCGGCGGGAACGAGGAGTACCTCGACCCGGTACGCAGCCAGTACCGCGAGTTCATGCTGCTGGTGGACGCCCGGTTCGGTGACGAGCCGGTGTCGTGGTGCCCGTACATCTACGTGGACAACGACCTCGCACTGGCCCGCGGCTGGGTGCAGGGCTTCCCGAAGAAGCTGGGCTCGGTCGCCCAGACCCGGGTCTTCGCGTCGCCCGGCAAGGCGTCACCGTCCCTCGCGGCCGGCGGCAGGTTCGGCGCGTCCCTGTCGGCGGCCGGGCACACCCTCGCGGAGGCCGGGGTGACCCTGGAGCGCCCGGCGGACGACCCCGCGAGCCTGTTCCGGCCCACGGTCAACCTCCGGCACTTCCCGTCGCTGACCGCCGGCCACTACGACAAGCCCGCCGTGCACGAGCTGGTCATGGCCGAGTTCGGGGACCAGGCGCTCGCCGACGTCTGGGTCGGCTCCGGCGACATCACCCTGTTCGAGGCCCGCGGCGAGGAACTCGCGGACCTGGCCCCGGTGCGCACCGGCACCGGCTTCCGCGCCTCGATGTCGTACACCGTGACCGAAGTGCACCGGCTGGGCGAGTAGCCGGACAGGACCGGGAGCGCCCCCGACCTCCGTAACGAAAGGAAGCTGATGCACACCATCGCCGACCTCATAGTCGACGGCCTGCGGAACGCGGGCGTATCCCGGATCCACGGACTGCCCGGCGACTCGCTCAACGGACTGACCGACGCCCTGCGCAGGGATCCGTCGGTGGCCTGGGAGCACTACCGGCACGAGGAGGCGGCCGCGTTCGCCGCCGCCGGCGAGGCGGCGGTCACCGGTTCGCTCGCCGTCTGCGCCGGCAGCTGCGGACCGGGCAACCTCCACCTGGTCAACGGGCTGTTCGAAGCACACCGCAGCCGGGTCCCCGTGCTCGCGATCGCCGCGCACATCCCCGGCGCGGAGATCGGCACCGGCTACTTCCAGGAGACCCACCCCCAGGAGCTGTTCCGGGAGTGCAGTGACTTCTGCGAACTGGCCTCCACGCCCGAGCAGTTCCCCTATCTCCTCGACATCGCGCTGCGGACCGCCGTCGAGCGCAGCGGGGTGTCCGTCCTGGTGGTCCCGGGCGATGTGCTCCAGCACCGGCTCGACCACCCGCGCAGGGCGGCCACCGTACGGCCCACCACGCCGGTGGTGCGCCCCGCCGACGCGGAGATCGAGCAGGCCGCGGCCCTTCTGAACCGGGCCGAGCGGATCACCGTCCTGGCCGGCGCGGGCTGCGCCGACGCCCACGACCAACTCGTCCGGCTCGCCGGGGCGTTGCGGGCGCCCGTCGTGCACACCCTGCGCGGCAAGGAACATGTCGAATACGACAACCCGTATGACGTCGGCATGACCGGACTGCTCGGCTTCACCTCCGGCTACCGCGCGATGGAGCAGTGCGACACGCTCCTGATGCTCGGCACGGACTTCCCGTACCGGCAGTTCCTGCCCGAGCACGCCACCGTCGTGCAGGTGGATGTGCGCGGCGAGCAGATCGGCCGGCGCACCCGGGTGGACCTGGCCCTGGTCGGCACCGTACGGGACACCGCCGAGGCCCTGCTCCCCAAGCTCGCGCCGCGGACCGACTCCAGGCACCTGGACGCGATGCGTGACCACTACGGCAACGCCCGCACCCACCTGGACCGGCTCGCCGTCGACGACCGCAACCGCACCCCGATCCACCCGCAGTACCTGACCCGGATCGTCGACGAACTCGCCAGTGACGACGCGGTGTTCATCCCGGACGTCGGCTCCCCGGTGATCTGGGCCGCGCGCTATCTGACGATGAACGGCCGCCGCCGGCTGATCGGTTCGTTCACCCACGGCAGCATGGCGAACGCGCTGCCCCAGGCGATCGGCGCCCAGGCCGCCCATCCGGACCGGCAGGTGATCGCGCTGTCCGGGGACGGCGGGCTGGCCATGATGCTCGGCGATCTGATCACCCTGAAGCAGCAGCGGCACCCGGTGAAGATCGTGGTTTTCAACAACGGAGCCCTCGGCTTCGTGGAGCTGGAGATGAAGGCCGAGGGCATGGTGAACTTCGGCACCGACCTGGACAACCCGAACTTCGCGGACGTCGCCGAGTCCCTGGGCATCCACGGCAGCAGGGTGGAGCGCCCGGCCGACCTCGCCGACGCGCTGCGTACCGCGTTCGCCCATCCCGGGCCGGCCCTGGTGGAGGTGATGACCGCCCGGCAGGAGCTGTCCGTGCCGCCGACGATCACCTTCGACCAGGCCAGGGGCTTCGCCCTGTACGCCGCCCGTACCGTGCTGTCAGGACGCGGTGACGAACTCCTGGAACTGGCCCGCACGAACGTGGTGCGGCACCTGTCCTCCTAGGAGACGCCGGGGGAGCCGGGGTCCGGGAATCCGATCAGACTCATCACGGCCTGCCGGATGCCCTCCAGGTCGTACTCGCCCAGCGGGATCCCCGAGGCGCGTGAGTCCTTGGTGACCCCGACGAACGCGCCGAACGCCATCGCCAGCAGCACCTGCGGATCACCGGCGCGGGCGGCCCCGGCCGTCCGCGCCGCCCGCAGGATCTCCACCAGCTCGGCGTTGAGCCGGTCGACGACCTCGTACGCCTGCGGCCGCAGATACGAGCCGTGCACCTGGTGCTCCAGGAACGAGAACGCCTGGGGACAGGCCGTGGCGAACGCCACCTGATGCCGCCGGACCAGCCCGATCGCGGTCACCGGGTCGGCCGCGCGCACGGCGTCGGTGACCACCGCGTCGGCGAACGCCGCCTTCGCCTCGGTGAAGACGGCCTCGCCCAGCGCCTGCTTGTTGGGGAAGTAGCGGTAGATCGTGCCCACCGCGACCCCGGCCCGGCCGGCGATCTCGGGCACGTTGGTGCCGTCCCAGGTGCGCTCGTCGAACAACTCCAACGCCGCGTCCATGACCTTCCGGCGCAGTGGGGTCTCGTCGGCGGTTGTCACGGAGGGCGGCATCGTCACGAATGAAACTTCGTTCGAGGACACGATCTTGTCAAGGCGGAGGCCCTGCGCCGACGGCGGCGGTGGGCGTGCGGACCGGAGCCTCCCCGTTGCGCGTCGGCCGTGCGTGCTCTGGAACCATCCCTTCGGAAAGCTACGAAAGGCGGTCACCGATGGCCATGAAGTTCCATGAAGAGCACAGGCGGGGCTCGGACTTCGCACAGCTTCTCCTCGCCAGCCATGAGCGGTTGACCGGCACCCCCTTGTGCCCCTCGGTGTTCCCGGACGCCGAGGAGGCGGCCCGCTGGCTCTACGAGTCCGCGCCCTTCGGGCTGCTCGCACACGATGCCGGTGCGGATCCCGTCTTCGTCTACGCGAACGCGACCGCCCAGAAGTGCTTCGAGTACGGCTGGGAGGAGTTCGTCCGGCTCCCGTCCCGGCTGTCCGCCGAACCGGACGCGCAGGGCGACAGGGACGCCTTCGTGCGGTCGGTGACGGAGCGCGGATTCGCCTCCGGCTACCGGGGGTTGAGGATCGCCAGGTCCGGCCGCAGATTCTGGATAGAGGACGTCACGATGTGGAACCTTCTTGACGCCGACGGCACTTGCCACGGCCAGGCGGCGGTCTTCCCTTCATGGACGGACATCTGATGAACCATCAGTGTTCACGCACTCGACCGCCGACCTGACGGAGCGCGGGCACGAGGTGCTCTTCTACACCGGCATCCGCTTCGAGGACCGGGTCCGCAAGACCGGCGCACGCTTCGTCCCGTACCCCGCGGAGGTGGACATCGACGGAGCCGACCTCAGTGCCACCTTCCCCGAGCGCGATGAGCTCGCCCCAGGGCCGTATGCCGGTCCCTGTCGTGCAGACGCCGTCCGGTATGTGGCTGGTCGAAGAGCCCTCTGTCGAGGTCGCTGGGCGGACGGTGGCGTATTGCCGTGTTTCGTCCGGTGACCAGAGGGCGGATCTCGATCGACAGGTCTCCCGTGTCGTCCAGGGAGCAGGCGGGCTGGGGCTCGCCGTTGCCGAGGTCGTGACCGAGGTCGGGTCGGGACTGAACGGGAAGCGGCGAAAGCTGCACCGTGTCCTGTCGGACCCGGCCGTTGCCGTCATCGTTGTGGAGCATCGCGACCGGCTGGCCCGTTTCGGTGTCGAGCATCTGGAATCGGCGTTGTCGGCTTCCGGCCGGCGCCTGGTGGTGCTCGATCCGCAGGAGACGACCAGCGACCTGGTCCGGGACATCACCGAAGTCCTCACCTCGATGTGTGCCCGGCTGTACGGGCAGCGGGCGGCGAGGAGCCGTGCCGTCCGCGCTGTCGCTGAGGTCACCGCCCCGACGGCAAAGACGACCGGGTGAGCGGGGCGGAGCCTGCCGGGAGCGGGAAGAAGAACCGCCGGGGGTTCGAGGCGCGGCCCGGCTTTCACGTCGTGGGCCACAGACTCGCCCTCGACCCAGGCGCGTCCGCGCTGCAGGCCCTGGCCTCGCATTGCGGGGCGGCGCGGGTCGCCTACAACTGGGCGGTGCGGCATGTGCTGGCGAGTTGGTCGCAGCGCGCGGCGGAGGAGACCTACGGCGTCCCCGAGGCAGAGCGCGTTCCGCGGCGGTCGTGGTCGCTGCCGTCGTTGCGGAAGGCGTTCAACGAGGCCAAACACAGCGACCCGTTCCTGCGCCAGTGGTGGGCGGAGAACTCGAAGGAGGCCTACAACACCGGCCTCGCGAACGCTGCCGCCGCGTTCGACAACTACGCCAGGTCCCGGCGCGGCGAGCGCAAGGGCGTCCGGATGGGCAGGCCCCGTTTCAAGTCGAAGCGGAAAGCTCGCCTGGCATGCAAGTTCACCACCGGCTCCATCCGCCTTGATGACCGGCGGCATATCGTCCTGCCCCGCCTCGGCCGGATCCGCCTCCATGAGGACGTCCAGCCCCTCGTGGACGCGATCGCCGAAGGCGGGACGCGGATTATGTCGGTGACGGTGAGGTTCGAGCGGGGCCGCTGGTTCGCGGTCCTGCAGATCGAGGAACGTCAGACCATCGCCCCTGCCACCCGGCCCGGCACGGCGGTTGGAATCGACCTCGGCGTGAAGACTCTCCTCGTCATGGCGGACTCGGCCGGCGAGGTCCGCGCGGTCGCGAACCCCAGGCACTACGACCAGGCACTCACTCAGCTCCGGAGGGCATCCCGGATCGTTTCCCGCCGACGCGGCCCGGACCGGCGCACCGGACAGGCCCCGTCCCGTCGCTGGGAGAAAGCCAACTCGGTCCGCAACCGGGTGCACCACCGGGTGGCGAACCTGCGAGAGAACCATCTCCATCAGACCACCGCGCGTATCCCCGCCGAGTACGGCACCGTCGTGGTCGAGGACCTCAACGTGAAAGGCATGGTCCGCAACCGGCGTCTGTCCCGCCGTATCTCCGACGCGGCGTTCGGGGAAATTCGGCGCCGGCTCGCGTACAAGACCCAGCGCCACGGTGGACGTCTGATCGTCGCTGACCGCTGGATGCCCTCCTCGAAGACCTGCTCCCGCTGCGGTGTGGTGAAAGCCAAGCTGCCCCTCGGCGTGCGTGTCTTCGAGTGCGACGTCTGCGGACTCGTCCTGGACCGGGACGCGAACGCAGGCCACAACCTGGCCGCCCTCGCGGCGGCCAACCGTAAAACGGGTACCGGAGTGGCCGGAGACCCAGACCCCACCCTGGTGGTGATGCCGAAGCCTCGTGGAGCCAAGCAGAAGACCCGCACCGCCCGAACCCGCAAGGGGACGGGCACGCGGGCGGCTGGCGCAACGCCCCACCAGGGGACGGAAACGAGAGATCGTCGACAGGACACCAGACGCGAGCAACTCGCGCTCTGGTGACACCGTCACGAACCTTCCGGGCGGAAACGCCCGCAATGCTGAGAGTCGCCGAGACTCAAAGCAACGGCGTCTTCACCTCGATGGGCGTCACGTTCCCCGGACCGATCTTCGACGCCATGGCCACGACCCCCGACCTCCTGCTCCAGCTGACCGTCCCGGCCTTCGAGTACCCGCGCAGCGACACGCCGGAGGGCTTCCGCTTCATCGGTCCCCTCCCGGCCTCCTCCGACGCCGACTTCGAACGCCCGGACTGGTGGGCGGAGTTGTCCTCCGACCGGCCGGTCGTCGTGGTCACGCAGGGCACCGTGGAGAACGGCGACCTGATCCAGCTCGTCGTGCCCACACTCCGTGCGCCGGCGGACGCGGACGTGACCGTCGTCGCCGCCACCGCGCGGCCCGCCGGTCCCGACCTGGTGCGGGCGGCGATGGAGGGTCAGGTTCCCGCCAACGTCCACCTCGCCCGGTTCGTGCCCTTCGAGCAGCTGCTGCCGCTCGCCGACGTCCTGGTCACCAACGCCGGTTACGGCGGTGTCCAGACCGCGCTGCGGCACGGCGTCCAGCTCGTCGTCGGCGGCGAGACGGAGGACAAGCCCGAGGTCGCCGCCCGCGTCGAGTGGTCCGGCACCGGCGTCAACCTGCGCACCGCGCGCCCGGAGGTGTCCGCCGTGCGCGCCGCCGTCGGCGAGGTGCTGGGCGACCCCCGGTACCGCAAGCGTGCGAGCGAGATCCAGGGGCAGTACGCCCAGTACCACCCCTTCGACTCGGTCGCCGAGATCGTCGAGCAGGCCTGAGCGCCTTGGTCGGGGGCGGTCCGGCCGGCCGCCGAACAGCCCCTGACGTGCTCCGGAAGCTTGAGACTCCTTGCTTGAGCACGCTATTCTGATCGGATGAGTGAAGACGACCCGCTGACCGCCCACGAAGAACGCTTCTGGCGTGCCCTGATGCGTGTGATCGTCGCGCTGCCGCGCTCGCTGGATGACGATCTGCTGCGGTCCACGGGGCTCACGCTCACCGAGTACGTGGTCCTGATGAACCTCTCCGAGGCCGAGAACCAGGAGCTCCGGATGACGGACCTCGCCTCGGCCACCGCCCTGTCGGCGAGCCGCATCACCCGGGTCGTGGAGGCGCTGCAGAGTCGCGGCCAGGTCGTCAAGCGGCGCTACGAGGGCGACGCCCGCGGCAATGTCGCGACCCTCACCCCGGAAGGGCTCAAGCGCCTCCAGGACGCCTACCCGGTGCATCTGGCGAGCGCCCGCAAGCGGGTCGTGGACCTTCTCGACGGCAGGTCGGTGCCGGCCATGGTGCGCCAGTTCGAAGCGGTGGTGGAGAAGCTCGACTGAGCTTCGCCGGCCTGGCCGACGCCCGCCGGACTGCTAATCTACAAGTGTCAAATAGTGTCGGAAGCGCGTCTCCGGCCCGCCCCTGACCCGGAGAGCAGTCATGCAGCAGCGACCTCGGCCGAGACCGCGGGTATGACCTCGCGACCCGAGAGCCAGGAGCACTGGGCCCGGCTGCGCCGCCAGCTGTGGCGGCCGCCGCGTGCCCACGGTGACCAGCCGCGGCACCGGGTGGTCGGCCCGCTGGAACTCTTCTACGACCTGGTCGTGGTCGTCCTGGTCGCCCAGGCCGCCCACCACCTGGCGGCACATCTCACCTGGCACGGCCTCGCCGAGTTCGCCGTGGTGTTCGCGCTGGTGTGGATCGCCTGGCTCAACGGCACGCTCCACCACGATCTGCACGGCTACGACGACGCCCGGGGCCGCAGTCTCTTCCTCCTGCAGATCCTCGTGCTCGTCCCGATGGGGGCGTTCATCCCCAAGGCCGGCGGCGCGGAGGGCGCCCATTTCGCGGTCAACGCGGGGATCCTGTTCGCCGTCCTGGCCGTGCTCTGGTTCCTGGCCGGACGCGGCAGCTCCGCCGAGTTCCGCAAACCCACCCGGCTGTACGTGGTCGGTACGGCGGCCTGCGCGGCCGTTCTCTTCGCCAGCGCCGGGCTGCCGGCCGACACCCGCCTGCTGACCTGGGGGCTGTTGGCCCTCGCCTTTCTCGCCGGGTTCGCCTGGATGGTCCTCGCGGCCGCTCCGGCCCAGGAATCGGCGCTCGCCCTCACCGACGCGCTCGTCGAGCGGTTCGGGCTGCTCATCATCATCGTGCTCGGCGAGACCGTGACCGGCGTCGTGGACGGGCTGGCGGCCGAGCCGACCACCGTCATGAGCCTCGCGGTCGGGCTCGTGGCGGTGGTGGTCGGATTCGGGGCCTGGTGGACGTACTTCGACTTCGCCGGTCACCGCCCGCCCCGGCGCACCCGCACGGTGACCCTCGGGTGGATGCTCACCCACCTGCCGCTGACGGCGGCGGTGACCGCCATGGGGGCCGCGATGGTCGGCCTGGTCGAGCACGCCCACGCCGACCGCACGCCGGTCGCCACGGCCTGGGTGCTGTGCGGGGGCGTGGCCGTCGTGCTGGCCGCGACGATGCTGGTTGCGATGGGCCTGGAGGCCTGGCGGGACGAGCGGGACCTCTACCGTCCGCTCGCCGGCACCTGCCTCGCCGTGGCCCTCGCGGCCCTGGCCCTGGGCGCCGCGCGTCCCGCGCCGCTCCTGCTCGGGCTGGCGCTCGTCGTCCTGCTGGGCATTCCCTGGGGCCTCGCCGTGGCCCGCCGGCTGGGCCGCGACGAGACACCGGCCCTCTGAACCTCAGGGGCCGACGACGGCCTCAACCGCCGTACACCCGACGGGCGATGTGCTCCGCGATCATGATCGTGGTCGCGTTGGTCACGGTCGACGGCACCTCCGGCATGATCGAGGCGTCCACCACCCGCAGCCCCGCCAGCCCCTTGACGGCACCGGTCTCGTCGACGACGGCCCACCGGTCCTCGGGGCCGCCCATCGGCGCGGTGGACGTCGGATGACCGTAGGTGGCGATACCACTCTCGATCGCCGCCGCCAGCTCCTCGTCGCCGGCCACGGCGTCGCCCGGCACCAGTTCCGCCGCCACCGTGCCCGCGAGGGGCGCGCTGCCCGCGAGACGGCGCACCAGCCGCACCGCCTCCAGCATGCGCCGGCGGTCCCGGTCCGTCGCCAGGTAGTTGTCGTCGATGACCGGGGCGACGTGCGGATCACGGTCGGCCAGCCGCACCGAGCCGCGTGACTCGGGCCGGGTGAGGGCCGCCGCCAGCACCATCGCCCCGCCGGTCGGACTGAACGAGCCGTCCAGCAGCTGGGTGCCCACGACGGCGAGGTCCAGCTCGCCGGGGAGCGCCTCCCGGGAGGCGAGCCACAGATGGGCGGCGAACGCGGACGTCATGCCCTGGTGCTCGGGCGCCAGCGCGAACAGCGAGTGGAAGAACGGGTGGTCCTGCAGACGGCGCCCGACGGGAAGGTCGGCGACCACGTCGATGCCGAGGTCCCGCAGATCCGCGGCCGGGCCGACGCCGGAGCGCAGCAGGATGGCCGGGCTGCCGTACGTGCCCGCGCTGAGCACCACCTCACCGGCCCGGTGGACGGTGCCCGACGCGTCGACGACACCGCGCGCCCTGCCGTCCTCGACGAGCACCCTGTCGATCGTGGTGTCACTCAGCACCGTCAGATTGCGGCGGCCGCGCACCTGTGGCGTCAGATACGCCAGGGCGGTGTTGCGGCGCACCCCGTCGACAATGTTGACCGGGTAGGCGCCGGTGCCGTCCTGCCGTTCACCGTTGAAGTCGTCGTTGCGCCGATGGCCCAGGCCCGCCGCACTGTCCACGAACGCCCGCATCGGGGACGTGAGTTCCTCGTAGGTCCACTGGCGGATCGGGAAGGGGCCCGTCCGCCCGTGGAAGGCGTCGTCGCCGGTCGGTGTGTTCTCCAGGTCCCGGAAGGTGGGCAGGACCTCCTCGTACGACCAGCCCTTGATGCCGTACCGCTCGCCCCAGGCGGCGAAGTCGGCGGCCCGCGCCCGGATCGCCACACCGGCGTTCACCGCGGAGCTGCCGCCCATGGCCCGGCCGCGCGGGGCGGCGATGCTCGGGGCGCGGTCGGTGGCACGCGCGCTGTAGCCCCAGTCGTGGTCGGGGTCGGCCAGCAGGTGCGGGGTCAGCAGCCCCTCGGGGACCCGGTCGGCGGGGTAGTCAGGACCCGCCTCGATCAGCAGGACGGTGCGCCGCGGATTCTCGCTGAGCCGGGCGGCGAGCACGGCACCGGCGGAGCCACCGCCGACGATGACGACATCGGCCTCGTGGTGACCGGCGTGGTCGCTCGTGATGGTCATCTGAAACTCCTTATCTCTTGCTTCAGCAAGCAAATAAATAGTGATGGCGGTCTCTTGCGGTGTGCACGTCGGTCAGATCCGCGTCGCTTCCGGTACCACCCGCTCGCCCAGCAGCCGGAGCGCGGCATGCTGGTCGGCACCGCGGACCGGGCCGATGGCATGGTCGATGCCGATGTGGTCCAGCCGCCGCAACTCCGCGAGCAGGGCCGGGACGTGCTCGCCGCGCGCGCCGGGGTCGAGGGGGAGCAGGACGGTCTTCTCGATCTCGGCGTAGTCGCGCCCGACGTCCTCGCAGTGCCGGCGGAGCACGTCGAGTTTGCGTGCGAGGTCCGGCCCGTGGAAGAGGTTGCAGGCGTTCCCGTACTCCGCGACCAGCCGCAGCGTCTTCCGCTCGCCGGAGCCGCCGATGAGGATCGGCGGGTGGGGGCGGCGCAGCGTGCCGGGGGAGTTGAGGGTGCGTTCGAGGCGGTAGTGACGGCCGGCGAAGGGCTTCTCGTCGTCGCTCCACATCTGCAGGCAGATCCGAAGGGTCTCCTCCAGTCGCTCGAACCGCTCCGCCACGGGCGGGAACGGCAGTCCGAGCCCGCGCGCCTCGGCGAGGTTGAAGCCCGCGCCGATGCCGATGCCCAGGGCGGCGCGGCCCTCGGACAGGACGTCCAGCGTGGTGATCATCTTGGCCAGCAGCCCGGGCTCGCGGTAGCCGGCCGAGGTCACCAGAGCGAGCAGTTCCGCCCGCTCGGTGGCCGCGGCCAGATAGCCCAGCGTCGTGTACGCCTCCAGCATCTCCTGCTCGGAGGCGCCCACGATCCCGATCTGGAAGAGGTGGTCCATGACGGCGATCCGGGTGAAGCCGAACTCCTCGGCACTACCGGCGAGTTGTGCCACGTGACGAGCGATGCCCGCCGGACCGCCGGGCTGGGTGAAATCCGCGATGGCGATGCCGAGGTTCATGCGGGCCCTCCGTGCTGTGGGCTGCCGGGGTTGTCGCCATCGAGTATGCCGGGACCACTATGTGCTTTGTCAAGCAAGGAAATTGGGGGGTCGCTCAGGCGCCGAGCGGCTGCGTGCGGTGCCTGCGCCGCACCTCCGACGAGGCGAAGACCGCCGAGATGCCGTGGACGATGCTGAACAGACCGAAGACGGTGGCCAGCGAGACCGCCCCGATGTCCGGCCGCACGAACAGGACGAACCCGAGCGCCACCGACACCAGGCCGGTCAGCAGGAACAGGGCCCGCTCGCCCGCCGTCTCACCGCGCAGGAACGCGAGGGCGACCTCCGTGGCACCGGTGGACAGCGCCCACGCGGCGACCCACAGGGTGAGCACCAGTGCCGTGATGCCCGGCCAGGCCAGGGCGCTGACCCCGGCCACCACCGACAGCACGGCCAGCAGCAGCCAGCCGAGGACGGGCCCCACCCGGTCGCTGCTGAAGGCGCGGACCCCGTCCATCACCGCGTACACGAACGCGTAGACGGCGAACAGGACGACGAACGCGCCGATCGTGATGCCGGGCCAGGAGACGGAGACGATGCCTATGACGACGGCCAGCAGGCCGCGCCAGAGCAGCGCGTTGGGCGAACTGAGCATGGAGTCCTCCGTGAACGAGGGGGCCGTGGCGCCGACTTCGCCCCGGCCTGGGAGCGTGACGGGCGGACGCTATCGGCATCGCGGTCCGCTGCCACCCGTCATTCGGCTGGTTCGGCTACTGCGACCGTGACGCGTGGGCTACGGAGCCTCGTCGTCCTGTTCCGTGGCGGGCATCGCCTCCAGCGCGCGGCGGAGAGCGGCGCGTGAGGAGATGCCCAACTTGGGATACACCCGGTACAGGTGAGAGCCGACCGTGCGGTGCGACAGGAACAGCCGCTCGCCGATCTGCTTGTTGCTCAGACCGGTCGCCGCGAGTTCGGCGATCTGCCGTTCCTGGGCGGTCAGCTGCTCCGGCGCCGCGTCGGGCCGGGCGCCGGAGACACCGGTGGCGCGCAGTTCGGCCGCGGCCCGCTGGGCCATCATCTCGGCGCCGATCCGGTCGAACGTCTCCAGGGCCGCGCCCAGTTGGGTCCGCGCCCCGGCCATGTCGTGGGTGCGGCGCAGCCACTGGCCGTACGCGAACTGGATGCGCGCGAAGTCCCAGGGCCAGCGCCCGGAGTCCGGAAGGGCCAGGGCGGCCTCGAACAGTGCGGCGGCCTCCGCGTCGGCGGCGGCCACGGCGGCCGCCCCCGCCGTGATCAGCTCGGTGCGCGGCCCGATCCGCGGAATCCCGGCCTCCTGGGCGGCGCGCACATGCGCCCGGGCGTCCTCGACACGGCCGGTGCGGACCGCCGCCTCCACGAAGTCCAGGACCATCCACCGGCCCGGCACACCGGCGGTGGGGGCACCGGGCGGGCCGATCCGGGCCGCCTGGGCGAGGGCCTCCTCGTAGTCGCCCTGTCCGATGGCCACGAGATTGCGTGCCGAACGCGCGTAGCCCTCCGTCACGTCCATGCCGCGCGGCGCCGCCCAGCTCGTGGTCTCCGCGCTGCGGGCGCGGGCGAGGTCCGCGTTGCCGCGCAGCGCCGCGCCCGAGGCCAGCACGGCCCGCAGCTGCCGCTCCCAGAACTGGTATCCGTAGGCCGTCGCCAGGTCCAGCCCCTCCTGCGCGAGCCGTTCCGCCTCGTCCCACTGTCCGTGCACGTAGGAGTCCTGGCAGAGCAGCAGCAGCGCCGGGATCACCATGCCGATCGCGCCGCCGTCCCGCTCCCGTTCGATCATGCGCAGCAGCAGGCACCGGTAGTCGGACAGGGCGTCCAGGGCGACGGCGGCGAAACCCAGCGGGACGATCTGCCAGGGGGCCGCGTCGACGGTCAGCTCGGCGAACGCGTCCGCGAGCCCTTCCCGGATCGCGTCGGACTTGCGGGTGGGGTCGACGTACGCGTCGTAGCACAGCCGGAACGGGGTGACCGCCTCCGGCGGGAACCGGGCCATCGCGGTGTCGAGCAGCTTCCACGGCTCGGGTCTGAGGGTGTAGAGGCTGACCAGCAGCAGGGTGTACAGGATGCCGAGCCGGTCCCAGTCGCCCTTCTCGGCCCCGCAGGCGTGGTCGAGGGCCTGTGCCAGCAGCCGGTAGGCGGTGTCGACATCGCCCCCGTCATGGGTGAGCAGATGGGCGGTGGCGGCGAAGACCAGCCCGGTCGGGGTGTCCGGGGTCTGCCCCGCATCCGCCAACAGCCGGTTCACCTGGTCGAGTTGACCGGTCATGGTGGCGAGGAAGGCGGCCTCGACGAGGCGGCGGGACCGGTCGACCGGGTGCGGACTGAGCTCGCCGGCCCGCATCAGCGCCGTGACCGCGGCGGACGCGGCGATCCGCCGCCGGTCGGAGAGCAGCGCGCCGACCGGCGCCGGCAGTTCGGCGGGCGATCCGGTGCCGCGCCGCCAGGCGGTCAGCGCCGCCTCGTCCAGCGCCCGCGCCACCGACTCGTCGGGCGTGGCGGCGGCCTCCGCGAGATGCCAGGCCCGGCGCTCGGGATCGGCGGCCAGCGCGGCGGCCAGCGCCTCGTGCGCGGCCCGGCGTTCGCGCGGCGAGGCCAGGTCCACCACGGCCGTGCCGATCAGCGGGTGACAGAACGTGAGACCGCAGCCGGCCGTGGGCGCGCGGACCAGGCCGGCCCGCTCGGCCGGGACCAGGTCGTCGATGTGGGCCGAACCCTGCGCCGCGGTGCGCAGCACGGTGAGTCCGGCGTCGGCGTCCAGGGCGGCCAGCAGCATGAGCCTGCGGGTCGGTGCGGGCAGCTCGGCGAGCAGCCCGGCGCAGGTCGCCTCCAGACGCCGCGACAGCTGGAGGCGGTCGGGCAGCGGATCCTGGCCGGCGCGCTGCCGCTCGGTGAGCGGTACGGGCAGCTCCTGGAGGGCCAGCGGGTTGCCGTCGGCCTCGGCCAGCAGCCGCCGGCGTACCACGGGGGCCAGCCCGGGGGAGCAGGCGTCCAGGACGGCGCCCGCCGATCGGGTGTCGAGCGACTCGACCGTGCGCTCGGGCAGCCCCGACCGGCGGAAGAGGTCCTCGGTCCCGATCCGGGAGGCGGCCAGGAAGACGATCGGGGCGTCCGCGATCCGCCGTACGACGAATCCCAGGACGGCCGCGCTGGCTTCGTCGAACCAGGCCACGTCGTCGGCGATCAGCAGCAGCGCGCGTTCCGCGGTGGTCAGTTCCAGGAGGGCGAGCAGCGCCGTCGACACCAGGGACTCCGGAGCCGGGCTCCGGGTGAGATCGAAGACCTGGTGGAGGGCGTCCCGATGGTGCTCGGCCAGCCGGTCGACGTCATGGCGCACCGGGTAGAGCAGCTGGTGCAGCGCCGAGAACGCGATCTTCGCCTCGGCCTGTGCGCCGGCGGCGCGCAGCACCCGCATACCGTACGCCGTGGCCCGTGCCGCGGCGGCGTCCAGCAGCGCCGTCTTTCCCACCCCCGGCTCGCCGTGCAGCAGGAGACCGGAGCTGCCCTGACCGGGACCGGCGAGCAGCGAGTCGATCAGTTCCAGCTCGGCGGCACGTCCGACCAGCTGCGCCCCGCCCGACGGTGATCGGCACGGTTCCTCGGTCTGACGACGCCTTTCGGAGGTGCTCACGGTTTGAATATAGCCCCCGCAAAATGCTTGACGGAGCAAATAGTTGATTAAAATGCCGGGTGGGCGCTGGGTAGGGTGGAGCGATGACCAGTGACCCAAGGCCGGAGGCCGAGGTCGCCGCCGAGTTGATGAAGGCGATGACCCGGCTGCGGGCCCGGCTGCGCACCGAGTCGGCCCCCAGTGACATGCGGTGGAGCTGGTCGCAGTTGACCACGCTGGGCCGCATCGTCGAGGAGGGTCCGGTCACGGCCAGTGAGCTGGCGCAGGCCGAGCATGTGCGCCGCCAGTCGATGGCCGAGACGCTCGCGTCGCTGCGTGCCGGGGGCCTGATCGCCAGCAGCAGGGATCCCGGCGACGGCCGTAAGACCCTCATCCACGCCACGCCCGAGGGGCAGGCCCTGTTCGGGATGATCCCGGTCGCCCGGGCGACCTGGCTCGGCGCGGCGATCGACGCGCATCTGCGGTCGGACGAGCGGGAGACCCTGCTGAAGGCCGCGGCGATCATGAACAGGATCGCGGACAGCGGGCGGTGACGGCCGGGCCGGGGGTTCGGCACATGGCAGAGGTGCCCCTCCGGGTGGGAGGGGCACCTCTGCCGTCCGGCCTCAGGCGGTCTTGGTCAGCGCCTGGAGGTCGCCGGTCTCGATGACGTGCGCCTGGCTCGGGAAGACCTTCTCCGTCAGGACCCGGTGGACCTCGGGGTCCGGGTCGCCGGTGGCGTCCTTGAGGACGTAGAGCCCGAAGTCGTCGTCGGCCGCCTGCCGAAGGGTTGTCAGCACCACTCCGCCGGTGGACAGTCCGGCGAGGACCAGGGTGTCTATGCCCTGCTTGCGCAGCAGTTCACGGGCGTCGGTGGTGCTGGCGAAGGCGCTGATACGGGTCTTGCGCACGGTGATGTCCCGCTCCCGCACCTCGAACGACTCGTGCAGCGCGGCCTCGGGGCTGCCGTCGGCGAGGAACCCGCTCTGCGCGACGGGCGCGAAGGACTTGTTGAGCTCGGGTACGGCGGCGAAGTCCTCCGGGGCGAAGGCGACCCGGACGTGGACGACCTGGACGTCGTTCGACCGGGCCCAGGACAGGGCCGCGTGGGCGCGGGAGAGCGCCTGGTCCGGGTCGGCGACGGCGGCGAGGACGGCCGGCTGGAAGTCCATGAGGAACAGGGCCGTGCGGGTGGGGTCGAGGTGCGGGACGGTGCTGGTCATTACCTGAACTTTCTTGTCTTGCCGGATGGTTCCGGCCGGTTGCGGAGGGTTGAGGAGAGTGGTCAGCGGGTGGGGTGCCGGTCGGTGTGCGCCAGCTGCCGGTCGAGGACCGTCATGACGAGGACGACGGCGGCGATGCCGACCAGCGCCCAGGAGATGTGCCGCAGGCCGGTGTCGTCGACGTGCGTGTGGAACGCGGTGCCGGTGATGGCCGCCGAGGCGATGGAGCCGATGTAGCCGAAGGTGCGCAGCAGCCCGGACGCGGTGCCGACGCTGTCGGGGGGTGCCTCCTGGTACAGGACGGTCTGGTTCGCCACCGTGCCGGCCCCCGAGGTGAGGCCGAACACCGCGGTGATCGCGACCACCACGGCCACGGGCGTACCGCCGTCCACGAAGACGGTGGCGACGGCGCCCACGAGCAGCAGCAGCGCGGAGACGACCAGCGGCGCGCGGACCCGGCCGCGCCGTGACACCACCCGGGCGGACACCGCCGACAGGACACCCATCGGGATGAGGACCAGGCCCGACTGGTAGGCGGTGAGTCCCCGGGAGGCCTCCAGCCACTGGGTGAGCCCGTAGAGGATCACGTAAGTGCCCAGCAGGGTGAGGCCGTTGCGCAGGTAGGTGCGGGTGAGCGCGAGGTTCGAGGCGAGCAGCCGGACGTTCAGGAAGGGGTTGGCCGCGCGCAGCTCCCAGGCCACGAGGACGGCGGCGATCACGACGGACACGCCGAGGGCCGGCCACTCCGGGGCGGGGAGCGAGGACAGGAACACGAGCAGTGCGGTGAGCGCCCCGCCGAAGCCGACGATGCCGGCCAGGTCGAGACGGGAGACGAGGGTGCGCGCCGACCGCCCGCGCACCCGGTCGGTGTCCTTGGGGATCCAGACCGCGGCCATGACGAAGGCGGCCACCGCCACGGGGACGTTGATCCAGAAGGCCGTCTGCCAGCCGAGTCGGCCGACCAGCAGGCCGCCGATGGCGGGGCCGACGGCGACGGTGGCGGCGCCCGCGATCGCCAGGCCGCCGAGGACGTTGCCGGGCGGCTGCCGCATGCCGGTCGCCTTGGCCCGGCGGCGGATCAGCAGCATCGCGGAGGGGTAGCCGGCGGAGGTGCCGGCCCCGATGAGCACCCGGGCCGCGACCAGGGACGGCATGTTCTGGGCGGCCGCGCCGAGGACACCGCCGACCAGGACGAGGACGATGCCGACGAAGAACACCCGGCGGGGCCCGAACTCCTCGGCCAGCCGCCCGGCCGCCGGCTGGGCTATCGCGCTGGTCAGATACAGGCTCGATATCAGGATCGCGGTGCCGCCCACGGAGGTGTGCATCGCGGCCGCGATCGCCACCAGGGCCGGTGCGATCACCGAGCTGTTGATCGGGTTGAGTACGGCGCCCATGTACAGCGGTGTCACGAAGGAGGCCCCGAAAGGCTTGCCCGGCGGAGCCTTTTCCTGCTGTACGGAGGCGACGTCGGCGGTGGTTCCCAAGGTGCTGCTCCTCCCGTCCCGCATGTGCGGCCGACCGGAATTAGGCAGGCTGCCTGTCAAACTATAGCAGGCTGCCTGCCTATCTGGTCGGGAGCGGTCACCCGCCCTGCTCGGCGCCGACCGCTTCATCGACACCGCCGCCGCTCCGCACGGCCGGTCCCACCGTGAGCTGTGAGCCGTGAGCTGTGAGCTGTGAGCCGTGAGCCGGGTCAGCGGTCGCGCCGCGCCCGGCGCGCCTCGGCCAGCGCGGGCAGCAGGGACAGTACGACGATCACGCCGATCAGCGGCAGCAGATAGCGGTCGATGTGCGAGACCGACGAGCCCAGGGCGAAGCCGGCCAGGACGAAGGTCTGCGACCAGAGCACACCACCGACGGCCTGCCAGAGGGTGAACGGCCGCACGGGCACCCCGAGCGCCCCGGCCGCCGGATGCAGCACCGACCGCAGCATCGGCACGAAGCGGCCGATCACCAGCGCCTTGCCGTACCCGTAGTGGGCCAGCAGCCGCTCCGCCCGGGCCGCCCCGGACTTCAGCCGCCGACTGGAGGTGCGGGCCAGCAGCGGGCGCCCGCCGTGCCGCCCGATCAGATAGCCCACCTGGCCGCCCGCCACCGCGCCGACGGCCGCACACACCAGCACCTGCCACAGCTCCAGCCGGGGCGGCCGGTCCGCGCTCGCCGCGCACAGCACACCGGCCGGGAAGAGCAGGGTGTCACCCGGCAGAAAGAAGCCGACGACCAGCAGCCCCGACTCGGCGAAGATGACCACCAGCACGGCCAGCGCGCCGAAGGCGGCGAGCAACGAGGCACTGTCCGTCGGATTGACGGCGATCACCGTCCTCGCCTCCCCGTCCCGCTCGCCGGTCGCTTCCCTCAAGTGTCACGTGACGGCCGCCGGCGCGCCCGGAAAGCGGGGGAGGGGACCGCCCCCGCCACGGCAGATGGTCGGGCACGGTCCCCCGCTCCTCGACCAGCCGGACCGAGCATCCGGGATGCTCCGCGGCGCGCACATGGCGGGCCGACCGGGTGGACGACACGGCCAACGTCGGCGTGCGGTAGGGACCCGGTCCGTCGCATGGACCCAGCGCGTCGCGCGGACCCGGCGTGTTCGGTACCCGGCCAGGGGGTCCCGGCCGTTTCCCCGCGTCGGCGGCGGATCCGCGGTGACGACCGCATGGTCGGTGATCCGCCGGCCGGTGCTGTGAGGCGTGGTGCCGGGGTGGGGTCAGGTCGAGGGGTAGCCGAGTTGGCGTCTCATATAGGGGGTCATGAGGGTCTTCGCCTTGGCCATGGCGGTGGCCCGGGTGCCGAGGACCGCGCTCTCGCCGAGCGGCACGGGCAGCACGGTCACCCCGTCGGCCGGGCCGAAGGGCACGATGAGCGGGGTGCGGCGGACGGCCCGGTAGGCGCGCGGCTTCTTGCTGTGCCGCCCCGAACTGCGCAGGTAGGAAAGGATGTTGTGGGCGGCGACCTCGGCCTGGGCGAGTGCGGCCGGGGTGACCTTGAGCTCGCTGACGTCGTTCACGTCACCGACCGCGAACACGTCCGGCCTGCCCTCGACCCGGAGCGTCCGGTCGACCTTGACGTGTCCCGTCCCGGTCAGCCAGTCGCCGTGCCCGGCCAGGCGCAGCCAGAGGGTGTTGGGGGTGGTGCCGGTCGCCCAGAAGGAGAGGTCGGCGGCGAGCACCTCGCCGTGGGCGTCGCGGTAGGTGCCGAAGTCGGTGCCGGGGGACATGAAGGCGTCCAGCCGGACCGTCACGTCGTGCGCCGCCAGCCAGGCCCGGGCCTTGCGGCCGGCGCGGGCGCTGCCCGTTGAGTGCAGCAGCTCCTGCCCGGAGTGCGCGAGGGTGACCCGGGCGTCCGGTCGGGCCAGCCGGATCTCGGCGCTGAGTTCGACGCCGGAGGGACCGCCGCCGACGACCAGGACGTGGTCGGCGGCGGCGATGTTGTGCTGGTGCTCGGCGAAGGCCTTCGCGGCCTCGTCGGGGGTGGAGCCGACGAAGCGGGCCGGTTCGGGGTAGTCGGCGCCGGTGGCGATGACCAGCACGTCGTACGGCAGCCGGTCGCCCGTGGCGAGGGTGACCCGGCGCTCGACGGTGTCGACGCGGACCGCCTTGCCCACGACCAGACGGCCGTTGGTGAGCAGCTTGTCGTACGGGATGAACGGGGCGCCCGTCCACTCCGGGCGCACACCCGCCCGCAGCGAGGCGATGCGGTGGAAGAAGACCTCCTTGCGGTCCACGAGCGTGACATGCGCCGCCGTGTCCAGCTTCTTCGCCAGTCGTATGCCCGCGTAACCGCCGCCGATCACCACTACGTTGCCGTCCCGCACAGCGATTCTCCTGAGCCAGGTGGGGGGAATGGCCGCGAGCCTAACACTTGAAACATCAAGTGCAGGGTGGGTTCTGTGAGAGTGCTGTAAAGACGCCCGCGGCCAGCGCGGTTCGGCTGTCCGGGGGTTCGGCGGCGTCCGCCTTCCGGCTCAAGTCGCCGTCAGGGGGCGGTCGGTGGGGTCAGCGGCGGTGGGGGCGTCGGGCGGCCGCCGTGCAGCCGGCGGGTGACCTCGGTCAGGTCGGCGATGAACATGCCCGCGAGTTCGGCGGTGAACCCGGTGCGTACGACGAGACGCAGGACGGAGACGTCCTGGCAGGGCGCGGGGAAGGTGTACGCGGGCAGGTGCCAGCCGCGGGCGCGCATGGCCTGGGAGACGTCGAAGACCGTCAGGCCCTCGGTGCCGGGCGCCAGGCGGAAGGCGAAGGCGGGCAGTTCGGAGCCGTCGGTGACCAGTTGGTAGGGCGGGATGCCCTGGATGCGGGTGGCCAGGGCGCGGGCCGTCGTACGGTTCTGGGCGGCCAGGTTCCGCAGCCCGTCGAAGCCGTAGCGCAGGAAGCTGTAGTACTGCGCGACGACGTGCGCGCCCGGACGGGAGAAGTTGAGGGTGAAGCTGGGGGAGCGGCCGCCGAGGTAGTCGACCTCGAAGACCAGGTCGTCGGGGAGGGCCTCGGCGTTGCGCCACAGGGCCCAGCCCAGTCCGGGGAAGACATGCCCGTACTTGTGCCCCGAGGTGTTGATGGAGGCGACCCGTTCGAGCTGGAAGTCCCAGAGCAGCCCCGGGTCGAGGAAGGGGGCCACCATGGCGCCGGACGCGCCGTCGACATGGACGGGGATGTCGGTGCCGGTGGCGTCCTGGTATCCGTCCAGGGCCAGGCAGATGTCCGAGACGGGCTCGTAGGAGCCGTCGAAGGTGGACCCGAGGACGGTGACGACACCGATCGTGTTGTCGTCGCAGTAGGCGGTGAGCGTGTCTGGCGTGAGGTGGTAGCGGCCCGGTTCCATCGGGACGTAACGCGGCTCCACCTCGAAGTAGTTGGCGAACTTCTTCCAGCACACCTGGACGTTGGCGCCCATCACGAGGTTCGGGTGCGCGGTGTCCTTGCCCTGGGCCCGCCGGCGGTCCTGCCAGCGGCGCTTGAGCGCGAGGCCGCCGAGCATGGCCGCCTCGCTCGAACCGGTGGTGGAGCAGCCGCGGACCTGCTCCGGGTACGGCGCGTGCCAGAGCCGGGCGAGCATCCGTACGCAGCGCTCCTCCATGGCGGTGATCTGCGGGTACTCCGCGCGGTCCGCGAGGTTCTTCTCCGCGGTCTCCGCCATCAGCTGCCGTGCCTGCGGTTCCATCCAGGTGGTCACGAAGGTGGCGAGGTTGAGCCGTGCGTTGCCGTCGAGCATGAGCTCGTCGCGCACTCGGCGGCCGACCAGGTCGGGCGAGGACGCGGTCGCGGGCAGTTCGTCGACGGGCATGAGCAGGTGGTCGACGGGCGGGAAAAGGTGGTCGACGGGCGGGAGGTCGTCGTCGACGGTCGGACGGTCGGGTCCGGGCGAAGCGGTCAGGGTGTCGAACTCGGGTGCGGTCATGACGTCGGTATGCGGGATGGGCATGAGTGCCTCGATGCCTTTCTGGTCCGTACGGCCCCCGTGCACTCCGAAGCTAGATCGCTTTTCGGTCCGGCATCTGCGCCGATTACACCGATCCAGTGATCGATTTGCGGACTGATGAACTGGATTTTCCCATCCACATACTGGCCGGGCCGACAGCGTGACCCGACAGGCCCGGCGGCGGCCCCGGCATCCCGGAAGCCCGCGAGTCGGTGGCGTCACGGCTGGACTGGGGGTGGCCCGGATGGCCGGGCGGCCCGCGCATACGGCGCAGGCGCCTCAGGGCGCCGGGTCGGTGACCGGCCGGGGTGCCGGGAGGGCGGCGATTCCGGCGCGCAGGAACGCCATCGCCGTCTCGATGTCGCGCTCCTGGGGGGCGCGGCACATCACCTCGCAGACGACCGCGGCCGCGGCGGCGGCCGCCATGCGCGGGCCGAAGCCGTCCGGGGCCTCCCCCCGCTCCTCGGCGAGGATGCGCGTGCCCTCCTGGATGACCTCCGCGAGGTGGGTGTTGGCGACCGCCCTGACCTGCGGGTTGAGTTCGAGCATCCGGTCGTGGAGGTCGTCCAGCTCGCCGAGGTCGGCGGCCTCGGCCCGCAGCCAGCGCTCCAGCGCGTCCACGATCGACTGTCCCTCCGCGCGCTCCCGCAGCGCCGCGCCCAGCCGGTCGGTGAACGCGTCGAACCGTGAGGTCGCCAGCTCCAGCTTGGACGGGAAGTACAGCGTGACCGTGCGCGGCGAGACCTCCGCCGCCTCGGCGATGTCGGCGATCGTCGTCGCCTCGAAGCCGCGGTCGGCGAACAGCCGGTACGCCGACCTGAGGATCGCCTCCCGGCGGCGTGCCTTGGAACGCTCTCGCAGACCCTCGCTCATCATGACCGACACTTTACCATCGGCGGCGTATTTACAGTCGACTGTAAAAATGCCGTACGTTGTTACAAGCGGAGTGAGCGAATGAGCAAGTGAGAGGGAAGAGGAACATGGCGTCACGCCTGTACACCTGGGGGCGATGGGCAGTACGCCGCCGCGGCTCGGTCATCGCGGTCTGGGCGTTGCTGCTCGCCGTCGTCGGTGGTCTCGGGATCACCCTGCACGGCAAGGTGACCACCGAGTTCTCGGTGCCGGGGATCGAGTCGCAGCAGGCCCAGGAGCTGCTGAAGAAGGAGTTCCCGCAGGCCTCGGGTGGCGTGGTCCGGGTGGTCTTCGAGGCCCCCGAGGGCGGCCGGCTGACCGCGCCCGGTACCGAGGCGGCCCTGGAAGCGAGCCTGAAGAAGGCGGCGCGGGTGCCGGGCGTCCTGGACGTCTCCGACCCGCTGAAGGCCAGGACGGTCGCCGCGGACCTGCGGATCGGCTATGCGGACGTCCGCTTCCGCCAGCAGGCCAGCGATGTGCCGCAGACCTCCAAGGACGCCCTGGACCGCGCGATGGCCCAGGCCCGCCACGCCGGTCTCACGGTCGAGTTCGGCGGCTCCGCGATGGACGCCAAGACCGAGGTCGGCGGGCCTGCCGAGGTGGTCGGTGTCGTGATCGCCTTCGCCGTGCTGGCCCTGGCGCTCGGCTCGCTGATGGCCGCCGGACTGCCGCTGCTGACCGCCCTCGTGGGCGTGGCGATCGGCGTCCTGGGCGTCCAGTTCGTCTCCCGCTGGGTCGAGATGACCAGCACCGCCACCGTGCTCGCCCTGATGATCGGGCTGGCCGTGGGCATCGACTACGCCCTGTTCATCATCTCCCGCCACCGCGAGCAACTCGCCGACCCCGACCAGGACGTGGCGGACTCGATCGCGCGTGCCGTGGCCACGGCCGGCGGCGCGGTCGTCTTCGCCGGGGCGACCGTGATCATCGCGCTGGCCGCGCTCGCGGTCACCGGCATCCCGTTCCTCACCCTCATGGGCCTGGCCGCGGCCGCCACCGTGCTGCTCGCCGTGCTCGTCGCCGTCAGCCTGGTGCCCGCCGTCCTGGGCCTGTTCGGCGAACGGCTGCGCCCCCGCGCCCGCCGGACCGAGCGGACCGAGCGGACCGAGTCGACCGGGGGACGCGAAGAGCGCCGGAGCGTTCCCGGTTCCTGGGGCCTGGCCTGGGGCCGCGCGGTCACCCGCAAGCCCCTGCTGGTCCTCCTGGCCGGTACGGTCGGCCTGCTCGCGCTCGCCGGGCCCGCCCGCGATCTGCGCCTCGGCCTGCCCAGCAACGCCTCGCAGCCCGTCGACAGCACCCAGCACAAGAGCTACGACCTGCTGACGGAGGGCTTCGGGCCCGGTTTCAACGCCACGCTGACCGCCGTCGTCGACATGAACGGAATACCGGCCGCCGACCACAAGTCCACCGTCAAGACGCTGAGCAGGACCCTGGCGAGCGACCGCGGGGTGGCCGTCGTCGCCCCGGCGGTCACCAACGCCGACTCGACCCTCGCCGTCGTCGCCGTGGTCCCCAAGACCGGTCCGGACGCCCAGGCGACCACCGACCTGGTGCACCGGCTGCGCGAGAACGCGTCCATCGTCGACAAGTCGGGCGGCACCCTCTACATCGCGGGTACGACGGCAGCCGCGATCGACGTCGCGGGCAAACTGTCGGACGCGCTGCCGCTGTTCGTCGCCATCATCGTGATCCTGGCGCTGCTCCTGCTGACCATCGCCTTCCGGTCCCTGCTCGTCCCCGTCAAGGCCGCCCTGGGGTTTCTGCTGTCGGTCGCCGCCTCCCTGGGCGCCACCGTGTGGGTCTTCCAGGAGGGCCACCTCAACGGCGTACTCGACATCCCCTCGGCCGGCCCGGTCACCAGCTTCCTGCCGGTCCTGCTCATAGGCGTGCTCTTCGGACTGGCCATGGACTACGAGGTCTTCCTGGTCAGCCGTATGCGGGAGCACCACGAGCACACGGGCGACGCGGCCGCGGCGGTGACGCAGGGCGTGGCCCGCAGCGGCCGGGTGGTGAGTGCCGCCGCCCTCATCATGGTCGCGGTCTTCGGCGGGTTCGTCTTCAACCACGACCCGATCATCAAGTCCATCGGCTTCGCCCTGGCGTTCGGTGTCCTGGTCGACGCGTTCGTGGTCCGCATGACGCTCGTACCGGCGGCGATGGCCCTGCTCGCCCGCCGCGCCTGGGGCCTGCCCGGCTGGCTCGACCGCATCACGCCCGACGTGGACATCGAGGGCGCGAAGCTGCCGCGACAGGCGCCGGTGGAGCCGGAGCGGGAGGAACACGAGGTGGCCGCGGGCTGATCCGGGCACCGCGGGCGAGGACGACGGCGGCGGTCAGGGCGTTCGCCGGGAAGGCAGTCGGGAAGGATCGGTTGCCCGGGTGGTGTGCGGCAGGGACGCCCAGTCGGCCCTGCCGCCGAAGTCACGGCCACCGGCCGGGACCAGGTCCGTCACGATGTGGTCCGGCAGCGGCGGCACGGCGTATCGAAGGTGGTGGCGAACGGCCCGTCGGCGGTCTGCCGGGCCCGCCCGACAGCACGGCGTGCCGAAATGGAGCTTCTTGTTCTTCGGCCGAGCACTTTCATCGAGGTCTTCCGTGTCCCAGCCCGTTGGCCGTGTGCCGCAGCGGCGCAATGCGCGGTCCAACCGGGCGCGCATCCTGGCCACCGCGCGTCAGGAACTCGGGCGGAATTCCGACATCACCCTGGAGGAGCCGGCCCGCGCCTCCGGCGTGGTCAGGCGCACCCTCTTCGGGCACTTCCCCGGACGGGCGGCGCTCCTGGAGGCGCTGGCCGAGGAGGTCGCCGAGGCGATCCAGGCCGCGGTGGCGGGCGGAGCGAAGGCGACGGAGCCGGCCGAACGGGCGCTGGCGTACTTCTCGTTGTCGGTGTGGCCGGTGGGTGACCGGTACCGGATGTTGCTGGCGTTGGCGCAGCGGGACCTGGGGATGGGGCGTGTCACCGAGATCCTCAGCCCCGCTCGTGCCAGGGTCACGGCCATCCTGGAGGAGGGGCAGCGGAGCGGCGTCTTCCACTCGTATCTGCCCGCCGCGGTGCTGGGCGCGGGGCTGGAGGCCATGACGGTCGCGCTGCTGGAAGAGGTCAACGCCGGAACGCTGGAGGACGACGGGACCCGGGTGGCCACCGCCACGCTCGTCGCGGCCGGCGTGCCGGAGAAGCGGGCGCGCGTCGTGGTCGACGACGTGGCCGCCGTGGTCGCGGCGCAGAGCGCTGCCGACGACTGAGCCGCCGTCAGGCCGCCCCGTCCCCGGTTCGTCATTCGCGTAGGGGCGGTGCCGGAGGGTGGTCAGACGAGGTCGGGGAGGGGACGCCGGGCGACCTCGTGGGCGTCGTCCGGTGGGACGCCCAGCATGAGCAGAGCCATCTCCGCGAGGTTCACCGCGGCCTCGTCGCCGTCCAGGTCGGGGCGGGAGAAGCGCAGCTCCACCAGGGACAGCAGGATGCCGCCCAGACCGGTGAGGGCGATCGCCGGGTCCGGGGCGTGGAAGCGGCCGGAGGCGATACCGGCCCTCAGGTCCCGCGCAGCCCGACTGGCCAGCCCGTTCTCCGAGTGGATGTGGCCGAGGCCGCGCCGGCGCACCACCTGCATCACCTCGTCGCCCGCCGCGACTCGGCACACACCCGCCGCGAGGCCTCGTCGAGACCCGCCGCCTGCTCGGCGAGGTAACCGGCCAGGACTCTCGGCAGGGACGGCAGAGACCCGCACGGCGGCGTCCCGGTCACCACGACATGCTGGGCCCGCCCGGCCAGCTCATCGACGATCGCACCGAGATCGTCCCCCACTCCCGCGGGGTGCGGCGCGCCAGCACATCGTTGACACCCGCGAGGAGCAGCGCGACGTCCAGCCGCTCTCCGAGCCCGGCCATCAGCCGGTGGCGGATGTGGCGGAGCGTTGCACCGTTCTCACCCACCACCTGCCACTCGACGGGCCGGCCGGTCCGGGCGGCGAGTTCGCGGGCGAGAAACACCGGGAACCCTTCCTCGTGGGTGCCGACGCCGCAGCCGGCCGCGGTCGACTCGCCCAGGACGCCGATGCGCACCGGAGGCCCGGACCCGTCTCCCACCGACCCCTCGGTGGGGCCGGCGGCCGGTGGCATTCTCTCGGTCTTCGAGCGCACCCACAGTCCCTGAGCGGCGACGACGGGCAACCAGAGGGGGTTCATGAGGCCGTCCTCGCGGTAGAGACTGCCGTACTGGTGCGGCGAGTTGACTGGAGCGGGCGGACCTCCTGGGCGTCCGCGACATGCTGCGGCGCCGATGTGGTCCGCCCATGGTCCGCGAACACCCGCGTACCGGCGGCGATCGCCCGCGCCCGTGGCTGCGTCGCCGTACGGCGCTCAGCTCCCATGGCTGCAGCATGACAGTAGTAACCAATGACTTCCAAGGGCCTCCCTGTGCGCTTCCCAGGCGATTCCAGGGCCGCGATCCACAGAAGCCTGAACGCCCTTACGGGCGAGCCCCGTTGGCCCCGTAGTACCTGAGAGCTACGTGGTCGGTTGGCTCCGTGGAGGGACGCCGGGGACGCGGGGCCGCCCGTAGCTTCGATGCCGTTGGAACACCGGCGATCACGGTCGGCTCCGAGGGAATCCGAAGGAATGCATCGGTCATGGTGACCCCCCGTTCACGTATCCACCGCCTACGGCGTCTGCTGCCGGCCACTCTCGTCGCGGCCCTGCTTTCGGTGCCCGTGATCGGGGCCGCCGGGCCGGCGGACGTGCCCGCACCCAGGCCCACCTCCTCGGCCGCCCTGGGTCCCGTCGACTCCGCCTCGCTCCGCACCCGTTTCGCCGCCACACGCGCCGACATCGAGGCGGCCGAGCGCACCGCCGAGGAGCACGGTGACGGTGAACGGGCTTCCGCCCTGAAGGCCATGGCAGCAGCCGACCGGCACTTCCTGACCTTCGACGGGCGGGACGGCGGCCGTACGGCGGAGGTGTTCGGAGACCTCGCCCGAGCCGAACGGATCGCCGTGGTGGTGCCCGGCGCGGACGTCACCGTCGACAACTACTCGCGCCTGCGCAACGCTTCCAGGTCGCTGCGCCGTCAACTGCCCGCCGGATCCGCGGTCATCGCCTGGCTCGGCTACCGCCCGCCCTCCACCGTCAGCCTGGCGACGGTGAACAGCGAACGGGGCAGCGACGCGGGCCACGCCCTGCGGAACTTCGTCGCGGAGCTGACCGACGCACTGCCCCAGGCCCGTACGACCCTGGTCTGCCACTCGTACGGCACCGTGGTCTGCGCACACGCCGCGTCGCGTTCCCCCGTGGCGGACATCGTCCTGTGCGGCAGCCCCGGCACCGGATACCAGGACGTCGGCTCCCTGCACACCCACGCCACCGTCTGGGCCGGGCGAGGACGCGACGACTGGATCGCCGACGTCCCCCACCTGCGACTGCGACTCGGCTTCACCGAGGTCGGCCTCGGCACCGACCCGCTCTCACCGGAGTTCGGCGCCAGGGTCTTCGACGCGGGCGACGGCGGCCACAGCGACTACTTCGCACCGGGCTCTCTGCCCCTGCGCAACATCGCACGGATCGTCGCCGGGCGGGCCCCGTCCGGCACGCCCTCGGGAGGACACCATGCCTGACCTCGTCCGGCGCATCGACCAGGCGACTCCGGCCGACCGCGACCGAGCCGTGGACGGTCTGCGCGCCCTGGCCATCCTCGGCGTCGTCCTCGGCCACTGGCTGGTGACCGCCCTGGTGGTGGACACCGGAACACTGCACGGCGACAGCCCGCTGCGCCACATGCCCGAACTCACCCCGGTCTCCTGGGTGTTCCAGACCCTGGCGGTCTTCTTCTTCGTCGGCGGACAGGTCGCTGCCGGGAGCTACGCGTCCGCCGTCGCCCGGGGTACCTCATACGGGCGGTGGCTCGCCGCCCGGCTGGGCCGGCTCGTCAGACCCGTGACCGTCGTCCTGGTCGTCTGGAGCACCGCCGCCGGCGGCATGCTCGCCGCCGGGGTGGGCCAGAAGACCGTATGGGCGCTGTGCAAGCTGGTGTGGTCACCCCTGTGGTTCCTGCTGGTCTTCATAGTGCTCTCGGCACTGACCCCGCTGGTGGCGAGGCTGCATCCGCTGTGGCCGCTCGCGCTCGTCCTGAACGTGGACATCGTCCGCTTCGGATTCGACGCGCCCGGGTGGCTCGCCTCGGTGAACGTGATCGCCGGCTGGCTCGTGCCCTACTGCCTCGGCGCGGCCGGCGCCAGGGGACGCCTGCGGTCCCGGACCACCGGATGGATCCTGCTGCTCGGCGGCGCCGCCGCCACCGCCGCACTCGTGCTCTGGGCCGGCTACCCGGCGTCGATGGTCGGGGTCCCCGGCCAGACGGTCTCCAACCTCGATCCGCCCACCCTCGCGGTGGTGACCTTCGGCCTCGCCCAGTGCGGTGCGGCGGTGCTGCTGCTCGGACCGCTGCGACGCGCGCTGCGACGCCCGGCCGCCTGGGCCGTGATCGCCATGGTGAACCTCTACGCGATGACCGTCTACCTGTGGCACCAGACCGCGATGATCGTCGTCACCGTGGTCGGCATGGCCGTCGGAGCCCCGCGCACCGGATCGCGGACGGTTCCCGACACGCTCGCCTGGGTCGGCGCCCGCCTGCTCTGGCTGCCGGTGTTCGCCCTGGCGCTGACGGCCCTGTGGGCGCTGTTCCGGACGTACGAGCAGCGGCGGCCCACCGGTGGCGGCGTGCGAGCCTCGGGCCGGGAGCGCGGGGCGCCGATGTCGGCCAAACGGTACGGATAGTCCGGACGACGTGATGGGCGGGCGGTCGGACGACCACCGGTTGTGGTGTGACGGCGGCTCAGATCAGTCCGGCCCGTATGGCGTAGGAGACCGCATGGGCGCGGTTGCGTGTCCACATGCGCTGGACGTTCGGGGTTCGGCTGGTGGCACACGCTCTCCGGGAGCGGCTCGGGCCGCTGGAACGCAGTCGGTTGTCCGCCGCCGCGGTGGACCCTGTGGGCGGACGCCGACGCGACGGGTACCGCGTCCGGGGCGAAGCCGCCGATGACGGCCGGGCTCGACGAGGCGGACGCGGTGGCCTACCTGGCGCACCGGATCGCGGAAGCGGGGACTCTCGTCGACCGGGACCGCGCGATCACCGACCTGACGGCCGCCGCGGAACGCCTGCCTCCCGACTCCGAGGGCAGGGGAATGCTCCGGTGGTGCCAGGCGGCCCGCCACCTCATCAAACGTCCCGCCGACCGGGTCCCGGCCCTGCAGCGGTACGCCGTCGCCGCCTACTTCGCCGGGGACTTCCGGATCGCGCGGACCATCGCCGAGTCGATCCTGCGCAACCGCCCGGACATCCTCGGCCCACTGGAACTCCAGGAGACCGCCACCTTGTTCACGGCGGCGACCGCCGACGACCTGGACTGGCGCGCACTGTCCCGGCTGGCCACGCCGCAGCGGTGGGACGAGCTGCGGCTGCCCACCCTGGCCACCGCGACCGGCCGGGCGCCGGCCCTGTGCCTCCTGGCGAGGTGGCACGAGGCGCTGGACCTCCTGGCACGGACAGAGCCCGTCTGGACCACCGAGGCCCGTGCCCGCGCCAATCCCGCCTGCTTCCGCGACGTGGCGGAACTGGCGCTGGGCCCCTACCACGCGTACACACTGACCGTCACCAAGTTCGACGAGCTCCTCAACGGCGGTGACCTGCACGCCGGGGAAGCCCTTCTGGCCGCTCAGGGTCTGACCCCCGACCTGCTGCCGCGGTCCAGCCTGACGCCGGCCAGGCAGCGGTGCTGCGGACTCTCGGCGATCCGGCCGGCGCCGAGAAGTCGCTGCGGCGCGGCCTGGAAGCGGCGGACGCGCACGGGCAGGTCCCCGGCACCGAGGAACTGTGGGCCTCCCTCACCGAGTTGCTCGCGGAAAGCGGGACGCACGGCTGAGGCGGTGACCTGCCTGGAACGGCTGGCACGGATCTCCGACCGGATGGGCACCGGAAGGACACGGCTGACATACCTGCTCGCATCGGCCCGGGCCCTACGGCAGGACAGTCCCGCCACCGCCGGGGAACGGTTGAGGGAGGCCGTGGATCTGGCACGGCCGCGCAGCCAGCCCTTCGAGACGGCGGTGACCCTCGTCGCCGCCGCCGCCGCCGACGCGGGCGCCGGCCCACCCGCACTGCTGCGCGAGGCGTACGACCTGTTCGGTCAGTGCGGCGCCGCACTGGACCGCTTCCACACCCAAACCGCCATGCGTGCGGCCGGGATCACGGTCCCCGCTCGCAAACAGGCCACCCTCGAGAGCGAGCAGCTGCTCGCGACCCTGATCGCCGAAGGACTGACCAACCGCCGGATGGCCACGGTGCTACGGCTCACGGAGGACGCGGTCGCCACCAGACTGTCCCGGCTGTTCGCACGCACCGGGCTGCGGTCCCGCACCGAAGTGGTCACCGCCGTACTCACCGGCTACCGCGCTCGCAGTCTCGCCTCCGACGCGTAGCAGCGAGATGGGCGTCCGGCTGGACATCTTGACTGGTCAGACGCCCTTGCGTCGGTCTCGGCCCGGGCCATGCCGGAGATATGAGCGCACGCCCGTCGCTGTCCCAGCGATCTGTCCGACGCCCGATGGGCGCACTGGAACGCGGTGTACCGTCCGGTGCTGGATCGCTCGCACGGGCTTCCGCCGGGCGTTGCGTGGCAGGATCTGCCGACATGGAATTCTCCGAGGTAGTGCGCCGTCGACGCATGATCCGCCACTACACCGACGAGCCGTTGGCCCCAGAGGTGATCGAGCGGATCCTCGCCTCCGCACTGCGAGCCCCTTCGGCCGGCTTCTCCCAGGGCTGGGCCTTCCTCGCCCTGACGGATGAGGCCGACCGCGCTCGCTTCTGGCCGTTCGTACCCAGCCGTGTCGAAAAGACGCCAACCATGCAGGATGCTCCGCTGGTCGTGGTGCCTCTGGCCCACAAGGCGGCCTACCTCGAACGCTACGCTGAGCCGGACAAGGGATGGGAGGACCGCGCCGAAGCCCGCTGGCCTGCACCGTATTGGCACATCGACACAGGGATGGCCGCCCTGCTCATGCTGCTGACCGCCGTCGACGAGGGCCTTGGCGCCTGCTTCTTCGGCATCATGCCCGAACATCTGCCGTCCTTCCGTGCCGAGTTCGGGGTACCCGATGAGTACGACCCCATCGGCGGGATCACGGTCGGCTACCGCGCCGACGACCTGCCCCCGCAGATTTCTCGTGTCAAAGAACGCAGACGTGGGGCGGACGAAGTCATTCATCGCGGGCACTGGGGACGACACACCTGAACCTGTCCTTCTGGCAGCGGCCGTCTCCGTGATCCTGAACCCTGCTGCGACTTGCTCGACGAACGTGCAGCGCGAGCAGCAGGGCAAACCACCGCGCGGCCTTCCGGAGCACACGCGGTGACACGCACTCTCTCTCGTCAGATCCAACGGCTTTGCGGTGGTGGTTGGTTCCCGACAGGGATGTGACGTTTCGCCCAGCCCGTCGGCCTGTCGCAGCGCACCGTGACGACCCCATACTCCAGGACCTGACGAACCGACGGGTGAAGGAGCACGGTGAGCGCAGCGGCGGCGGCAGGGACATGGAAGCTCGGAGACCTGGAGGTGAATCGCATCGGCTACGGCGCGATGCGGCTGACGGGCAACGGCATGATGGGGAACTCCGACGGCACGCCGATCGACCGCGATGTCGCCGTCGGCCTGCTGCACAGCGCGTTCGAGCAGGGGGTCAACCACGTCGACACGGCCGCCTTCTACTTCTCGCCGCTGCGGTCCGCGAACGAGCTCATCAACCGTGCCCTCTCGTCCTGGTCCGGCGATGTGGTCGTGGTGACCAAAGTCGGCCCGGCGCGTGATTCCTCCGGCGAGTGGCTCTACGCGGTCCGCCCCGACCAGTTGCGCGGTCAGGTCGAGGAGAACCTGCGCCAGCTCGGCCGGGACCACCTGGACGTGGTGAACCTGCGCGTCGGCGGCCCCCGCACGGCCTCGGTCGCCGAGCACTTCGGCGCCCTCGCCGAGCTGCGCGAGGCCGGCCTGGTCCGGCACCTCGGGCTCTCCGCTGTCCTGCCCGGGCACGTGGCCGAGGCCCAGAAGATCGCGCCCGTGGTCTGTGTGCAGAACTCCTACGGCCTGGACTGGCGCCGCGCCGACGAGAGCGGGCTGGTGGACCTGTGCGGGGAGCAGGGCATCGCCTTCGTCCCGTTCTTCGCGGTCTCCGGCGTGCGGCGCGAGGCAGCCGCAGGCCAGGAACACGACGCACGCGTCCACTCCGTCGCCCGTGCCCACCACGCGACGTCGGCCCAGGTACGGCTCGCCTGGACCCTCCACCGCGGTCCGCACGTGCTGGCCATTCCCGGCACCACGAACCCGGCACACCTCGCGGAGAACATCGCCGCCAGCACCCTGCGACTGACCGAAGAGGAGTTGGCCGTCCTCGACAAACCGGACGAGGGCACCGTTTCTACCTTTCCGGAATAGCCGGGATATTCTCCCAGGTGAGACAAGAAGCCTGGCCTGCGCGGCGAGTGCGAGACCAAAGGATGTGTTGGCCCGCCCGGTGCTACGGCGAGGTGGGCAGGTTCGGGGAGCGGAGTACGAGCAGGGTGATCTCGCTGGGGGCGAAGACGCGGAACGGCGGGCCCCAGAAGCCGGTGCCGCGGCTGGTGTAGAGGAGGGTGCGGGTGCCGTGGCGGCTGAGGCCGGCGACGGCGGGCTGGTCGATGCGGACCAGGTGGTGGAAGGGCCAGATCTGGCCGCCGTGGGTGTGGCCGGAGAGTTGGAGGTCGATGCCGTCGGCTGCCGCCCGGTCGACGAACTTGGGCTGGTGGGCCAGGAGCAGGACGGGGAGGTCGGGGTCGGCGCCGTTCAGGGCTCCGGCGAGGTGGGCGCCGTGGCCTGCCAGGCCGGAGGACTCGGCGGTGACGTCGTCGACGCCGGCGACCACGAGGGTGTCGCCTCCGCGTTCGAGCAGCAGATGGCGGTTGCGCAGCGGCTCCCAGCCCAGCTCGCCCATCAGGTCGACCCAGCCCTGGGCCTCGCTGTAGTACTCGTGGTTGCCGGTGACGTACACACGGGCGTGGGCGGCCCGCACGGTACCGAGCGGTACGGCCTGGGCGCGGCGGCGTTCGGCCGTGCCGTCCGCGATGTCGCCGGTGTGGCAGACCAGGTCGGCTTCGAGAGTGTTCACCGTCTCGCACACCCGCTCCGACCAGCGGGCGCGATCGAGCGGGCCGTAGTGGGTGTCGGTGATGAGGGCGACGCGGATGCCGTCCAACCCGGCTCCCAGTCGCGGGAGTTGCACGTCGAGGCGGCGCACGCGAGGCACGCGTCGGGCCTCGGCGTACCCCCAGGCGAGCAGCAGGGCGGAGAGGCCAAGGACGGCCCAGGTGACGATTCGGGCCCGGTCCTGGCTCTCGCCGACGCCGGCCACGGTCAGGACGAGCCGCAAGAGGACGCCGAGCAGCACGGACCAGGTGAACAGAACCCAGCTGGTGCCCAGCAGGGTGTCACCGACTATCGCCGCCCGGTCCTGCTGGCGCCGGCCGTGGCCGCGCACCATCGCGAGCGGCATACCAACGAGGCCGAGGGCGAACAGGGCGGTGCCGACCAGCGTGACGGACAGCGGCCAGTGCTGGCCGGCGTGCAGGAGCACCCAGCAGGGCACGGCCCACAGCAGGACGGGGGCGATCAGGGGGATGTAGCGCATCAGTCGATGTAGTCGGCTCTGTTGCGGAGCTTGCGCTTCGCTGTCGGCGTGTCGGGTGTCGCTGGTGTCGGTCACGCTTCCCCTCTCTGACCAGGCTGCCGTCTCGCGCACTGTATCCGGTCGTCCTCGGGCCGGCCGGACGGGCGCTCATGGGTGCGGCCCCGGGGGAGTGAAGGGTTCTCTGCGGGATGGCAAGACTCCGCCGCAGACGCCTTCACTGGGAGTGGCCATTGTGTTGCCTACGTATGGGCGACCCAGGGACAGCGGAACGTGTGGCGACCCGAACCGATCTCGAACGGGTCCCTGCCGTCGGGGAGTTGGACGTCGGCCCGGGTGTTCGGGGGCACCAACGCCTCGACGACGAGGATGTCCCCCTTGGTGCCCTCGACGCGCCAGCCCGCCTCGGCCCTGCCGTACGGGGTGTCATGGGCCGCCCTCGCCCACGTCAGATCGCCACCCGGGACCGGGGCGATGCGCAGCCGTCGCCAGCCGGGTTCGGCGGCGGCCAGGCCCGCGACCGTACGGTGCAGCCAGTCGGCGACGGCGCCGAGCGCGTAGTGGTTGAAGGAGGTCATCTCGCCGGGGTTGACGGTGCCGTCGGGCAGCATCGAGTCCCAGCGTTCCCAGACGGTGGTGGCGCCCATGGTCACCGGGTACAGCCACGAGGGGCAGTCCTTCTCCAGGAGCATGCGGTAGGCGAGCTGCGGTTCGCCGGCCGCGCACAGGGCGTCGCAGATCAGCGGTGTGCCGGTGAAACCGGTGGCGATACGGAAGGACGCGCGGCGCACGATGTGGGCCAACCGTTCGGCGGCGCCACGCCGTTGACGTTCCGTAGGTAGCAGCGAGAAGGCGAGTGCCAGCGCGTACGCGGTCTGGGTGTCGGAGGCCAGCCGGCCGTCCGGCGTGACGAAATGGTCGGCGAGCCGCTCGCGTACGGCCTGTGCGTGCGCGCGGAAGCGGACGGCGTCGTCCTTGCCGGCGGCCAAGTGCCCGGCGCGGTACAGGAGTTCGGCGGTACCGGCGAGGACCTCGGCGGAGCGGATGACGTACGCGTTGGCGACGAGGTCGCCGTCGGTCCGCGACTCGCCCGGACGGTCCGGCGGTGCCTGCGGGTCGAGCCAGTCCCCGAGCTGGAAGTCCTGCCGCCACAGCCCGTCGCCCTCGGCGGTGAGCCGGATCGTGGCCTCGCCCCAGGCCCGCATGCTCGGGTACTGGGTGCGCAGCACCTCCAGGTCTCCGAATCGCCGGTACAGCGTCCATGGCAGGAGCACGGCGACATCGGCCCACACCGCCTGGGCACCCACGCCCTGAAACGCGGCTGGCAGCACGTCGGGGACCACGAGGGGCGGTACACCGTCCGGCCGTGCCAGCTGTTCCGCGGACAGGTCGCGCAGCCAGCCGGTCAGCATGCCGGAGCAGTCGTGCAGGAAGGACGCGGTCGGCGCGAAGACCTGGATGTCGCCGGTCCAGCCCATGCGTTCGTCGCGCTGCGGGCAGTCCGTGGGGATGTCGAGGAAGTTGCCGCGCATGCCCTGTACGACGTTCTCGTGCAGCCGGTCGACCAGCGGATCGGAGCACTTGAACCAGCCGGTACGGGCCATGTCCGTGTGGAGCACGATCGCTTCGATGTCGGCCGGATCGAGTGGTCCGGGCCAGTTACTGATCTCCGCGTATCGGAAACCGTGGAAGGTGAAGTGCGGTTCGTACACCTCGACGTTCTCGCTCCCTTCCACGCCTCCGCCGCGCAGGACATAGGTGTCCGTGGCGCGGGCGATCCGCAGGGGGCGGGTGCTCGGTTCGCCGTGCTCCAGCACTTCCGCGTGGCGCAGGGTGACCTCGTGGCCGGCGGGGCCCGAGACCCGGATGCGCAGTCGGCCGACCAGGTTCTGTCCGAAGTCCAGGACGGTCTTCCCGGACGGTGTCGTGATGACCGCGACCGGCGCGACTGTCTGGGTGCGTCGCACGGGAGGACCCGTCGGTGCGACCAACTCGGCACGAATCGGCGGGAGTTCCCGGACCGGTGCCCAGTCGGACGCGTCGTGCCCCGGCGCGGACCAGCCCGGCCGCTCCCGCCGGGCGTCGTAGGCCTCACCGTCGTAGATCTCCGAACGCAGCACGGGACCCACCGCCGTGCGCCAGTGCTCGTCGGTCACGACCGTCTCGGCCGTACCGTCGACGTACACGATCTCCAACTGGGCCAGGAGCGCGCGGTGTTCACCGTAGATGTTGCGTCTGCCGCCGTGGAAGCCCAGACGTCCCGTGTACCAGCCCTCGCCGAGCAGTAAGACGGCGCTCGACGCCGACATGAAGATCGTTCCGGGTGGCCCCACCCGGATCACGGGCGCGGGTTAGACATCCAGCACGACCAGACTGTTGATCAGACCGCGCACGCCGACGCCCTTGGCGATGGCCTCCACGAGGTGAACCTGGTGGCGAGCTTCTACCAGAGCGAGGTCGTCACCAAGGCGCCCCCGATGGTGTTCTCGCCGGTCCGTAGGAGTGGGGTGATGTCGTAGGTCTGGTAGCGCAACCGGTGCGCGTAGGAGGTCCAGCCGGGGGCGAGGACGTGGTCGCCGACGGGCTCCCCGTTGATCTCGGCCTCGTAGACGCCGTACGCGGTGATGTACAGCCGGGCCGAGGCGACGTGACCGGTGAGGGCGAAGTCGCGGCGGAGCAGCGCGACGGGCAGCGGTTCCTCGGCGGGGGCGCGGTCCGGGGTGACAGGGCGTGCCGTCCAGTCGGTCGGCTCCAGGAGTCCGGTCTCCGCGTGGGCGGTCGGCGACCAGGGCGACGGCTCGTCCTCGCCCTCACCCCAGACGCGTACACGTACGCCGACACGGTCCCGGGAGCCGAGCCGGGGCCCCGGCCAGGGGACGAGGACCGATTCGGCGGACGCCACACGTCCGGTGTCGGCCGTCACCGTGCCGTCGGCGGCGGTGATCTCCACCTGATGGGCGGCCTGCCGCCAGTCCGCGGCGTCGGTGACCCTGCGCCAGCTCAGGCGGGGCGCGGACTCGCCGATGCCCAGCGGCTCGCGATGGTGTTCGAAGGCGGGTGGTGTGACATGCACGGGCGTCAACTCCGGCTCGGGTCGTGGCAGATGTACACCCGCGGGGCACCGCCCTCGTCGGGTACGGGCTCCCCGGCGGTGGCGCGCACGCCCTCGCGGACGGTCTCGCCGGTCCGGGGGTCGACCACCCGGTAGGGGAGCGGGACGTTCACCGGATCGGTGATGAACAGCGGGCCGCCCACCTCCGCGTAGCAGAGGTACAGCACGCCAGGGACGGACAGCCCCCGGGGCGCCAGGGCGGACCGCCAGTCCGGCCGCATGTCCGTCAGCGGAAGGCCGTCGAGGATGCGGGAGACGAGCCCGACGTGGCGCGAGCCCTCGAAGTCCAGCGCCTCCCGCCAGCCCGCGCCCTCGGCCAGGAAGAACTCCTCGTGCCCGGGTTCGGCGGCGTGCAGCCGCCACTGCCACAGGCTCGCCGCGCCGTACACCACGCCCATCGTGCCGTCGGCACACAGGTTGCTCCAGGCCTCGTGCCCCTGCCACCAGCCCGCGGCCCGGCCGGGGCGCCCGGTGTTCTCGTACGTCGGCTCGCCGTTGGCGACCGCCTTGGCCGGGGTGTTGCGCCACATGTCCGCGACCCGTTCCTGGACATGCCCGCCCATGTGGCCGGTCTGGCACCACTGGAAGTGCAGCCAGGCCTCGCTCTGGTGGGCGCGGTTGTCGGAGTGCGGACGGTAGTGGATACCGCAGGGCTGGCCGTAGCCGTCCCAGCGGCCGACCTCGGCGCCGCCCGCCGCGATCTGCGGTTCACCGCCCTCGCCGTCGGCACCGACCAGGTAGACGACGGGGCCGGCGCCGTAGCGGGCGACCAGATAGCGGCATTGACGTCCTCTCCAGCCCGAGGACTGGAGATTCCGGCCCGTACCGCTTCGCGGTACCACCTCGGGTTCCTGCTTCACGGGTCCGCGCCGGTCTGTGAGGACCGGTCTTACCAGACCTCCACAGGCCTGACTTCCCGCCCGTCCGGCGGTAGGTCCGACAACTGCCTTGTCGGACCAGCCGATAGTGCCA
Organism: Streptomyces sp. NPDC048254; assembly: GCF_043201895.1. NCBI lineage: Bacteria > Bacillati > Actinomycetota > Actinomycetes > Kitasatosporales > Streptomycetaceae > Streptomyces > Streptomyces sp. NPDC048254. The sequence continues at coordinate 93,501 of NZ_JBICZJ010000029.1, forward strand.
TGGTTCTGCCGCCCTCCGGGCCTCCAGGGCGAGGATGCCCTGCATCTCCACCCTGAAGGGTGGGGCACTGGGCAAGTGTTCGGTAGCGCTCGTACTCCTGCGGTGGAACCACCGGACCTGCCACGCCGAGGCCCTTCCAGCCGAACCCGTGGAAGAGCGGCTGGAGTACTGAAGCCCTTGGCCCGCCGGTCGGCGGCGTACCGCGTGACCTGCTCTTCGGTGGCCCGCCAGGGCAGGGCCCAGGCGGTGTCGCCGACCAGCAGCGCGGACGTCCCGTCGGCGTGCACCAGGCTGCGTCCGCCGGGCGACATCCGCCGGAAGCCGTGCCGGTGGAAGGCGTTGCCGTCGTCCGCGGCGGGACGGACGACGAGCGCTCCGCCCTGCCCGGACAGTCCTTCGTCCGCGACGGAACAGCCGCTGCGCCAGGTCCAGCGGCCGTCCGTCTCGACGGAGGCGAACCGGACCTTCCAGACCCGGCCGCCGTCCCAGAAGGCCGGGCGGCGCAGTACGGTCCCGGATTCGTGGGTGAACTCGGCCCATACGTCGACGTCCGTGTAGGGGTTGGCGTAGTCGCGTGTGCCGGTCAGAGTGAACTCGGTCTGCTGCCAGGGGGCGATCACCGTTTCCACTCGTGGAGTGGTCATGAGCGGCTGACGGCGATGTCGGCCGTGAGAGGAAGGCTCGTCGACGACGGCCCCGCCTCCAGGGTGAAGGTCCCCGGCTCGACGGCCCAACCGCCCGCCTCGGTGTCCCAGTGCCGCAGCGCCCGCGCGTCCAGGGTCACCGTCGCGGCGACCTCCTCGCCGGCCGCCGCCTCGACCGTGGCGAACCCGGCCAGCCAGCGGACCGGTCGCTCCACACCACTGCCCGGACGACCGGCGTACACCTGCACGACCTCCTTGCCGTGCCGCGTGCCACTGTTACGTATCCGTACCTCCGCCGTGAAGCCCGCCTCGGGCCGCACCTCGCCGGGGACGTCGAGCGAGACGTACTCCCAGGTGGCGTACCCGAGTCCGTGGCCGAAGTCGTACCGGGGCGGCTGCCATCCGGCACGGCCGTCGCCCCGGTAGCCGATGAACAGCCCCTCGTCGTAGGCGAGGACGCCGTCGACCGGCTCGGTGGCGGGCAGCCCCCGCTCGGACGCGGGCCAGACCGTCGGAAGCCGTCCGCCCGGCTCCGCCACGCCCAGCAGGACATCGGCGAGCGCGTTGCCGAACTCCTGCCCGGGGAACCAGGCGAGCAGCACCGCCGCCACCTCCTCGGCCCAGGGGAGCAGCACCGGGGCCCCGGAGTTGACCACCACGACGGTACGGGGGTTGGCCTCGGCGACCCGACGGACGAGTTCGTCCTGCCGGCCGGGCAGGACCAGGCTGTCGCGGTCGAAGCCCTCGCTCTCGACCTCCTCGGTGGTGCCCACCACGACCACGGCGACCTCGGCCGTGCGGGCGAGTGCCACGGCCCGCTCGATCTCCTCGTCGTCGCTGCCGTGCGGCGGCTGTAGGTTGAACTGGAACACGGTGACCGCGTCGCCCATGCCGTCGCCCGTGGCGGCGGAGTCGATGTCGTGGGTGAGGACGACCTCGGTCTCCTCGCCCTCCGCCAGCTCGACGGTGTGGAGGCGCTGGGGCGGAGTCATCAGCCCCTCCACCAGGTCCGCGCCCGGCGGGAGTTGCAGGCGTACGTCGAACACCTCCACCCCCGCGACGGACAGCCGGAAGCGTCCGATGCCCGAGCCGCCGATCGCGTACCGGCCGGCGTCGGTCGCGCGGACCACGGTGTGCACCTCCACCCGGGCGACCTGGTCGGTGGGCACTCCGGGGCCGTAGGACCCCATCCAGGTGTAGGCGGCCCCGGCACGGCGCTCGGAGCCGAGCAGGGTGCCGTCCGAGGCGAGGAAGCGCACCTCCGTGCCCTCGCCGGAGCCGTCGGGGTGGCGGAGGTAGGACAGTGCCGCTGCGGGCGTGCGGGTCTGCGGGGTGACGCCGACTCCGTGGGTGACCTCGACGCCGTCGCCCAGCGCGGTGCGGAGGCCGTCGAGGGGGGAGACGGTGTACGGCGGGAAGACGGTGGCGCTGCCGCCGCCGAGGGTCCGGGCCACGGCGGCGTTGGGACCCAGCACGGCGACCCGGCTCAGGACCGTGCGGTCCAGCGGCAGTACGGCGTCCTCGTTGCGGGCCAGCACGAACCCGGCGGCGGCGGTCTCGCGCAGCCGGGCCGCCACCGACGCCGTGTCGTACTCCGGCGGCCGGGCGGTGGCGGGCACACCGCTCAGCGCGCCGACCCGGGCGGCGAGCCGCAGCAGCCGCAGCACCTTGTCGTCCACGAGCGCCTCGTCGACCTTGCCCTTGCGCACCGCGGCGACCAGCGCATCGCCCCACGGACCGATCGGGCCGGGCATCACCAGGTCGAGCGCGGCCCGTGCGGACGGCTCGGTGGTGCGCACGGCGAACCAGTCCGACATGACCAGCCCGTCGAAACCCCAGTCGTCGTGGAGTACCTCGCGCAGCAACGGGCTCTCGGTCATCGGGTGTCCGTTGACCCCGTTGTAGGCGGCCATGACGGCCCAGACGCGGGCCTCGCCGACGATCCGCTCGAACGGCGTCAGGTACAGCTCGCGCAGGGCGCGCTCGCCGATCCGCGCGTCGACCGTCATCCGCTCGGTCTCCGAGTCGTTGCCGACGAAGTGCTTCACGGTGGCCGCCACCCCGCCGCCCTGCACACCTCGCACATAGGCGACCCCGATCCGCGCGGTGAGCAGCGGGTCTTCGCTGAAGCACTCGAAGTGCCGTCCGCCGTAGGGGGTGCGGTGCAGGTTCACGGTGGGGGCGAGGAGGACGTCCACGCCCTTGCCGCGCGCCTCGTGGGCGAGCAGTCCGCCGAGCCGCTCGACCAACTGCTCGTCCCAGGTGGCGGCCAGCGCCGTGGGCGAGGGCACGTTGGCGGAGGGGCTGCGCTCGTCCCACAGCTCGCCGCGGACTCCGGCGGGTCCGTCGGAGACGACCAGCCGGCGCAGACCGACGGCCGGCTCCGGGTGGAGGGACCAGAAGTCCGCGCCGGTCAGCAGCCTCACCTTCTGCTCCAGGGTGAGCGCGCCGAGGCGCCTGGCGAACTCGGCTTCGTCAGTCGCGGACGGGGTGTCGGTGGGGGTGGGCTGCCGGGTCACGGCGTCCTCCTCGGAGAAGTGGGGTCGGCGGGGGAAAGGGGCATCACAGGGCGTCGCTGTCGCGCTCGCCATCGCGCTCAATGAGCACCCGGACGTCCCAGGGCCCGAGCACGAGCGGGCTTCCGGCGGCGAGTGGCTCACCGGTGAACAGGTCGCGCACGTCCACTGGCAGGCGGTAATCGACCGGTTCCCAGGCCCAGTTGTGGACGAAGCGCAGGACGGCGCCGTCCGCGGTGGCGGCCGAGGTGCAGGTGACGGACGCCGGCCGGTCCGCGCGCCAGGCGTCGGAGGGAAGCGAGACCGCGGCGACCCATTCCGCGAGGCTGTGCGAGAGTTCACGGTCCGGGACGGTGCCGACGTACGTCACCCGGCCGGCGTCGTACTCATGGGTGGTGACGGCGGCGAACTGGCCCAGGTGCGGGTGCTCGTACCCGGCGAGGACAGTGGCGCCTTCCGGGATCAGCCCGTCGGCCCATGCGGTGGCGTGCCCGTGCAGGGCGGGGCCGTGCGACGTCCCGTCCCCTTCGGCGATCGTGACCGGGGTCAGCACATTGGTGAACTCCTGGTAGTACGCGCCCGCGGCGGGGCGCAGCACTCCGGGCATGACCTCGTGCCGGGCGACGGCCTCCTCGTCGGCGTAGCCGGTGCGGGGAGTGAGGACGAGATGACCGCCGGCCTCGGCGTACCGGCGCAGCAGATCGAGGGTCGCGTCGTCCGCGACGTACAGCGCGGGGACGACCAGCACCGGCCACCGGTCGACCAACTCGCGGGGACTAGAGGGGAGTTGCTCCGGGGAAACGATGTCGACGGACAGCCCGGCGTCGAACAGTCCCCGGTAGAACGCGGCGACGATGCGGTCGTAGGACTGCGGATCGCCGAACCAGGCAGGGGTGTTGCCCCGGAGCGGTGCCATGAACTCCATGGCCCAGCGGCTGTCGGCGGACAGCAGCATCGCCACGTCACTGCGCGGCCGCAGGCCTTCGATCGCGCTGCTTGCCCGCCGCAACTCCTCGGCGATCACCGAGAGCTCCTGGTACGTCCGGCCGGGTTCCAGGCTGTGGCCGAGGATGCCGCCCCAGTAGGTCTCGGCGCCGTAGTGCAGGGAGTGCCAGTGCCAGTACTCGATCATCCTGGCGCCGCGCGCGACCATGCTCCACACGGCTTGGCGGGCCTGGCCCCGGTAGAGCGGGAAGTTGTCCGCGGATCCGCCGATCGAGGTGGCGTTGGTCTCCATGACGAGGAAGGGTTCCTGGCGGACGCCGCGCGCCATGTCGTTCTGGAGGTAGAGCCAGGCGGGTCCTGACCAGGGGACGAAGAACGGATGCAGTCCGTCGGCGGGCTCGTCGGGACCCGGCAGGGCCAGCCCTTCCTGGGTGGCGTAGTAGATGTTCGCCCCGGCGACGTCGAGGGGCCGGCCGATGGCCGAGATGTCCAGGCCCTGCTGGCCGAGGGCGACGCAGGTGGTGACGAAGTGGTGCTCCGGCGCGAGGCCGCGGACCAGCTCGGCGTGCCAGGTGATGTACTCCTGGGTCAGCCGGGACTGGTAGCGGCGCCAGGCGAGGTCGTACGACGGGGTGGAGTTGCCGTCGGGGGTCCACAGGTCCGCCCAGTCCTGGAGACGGTGGGACCAGTAGGTCAGCCCCCAGCGGCGGTTGAGGGTCTCGACGTCGCCGTAGCGTTCGCGGAGGTGGTCCAGGAAGCCCTGGAACACCGAGTCGTTGTGGAAGAGGCGCAGGCCGGGCTCGTTGTCCACCTGCCAGCCGATGACCGCCGGGTGGTCGGCGTAGCGCCCCACGATCTTGCGGACCAGCCGCTCGGCGAGATGCCGGAAGGCGGGGTGCGAGTAGTCGGCGTCCTGTCGCATGCCGTACGGGATGGCCTCCCCGGTACGGGAACGGGCCGCCGTCTCCGGGTACTTGCGGCGCAGCCACGGCGGGACGGCGTAGGTCGGGGTGCCCACGATCGCCTTGATGCCGCGGTCGTGGGCTGCGTCCAGCACCGGTTGCAGCCAGTCGAGGTCGAACTGCCCCTCGCGGGGTTCCCAGGTCGACCAGACCGACTCGCCGACCCGGATGACGCCGAACCCGGCCTCGGCCATCAGGTCGAGGTCCTGCGCGAGCCGCTCGTAGGGCTGGTACTCGGTGTAGTAGGCGGCTCCGAAGAGCATGCGCGGGAAGAATGTGCCCATGCGGTACTGGTGACTTCCTGTCAGATGCCGGTCGGGTGTCTCGGACGGGATGACGGCGTCAGTCCTCGCCCCGGTATGCGAACTTGTCGAAGGCGACGGTTCCTTCGGCGGCGTACATGCCGACGACACGGCCCGTGAAGGACGCCGAGGTCTCGGCGGAGACATAGCGGCCGTCGAGCACCGCGAGTTCGACCGGTCCGGTGCCGGAGTCGGCGGACAGCCGGACCAGGTCCGGGCCCAGGGCGTCCAGGCCCATGCCGCTGACCGGCTCGGTCTTGATCTGTACGGTCACCGGTCCCGGCGGAACCGGCTGTTCCCAGGTCTGGCAGAGCCCGCCCACCCGGGCGCGGGCACGGGCGATACCGGCCCCCACCTCGATGTCGTAGTGGTGGCGTTCGTCGATCCGCAGGCTCAGCCCGCCGACTCCATCGGTGCTGTCCACCCGGACCGCGAAGACGGCCGACCGGTGCTGCTGGCGGCGGCCGACGAACCGTGGCCGCGGGTCGTCCATGGCGGAGCCATCGGCGTGCACGACGAGGTGGCCCGGGCGCTCGGCGAGCGAGGACCAGTCGGCGGCCGGTGTCCGTATCGAGAGCCATTCCGGGCCGAGTTCAGTGCCGGTGAAGTCGTCGTGGCGGATGACCGGTCCGGTGGGCGGGGTCAGCTCGACCGGCCGCACCACCGGCCAGCCGTCGACCCACTCCAGCGCGGTGCTGAACGTCTCCCGGCCCATGGCGGAGAAAGCCCTGGTCAGGCCCCCGGGCCGCATACCCAGCAGGATCAGCGCCCAGCCTCCGTCGGGGGTGCGTACCAGGTCGGCATGCCCGGTGTTCTGGACCGGGCGGGCGGTGCTGCGGGCGCTGAGCACCGGGTTGGCCGGGCAGCCCTCGAAGGGACCGTCCGGGCGGGAGCCACGGGCGATGCTCACGGCGTGCCCGCGCTCGGTGCCGCCCTCGGCGATCAGGAGGTACCAGGTGCCGTCGATCTCGTACAGGTGCGGCGCCTCGGGGAACATCAGTCCGGTACCCGACCACAGCGACCGGGGTTCTTCGAGGGCCTGGCCCGTCTCCAGGTCCATGCGGACCTGCTGGATGCCCAGATGCTCGCCGGCCCGGTCACCGTCGAGCTGGAGACCCGAGTAGGTGACGAAACAGGTGCCGTCGGAGTCCCAGGCGAGGTCCGGGTCGATACCGGACACTCCCTGCATGACGATGCCGTCGGACCAGGGCCCCTCGGCCCGGTCGGCGGTGAAGATCAGGCTGCCGCGGCCCATCGCGTCGGTGACGACCAGCCAGAAGCGGCCGTCGTGGAACCGGATGGTGGGCGCCCAGGCACCGCCGAGCGTGGGGACCTTCTCCACCGCGAGCTGCCCCGGGCGGGTCACCACGTTGCCGATCTGCTCCCAGTGCACCAGGTCGCGGCTGTGGAACAGCGGCAGGCCGGGGAGGTACTCGAAGCTGGAACAGGTGAGGTAGTAGTCGTCGCCGACGCGGGTGATGCTGGGATCCGGGTGGAAGCCGGGGATGGTGGGGTTGGGCAGGATCATGCTCGGTCTCCCGACGTGGAGGCGATAACGGAGGTGTTCGAGGGGGTGTCGGCCGCCATGGCCGCCGCCAGACGTCGCCGCTCGGCCCGGCGCTCCGCCTGCCGCTCCGGGTCCGGCACGGGCGCGGCGAGCAACAGCCGCTGCGTGTAGGGGTGTTCGGGTGCGGTGGTGACGGTCGCCGCGTCCCCGGTCTCGACGATCTCCCCGCCGCACATGACCGCCACCCGGTGGCTGATGTGCCGGACCACGGAAAGGTCGTGCGTGACGAAGAGGTAGGCGACGCCGGTGCGCTCCTGGATCTCGACGAACAGGTCCAGGACCCGGGCCTGGGTCGACAGGTCCAGTGCGCTGACCGGCTCGTCGCAGACGATGACCCGCGGGTCCCGGGACAACGCCCGTGCGATGGCGATGCGTTGGCGCTGGCCGCCGGAGAACTCCCGCGGCAGCCGCTCCCCGGCGTCGGCGGGCAGCCGGACCTGGTCGAGCAGGTCCTGCACCCGCTTCTCGGCATCCGTCCGCGAGGTTCCCGCGACTCGCAGCGGCTCGCTGAGGATGTCGGTCACCGTCATCGCCGGATTGAGCGAGGTGTACGGGTCCTGGAACACGACCTGGATGTCGTCGCTGAGCGCCCGGCGCTCCTTTCCGCTCAGGCCCGAGATGACCCTGCCGCGGTAGCGGACGGTGCCTGAGGTGACCGGGGCCAGTCCGAGGACGGCCCGGCCCAGGGTGGTCTTGCCCGATCCCGACTCACCGACCAGCCCGAGGGTCTCGCCGGCGCCGATGGTGATCGACACCCCCTTCAGCACCCGGAACGGCGGCTTGCGCCAGCCTTTCGACGGGTACTCCACGACCACGTCGTCGGCGGCCAGCAGGGGTTCCGCCGGGAGTTCCTTGTCCAGTGTCCCGGTCATGCCGGACCCTCCTGACGTGCGGTGTTCATGCTCGTCGCCACGCTCGCCGGCACGGCGGGGCCGTGCGCGGACCGTGGTTCGGCGTCCTCCAACGTGGATGCCAGGAGCATGCGGGTGTACGGGTGCCGCGGCTCGGCGAACAACTGCCGTACGGGGGCGGACTCCACCACGGCACCGGTCTGCATCACCGTCACCCGGTCGCAGATGTCTGCCACCACACCGAAGTCGTGGGTCACCAGGATCACGCCCATGTTCCGCTCGCGCTGCAGGGACCGGATCAGGTCGAGCACCTCGGCCTGCACGGTCACGTCGAGCGCCGTGGTCGGCTCGTCGGCGATCAGCAGGTCCGGTTCGCAGGACACCGCGCCGGCGATGAGGACGCGCTGCGCCATACCGCCGGAGATCTGGTGCGGATAGGAGTCGAAGACCCGTTCCGGGTCCGCGATGCCGACCCGTTCCAGCAGGCCGAGGGTCTTCGCCTTCGCCTCGGCCGCCGACAACCCGAGGTGCCGGCGCACCGGTTCGACCAGCTGGGAGCCGATACGGAAGGAGGGATCGAGGTTGGACATCGGCTCCTGCGGCACATAGGCGATCCGACGGCCGCGGTACCGGTTCAGCTCGGCGCGGCCGAGCCCTCCCAACTCCTTCCCGTCGAACACCAGTCGGCCGCTGGAGACCCGGGCCTCCCTGGGCAGCAGGCCGAGGACGGCGAAGGCGGTCTGGCTCTTGCCCGAGCCCGATTCCCCCACGAGTCCGAGGACCTCACCCCGGCGCACCGTCAGGGCGACACCGTCGACGACGGTCTTCTCTCCCTCGGCCGTCGGATAGGAGACCTTCAGGCCTTCGAGGACGAGCAGCGCGTCGCCGGCCTCGGACGTCTCGGCGGTGACAGGCGGCGCCTTCTTCTCCGCGCCCCGCTTGCGGGCGGCGGTACCGCGTGGCCTCCGCGCCTTCACCGCACTGCCGTCCAGCGCGTCCCGCAGGGCGTTGCCCAGCAGTCCGAACGCGGCGACGGTCACCGCGAGCGCCACTCCGGGCCAGACCATCAGGACCGGCTTGGTGTAGATGTTCGCGAAGGCGTCGTTGAGCATGGAGCCCCAGCTCGCCTGGGTCGCCGAACCCAGGCCGAGGAACTCGAGCCCGGACTGGATGACGATGCCGAGACCGAGCATCTGGGCGGCCTGGATGATGGTCGGCGCCTGCACGACGGGCAGGATGTGCCGGCGGATGATCCGGGGGTCGGCCAGGCCGGAGACCCGCGCCGCGTCCACGTACAGCTCCTCGCGTACGGAGATCACCGAGGCGCGGATCAGCCGGAACACACCCGGTGACATCAGCACGCCGAAGACCGCCATGGCGATGTACGTGTTCTGCCCCACCGCCGACATCACGACCAGCAGCACGATGATCGCCGGTACGGCCATCAGCAGGTTCGCCAGCCAACTGCTCACGGCGTCGAACCACTTGCGGTAGTACCCGGCCACCAGACCGGCGGGAACACCGATCACCAGGGCGACGGCCACCGCGAGCAGGGCTCCCAGGAGGCTCGTACGAGTGCCGTAGAGCAGTCGGGCCAGGACGTCACGGCCGACGCCGTCACCGCCCAGGGGATGGTTGCCGCTCATCGGGGCCAGACTGCCGGTCAGCGAGGTGTGAGCCGGGTCCTGGCTGGTCAGCAGCGGCGCGAACAGACCGGCCAGCGAGATGAGGGCGAGGAGGACCAGACAGGTCACGGCCACCGGGCTGCGCAGGAGCCGGCGCGGGAGTCCGGCCCGCCCTGATGCTGCGACGGCCACCGTGCGTGCCGTTTCTTCGGGTTGAGGCAGCGTCATCCGACACGCACCTTCGGGTTGAGCCATCCGTACGCGAGGTCCATCAGGATGTTCACCACCACGACGAGGGCGACCATCACCACGACGACGCCCATGACGACCGGGGTGTCGCCCTGGGATCCGGCGGTTGTGGCCTGGCTGCCGATCCCGTTGAGGCCGAAGACCTTCTCGACGACCACCGCGCCGCCGACCAGGCCGATGAACTGGAGGGCCAGCACGGTCAGAGCGGCCGGGGCCGCGTTGCGCAGGGCATGCCGGAACAGCAGGCTCCGTTCGCTGATGCCACGGCTGCGGAGGGTACGTATGTAGTCCGCGCGCAGCACGTCGACCATGGAGCCTCGCACCTGCTGGGCGGTGGCGGCGATCGCTCCGACGGAGAGCGACAACGCCGGGAGGGTGATCGACTTCAGCCAGCCACCCGCCGAGTCCGCCAGCGGAACGTAACCGGTCGCGGGCAGCCAGCCCAGGTCGACGCCTATCACCACGGCGAACACCAGGGCGACCAGGAAGCTGGGCACGGCGAACCCGAGGACCGCGAGCAGCTGCACCACCTGGTCCAGTGCACCCCGGCGGACCGCGGCGGCCACTCCCAGCACCGTGCTCAGTACCGCCGACAGCAGCAGCGCCGCCAGCACGATCGACAGCGTGACCGGCAGCTTGTTCTCCAGCGAACTCGTCACGGACTCACCGCTGAACCACGAGCTGCCGAGGTGGCCGTGCACCGCATCCCCGAGCCAGTGCCCGTAGCGGACCACGAAGGGCTGGTCGAGCCCGAGTTCGGCGGACTTGGCGGCCACCTGTTGCCGGGTGGCGGTCTGCCCCACGATCTGGCGCACCGGATCGGAACCGGTGAGACCCATCAGCGCGAAGGTCGTGGTCGCGATCACCAGGACCAGGACCAGCCCGGCGGCGATGCGCCGGACCAAGAAAACAATCATCAGTCTCTCCACCTTGCCTTTCCCTGACCGGTGTTGATCGGCGGCCGGGTGGGAGCGGGGCCACCACCTCCGCCCGGCCCGTCGCCCGGGTCAGCCGGCGGGCTTGAAGTTGTAGATCGGCGGAACGGCGGCGAACGCCTGCGGGGTGAAGGTGACGCCCTTGGTCGTCGCGTAGGTGGCCTCCACGGAGTCCCAGGGCGCGTTCCACGCCTGGTCGACGAGGTAGGTGTTGAGCTGCTTGAACAGGGCGTCCTGGGCGGCGCCGGTCGCCGAACGGGCCTTGGTGATCAGGTCGGTCACCTTGGCGTCCTCGGTGTGCAGCGGATTCCACAGCGCGCTCTTGCCCACCTCGATCTGGATGGTGTCCCAGGGGCGGAAGGAGGCCAGGGTCATGTAGGACAGGGGGTACTTGCCCGCGAGGAGGGCGCTGATGAACTGGGCGACCGGGATCTTGTCGACCTTGACCTTGATCCCGATGTCCTCCAACTGCTGGACCATGGCGGCCTGCTGGTCCGGGAAGACCGCCGAGACATCCGGGACGGTGACCGAGAAGCCGTTCGGATAACCCGCCTCCGCCAGCAACTGCTTGGCCTTCGCCGGGTCGTAGGAGTACTTGGAGTTCAGCGCGTCGTCGAAGGCCGAGCCCGCCGGGTTGAAGATCTGGGTCGTCGCCTTGCCCAGCCCCTGCTTCGCCGTCCTGACGATCGTGGAACGGTCGAAGGCGTAGTTCAGGGCCTGGCGGACCCGGACGTCGCCGAGCGCCTTGACGATCTTTCCTTCGCGGTCCCAGATGTACACACCCTCGACGTCACCGGAGGTGTACTTGGTGACGTTCAGCCCGCTGCTCTTGGCCGGCGCGATGTTCTTGGCGCTGGCCAGCAGCGCGCCGTTGACCTGCCCCGAGCGCAGCGCGTTGAGCACGGCGGTCGGGTCGGTGAGCGGCTTGAACACGATCTTGTCGAAGGGGAAGGCGGCCTTGTTCCAGTACCCCGGATTGCGTACGAAGGTGTACGTACTGCCCGCCGTGGTGGCGGACTTGTCCAGCGTGTACGGGCCGGAGCCCACCGGGTCGGTCTTGATCGTCCCCGCGGTGATGGCCTTGGGGCTGGCCATCATGCCGGCCACATTGCCGAGGTTCGGCACCAGCGAGGGGTCGGGGGCCGAGAGTTTGACCGCGACCGTGGTGGCGTTGACGACGTCGACGCCGCTGATGCTGGTGAGCTGGCCCGCCGCCTCGCTGCTGCCCCCCTTGGTGTGCAGCAGATTGGCCTTGACCGCCGCCGCGTCCAGGGCGGTGCCGTCGGTGAACTTGACGCCGGTGCGCAGAGTGAGCGTAAGTACCGTGCGGGCCGCGTTGTACGACCACTTGGTGGCCAGGTTCGGCTTGACCTCGGCCGTCGGGGACAGCCGGAACAGCGAGTCGTATACGGGCTGGTAGTACTGCGCGTTGTTGCCGAGCCCGGCGTCGGCCAGGTCCCACGGCTGCGCCGCGACCAGGGGGGCCAGGGTGAGGGTGCCGCCGGTGGCCGCTTTGCCCGAACCGGAACCTGAGCCCGAGCCGCACGCGGCCGCGGACAACATCAGGGCCGCGGATACGGCCGTCAGCGCGATTCTTCGCATGGGTACTCCGCTGGTGAGTTGATGACCGGGCGGCGTCGGGCATCGAGCCGCCCGCAAGGGCCTCGGAGGTAGTGGGAGACCAGGTCCTGATGCGGCCAGGACCGCTCTTGGCGGTCAGCCGTTCCTGGCGGGAGGGGTTTTGTCTCCACCGTTTGCGATGGGTTGAAACCAGCCACTGATACGTACAAGTGAAACGTATGCGTAACGTAGCCCCGCCCTTGGCGGGCCACAAGACCCTTGCATCAAGCGTTTTCCGGAAAGCCGGAAATCGGGGGAGCGGCGGCATGGCGCGCCGAGGGACGATCCTGGCCGGAATCCGCTCGGGGCGGCCTGGCCGGGCCTACGCGCGTGGGGCCCGGCTCACGTCCGTCAGGCCGACTCGCGTACGACCAGGCTCAGCGGAGTCACCTGGGGCGACGTCGGCAGCGGTCGGCCGGTCACGCCACTGACGATCATCCGGGCCGCGCGGCCCACGACGACATCGAGGTTGTTGTCGATGGTCGTCAGCGGCGGCATCGCGAAAGGTGCCAGCTTGTCGTTGTCGACACCGATCACGGCCAGGTCGCCGGGGGCCGAGAGGCCCACCCTGCGCATGCCCGCGAGGAGGGCGAAAGCCGTCTCGTCGTTGTAGGCGCACACCCCCGTGACGGCAGGGACGGCCGAGTGCCAGTGCTCGGCCGCCGCGGCGGCGGCCGAGATGTCGAGGGGCACTTCGAGCCGGACGGGGGGTTCGAGGCCGAGTTCCGCGCAGGCGGCACGGGCGCCGTCGAGACGCAGGGTGAAGAAGTCCTGGAGCCGGGGATCCCCGGGAGCGGCATAGCCGATACGCGTGTGCCCCGTCGCCGCCAGCCGCTCGACCTGCATCGTGCCGATGAGACGCTGGGGGACGGTGAGGACGCCCGGAGTGGCCGACGGGCTCGTCCCGGCGCTGACCACGTGGATGCCGGCCGCCCGCATGTTCGCCACGTCCTCGTCGGGGACGTCGAAGGCCGTCATCACGGCCGCCGGCGCGAGTTCCCGCCACAGCGATTCGAGTGGGGTGTGCCGCTCGCGCCGTGTGACGAGGTTCAGGCCGTGGCGCTCCAACTCGTCGCCGAGCAGCTCGACCACGGCCGTGATGGTGCCGCCGATGGGCACGTCGGGAAGGAACATCAGCACCAGATCGCTGCGGCCCAGGCGGAGCGCGCGTGCGGCGGCCGACGGCTTGTAGCCCAGTTTCGCCACCGCATCCAGCACCTTGCGCCGGGTCTGTTCGGAGATCTTCTGGTGCGGCGCGTCATTCAGTACATAGCTGACCGTGGTCTGTGAGACCCCTGCCTCCTTGGCGACGTCGGTCGCCGTCACGCGGCCGGTCCTGCGCGCCATGGGAGCCTCCTGGGAACATCTTGGACAAGCCGATACAGCGCGCCCGACTCAACGGCGAGCGTCACTGAATCGTAACAGTGAGGATGCGGCGGTGTCCGAGGACTCGGACGCCCCACCGAGAGAGCCAGGCATGTCTCTCCGCAGGTGCGCGGTGCGCACGGTCGTCGTGGTCCGCGGTGACCACCCGACCGGCTCCGCGCCGAGAGCGCCATCCAGATCCTGTCGCCGGTAGCGGGGGCCACGGACGGACGGTCCGATACGATCCTGCGATGCGTCTGACGAAGTACGGTCACGCGTGCGTGCGCCTCGAGGCCGAGGGCCGCTCGCTCGTCATCGATCCAGGCATCTACACCGAGCCGGAGTCCCTGTCCGGAGTTGCGGCGGTGCTCGTCACCCACGAGCACGACGATCACATCGACGCCGACAAGCTCGTGGCGGCGCGGGCCGCCAACCCCGGTATCACCGTGCACGCCCCCGCCGACGTCGCGGCCGCGCTCGGCGACTGGGCGACGCCGGTCGCGGCGGGCGACACGATCTCGGCGGGTGGCTTCACGGTGCGCGTCGTCGGCGGCCGGCACGCCGACATCGTCGACGGGCTGCCTGGATGCGCCAACGTCGGCTTCGTCGTCGACGGGGTCTACCACCCGGGCGACTCGCTGTTCGTCCCGGACGAGCCGGTCGAGACGCTGCTCGTGCCGGTCGCCGGGCCGTGGCTGCACCTCGGCCTCGCGGTGGAGTTCACGCGGGCGGTCAAGCCGGGCCGCGCGATCGCCATCCACGACGCCACGGTGAACGAGCGCGGGTTCGAGAACGTCGACTGGTGGCTGGCGAACCACAGCGGCGCGCCCTACACGCGCCTGCTCCCCGGGGCATCGGCCGATCTCTAGCTAGTAGTGCTTCGTTAGGTTCTGGTTCTGCTGGTCGGTAGGGGTCGGCCGCAGGTGGTGCAGGTGCCGGCCCAGCACCTGAGCAGGTCCTGAAG
>NZ_JBICZJ010000030.1:0-105207 GCF_043201895.1 Streptomyces sp. NPDC048254
GTTGCGGGAGTTGCCGCTGCCCCGGCCGACAGCATCGTGGCGTTCATAGCCGAGGTGATCGGTGATCTCGCCTTCCAGGGCAGATTCCAAGACCCTTTTGGTCAGCTGCTGCAGCAGCCCACCCTGCCCGGTCAGCTGCAGTCCCTCCGACCGGGCCCGTTCCACCAGCATCGCGACCAGTTGCTCGTCAGACACAGGCGCAGGCTACCCGGACGGGACACTCTCGACAGGTTCCACGGTCCCCAACTCCACGGCGGTGTCAGTCACTTGACGTCTCTCCCATGATCTCCGGATCCGCCGTTAGATTTACACTCCCTGGACTTGGACGGCCGGCGCATCAAGGAACGCGTAGTTCGCCAATGCACGAAATACGACTGTGTAACACTGAAGAGAATGTGCGACTCCAGTCGGCACATGAAGTGCTCGCTCCAGTGGAACCTCTCCTTCCGGGGCTGGTGGAGAAACGCGCGAATCACCGCCGGGTGGAAATGGGACCTCTACGACTGGGGAGTCAAACTCGGCGGAGGCAGCTACAATCACTCAGAGTGGGGCGACTACGGATTCCATGCCAACTGGTACGGAAATGACGGCTACGCCCCCGACAAGCGCGGATACTTCCGCTGCTACGGAAGTACATGCTGGTCCGACCCCAGCGACTCGATATTCTTCATGGCAGAGGGTGACGCCTGGTATGGCGGTAGAGAGTACGTTTTCAGTATTGGCCAAAACTTCTCCGGAGGAGGAAGCTACCACTGATCTACTGATCTACTGATCGGCTGAACGGCTGGGCTGGCCAGGGTGCAAAATCCCTGGCCGGCCCAGCGGTTTTCCCAAAAAATGGGCGACCATCCGAGCATTTCTAACGGCACCTCAAGTCCCGATAGGGAGCAAGCGTGGATACAGAGGAATTCCAGCGCACGATGGACGACCTCGGTGGCAAAATATATGTTGCCCTTCAAGAGGGGCGGCCGGTAGCAAGTCTTGCTCTAGAACTCGCATGCTTCCTCTTTGACTGGGGTCGCGCAACTCCAGCGGTCCGTCAGCTGATCGAAACGAGGCCCGCTGATCTTTCAGGACCTCAGTCAGCAGGATTGGCGGTAAAGCTTCTGCAAGACATTAATTTCGATCCCGGCTTCATACTCGCGCCCCATCGGATCGACAACCTTAAGATGGCACTTCAGGGGGTCCAAGCGGACCTATCCGGAGTCCGGTTCTTTGACGGACTGCATCTGAGGTTCGACGAAGAAGAATACGGAGCCAGGGCAAGGGTAGCTTTGCCTGACCAGTCACTTCTCAGCAGTGGAAATGGAGTTCCTGCGGCAGCCGGGGATGATCCAGCCGACTCTTTGCTTGCTGTCGCGGAAGAAGTGCAGGACGAGATTGCTGACCGATTTTGGCTCGTATGGCCGGAGTGTCCCATGCATAAGCTAGGGGTTCATCCGGTCAAAGCAGAGTCATCAGCCTGGTGGCATTGTCGTGCGGATGGAGGGCACTTCGTTGCACGCATCGGGAGCATGCCGCACGCACATACTCCCTAACGAGCTCGTGCACGGCAGGCAGGGAGACGTCGAACTCCTGATCGTCGATCATGGCGGTGTGCTAGGGAACGCGCCTTACAGACGATCGGCTAATCGTGGAAACGGCACCACCAGTACCTCTTCTTCCTCCCTAGCTGGGGAGGAAGGCGAATAGCGAACGCCTTGACCGAGAAGCTGCACCAATGGTGATGCATCGGGATTCACGCGGTGCAACCACCTTTAGCACCCAAGTCGTTCCGGCGGGGCCAGAGAAGTCGTTCAGAGCTAGCCACCCATCCAGCGATAGCACCACACCTGTTGCGATGGATACGCTCAGTACGTCGACGCTGAGCTGTATCAACCTGAGCAAGTCGTCAACGCCACAGGCCGAACTCCCAGAGACTGGGTGTTCTCCAGACCCTGGGTGACGAAGATTGCGGTTTTACCGGCGGCGAGTTCCTTGAAGCGGCCGATCACCAGGTACTCGGCGCGGGGGTCCATCGCTGAGGTGGGCTCGTCCAGCATGAGCATCGCCGCGTCACGGTAGAAGGCGCTCGCGACGGCGCTCTCCACTCCGTGATGCCACAGGTGCAGAGCGCTGCTCACCTCGAAGAGGCCGAAGACGGTGGCGGTGTCCAAGGTGGTGGCCTGCCCGCAGACTTGCCGTCATCCACTCTCCGACGTCCGTGGTCATGCGGGCGAGGGTCCAGTTGCTCAGTGCCAACCGGCGGGTGGTCCGCGGCACCGAGGGGTTGCGGATCTACCGCCTGCTGACGCAGGTCGAGCCGGAAGTGTACGGGTCGAAGCTGGCGTACGTTCTGGTGGAGGCCAGCGCCTCGTCGCTGGTGCGGGAACTGCCCGAGCAACGGCTGGCGCTGTTGGACGAGGCGGTGGCGGTGGCGTCGGCCCTGAGCGCCACGAACCCCTACCGGGCCAACGTGCTGGCCAAGGCACTTGCCGCCAAGGGGACACTCCAGGAGCGCCAGACACGGCCGCACGGAGTCGGCCGACCAGGTCGTCGTGGCGGCAGGCGGTGATCTCCGAGCCGCGCGCGGGTCGGGCGGTGGAAGTTCACAGCAGCCGGGCTCAGCCAGGTGGCGGGTGAAGTGGGTGATCGCTTCTACGGCAGTGGCGGTGGGCGTGGTGATCTGGTCTTCCGATTCCGAAGGGCTGCCACGGTGAAGCGGGTCATTTCTCGGCTGGGGTGGGGGCTCGGGGAAGGCGCAGTTGGAAGCATGCTCCGAGGGTTCGGGGAGTGAGGGTGAGGGTGCCTCGGTGGCGGTGGGCCAGGTCGCGGGCGATGGCGAGGCCCAGGCCGGTGCCGCCTTGGTCGCGGGAACGGGCGTCGTCGAGCCGGACGAAGCGTTCGAAGACGCGCTCGGCGTCCTCGGTGGGCACGCCCGGTCCATCGTCGTGCACTGTGAGGACGATCCAGTCGTCCTGGTTTCGGATGGTGATCTGGATGCGGTGTGCGGCGTGGCGGGCGGCGTTGTCGATGAGGTTGCGCAGCAGCCGTTCGTATTCGTCGGGGTTTCCGTCTGCGTGTGCGGGGGCGGTGCTGTCGCAGGTGAGGGTCAACGGCCGTTCGGTGAGGGGGTATTGCTCGATCAGCCGGGAGGCGAGAGCTGCAAGGTCGACGGTTTCGGGGCCGGTTGTGGGGGTGCGGGTGTCGAGGCGGGCGAGGAGCAGCAGGTCTTCGGCGAGGGACTGGAGGCGGCGGGTCTGTCGTGCGGCGGTGGTGGCCGCGGCGGGCCAGTCGGTGCGGTCCGGGTAGGCGAGCGCGACTTCCAGGCTGGCGAGCAGTGTGGTGAGGGGGCTGCGCAGTTCGTGGGCGGCGTCCGCGACGAAGCGGCTTTGCTGGGCGGCGGCGTCGTCGAGGCGTTGGAGGGTGCTGTTGATGGTGGTGGCCAGGGCGGCGATCTCGTGTCCCGTGGCAGGGACCGTGACGCGTTCGCGGGGGTCGTTCGCGGTGACCGAGGCGGTGAGGACGCGGATGGCTTCGACCGGCCGCAGCGACCTGCGGACGGTGAAGTAGACGGCGGCGGCGATCAGTACGAGGCTGACGAGCCCGGCCCGCAGCAGCAGGAGGTCGGTGGTCCTGGCGATCTCCTCGGCCGTTTTCGGGAGCACCACCACATAGACCCGCAGGTAGGCGTCCGCGGCGACGCCCAGAGCGGCGACTTTGTCCCTGCTGAGTTCATCGACGCCGACATCGGCGAACATGACCGTGAAGGTCCCGCCGGCCAGGCCGAATCTGTCCCTGGAGTGGGAGCCGCGCTCCGGTATGCGGAGGGGAAGGATCGTCAGGACTCCGGACTCCCTGGCCTCCGATGGGGCGGGCAGCACATGGTGGGTGCCGGGATCGAGGGCTTCCATGCCTCCGCCGTAGGCGACAGCGGTGCGCCGGCCGCTCGCGACGACCTCGTACGGCAGCACGATGCTTTTGTGAGCGGGAAGCACACCCCCGTTCAGCTGATCGACGAGTGCCCAGACCTGTTGTTCGGCTTGTCCTTCGGCGATCCGTGTGCCCTGGCGGTAGACGTCGTGGTGCAGCCACCAGCCGATGCCGACCAGGATGACGGCGGCGGCCGAGGCGGCGGCCAGGGCCGTACGGGCTCGTACCGAACGCGGCCACCAGCGGCGTCGCGGCTCAGTCGCGGTCACGGTCGTCCACCAGCCGGTAGCCGGTACCCCGTACGGTCTCCAGGGACCGTCGGCCGAACGCGGAGTCCACCTTCTTGCGCAGTGCGCTCACGCGCGCCTCCACCAGGTTGGGATCCAGGGCCTCGTCGGGCCACGCGTGATAGAGGAGATCCGCTTTGGAGACCGCCTGGCCCGCCCGGCGGGCCAGCAGCTCAAGGACGGCGAACTCCCGAGGGGTGAGTTCCACCCGGGTCCCGGCCCGGCGGCAGACCCGGCCGGCGACATCCAACGAGAGGTCGCCCACGGCGAGGACGGGCGGGGCGACGGTGGCCGCTCGTCTGACCAGGGCCCGCAGCCGTGCGACGAGCACCACGTAGGAGAAGGGTTTGGCCAGGTAGTCGTCGGCCCCCGTGTCCAGGGCCTCCGCCTGGTCCCACTCCCCGCCCTTGGCGGTGAGTACCAGGATGGGGGTCGCGTTGCCCTCCCGGCGCAACTGGGCGCAGACCTTGTAGCCGTTGAGTCCGGGCAGCATCAAGTCCAGTACGAGAAGGGCGTATTCGCCGGTCCGGGCCATCCACAGCCCCTGTCGGCCGTCATGGGCGAGGTCGACGCTGTAGCCCTCGGCGGTCAGACCGGTGTGCAGGGTGTGGGCAAGGTCCACCTCGTCTTCGACCACCAGGATGCGCATGCGGTGCAGCTTCGCACAGCGCCCGCCCGCCTTCCTGATCGGCCGGTCAGGTTGGGTCAGCCTCCGGTCAACGAGGTCCGGGCACGCTGGCGGAGTTGCTTCGCCGCTGCTGAAAGGCCCTGTCGCCGATGTCCATTGATGTACGAGGCCCCGCCGTGGCCAGGACGGTTTCCCCTCACTTACCCGCCCGTCGACTATCGCCGGGCACGGCCAAAGCCGTTGTCGTCATCGCGCCCTTGGCGCTGACCATCGCTCTGGGGCTCTGGGGTATCCGCAGGAAGAACAGTATGTGGGGGGACGAGGCCGTCACCTGTCAGCTCGCGCACCGCGATCTTTCGCAGATATGGCTCACCGCCCAGCATGTCGATCTGGTCCATGCTCTCCATTACGCCGTGATGCACGAGCTCTTCGGTCTCTTCGGCGGAGGGCTGCTGACGTTGCGGCTGCCGTCCGTCCTCGCAATGTCCGCGGCGGCGAGCGGAGTCGGGCTGCTGGGGCTACGTCTGGCGGGACCCCGTGCCGGGCTGCTGGCCGGGCTGGTGTTCGCGCTCCTTCCCCAGGTACAGAAGTACGCTCAGGAAGGCCGCTCGTATGCCATGGTCTGTGCCCTCGTCACCTGGGCCACCTATGCGCTCGTGGTCAGCGTCCCGCGTCGCGCCCGATGGCGGTGGGCGGTCTATGGCTCCACCATGCTGCTGGCCTGTCTGCTGCATGAGTTCGCGGTCCTCGCCCTGGTTGCACACGGTGTCACACTGGTCGTCTCTCGTGTTCCACGACCGGTGCTGAGGGCGTGGGGTGTGGCTGCCGCGGGCGTTGTGGCCGGGCTGTTGCCGCTGGCGATCTGTAGTGCGGGGCAGTCGGGGCAGGTGTCCTGGATCGGCGGACCTGTGCGGCTTCCTGGTGTCCTGGCCATGGCGGTCGTGGGCGTGGCGTGTGCCCTGGTGCCCCTGGGGGTGCGGGGGCCCGTGCGGCTTTCCGTGCTGGCGGTGCCGATTGTTGTGCTTCCGGGCCTTCTGCTGCTGACCGCCTCACTGGTCAAGCCCCTCTTCGTCGACCGGTATGTGCTCTACAGCAGTATCGGAATCGCGTTGCTGCTGGGCGCTTGGACGGATTACTTCCTTCGGCGGCCGCGGTCTTCCCGCATCGCGTGGATCGCGGCGGTTGCCGTACTGGCCGCCCTCGTCCAGCCGAGCATGTCGCTGAGGACTCCCGAGAGCCGGAGCAATGACGTCACCGCCATCGGCGCCACCGTACGCAAGGAAGGCCGTCCCGGCGACGGGCTGCTCTATCTCTCCGCCCGGTACCGGGCCTGGACCGCGGCCAACCCCGAGGACACCCGTTTCCTGACGGATCTGGCCCTGGCTCAAGACCCCGTTTCGTCCAACACACTTGCCGGTGTCGAGGTTCCCGCCCAGGACATTGCGGCACGCATGCTGGAATTCGACCGGATCGTCGCGGTCCGCGACCCGGCGGGTGCGCACTCGCCGACCGACCCGCAGGAGGAAGCGAAAACAAGCACCCTGCGGCGCCACTTCCGCAAGTACGGAACAACCCATGTCAACGGGGCGCGAGTCACCGTTTATATCCGAGACCACGACCCGTCTCCGAAGGCCGGTCCTGGATCCAACAGTCGGGAGCGAGTGGTGGGGTGATGACGTGACCGCGACTGGTGCCGGCCCGGCCGGCACCACCGCTGTCACGCTGTCTCGCCCCGGAAGCCACGGACCTCGACTTGCCGGTCGCGGCTGCCGTGGGAGGCTGCGGCTGTTCTCCGCCGCTGCCCAACTCATCGCGACCGCACGCCAACGGCGCCTGCGATGCGCCCGCCACTGGCCATTGACGGAAGAGATCACCGGCACGATCAGTCGGCTCGGCACCTTTCCGGACCCACGCTGACCGACAGCAGCCCGGGGAGGATCCGGGACGTCGGGGATGTCGGCGATGTCGATTTCCACTGCCGCGTCCGGGGCCGGGTCGGTGACGCCGACCGTGGTGCGGCTTGGCAATGAGCCTTTCAAAGGCCGTCGCGAAGATCACCGATGACGCAGGCGGGCTGCAGGCGTGCTACGACTTCCCGGCCGAGCACTGGGTCCACCTGCGGACCGCCGACCCCATCGAGTCGACCTCTCCACAAGGTCCGCAACGAAAGCCTCCCGCGGGGCCGGCAGTCCGCCCGCCGCCTTGGCGATGGTGTTCAAGCTCCTTGAGTCCGCCCGGGCCCGATGGCGTGCGATCACACCGGTGCTCACCTGGTGCCGCTCGTCCGGGCGGCGGCCCGGTTCGAGAACGGTGTCCTCGTTGAGCGGTCGGAGGCCGCGACGTCGGGCCGGCCGGTCAGCCGGCGAGACCGCCGTTGCTCTTCAGCAGCTGGCCGTTGATCCACTGGCCCTGTGGTGAGCACAGGAAGTCGACAAGGTGAGCGGTGTCCTGCGGGCTGCCCAGACGTCCCAGCGGGGTCTGGCGCAGTACGTGGTCGCGGATGTCGTCGGACATCCAGCCGGTGTCGACCGGGCCAGGGTTGATCACGTTGGCGGTCATCCCGAGGTGAGCGAGTTCGTGCGCGGCGGCCAGGGTGATGCGGTCGAGTGCGCCCTTGCTCGCCCCGTAGGGCAGGTTGCCGACGGTGTGGTCGCTGGTGAGGGCGATCACGCGTCCGGTTCCTGGAGTCCCGTTGAAGCGACGGCCGAACTCACGGATCAGCAGCCAGGTGGCACGCGCATTGACGGCGAAGTGGCGGTCGAAGCTCTCCAGGGTGGTGTCGAGCAGGCCGGAGTCCACCGACTCACAGTGGCACATCACCAACGCGGTGATGTTGCCGAGCCGGCCCTGAGCCTGGTCAAGGACTCGCCCGGGGGCCTCAGGATCGGCGAGGTCCGCCTCGACCGCCACCGTGTCGGCGCCCCGTTCCTCCAGGTCCTTGGCGATGGTGTCCGCGGCGTCGG
Organism: Streptomyces sp. NPDC048254; assembly: GCF_043201895.1. Classification (NCBI taxonomy): domain Bacteria; kingdom Bacillati; phylum Actinomycetota; class Actinomycetes; order Kitasatosporales; family Streptomycetaceae; genus Streptomyces; species Streptomyces sp. NPDC048254. The sequence goes on from NZ_JBICZJ010000030.1 coordinate 7,791, forward strand.
TCTCGATGCCCCAGGCCATGCGCGCGTCGTACGGCGTCCAGTACGTGAAGGCGACGTTCCAGCCTGCCTCGGCCAGTCGGCGGGCGATCCCCGCACCGATTCCGATGGAGCGGCCGACGCCGGTCACCAACGCGACCGGCCTGGCGGCATCGAACGGCGGCTTCTCATCAGCAGTCATCACAAGGCGCAATGGTTCGGCCCGCTACGCGGCGATGGCAACCCGATTTTCCTTCAGCTCATCCACAACCTTGACGATTGCTCACTGCCAGCTGACCACGCTGACCACGGGTGCGGCGATATCAGTGACGGAGCCTGCACTGGTGTCGACGATGAAATCGTTGGCCCCCTGCCGTAGTCGTCATGGAAGCGCGGGAACGACCACACCGAGTCATGCCGTTGGCCAGGCAGACGGCATGGGCTTGCCCGCGGGCGGCATTTGTGACGTGCACGCATGGCGGCCTGAAGGTCCTTGCGGGCTTGGTGAAACCGTTCCAGTCCTTCGAGGTACTCCGGCGACGACAGGGAGAGTCCGGGGTGCGTGTCGAGCAGAGTGACTCGTCATCGGGCGGCTGACGCCGTTTGACCTTGACACAGTGACAACGTCTTCACTGCTTCCCAAGGACGTGGTCCGGATGACCATGACGAGACGGGACACGGATGCGATACGAGCGCTCCAGGGGCTGGAGGACAGGCGTTCGTCTGTGCGACTGCGGGCAGCTCTGGCGGTCGGGACGGCGCCTGACCCGTGCTTCGTCGACAAGCTCATCGAGCGATGCGCGATCGAGCCCGAGTTCTTCGTCCGAGACATGCTGACCTGGGCGCTCACCCGCCACCCGATGTCCCTGACGCTCCCCGAGCTGCTCCGCGAAGTCCGCTCGGAGCGTGCGCAGGCACGCAGCCAGGCGCTGCACACGCTGTCCAAGATCGGGGACCGGCAGGCATGGCCGGCGATCACACGGGCACTGTTGTCCGACGCCGACGACGAGGTGGCGAGGAGCGCCTGGCGGGCAGCGGTCGTGCTCGTGCCGGGAGGCGAGGAGTCCGCCTTGGCCACGGTGCTGGCAACGCAACTCGGGCGCGGCGAGCAGGAGACCCAGCTGAGTCTGAGCCAGGCGCTGGTCGCGCTGGGTGAAGTGATCGTGCCGGCTCTGCATGCTGCGTCGACGGTCTCTGACCCGCATGTGCGTGCGCACGCGCTCGCAACACAGAGGCTGCTGCGCGACCCGGACACCGGATTCGAGTTGGCGATCGAGGAGGCCAAGCGCGTCGTGGCCCTCACCGGGGCCCCCAAGACGGACGATGAGAACTGTGCTGATCGGTGAGGTGTCGAGACGGTCCGGGGTCAGTGCCCGCATGCTCCGGCACTACGAATCCCTCGGCTTGGTGCGACCTTCGGGTCGTACGGGATCCGGTTATCGGGAGTACTCCGCGGAGGACATTCGGCGGATCTTCCACATCGAGAGCCTGCGGTCGCTGGGCCTGTCGCTGCGTGAGATCGGGCGCGCGCTCGACGATCCCGGTTTCACGCCCTCGGCGCTCGTCGGCGACCTCATCCGTCAGACGCGCGATCGCATCGCGGCCGAGACCGAACTGCTCACGCAGCTCCGCCGGATCCATGCCGCGGACCCCGTCGGCTGGGAGGACGTGCTCCAGATCGTCGCGATCCTCCAAGCACTGGGGTCCAAGAGCGCCGATGCGCGTCAGCGCGCGGTCCTCTCCTCGGGCGACGAGGTGCCGGTGGAGGCCCTGGTCGAGGCGGCACTCAGCGAGACGGAGCCGAACGTCGCAGGGGCTCTGCGATGGGCGCTTGCGCGATCGGACGCCGGCGCCCGGGCGCTGCTGGCGGAGGGCCTAAGCTCACCCGTGGCCGCGGTGCGGGAACGTGCCGTTCAGGCCCTCGTCGAAATGCCTGGCGATGAAGCTACCGCGCAGCTGAGGGATGCACTTGCGAACCCCGACGCCGTGGTCCGCGCGCATGCGGCTTTGGCGCTCGGTACACGTGGTGTGGCCGATGCGGTTCCGGCGCTCATCGACATGATCGTGCAGGGAAGGAACGACACCGACGCAGCCGATGCACTGAGCGTGCTGGCGAGCGACACCGCTATGGCGGATCAGATCGCGACCGGGCTCGTCGGCCGCCTTGCCGACGACACCACCAAGGCACCTGCACGCGGGCGGCTGACCCAGGCACTGGCGGACATTCCGGGGACGACGGCAGCACGTGCCCTCGTGGAACTGTCGCATGACGAGGACCGTGCTGTTGCGCTGACTGCCGCATACCTTCTTCGGCTCCGCGACCCGCGGTGACGGATCCCTCCTCGGCTACCGCGCACGAGGCCGGTTCTGGCCGTGGCTCCGTGAACTGCCCGCTCGACGAGGCAGGGGCAGGGGCAGATGAAGCATCGACCCTAGCCATCACAGATGCGCGGCCAGAACCAACTACGGCACCCAGTCACACAAAAATGCTCGATGACTTGCCGCCGGACCAGGGGAACGGCTGGAACAGCACATCGGCACTCCTGGCCAGGTGGCCGGTACTGGCACGGCATGAGTACGCGGCGACCTGGTTGCAAGCGTGAGAGGACCTCGGTCGTGCGCCGCGAACCTTGGACGCGTACGCGCGGGGGATGGCGGAGTATCTGGGCTGGTGCGAGCAGGCGTGGTCGAAGGGCATACCGAGCGGGTCAAGATGCCGAATCGCCAGAAGCGCGAGCACGTATCGCTCTGCCGCAGATATATTCATCGATTTCATTTCTCAATGTCATGACCAACAACTGTTGGACCTCTGAATCATCGATTCCTAGGCTCGGCCAGGCAGGCCTTCCGCACGAGAAGACCTCCACCACCTGTCTTCCACATCCGGAGGAGACGTCCGATGAAGCAACGCACGATCGGCGGACAGACCGTTTCGGCGATCGGGCTCGGCGGCATGCCGATGTCCATCGAGGGCCGCCCCGACGCCCGCAGGTCGATCGCGACGATCCACGCCGCGCTCGACGCCGGTGTCACGCTCATCGACACGGCGGACGCGTATCACCGCGACGCCGGCGAGGTCGGACACAACGAGGAGCTCATCGCCCAGGCTCTGCGCACGTATGGCCGGGGAGCGGACGACGTGCTCGTCGCGACGAAGGGCGGTCACCTGCGGCCCGGCGACGGCAGCTGGATCGTGAACGGCGATCCGGCCTATCTCAAGCGGGCCGCCAAGGAGTCGGCCAAGCGCCTGGGCGTCGAGGCGATCGGCCTCTACCAGTTCCACCGCCCCGACCCGCACGTCCCGTACGCCGATTCGATCGGTGCGATCCGTGACCTGCTCGACGAGGGCGTGATCGTCATGGCGGGCATCTCGAACGCGACCGTGGAGCAGATCGACGAGGCGAACGGGATCCTGGGCGGTCGCCTGGACTCGGTCCAGAACCAGTTCTCCCCCAGGTTCCGCTCCAGTCTGCGCGAGCTGGAACACTGCGCCGAACTGGGGATCGCGTTCCTGCCCTGGAGTCCACTGGGCGGCATAGCGAACGCGCCCGAGCTGTCGGCGCACCACGCCGCTTTCCGCGAGGTCGCGGACGAGGTAGGCGTCAGCGTCCACCGCGTGACCCTGGCCTGGGAGCTTGCCCTCGCGCCCGTGGTGGTCCCGATTCCCGGGTCCTCTCGCTCCGAAAGCATCCGCGACTCAGCGGCCGCCACCGATGTCGAGCTCACTCCCGAGCACATTTCCCGCCTGTCGGCGGCCTGAGGCGCCCGGTCTCGGCACCGAATACCCACTTATGGACAAGGACCCGATCGTGAAGACGTTCAAACTGCCCGGCACCGACATGGTCGTCCCGAACATCGTGCTCGGCCTGATGCGCATCCAGGACAAGAGCGACGCCGAGGTGCGCGAACTCCTCGCCACCGCCGTGGACGCCGGCATCACGTTCCTCGATCACGCCGACGTGTACGGCAGCGAGCTGCACGGCTGCGAGCGGCGTTTCGCCGAGGCGATGCAGCTGAGCTCCTCGCAGCGTGAAAAGCTGATCATCCAGTCGAAGGCGGGCATCGTCCGCGAAGGCCCTTACTTCGACTTCTCCTACGAACACATCGTGGAGTCAGTGGACGGTTCGCTCGAGGCTCTCGGCACCGACTACCTCGACATCCTCCTGCTGCACCGTCCCGACGCCCTGGTCGAACCCGAAGAAGTCGCGCGTGCCTTCGACGACCTCGCCACGGCGGGCAAGGTACGGGCCTTCGGCGTCTCGAACCACACCCCCCGGCAGATCGATCTGCTGAGCCGCTACGTCAGTCAGCCGCTGGTGGCGAACCAGCTCCAGCTGTCGATCACGCATGCCCCGCTCGTCGCGCAAGGCGTCGCGGCCAACATGCAGGGCCTGGACCAGTCGGTCAGCCGTGACGACGGACTCCTGGACTACTGCCGACTGCACGACATCACCGTGCAGGCCTGGTCACCGTTCCAGGCCGGCTTCTTCGACGGGCCGTTCCTCGGCTCGGAGCGCTACACCGAGCTCAACGCCGTCATCGATCGCCTGGCGGCGAAGTACGGTGTGCCGGCCCTTGCCATCGCGACGGCCTGGATCACCCGCCACCCCGCCCGGATGCAGGTGGTCATCGGCACGACCACACCGCAGCGCGTCGCGGACGCCGCCCTCGGATCGGACGTACCACTGACCCGTGCAGAATGGTACGAACTGTTCCGCGCCGCCGACTACATCGTGCCCTGACCGTCGCATCTCCACGAGGGTCGCGCACGCGCGGGTTCACCGGCACACAGTCGAGTGCGCGGTTCTCGGTGAGCCGGCGCAGGCACACCCGGCGCGACTGGACGACGTCAGCGGTACGAAGTTCAGCGACTGCTACGTGATCGCGGACGCGTCGGTCCAGAGCGGTGACCTGGTCGATCTCGGCGCGTTGCGCGTTCTTCCTCAGAGAACTCGCCGACAGAGTCCTTGACGCGGCGGATCCGGCGGCGGAGGCGTCTGATCCGCCGCGCCGGAGGGTAGGGCCTCGGCTTCGCCCAGTCGTCGGCGTCGACTGTGGCCGGCAGTCGCTCGCGGTCACGCAGCGCAGCCATGTCTCCTGGACCGCGTCCTCCGCCTCGCTCACACTGCCCAGGATCCGGTAGGCGACCGAGAACAACAGGGGCCGCAGCTCCTGGAACTCCTCTGTCTTCGTCATGCCGGATCCTCCTTGTTCGTATGCGCCTTGACCGGCCCTGGTGTACGGACTTGTTCCGGCTCCACTCGCACGTTCGACGGTGGAGCCCGCACTCTCTGCAGCTGCGTTCTTTCGCCGGAACAGGGCCGAACAAGGGGCCCCCGGACCGATACAGCGCAGCTGGCCGGGGCCACCATCACCAGGGCACCGGACCCTCCTCGCTGAAGAACCCTCCGGCCGGTCCGTCCGTGCCGAGCATGGCCAGCCGCACCACGGCTGTGGCACCCTGCGCGACCGTGAGGAACCCGGTGTGGTTGTTGCTGTCCGTGTCGACGAAGCCGGGGGCGACCGCGTTGACCAGGATGCCGTCCCTCCGTAGCTCATTGGCGTACTGCACGGTCAAGGCTGTCAGCGCGGTCTTGGACGGCGCATACGCGGCGGACGGCAGCAGTGCCGTGAAGGGGCCGTCCGGATCGCTGGTGAGAGTCAGCGACGCGGCGTGACTGCTGACGTTGACGACGCGCGGCGCTGGTGACCGCCGTAACAGCGGCAGCATGGCATTGGTCACTTGGATCACCCCGAAGACGTTGGTCTCGAACACTGCCCGAACCATGTGCAGGTCGACGGAGCTGGGGACCTGATCGTGGGCGTCTTCGGGCGACACCTGTCCGGAGCCGGTGATTCCGGCGTTGTTGATCAGTACGTCGAGATGACCCAAGCGCTCCTCAAGCTGCTTCGCGGCCTCCTGGACGGTGGCCCGGTCAGTGACGTCCAAGGTGACCGCGCGCGCATTGCCGCCGGCCGCGCGCACCGCCGCAGCGGCCTCCTCGCCGCGCAGCGGGTCTCTGGCCCCGATCACGACCACCATGCCCAGCGCGGCGAGTTGCTCAGCAACGCCACGGCCGATCCCCTTGTTCGCCCCGGTGATCAGCGCGACCTCCCGGTGCGTGCTCTCCTCACTCATCATCTGCTCCCTGTTGTCGAGGCGGACTCTTCTCAGAACCTGTCTTCACAGCCTGAGACGAGACAGCCAGGCCATCTCTGACATGCGGACACGGGGAGCTCTTCACCCAGGAGCGCTCCGGCCGGTCAAGAGCAGGAGGCAGCCGGCGGCGCTGACGGCGGTCGGCTCTTTCCGCGCTCGCCTGCGGGGCAAGTCCGGTGAGTGGGGCCACCGGCGTGGGACGTAGGGCCGGCACTTCAGCAGAACACAGCGCGGTCACGTCACCGCATCGACTGGCTACGACCACCCCCATGGGCGGTCGGCGCCGTCACCTGCACATATACGATCCCCAGCCATGAAGCGTTCCATGATCGCGCTGGTCAGTGCAGGAGTATTCACGCTCACCGTAGGCGGGTACGCCGTCGGAGCGACGGAGCATGACAGCGCGTCCGAGCAGTCAGCCGCGTGCCGACAGACCCGCGACGACTTCGTGAAACAAGCCGGTCAGCTCCGGAAGCAAAAAGAGCGCGAAGCCAAGGATGAGGACTACCTCAACTCCATCAACGCGTACGCGGAGTCGGCGCAAGTGCAGATCCTCAGCTTGATCGTCGAGCAGAATCCGACCTGTTTCGGTGGCGCGACCCGTGCGGCGGCGACGTTTCTGCAGAAACCCCGGTCCAAGGACGAGGCGGGTGCTGAGGCGGAGGAGGACGCCGCCGCCTGTGCACTCCTCGGTATCCCGGCCGAGGACTGCTCGGTCACAGCGGACGAGTGAAGTGGGCCTGCGCCTGTCTCGTCGCATTCTGCCGGCGCGGCTTCGACGTGCCACTTGCGGCCCCCTTCGCGCACCACCGTTTTCCTGCCGCAGAACGCGCTTGGCCTCGTCGGCGTTCCGGTGTTGCTTGGGAGCTCGACCGCATGGCTTCGGGGCCGGGCTGAGGAAGCCGCGAGTGTTCGATGCGGCGGCCGGCGGCCAGGCTGCTTGCGGCGCTGCCGGCCATCTACGTCCAGAGGCCGCGGTCAGTGTTCCCCTACCCGGCGTCCGCAGAACCGGTAGGCAGTCTCGGACCGTTGCTCATAGGCCTGTGACCTGCGATGATCCAAACCCGATCCGTGATCAAGGGGGAGTCCGAGCGTGAAACGACCACGGATCGCTCTGCCGGCCGCGCTGGGCATCGCTGCCATCTTCGTTACGGGGTGCGGAGGTTCCGGTGATGAAGGACTGCCGGTGCGGTTGGTCAATAAGTCGGCCTGGGATGCTCGGGTGCTCGGTTGTCCGCCATGCGAAGAACGCGGTGCTGTGGTCGACGGAGATCCTGACCGAACGCCGGGCGGGGGCGGCGGTGCCTACCTTGGGTGGACCGAAGAACACGCATGGCCCGTGACATACAAGGTGGTCGTCCGGGGAGTGGAGTCGGTCTGCCCAGTCATCGACCCCGAGCCCGGCAAAGCAGAGGGGGCAGTAGGCACCCGAGACGTCATCTACGTGGTAGACGAGACCGGGATGTGCGTCGCAGGCCCAGCGAGCCTGGACGACTTCTGACGTCGACATGTGCGGGATCAACCGCCTCAAGGCGCGACACGGAGTCGCACACGTCAAGTGGAAGATCTGGACCGTCCTTTGGACGAGTACACCGCCGAGGCGATCACCGACTAGGTGGCCTACCGGAGCCGCCGCCGACCGAACAGCACCAATCCGCACCTGCTGATCAGCCGGAACACGGCAACAACCACTTCGGCGGTTGGCACGTTCTGGATGGACAAGCTGGTCAAGAGGCTACCGGCAAGCGTCGACCGGCTACGGCACCGTGCGAGGTGACTCGCGGGACACCCGAATCGGCGTGCAGGGGTGCCGGGAACAGCCGGCCGGCGTAGGTCTCACCGATGCGGAAGACGAGGAAGTCCCGCGTCGAAGAGCATACGACCGTGTCCGCCACCGGTCGGCCCGGGCGCCGCGGTGATGCAATCCTGGGGTGCGGGCGAAGGTGACCAGTGGGATTCTGTACTTCCTGGAACCCAAGGGGCGACAGCACGGCCCTAGGCGTCGGCAGTTGCCCGAGGTGGTTGAAGTGATGGGGATCACGAGGACAGGACGTCCACGACGACGACCCCTCACGCCGCTGGCCGCCGTCGTCAACGGCGTCGCCGCCGGCGTCGCGGGGACGGTCTGCATGGATGCCGCGCGCTACCTGCGATATCGACACGCAGGAGGCACCGAGAGTCCCAAGGAGTGGGAGTTCGCGCCGGTCGAAGGCTGGGAAGAGGCGCCGGATCCGGGCAAGGTGGCAAAACGGCTACTGGAGGGGTTCACACAGCGCGAGATCCCTGACCGGTGGGCTTGGCTCACGAGCACCGCGATGCACTGGTCCTACGGGTCCGCCTGGGGAGCGCTGTACGGCATTGCTGCCGGATCTGCCCGGCGCCCGAACCCGTTGCTCGGCATTCCCTTCGGCGCGACTGTGTGGGCCAGTGCATATCTGGTCCTCCCCCAGGCCGGGCTCTACAAGCCGATCTGGAAATACAGCCCGAAGACATTGGCTGAAGACCTGAGCGCCCACATGGCGTTCGGTCTGGCAGCCGGCACCTGCTTCTGGCTCACCAGCAGATACTGCTGACGCAGCGCTCCGAGACAGTCTCCACACACCACGCCAACCCTGATCTTCCCTGATCTTCTGTCTGGCAGGGTCCTTTGCTACGGATGCGCTGGAGTGCCTGCTCATTGGCGCCGCGCCGCAAGGAGCATCCCTCCCCCACGTGTCAAGACACCGGACAGCAATCGGTGCACTGCGGGACCCGACACGCTGGCCGAACCAGAGTGGGCCCTGCGCGAACGCTCGCTGCACCGAAGGACCACCGACGCAGGAAGGCACGGGCCGAGGCACAGCGGACGGGGCCACCGGCGACGGCGCTAGGCCGAGGGCATTGCCTGGGATATCGGGGCGATCATGGACAGGCTCCTGGCGTCCACATTCGCGGGCGTTGCCCTGCTCTCGGCGGCGGCTTGCAGCAATGGCGGCCAGTCGTTCCAGACGCAGACACACAGCCCGACCGCACCGGTCGCTCCCACCCGCACAACTGCGCCACACACCACAACCGCTGCCCGGAACGTAGTGGCGGCGAGCCCCGTCACGACATCGCCCCCTCCGGCAGATCGAGGGCTGGCGACGGGTCGTCTCACACCTCCAGACGCTCCCGAGCGTCGACGCCGACCGCATCGGGCTGTCAGCGGCTCTCGTCTCGAAGCCGTCGAGGCATGGATCGAAGGGGCCCGTGGGTATGAGGACCAGTTCCTTCGGTTCGAGGGCGCGTTCGTAGGCCCGCAGAGCCAGGTCGGTGGGGGCGACCGTGTCGCCGGTGGCGACGAGCATCGTCAGCGAGGTGGGCGCGATCTGGTCGATCCAGTGATCCGGGTCGTCACCGGGGACTGCGATCCGCTTCTTCGGCACCACCTGCGCCGGTCCTGAGCCGCCGCCGATTCCGTACCCTGGCGGCATGCGCATGCGCCCCACGCTGAGCTGGACCCCTGCCGCGGATCTGCCGCCGGGCACCACCGACCTTGAACCGGTCGTCGACGCGCTGAGCACCGGCGGTGTGCTGGTGCTCAGCGGCGCGGGCATCTCCACGGAATCAGGCATTCCGGACTACCGGGGCAAGGGCGGGAGCCTGAGCCGGCACACCCCGATGACCTACCAGGACTTCACCGGCAGCGCCCACGCGCGGCGCCGCTACTGGGCGCGCAGCCACCTCGGCTGGCGCACCTTCGGCCGCGCCCTCCCCAACGCCGGGCACCTGGCCGTGGCCGCTTTCGCACGGCACGCCCATGTCTCGGGTGTGATCACCCAGAACGTCGACGGCCTGCACCAGGCCGCCGGCAGCGAGGGCGTCGTGGAACTCCACGGCAGCCTCGACCGGGTCGTCTGCCTCTCTTGCGGCGCCTTCAGCCCGCGCCGCGAACTCGCCCGGCGGTTGGAGGCCGAGAACCCGGGCTTCGACCCGGTGGCCGCCGGGATCAACCCGGATGGTGACGCCGACCTCACCGACGCACAGGTCGGGGATTTCCGCATCGTGCCCTGCGCCGACTGCGGCGGCCTGCTCAAACCGGACGTGGTGTTCTTCGGCGAGGCGGTTCCGCCACAGCGCGTCGAGCACTGCCGACGGCTGGTCCGTGAAGCATCCGCACTGCTGGTCCTGGGCTCCTCACTGACGGTGATGTCCGGGCTCCGGTTCGTTCGCCAGGCGCACCAGGCGGGAAAGCCGGTGTTGATCGTCAACCAGGACCCGACCCGGGGCGACCCGCACGCCCTCACCCGGGTCGCGCTCCCCCTGGGGTCGGCCCTGACCACCGTGGCCCACCGGCTGGGCATCCCGGTCACCGGCGGGTCTGCGGACTGAGGCGCCCCGGGGGGTATTCACCGCCGTGACCGCGGGATGATTCCGCACCAGAGCGGGTGGCTACAGCTTCCAGCTTCGGAGCTGGTCGGCAACGTCCTGGACGCTGATTCGGGTGTCTCGGACCTTGCGGACCAGGTCGGACAGGGCGCCGTAAGGAGGATCGATGCCTTCGCCGGCCTGCGCCATGTACTGGGCGGCGATGAACGCGGCATACAGGCTGTTGCGGTGCGGAAGCGGCTCCAGGCGCACGATGGTGTGCAGCAGGGCCGCGGCGCGCCAGGCCGTGTCCGGGTCGGCTGTCGCGAGGGTGGGCATCCGCGTCTTGTGGCGGGCGACGGCGGCGACCAGCGCGGAGTAGTCCGCCACGGTCAGGTCGTCGTGGCCGAGCGCGTTCTCCTGGACGTCCAGCAGCCAGGAGACGTCGATGTAGAGGGGCGGCATCAGGCGGCAGCGGCCCCGTCGCGTTCGGCGGGCGGTACTTCGTCGGGGAAGGCCTCGTCGAACTCGCCGCGCAGTCGTTCGGCCCATTCGGTGGCGCCGGCGACGAACTGCTTGCGCTGCATCTCGCGGATTCCGAGGTCGTGCAGGTACTGCTTGAGGCTCTTGCCCTCGGCGGCGGCCGCGGCCCGCACACCTTCGAGTTCCTCTTCTGTGAAGGACACGTTCAGGGATGGCATACCCGTGATGGTACCTAGTAGGTGCCTGTCATTGAAGCGGGATACCGGATCCGACGTGTTCCACCCGCTCACGGGCCTTGCGGCGCTCGGCGATGTATGAGCGCCATCCGGTCACATCGGCGTACCGGCGGGACGGGAGCCGCCCTCACGTCCGGCAGTGGTGGAAAGCGGCGCATGCGGACAGAATTGTGATCAGTAGGACCGCACTCTCACAGCCACACACCTCAAGGCCGGTGTCCCGCCCACGGAAGGTGGAAGACATGCGGCACTACGATCTCGTCATCCTGGGGGCGGGCAGCGGCAACATGCTGCTGTCCGAGGAATTCGATCGTCTGCGGACCGCCATCGTCGAACCGGACCGTTTCGGCGGCACTTGTCTGAACCGGGGGTGCATACCGAGCAAGATGTTCGTCGTCGCCGCGGACGCCGCCGAGGGCGCGCGGGCGGCACAGCGCCTCGGTGTCCACGCGAGCGTCTCGCACGTCGACTGGAAGTCCGTCCGGGACCGCGTGTTCGACCGCATCGATCCACTGCACGAGAGTGCGGTGGAATACCGCAGAGGACAGGGCGTCGACGTGTTCACCGAGGCGGCCCGATTCGTCGCCCCGAAGGTGCTGGAGGTCGGGACGGAGCAGATCACCGCCGAGACGTTCGTCGTCGCGGTCGGGTCGCGGCCGGTGGTGCCGGACATCCCCGGCCTCGACACCGTCGCCTTCCACACCTCGGACACGATCATGCGGATCGACGCCCTGCCCGCGTCCATGCTGGTGCTCGGCGGCGGCTTCATCGCGGCCGAGTTCGGCCACGTGTTCACTTCGTTCGGCGTCGACGTCACGATCGTGCAGCGCGGGCCACGCCTGCTCATGGCGGAGGACGAGCAGGTGTCGCAGCGCTTCACCGAGCTCGCCTCACAGCGGCACCGTGTACTGCTCGGCGCCAAGGCCACCTCGATCGCACCGAAGGGGGACGGTGTGGCGGCGCTGGTGGCGTGTCCGGCCGGTGAGCACGCCGTCGAGGCCGACATGCTGCTGGTGTGTGTCGGGCGCCGACCCAACACCGACCGGCTGCGGGCCGTCGACGGCGGCCTTGAGCTGGACGAACACGGTCACATCGTCACCGACGACGCCTACCGCACGTCCGTGCCCGGGGTGTGGGCACTCGGCGACGTGGTGAACCACTTCCAGCTCAAGCACGTGGCGAACGCCGAGTCGCGGCTGGTGCGGCACAACATCCTCCATCCGCAGGACGTGCGGACGCTGCCGAACAAGGTGGCACCGCACGCGGTGTTCACCAGCCCGCAGATCGCCAGTGTCGGTCTCACGGAACAGGAGGCGCGGCGGCGCGGCATCGACTGCCTGGTGAGCGTTCGCGACTACGCCCAGACCGCCTACGGATGGGCCCTGGAGGACACCACCAGTTTCGTCAAACTCCTCGCGAGTCCTGCCGATCGTATGCTCCTGGGCGCGCACATCATCGGGCCGCAGGCCGCGACGCTCATCCAGCCCCTGATCCAGGCCATGTCCCTGGGACTGACGGTGGACCGGATCGGGCACGACGTCCTATACATCCACCCGGCTCTGACGGAGGCCGTCGAGCAGGCGCTGCTGGACCTGTAGTCAGGCGTGGCTGACCGGACACACCGAGGGAGGTCGAAGGTGACGTGGGTGAGCCGGGTCCGGCGGTGACGTCGAGGACGCTCAGGCGGTGACGTCGAGGACGACGCGGAACCGCGCCTTGCCGGAGAGCATCCGCTCGTAGCCGTCCATGGCCCGCTCGAAGGGCATCGTCTCGATGGAGGGGTGGATGCCGTGGGCCAGGCTGAAGCCGAGGTTGTCCTCGTTCTCGATCGACGAGCCGGTCAGGCTGCCGACGATGCTCCGGGTGCCGAAGATCAGGTCGGCGGTGGCCACCGACAGCGGGTCGGGCGCGGCACCCACGACGACGAGCTTCCCACCGGGGGCCAGACCGCGCAGCAGCGGGTTCATGGACGCACCGCTCGACGCCGTGGCGACGACGAGCGAGGCGCCGCCCAGGTCGGCCAGCGCCGCGCCGGGGTCGGTCTCCGAGCTGTCGATGTACTCATGAGCGCCCAGCTCACGGGCGAGCGGCTCCTTGTCCTTGCCACGAGCGACGGCGGCGACCCGGTATCCGAGGCTGCGCGCGTACTGAAGGGCGAGGTGCCCCAGCCCGCCGATGCCCTGCACGGCCACCAGACTGCCCGCCCGGACGGAGTCCTGCTGGAGCGCGGAGAAGGTGGTCAGTCCGGCGCACAGCAGCGGGGCGGCCTCGGCCGCGGACATGCCGTCGGGGATGCGGACCAGTCCGCTGGCACGCGCGTAGGTCACCTCGGCGTAGCCGCCGTCGATGTTCGTGCCGGTCTGCGCCTGGTCGAGGCAGTTGACGAAGTCGCCCCGGCGGCACGGCTCGCACTCCCCGCAGTGTCCGTTCAGGAAGCCGACCCCGACACGGTCGCCGGGGTGCCAGGCGGTGACGCCCGTCCCCACGGCGTCGATCACGCCGACGATCTCGTGGCCGGGCACGATCGGACTCGACGGGTCGGCACGCAGGCCCTCCACGGCAAGGACGTCGGTGTGGCAGACGCCGCAGGTCTCCACCCGGAGCCGGACGTGTCCTGGCGCCGGGTCGACCAGCTCGCGCTCGACCAGCCGGAGGTTGTGGACTCCGGTGGCCTCGAAGGCTCGGTAGGCAGTGGACATTGAGGCTCCTCGGTACCGCCCGGCCGGCACGGACCGGCGGGGCTCTGTGGCGATGACACTTCTAATATGACCAGTCGTCTTAGATGGCGTCAAGCCCGGACGGGCAAAGGTGCGCGGGCCCGCAATCCGGGCTTGACAGCGGCCAAGACGACCGGACATATTGAGGGCGAGGTGATCAGAATGGCACGCGCATCGAAGCGCGAGGAGATCGCGCAGGCGGCACTGGAGCAGTTCCGTACCCGGGGCTTCAACGCCACCGGCATCAGCGACATCACCTCGGCCGCCGGCGCCCCGAAGGGTTCTTTCTATAACCACTTCGCCAGCAAGGAGGACTGCGCCCTGGAGGCGCTCAACCGCTATGCCGCCGGTCTGCGCTTCGACATGCTCGACACGGCCGGGCGTCCTCCGCTGGAACGGCTCCGGACGCACTTCGAGTTCATGGGCTCGGACACGGTGGACAGCGGCTTCGTCCGCGGATGCCTGGTCGGCAATTTCGGCGCCGAGGTGGCCGACCACTACGAGGAGATCCGCTCGGCGGTCCAGCGCGGCTTCCAGCAGTGGGCCTCGCACATCGAGCGCGTGCTTGCCGACGCCCAGGAATCGGGCGAAGTCAGCGCCTCGCTCGACGTGTCGGCGACCTCGCTCTTCGTCCTCAGCGCCTGGGAAGGTGCCCTGATCGCGGCCCGCGCCGACAAGTCCTCCGCCCCCATCGACGCGTTCTTCCACATGGTGTTCGACGTCGTGCTGCGCTGAGCCTGCCCGTCATCGTCACGGCTGCTCCGACGGGGCGCTACTCGTCGTGGCTGTCTCGCCGTCCGCCTACGACTGTGGGCGACTACTCCAGATGACGCTGCGCTGCTCGCATTCGAGGTCGGATCCGACGGGGTCTTCTCCGCCGCGCTCAGCAGTAACGCTTCGGCACAGCACAAAACCTGATCCGCTCCTGGATCGAAGGACGACAGGCAGATGGATCTCTCCGCCGGACGGGCTGATTCCGGAGAAACCGAGAATCTCCTCGGCCTCGGCCATGCTCGCGGAGCGGAGCTCGATCGACTTGTAGTGCTGGACCAACTGCATGGCACTCACACCTTCGAAACGCAGGTCCAGGCATGCGGTATCCACGCTGTCGGGAACGGCCCGAAGGAGCAGTTGAGAATGTCCGACCCCATAACGCCAGACTCTGAAGGTCCGATCGGATTTGAACATGACGACGGAACTCGCGCCATTCTTCGAACTCACGCCATTATTCGAAGGGGTTGACATCTACCTTTACCTCCCTTGACCCAGGTGTCCCACCCCACACCTGCGGAGACTGACCCATTTCGCAGAGCTCCCGGTTCGTCAGAAAGGATCTGACGCAGATTGGATATCCCGTCCCGGGGACGGAAACCGGCCCAGGTACCGGCACCGACTCCTACCGCCTCGCCACCAGCCGAGCCGCTTGGAGACGGGCTACCCCGATGACCAGGGAACGCTCCTCTGGATGACGGCCGGGCGGACATCGACAAGATCGAAGCCGTCCTCGCGGCGCAGGAGGTGTTGGACCTGGCCCAGGCCGGAGTCGCGGACGAACCCGACCCACCCTTGCGTGGTCGCGTGTCGAAGAAGCCACCCGACGACGTCCATCGTCACCCCGAAGTCGTCCTCGTGGACGCAGGTCCGGACGGTCAGGGCCCACGGTTCGCTGCCGTCCGTATTCGGCCTGTCCACGGCACGGACCAGCAGGGAGACATCGGCCCCGTCGAACGAGTGGCTCGCCGAGCCACCGGCGAAGGCCTGCCAGGGACCGCCCCATGACTCCCAGTCGGTCGACTTCAACTCTGTCGGCACGTCCCCCTTCCCGAGGAGCCACCTCAGTTCCAGAAGGACCGGCTCGGGCAGGTCCGGCGGCAGGTCCACCGCCAGGAACAGGTCGTAGTAGTCACTCACACGAGGGACCCTAGCCCCAGCCGGTGACAGCGCCTCGCGGGCCTGGCGGACCCCCCCCGCGGAGCCCGGTGCAGTCAGAACTCGGGCTCTGGCTCAGCTTCTGTGGCGCCGGGTGCCCGTCAATCGCGAGCCGTCGGCTTGTGGCAGGGTCGTCCGCATGTCGTGCCCCTTCTGCCGGCTCATCCGCGACGACAGTGCGCAATGGGTGACCCGTGGCCCGTCCGCCTGCGCGTTCACCCCGCTCGGCCCTCTCGCTCCAGGGCACACCCTGGTGGTGCCGACGGCTCACTACGCCGACGTCTTCGACACGCCCACCGAGGTACTGGCCGAGACGGTCGACCTGGTCCAGCGTCTGGCAAGGGCCATGCGCTCGGGTTTGAACGCGACGGGGGTGAATGTCCTCAACGCGAGTGGACCAGGCTCGGAACAGTCGGTACCCCATCTGCACTTCCACGTCGTTCCGCGATGGCCCGACGACGGCATCTCCACCTGGCCGACCGGGCAGTCGCAGCATCGATTCGACGGCGACCCGGCCGCGCGGCTCGCCGACGCGCTGACCGCCGGCCAGCACCACAGAAGCTGAGCCGGAACCGCTGGACCTCAACGAAGCCAGCCCGTGGAAGGCGCGCGCCGCGACGACGTCGTCCGAGCCGTGCGGCGGATCGATTCCCGGCACGGCTTCCCGCTCCCGCCCTGGCTTGCGTCCCGCCGTTGACCGCGCCGCCGCAAGGACGCCGCGTCGATGGTGTCCCTCGAACCGGCCGCGCTCCCGGCCTCGAACGCCGCTGCGGCGGTGCCGTCTTCCGCCCGGGTCTCCCGGCGCGGAACGTGGCACCGCCGCAGCGGCGGGACGGGTGCGTCACTTGATGCCGGTCGTGGCGATCCCCTGGACGATCTGGCGCTGGAAGACCAGGAAGACCGCGATGAGCGGGATGAACCCGAGGACCGAGGAGGCCATGACCTCGGCGTACTGGGGGCTGCTGGGGTCCACCAGTGAGGCGAGGCCCACGGGGATGGTCTGCGACTTGGTCTGGCTGAGGACCAGCAGCGGCCACAGGAAGGAGTTCCAGGAGCTGATGAAGGTGAGAATCGCGACCGTGGACACCGCCGGGCGGCAGATCGGCATGCAGACGTTGGCGTAGACGCGCCACCAACTCGCCCCGTCGATCCGGGCCGCCTCGATCAGCGCCGTGGGGATGCCGCGGAAGAAGGAGTGGAAGACGAACACCGAGATCGGTGCCGCGACCGACGGCAGGACCAGGGCCCAGAACGTGCCGAGCAGATGGACCGAGCGGTACTCGATGAACTGGGGCAGGACCAGCGCCTCGGTCGGCAGCATCAGGCCGGCCGTGGCCACGGCCATGACCACGCCCCGGCCCCGGAAGCGCAGGAAGGCCAGCGCGAATCCGGCCATCGAGCAGAAGGCCACCGTGAAGATCACGGCGAGTACCGAGATCACCAGGCTGTTCAGATACCAGGCACCGATCGGATGGTTGTCCCAGGACGTCGAGTACGCGTCCAGCGACCAGCCGCCGGAGAAGATCGACGTGGGGCTCTGGGTGATGGACGCGTCGTCGCGCAGCGAGGTGATCAGTGCCCAGACGAAGGGCACGAGCCAGATCAGGGCGAACAGGGTCAGGCACACGGCGCAGAGCCGGTTGAAGAGCTTGGCGCCGTTGACGGCGCCCTTCGCTTCGGCGGGCTGCGGCTGGGTGATGGTGGTCATGGGTCCTCCGCTCAGGCCGCGCTGCTGGTCGCGCGACGGCGCCGCAGCCCGTACCAGGCCGCCGAGATCGCGACGATGATGACGAAATACACCATGGTGGCGGCCGCGCCGTAGCCACCCCGGTAGGCCGTGAAGCCGGTGTCGTAGATGTACTCGATGACCGGCCGGGTGGACTGGTTGGGTCCGCCGCCGAGCAGCTGGTAGATCTGGTCGAACACCTTCAGCGAGGCGAGGATCTGCAGGATCAGTACCAGGCTGGTGGTGCGGCCGAGCAGCGGCACCGTGATGTGGCGGATCTGCTGCCAGGGGCTCGCGCCGTCGATGGCCGCCGCCTCGTAGACGTCCGCGGGGACGTCCTGGATCGCGGCGGTGAAGAGGACGAAGTTGAAGCCGAACGTCCACCACACGGTCATCAGGACGACGGCGGTCCAGCCGCCCGAGGTGCTGCCGATGAAGTCCGGCACCGGCAGTCCGACGGCTCCGAATGCCTTCGGTATGAGGCCGATCTGCGGGGTGTACATCCAGAGGAAGACCAGGGTGACCACGGAGGACGGCACGACGTAAGGCAGGAAGAAGGCTATGCGGTAAAAGAGCCGGCCGCGGCGCAGGCGCGAGGCCAGGACGGCGACGCCCAGCGCGAGGATGACCAGCGGAGGTGTGGTCAGCAGGGTGAAGAGGACCGAGTGCCACATGCTCTCCCAGAAGAGGGAGTCGCCGAGGACCTCGCGGTAGTTGGAGAGGCCGACGAAGTCACCGAGGCCGCTCTTGACGGTGGTGGTGTTGAAGAAGCTCAGCACCACGCCGACGAGGAGGGGACCGACCAGGAAGAGCAGGTAGACGACGAGGAAGGGGGCGGTGAGGAGCCGACCCGCCCAGCGTTCGGACGAGGTGGGCCGGTCGGCGGGAAGGTCCGCGGGGGCTGCGGCGGGTGCCGGTCGCGTCGAGACGACGGTCGTCATGGTGACTGCCTCCTACTTCATCGTGACCGGCGGTCGGGACGTGGTGTACCGCTTCAGAGCGGAGCGCATCGAGGCCGCCATGCCCTTGGGCGAGATGCGCCCGGCGAGGGCCTCGATGACCGTGCCGCCGATCACGCCCTGGAAGTCCGAGCCGGCGCCGGTGTACCAGGCGACCGGGTCGTACCGGGCGTTGAAGGCGGCCTGGACGTAGTTGCGCTGCGGCGACTGGCCGAGGAACGCCTTGCTCTGCTGCGTGGGCAGCCAGGCGGGGATGTGCCCGCCCTCGGCCCACACCGCGCTGCTGTCGAGGAGGCTCTTGACGAACTTCGACGCGTTGCGGGTGCGGGTCTCGTCACCGCGGTCGTTGCGCGGCAGGATCAGCGCGTGCGAGTCGGCGTACGCCACCGGCTTGGAGCCGAGCAGCGCCGGGAACGGCACCACGTTGAACTTCAGGTTCTTGACCGCGCGGTACGACGGGATCTGCCATTCGCCGTCGAAGAGGAAGCCGGACTTGCCCGTGCTGAAGAGGGCGTTGGCGCCGGCGCCGGTGAGGTTCTTCGGCATCAGGCCGGGGCCGGTCAGGCTCTGCATGAAGGCGACCGTCTCCTGCATCGCCTCGTCGTCGATGGCGATCTTCGTACCGGAGTCGGTGACGATCGGGCCGGCGAGGCCGGAGTAGACCATGCTGAAGAAGCGCCAGGCGGTGGACGGGTCGGCGGTGATCGACATGACCGCGCCGAACTTGGCGCCGCCCGCGTTCTTCATCGCCTTCACCGCGTCGAGGAAGTCCGCCTTGCCCTTGAGGGGCACGAGGCCGTTGCCGGCGGAGTTCAGCAGGCCCGCCTTGCGGGCGATGTCGACGTTGTAATAGAGCACGAAGGGGTGCGTATCCAGGGGAATCGCGTACACCGTGCCGTCCACGGTGGCGTTGTTCCAGGCCGCCGGGGTGAACTTGTCCTCGGTGACACCCAGCTCCCCGAGGGGGGTCCGCTCGATCGGCTGCAGCAGGCCGGAGGCGGCCAGCAGCGGAAGCCGCGACAGGTGGGTGATGCCGACGTCCGGCGGTGTGCCGCTCGCGGTGGCCAGTGCCAGCTTCGTGTAGTACGGATTGCCCCAGCCCAGGATGGTCGCCTCGACCGTCGTTCCCGGGTTGGCCTTCTGGAACGCCTTCTCCATCAGCACCATGTTGGCGCCGTCACCACCGGTGAAAAGGTTCCAGAAGATGACATCCGCCGTGTTCGGCTGCGAACCCGTCAGGCCGGACGCGAGCGGGGAGGAGCACGCCGCGAGCCCTCCGGTCAGGGCAAGGCCACCGCCGAGGGCCAGAAACCGTCGGCGCGCCATCGCTCCGCTCATGGGGGTATTCACCTCGTTACATCGATGTGAACTCGATGGCGCAGACCCTCGCATACGTTTTGCAACGATGCAATAGATCGTTCGGAAGAAGCTTCGACATGCCGGATCCCACCCTGCACCCGTCGGACCGTCGTCCACCGCGACGGGGTTCACACAGCGACAGGTGTCACATTGCGCGCCGGGCCCCGGTCACTCCCGGGCGGGCTCGCGACGCGAGGACTCCCGCACGACCAGCCGGTACGGCGTGGCCTCCTGAGGAGCCGCCACCGCCGCTCCCACCTGCGCGTCCTTGCCCGGCTCGGTCTCCTCGGGCTCCGCTGGAGGCTGCATCTGCGCCTCCAGCAGGGCCAGCGAACGCTCGGCGATGGCGTCGAGGTCGGGGGCGATGGAGGTGAGCGGCGGGTGGGTGTAGGCCGACTCCTGGATGGCGTCGATGCCGACGACGGCGACCTCCTCGGGCACCCGCACCCCGGAGGCGTCCAGGGCCCGCAGCGCGCCGACGGCGAGCGCGTCGTTGAAGGCGAAGATGGCGTCGGGCAGCGGGCCGTCGCCCTCCAGCAGGTCCCGCACGGCCGCGTAGCCCTGCTCCCTGGTCCAGTCCTCGACCGGTACGACCAGCCAGTTCACCCGCCGCACCCGGGCCGCCGACATCGCCTGCTCGTACCCCTCGGTGCGCTGGCGGCCGTTCTCGCTGCCGTTGCGGCCGAGCGCGACGATCCAGCGGCAGCCCTGCTCCAGCAGGTGCTCGACCGCGGTGCGCGCGGCCGCCACGTTGTCGATGCCGACCCGCGGGAACTGGTCGCCGACGCTGTGCTCACCCAGCATGACCAGCGGAAAGTCCGGCCTCTTGGCGGCGATGTCGCTGGCCGGCAGGGTCAGGGCGCTCAGCAGCACCCCGTCGGCGACATTGGTCAGGCCGCCCTCGATGATCCGCCGCTCCACCTCGCGGTCGCCCGCCGTCGACTCGACGAGCACCGTGATGTCGCGCCGGCCCGCGGCCCGGATGACGGCCTGGGCCAGCTCGGCGAAGTAGGGCTCGGCGAGGAAGGGCACGGCGAGGGCGATGAAGCCGGTGCGGCCCGAGCGCAGGCCGCGGGCCAGGTAGTCCATGCGGTAGCCCAGTTCGTCGAGCGAGCGCTGCACCTTGGCGCGGGTCTCGGGGCTCACGTGCGAGTAGCCGCTGACCACGTTCGACACCGTCCGCACCGACACCCCGGCGTGCTCGGCCACGTCCCGCATCCGCACTCTGGCCACTGGGGCCTCCTTCCCGTCGTGCCGGCACTCTCAGGGCCTGCCGGGTGGCCCGGGTCGGGCGCCCGGCAGGCCCTCAGAGTCTGCCGCACCGGGGCCCGTCTCAGCCTCGCATCCCGTCAGGTCCTTGCATCGATGCAAATGATCACTCATGATGGCAGGGCTTCGAGTCGTAGAAACGCCTATGCCGGGAATTCCGGAAAAGGCAGGAGGAGGGTCCGTGAGCGCGAGCGAGCAGGACGGGACGTATCCGAGGCCGATCCTGCGGCGGGAGCGGTGGCACAGCCTCGACGGCGTCTGGGACTTCGGGTACGACGACGCCGGCCAGGGCGAGCGCGACGCATGGTTCTCCCAGGAGACGGCCGGCGCGTTCGACCGGGAGATCACCGTGCCCTTCCCGCCCGAGGCCCCCGCCTCCGGCATCGGCGAGACCGCGCCGCACGCGGTGGTCTGGTACCGCCGCCGCATACCCCACGAGGTCCTCGCCGTCAGCGGCGACGACCGGGCCCTGGTGCACTTCGGCGCCGTCGACCACCGGGCCAGGGTCTGGCTCGACGGCCGCCTGGTCGCCGAGCACGTGGGCGGTCAGACGCCCTTCACCGCCGACGTCACCGACGCCCTGCGCCCCGGCACCGCCGAGCACGTCCTCGTCGTCCGTGCCGAGGACCACCCGGCCGACCTGGCACAGCCGCGCGGCAAGCAGGACTGGCAGGACCGGCCGCACGCGGTCTGGTACGAGCGGACCACCGGCATCTGGCAGACCGTGTGGACCGAGACCGTCTCCGCTCAGCACGTCACCGACCTGGCCTGGATCCCCGACCCGACGCGCGGTGTCGAGGCCGAGATCACCCTCGCCTCGGTGCCCGCCGCCCCGGTCAGCGTCGACATCGTCCTCAGCCACGACGGAGAGGTGCTCGCCGAGTGCACCACCGCCGTCCGCACTCCGCGCAGCCGCATCGACCTCGTCGTACCCGCCCTGCGCAACGGCATCGACCGCGAGGATCTGCTGTGGATCCCCGAGCGGCCCACGCTGATCGACGCGCGGGTGACCGTCCGCGACGCCGCCACCTCCCAGGTGCTCGACACCGTCGCCAGCTACGTCGGCCTGCGCAGCGCCGGCGTCGGCCGAGGCGCCTTCCTGCTCAACAACCGCCCCTACTACGTGCGTTCGGTCCTCAACCAGGGCTACCGCCCCGACACCCTGATCGCGAACTCCGGCACCGGAGAACTGCGCCGCGAGGTCGAGCTGATCAAGGCGATGGGCTTCAACGCGGTCCGTATCCACCAGAAGGCCGAGGATCCCCGCTTCCTGTACTGGGCCGACCGGCTCGGCCTGCTGGTGTGGGGCGAGACCGGGGCCGCGTACGAGTACGGAACCGAGGCCGTGGAGCTGCTCACCCGTGAGTGGCTGGACATGGTGCGGCGTGACCGCAGCCACCCCTCGATCGTCACCTGGGTGCCGGTCAACGAGAGCTGGGGCTGCTCCGACGTCGCCAACGACCCGGCGCAGCAGGCCTACACGATCGCGCTCGCGAACCTGACCCGCGCCCTGGACCCGACCCGCCCGGTCATGTCCAACGAGGGCTGGGAGCACACCGACAGCGACATCATGGGTGTGCACGACTACTCCTCCGACCCCGAGCTGCTCACCCGCCGCTACGGCGACGTCGCCGGGTTCGAAGCGCTGCTGGCCTCGCCGGGCCCGGCCGGGCGGACCCTCTCCCTCGACGCACGGCAGACGGAGCGCTACCGCGCCGGTGAAGTCCCTCTGATGGTCACGGAGTTCGGCGGTCTTTCGGTGGGCGCCGAGGAGGACGAGTTCTCCTACACCCGGACCAGCTCGGACACGCAGTACGCCGCCCTGCTCGCCGAGATCTTCGGAGTACTGCACACGAGCCCGATCGTCGCGGGCTTCTGCTACACGCAGTTCATGGACACCGCCCAGGAGACCAACGGCCTCCTCTACACGGACGGTTCGCCGAAGCTGCCACTGGAGACGATCCGCCGTATCGTCACCGGCACCGAGGCCGCCCCCGAGGAGAAACCCCTGGCCGACGAGGGGTGATGACGAGGTCTACCAGGCCCTGCCGCCAAGCACGACATGCGCGGCAGGGCCTGCACCAGTCCCGGCCTTCTACTTGTACGCGACGGCCGTGGCAGCGCGGATGCTCCGCGTGGGCATGGTGATCCGGAGTACGTGGCTGTCGGCGTCCCAGTGCCAGGCCGAGGCGGTCAACCGGGTGCCGCCCGCGGTTACTTGCCTGGGTGGTTCGGTCACGCCGAGGAAGGACACGGTCCAGGTTCGGTGGGCCGCCTGTCCGCGGAAGGTTCCTTTGGCAGGTGCGATCTTCAGTAGGTGTGTGCCCTTGTGCTCGGTGTAGCGGATGCGGGTGGTTGCCGTACGCCCGGAAGCAGGGCCGGTGCCGTCGTCCTCGTAGAGGGAGAAGGCGCGGGATGCTCCTGGGGCCACCGTGACGCTGACCTTGTCGAGCGGGCTCTGGCCGTCGTTGGGCACGTTGTCGGACCGGGTGGTGACGATGCCGCCCGCTCGGACGAAGACCGGCATGGTGTCCAGGGTGGTCGTGATGTCGTGCGTGGCTCCGCCGGCGGGTGCGGTGTAGGTGCGGCCGGTGAAGTAGTCCGTCCACTGGCCGGGAGGGAACCACACCGACGTGGTGGTGTCGGTGCCGGGTGTGGTGACGGGTGCGATCAGCATGTCGGGGCCGTAGAGGTACTCGCTGTCCGCCTTGGTGTAGGCGTTCTCCTCCTCCGGGTACTGCAGGTACAGCGGGCGGACGATCGGGGTGCCGGTGGTGTTGGCCTCGTGCGCCAGGGTGTACGTGTACGGCACGAGCGCCTCGCGCAGCCGGAGGAACTTCTCCGCGGACTTCTGCGCTTCGGGGCCGTACTGCCACGGCAGACGGTCGCTGTGGTTGCTGTGCAGACGGTCGACTGGCTGGAAGGTGCCGAACTGCACCCACCGTGCGTACAGGTCGTCGGGCAGCTTGGTGGTGCGGTGGGTCTGGCCGTTCGAGGTGTATGTCTCGGCCCCGGGGATGCCGTATCCGTCGTTGTGGCCGCCGATGTCATGGCTGACGGCGGCCAGGCCGGTGGCGGCCGACTCCCCCGGCGTGTAGCCGATTTCGGCGCGCAGGGTGCCCCAGTTCGAGGTCGTGTCCCCGGTGAAGTGGAGGGTACTGCGCTTGTCGGCCCAGGGGCCGGTGGGCAGGCCTACGCCTCCGCTGTAGCCGCCGGCCTGGAGGGAGCCGTAGGCGCGGGACAGGACGAAGCCGCGGTCGCCGGTCTCCGAGGAGGTGAGGTCGGCGTACTCCTGGTTGATCCATGCGTCCGGGGTGGTTCCGGACTGCGAGGAGCGGGAGGCGTCGCAGCACCAGTCCAGCCACCAGAAGTCGTTGCCGGCCTGGTCCATCGGCCGGTGCAGGTCGAGGTAGGCCTTGAGCTGGTCGGGGTCGCCGAAGTCGAAGGTGTAGCAGTCCGAGCCGGCGCTGCCTGCGCAACCGCCCTTTCTCAGTTTGCCCTTGGCCGTGCTCTGGGCCTTCGCGAACTGCGGGTCGGTGCCGAGGATGCTCGGGTGCACGTTCAGGGTGTTGTGCAGCCCTTGGCCGGTGGACCAGTCGAAGAAGGCCTTGGGGTCGGGGAACTTGGCCGGGTCGAAGTTCCAGCCGCTCCAGGTGTTGGGCGACTTGAAGTCGGTGTCCGTGACCAGCACGTCCAGCGGGACGTCCGCGGCGCGGAACGCGGGCAGGATGGTGTTCTCGTAGTCGCTCGCGGTGCGGTCGATGTATTCGGAGTACCAGACGCCGTAGGCCCAGCGGGGCAGCAGCTGTGACGGCCCGGTCAGGGTGGCCAGGTCGGACAGGCCCTGCTGGTAGTCGTGTCCGAAGCCGAAGAGGTAGCCGTCCTGGTAGGGGCGGCCGCCGTGGGCGGGGCGTGGAGTGGCCTTCTTGGTGGCGGTGTCGTAGACCGCGGAGGGGGTGTCGTCGAGCAGGTACCAGCCGTCGCGGTGCAGGAGTCCGGGTGTGGTCCAGGGGGTGGGGTCGTTGTCGCCGTTGAGTCCGTCGAGGCTGCGGCGGTAGCCGCCCAGGGCGAGGTGGGGTGCGGGGGCGGCCTCTCCTTGCCGGCTCAGGGCGAGGGTGTCCAGGTTGACGTGGCAGCTGGTGGACTCCGGGCAGTTCAGGGTTACTTGGTCGGTGCCCGCCTTCAACTCGACGGGGACGGAGGTCGACTGCCAGGTGTCCCAGTTGTCGGTGGCCGGGAGCGTGAGGGCGTGGGAGGCGCCGGTGGCGGTGCCGACTTCGATCGTCCGTGACTGGTGCAGGCCGTCGCCGCCGGTGCCGTTGGCGTAGCGCAGGTTCAGCAGGTAGGTGCCGTCGGCGGGCACGCCGGTGATCCGGTCCGAGACGGCGGATCCCTGGTTGAGTTCGGCGGCGAAGCCGTAGCCGGCGTGGCCCTTGTGATCGGTGGCGATGATCGCGGAGCCCGACAGGAGGGCGTCCTCGGCCTCGCAACTGGTGCCGAAACGGCAGCCGTTGACTGTGGTCCGCGCTCGGGTGGGGTAGGTGGCTCCGGTGGCGAGGAGGGCGAGGCTGTCGACGTTGACGCTGCCGGAGTCGGTGGCGGCGCGGTGGAGTCTGACGGTGTGCGGACCGGCGCCGAGCGTCAGCGGCAGGCGGGCCACGCCCCAGGTGTTCCAGTCCGATGTCGCGGGAAGCGTGAATGTCTTGTCGGCGCCGCCGTCCACGCTGAGGCTGAGGGTGCGTGCCTCGTGGTGGCCGTCGCCGCCCACCGCGTTGGCGTAGCGCACGGAGAGGTCGTAGGCGCCGGCGGACGGTGTTTGCACGTCCGCGGCGAGGGAGTTGTTGTCCACCTCGAACCCGGCGAGGAAGCCCTTGCCGGTGAACCCGCTGTGGTCCGTGGCCAGGCCTGGACCGTCGTACAGCTGGTCCTCCGCCTCGCACAGGGCGCCGACGGTGCAGACGTCGTGCTGCCAGGGTGCCGCGAGCACCGGCGTCGGCCCTGCCTTGAAGGAGGTCGTCAGGTTGTCGGCGTCGAAGGGGCCGGAGCCGACCCGGTAGCGCAGGGTCATCGCGCTGGTGGTGATGGTCAGGATGCCGCCGCTGACGGACGAGGAGTAGGGGGGCGGGGTGAAGGAGTCCCGGCCGACGGCGTTGAAGGTGGGGCTGTCCTCGAAGCGGCCGTCGCCCGCGTACTCCGTCCGGATCAACGTCGGTGACAGGACTTCGAAGCGGGCGTCCTGCACGGTCACGGCGGAGCGGTGGGCCGGCCGGCTCCCGGCGTCCGCGGCCCCCACGCCCGGCGTGGCCAGGCAGAGCCCCAGTGCCGCTATGGCCACCGTCCCGACGACGACGGGGCGGTCCAGTCTGCGGCGAAATCTCGGCAAGGATGGTTTCACAGCACTCTCCGTCTCCGGCCCAGCCATGTCTGGGCAACCACCACCACGGCCAGGAAGGCTCCGCTGACGACCTGCTGGTAGGCAGAGTCGAGCGAGCCGATCTGGTTGATCACGTTCTGGATGACCTTCAGCAGCAGCACCCCGACGAGGGAGCCGCTGATGAAACCGAAACCGCCGCTGAGCAGGGTGCCCCCGATGACCACGGCCGAGATGGCCTCCAGCTCCATGCCGCTGCCGAGAATGGTCACGCCGGACAGCAGCCAGGCCGCGTTGAGGGCGCCGGCGAGCCCGGCGCACAGGCCCGAGAGCGTGTAGACGGAGATCTTCGTACGGGCCACCGGTGCCCCCATCAGGGCTCCCGCGTCCTCGTTGCCGCCGACCGCGTAGACGTACTGCCCGAATCTGGTGCGGCGCAGCACGACGGCGCCGAGCACGAACAGCGCCACGGTGATCCACACGGGCACTCCGATGCCGCCCAGGGAGCCCTGTCCGAGAGTGGCGAAGAAGGAGTCCTTGTCGACGAGATACGTCTTCGAGCCCTCGTCGGTGATGGCCAGCAGAATGCCCCTGGCGCCCAGCATCGCCGCCAGGGTGACGATGAACGGCGCCAGCCGGAACCGTGCGATCAGTACTCCGTTGACCAGGCCGATCAGTCCGCAGACGGCGAGCGGCAGCAGCAGGGCCACCGCCGTGCCGTACTGCGAGCCCCAGGCGGCGAGGACGCCTCCGAGGGCGAACAGCGAGCCCACCGACAGGTCGATGCCGCCGGTGACGATCACGAACGTCATGCCGAGGGCGACCACGGCGAGGAACGCCGAGGACAGCGCCATGTTCTCCAGGTTGTCGCCCGTCAGGAAGGTGTCGAAGCTCAGCGACGCCACGGTCATGGCGATCACGAGGGTGACCAGGGCGCCGTGTTGCTGCGCGAGCCCGCTCAGCCGCTCGGAGCGGTTCACGCGCCCGGGACCGGCGCCCTTGCGGCCCACGGTGTCGGTCGGCACGCCGGCCTCTTCGGTCTGGGTGGTCATCGCCTGCCTCGTTCCCGGGCCGCGTAGACGGCGAGGACGATCACCACGGCCTGGGCGATCTGGGTCCACGACGGCGGCAGATCGTGCTTGATGAGGGTGGTCGTGAGCAGCTGGATGAGCACGGCACCCGCGACGGTGCCGCCGATGCGCACCCGTCCGCCGCTGAGCGGGGTGCCGCCGACGACGACGGCGGTGATGGCGGACAGTTCCATCAGGGTGCCGAGGGAGGTGGGGTCGCTCGCGGCGAGGCGGGCGGTGGCGAGCACGCCCGCGATCGCGGCGAGGGCGCCGGAGCAGACGTAGACCACGACCAGGACCCGGCGTACCGGGAGTCCGGCGAGCCGGGCCGCCGGCCGGCTGTCGCCGATGGCCAGGACCTGCCGTCCGAAGGTGGTGCGGCGCATCACGAACGCGACCAGCACCGCGAGCGCCGCGGCGATGAGGACCAGATAGGGCACGCCGAGGACGGCGCCGGAGCCGAGTGCCGCGAGGCCCGGATCGCGTACGTCCTTGAGCTGGGGCAGCAGGACGAGGGCCAGTCCGCGTCCGGCGACCATCAGGGCGAGGGTGGCGACGATGGGCTGGACGCCGACGAACGCGATCAGCGCGCCGTTCGCGACGCCGACCACCGCGCCCGCGATCACCGCGATCAGCGTGGCGATCCAGGGTCCGTAGCCGAGGTAGAGCGAGAGCAGGGAGGTGGCCAGGGCCATCACCGAGCCCACCGACAGATCGACGCCCTCGGTGCCGATCGCCAGCGCCATGCCCAGCGCGACGATCAGGACGGGGGCGACCTGGACGGCCTGGGTGCGGAAGTTCTCCGCGGAGGCGAAGTGGGGGGTGAAGGCGAAGTTGAACAACAGCAGCGCCAGGACGCCGGCGTACACGCCGTAGTCCTGCAGCAGGCGCAGCAGCCGGGCACGGTCCAACGTGCCGCGCGCGAGGGTGAGTTCAGTCATCGCTTTCTCCAGCGGGTACGGCGGCGATGGCGCGCATCAGATCGCCCTCGGTGACGGCGTCACCGGTCAGCTCGCGTACCACGACGCCTTCCTTGAGGACCACCACGCGGTCGCTGCCCTCGATCAGTTCCTCGGTGTCGGAGGAGATCAGCAGCACGGCGAGGCCGTCGTCGGCGAGTTCGTCGATGAGTGCCTGCACCTCGGCCTTGGCGCCGACGTCGATGCCGCGGGTCGGCTCGTCCAGGAGCAGGACCTTGGGGTGCAGGGCGAGCCAGCGGGCCAGCAGGACCTTCTGCTGGTTGCCGCCGGAGAGTTCACCGACCTTCTGGTGCGCTCCCGCGGCCTTGATGCGGAGCCGTTTCATGAACGTGTCCACGATCCGGTCGACGCGGGCGTCGTCGACGAGGCCGAAGCGGGACAGTCCGGGCAGCGCGGCGAGCGCGATGTTCTCGCGGACCGACAGACCCGGCATGATGCCCTCACTCTTGCGGTCCTCCGGCAGCAGGCTGATGCCGGCGCGGATCGCGGCGGCGGTCGAGCCCGCCCGTACCGGGACGCCGGCGACGACGACCCGGCCGGTGTCGGTGGGCAGGGCCCCGGCGACGGCCTTCGCGGTCTCGCTGCGGCCGGAGCCGAGCAGCCCGCCCAGGCCGACGACTTCGCCGGGGCGGACCGACAGCGACACGTTCCGCAGAGTATGACGTACCGTCAACTCGGTCGCGGTCAGCACCGGTTCGGCGTCGGTGTCGTGCGAGCCGGAGAACCTGGTCAGGCCTTCCGCGCGTACCTCGCCGATCTCCCGGCCGAGCATCATCGCCACCAGCCGCAGCCGGTCGAGCTCGGCGAGCGGGCCGGTGTGCACGACGCGGCCGTCGCGCAGGACGGTGATCGTGTCGCAGAGTTCGTACAGCTCGTCCATGCGGTGGCTGACGTAGATCACCGCGACGCCGCGTTCGCGGAGCATGCGGATCACCTCGAACAGGGTCTGCACCTCGCGTGGTTCGAGGGAGGAGGTCGGCTCGTCCATGATGACGACGCGGGCCTCGACGGCGACGGCGCGGGCGAGCGCGACCATCTGCTGGGCGCCGACGCCGAGTTCGCGCAGCGGCCGGTGCACGTCGACCCGGATGCCGAGTCCGCGCAGCGCCTCGTCGGCCTCGCGGTGCATGCGCCGGAAGTCGATCAGGCCCAGCCGGCCCAGCGGTTCGCGGCCGAGGAACAGGTTGCGGGCCACGCTCATCAGCGGGACGAGGTTGACCTCCTGGTAGATGGTGGAGATGCCCGCCCGCTGGGCCTGCAGCGGTGTGGTGAAGCGGACCGGTTCTCCGTCGTACGTCACCTCGCCGTGGTCGGGCCGGTAGACCCCCGTGAGCACCTTGATGAGCGTCGACTTGCCCGCGCCGTTCTCGCCGACGAGCGCGTGCACCTCGCCGGCGCGCGCGGTGAAGTCCACGTCGGACAGCGCGCGCACGCCGGGGAATGTCTTGGACAGCTGGGTGACCGAGAGCACGTCAGTAGGCCTTGCCGAGGTCCGACCGGGCGTTGCTCTTGTCGTATGCGCTGTCCTTGATAACGATGTCCTGGCCGACCTTCTCGCCCTTGGTGAAGGTGTCGAGGGTCTGGAAGGCGAGCGGCCCGAAGCGCGGGTTGGACTCGATCACCGCGTAGATCCAGCCGTCCACGATGCTCTGTACGGCGTTGCGGGTTCCGTCGATGGTCACGATCTTGACGTCGCCGGCCTTCTTGCCCGCGCCCTTGAGGGCGTTGACGGCGCCGAGGCCCATCTCGTCGTTCTCGGCGTAGATCCCGGTGATGCCGGGCTTGGACTGGATGAGGTTCTCGGTGACCGACTGGCCCTTCTCGCGGGCGAATTCACCGGTCTGACGGAACACGACCTTCAGGCCGGGTGCCTTCTCCTTGATGCGGTCCTCGAAGCCCTTGGTGCGCTCGGTGGTCACGTTGTTGCCGGCCGCGCCGAGGAGGATGGCGATCTCCCCCTTGCCGCCGGTCGCTTCGATCATCTGGTCCGCGGCCCGACTGCCCTGCTCGGTGAAGTCGGAGCCGATGAAGCTCACATAGTCCTTGCAGGCCGCTGCGTTGATCTTGCGGTCGATGGTCACGATCGGGATGTGCCTGGCGGCCGCGGCGCGCAGCACCGGCTCCCAGCCGTCGGAGTTGAGCGGGGCGATGACCAGCAGGTTCGCGCCCTTGGCGATGAGGTCCTGCACGTCGCTGATCTGCTTGGAGAACTGCGACTGGGCGTTGGCGGTGAGCAGTTTGACACCCTCCGCCTTGGCTTCGGCCTTGATCGAGGCGGTCTCCGCGATACGGAAGGGGTTGGCCTCCTTCTCGGACTGGGAGAAGCCGACGGTGGCGCTCTTCAGATCGAGTTTCCGCCCGCCGTAGGCGTCGATGGTGCAGGTCGGGCCGGAGGCGGTGCCGGGCGAGGCGACCACTTGGCCGGCATCGTCCTGCTTCGAGGCGGAGGGCTTCGTGCCCGAGTCGTCCTCGGACTTGGTGCATCCGGTCGCGAGCGCGAGGCTCGTCACCAGGCCGGCGGCGAGAAGCGTTCGCGCGGAGGTGCGACGGGCAAGTGCGGTGGGCTTCATGAGTGTCCCCAAACGGCACGGCCCCGGAGCTGAGAGCGCTCTCGGGGAGGCTTGCTCTTGCGTCAACTCGGCGTGCTCGTCGTTCAGGGGAGGTTTTTACATCGTTGGAAGAGGCGTGTAAAGCCTTCCGTCCGAAATCTCGTCACCGTCGGCCCAAGGTGCTCTCCCGCTCCACCAGCTCGAATTTCGCGGTCAGTTCGCGGCCGCCGGGCTCCGCGCGGCCCGACAGGCTGCGCAGCAGCGAGGCCACGGCCATCTTCGCGATGGCTTGCTTGTCGGGCGACACCGTCGTCAGGGTGACGGCACCGAAACGCCCCTCCGCGATGTCGTCGAAACCCACCACCGCCACGTCCCAGGGCACCCGCAGACCCCGCTCGTGCAGCACCCGCATCGCCCCGATCGCGATCAGGTCGTTGAAGGCGAAGACGGCGTCCGGACGTACGCCGGAGTCCAGCAACTCGGCCATCGCACGCGCCCCGTCGTCCCGGTCCCAGCCGCCGACCGGCACCACCAGGCTGTCCGGCGCGGGCACCCCGGCCGCCGCCAACTCCGCGCGCCAGCCGTCCAGTCGCAGGTGGGCGGGCTGGTTCACGGAGTCGGTGCGCACGCCGAGGTAGGCGATCCGGGTCCGGCCGCGGCCCAGCAGATGACGCACCGCGCACCGGGCCGCCGCCACGTTGTCGATCGCGATGTGGTCGAAGGGCAGGCCGTACTCGCGCTCACCGAGCAGGACCAGCGGTACGTCGCCGGACCGGCCCCGCAGATCCTCGGCCTCCAGGGTCAGCGGGCTGAGGATCAGCCCGTCGATCACCCCGCCCCGGAACCCTTGGCTGACCAGGATCTCCTGTTCGCGCTCGCCCCCCGTGTGGTCGAGCAGGACGGTGAACTCGTGCTCCGCGGCCGCGTCGATCACGGCGCCGGCCAGCTCCGCGAAGTACGGGTTACCGAGCTCGGGAACGGCGAGCGCGATGATCCCCGTCCGGCCCTTGCGCAGATGTCGCGCGGTCAGATTGGGCCGGTAGCCGAGCTCGTCGATCGCCGCCTGCACCCGGGCGCGCGTGGCCGGGGTGACGTGCGGATAGTTGTTCACAACGTTGGACACGGTCTTGATCGAAACGCCCGCGCGTTCCGCCACGTCCCTCAGGCTGACCCGCAAGGGATCTCCTCAGCATCGATAAGTGTCCCGTACCCCGGGGATTGTCATGGCCCTGGACAGAGACCGAGAGCCGTGCTCTCATGCCAACTGCCGTTCCTTCCAACGTTGTACAGACTGAAGCAACGAGCCGCCACCCTTCCTCACCCAAGGAGGATTCGTGCGCATCAGACCTCTCGCACAGCGCCTCGCCCTGCTGCTCGCCGCGGCACTGGGCCTTGCCGGCCTCACCGCGGCACCCGCCGCCACCGCGGCCGACGATCCCGTCGAAGTCCACGGCCTCAAGGGCGAGTACTACACCCAGTCCGCCCCCGGCGCCTTCGACTTCCACGAGCTCAAAGCCACCGGGTTCGACCCGAACCTCGACTTCGACACCCTGGAGCCGCGTCTGAACTTCGCCACCGGCCAGTCGGACGACGTCAGCGTCCGCTGGACCGGGAAGATCGTCCCGGAGAAGACCGGTCCGACCACCTTCTCGATCATCGGCGACAACGGCTTCCGGCTGTGGGTCGACGGGAAGGCGGTCATCGATCACTGGGTGGACGACTGGGACCGCGAACAGACGGGCCAGCCGGTCGAGTTGACAGCGAACAAGGCCTACGACATCAAGGTCGAGTACTTCGAGCACTACGGCGGCTCCAACCTCCACCTGCGCTGGACCCCGCCCGGCGGCACCAAGACCGCCGTACCGCAGTCCGCGTTCCGCCTGCCCGACGGCTACGACTACGACGGAGCCGTCTCGACGGCAGTCCTGGCGACCGGCCGTACCCTCGCCCTCGAGTTCGCACAGCCGCTCAGCGCGCCGCCGGCCGGTCTCGGCGAGCACCTCGACGCCGTGATCGGGGGCGCCACCTGGCCCCTGGGGAAGGCCCGGCTGGACTCCGCCGACCCCCGGAAGCTGCTGATCACGCTGAAGGAGCCCGTCGTCGGCAACAAGACCGGCACCGCGTCCGGTCTCGCCGACCTGCGCTACGACGGTCAAGGCGGCTTGACCGGCACGGATGGCAACGTTGTCAGCTCCTTCTGGAGCAGCGGTGCCAACAGGTCGACGTACGAGTTGCGCACCAAGTGGGCCGACCAGGTCGGGCCGGGCAACGCCCACCCGGAGTATCCGAGGCCCCAACTCACGCGTGGTGCCTGGCAGAACCTCAACGGCACCTGGCAGTTCGCCGCGGCCACGGCGGGCGAGCAGCCGCCGGTGGGCAGGAAGCTCGGCGAGAAGATCCTCGTCCCGTACCCCGTCGAGTCGCAGCTGTCCGGGCTCGAACGGCACGAGGACCGCATGTGGTATCGGCGTACCTTCACCGTCCCGGCCGGCTGGAAGATCGGCTCCGGCAAGCGGCTGCAGCTGAACTTCGGCGCGGTCGACTGGCGAGCGGAGGTGTATGTCAACGGCACCAAGGTGGCCGAACACCAGGGCGGATACGACAAGTTCAGCGCCGACGTCACCGACGCCCTCAAGCCCGGCCGCACCCAGGAGCTGATCGTCGGCGTCTACGACCCCACCGACGCGGCCGACGGCGAGAACCCGCCGGTCGGCAAGCAGCGCCTTGACCCCAGCGGCATCTGGTACACGCCGACCTCCGGTATCTGGCAGACGGTGTGGATGGAGCCGGTGGCCGCCGACCACGTCGACCAGCTCAGGCTCACCCCGGACGTCGACGCCGGCACTCTCACCGTCGAGCCGCAGGGCGTCCGCGACGGCCTGCCGGTCACGGCGACGGCCTACGAGGGCAAGCGCAAGGTGGGCACCGTTTCCGGCCGCAGCGGCACACCTCTGACCCTGCGCATCCGGAACCCGCGTCTGTGGTCGCCCGACGACCCGTTCCTCTACGACCTGAAGGTGAGCGTCGGAGCCGACCGCGTCGGCAGCTACTTCGGGATGCGGTCGGTCAAGGTCGAGAAGGTGAACGGTGTCCCGCGCACCCTCCTCAACGGCAAGCCGGTCTTCATGATGGCCACGCTGGACCAGGGCTTCTGGCCGGACGGCCTGTACACCGCCCCGACGGACGAGGCACTCGCCTACGACCTGAAGATGCACAAGAGCATGGGCTTCAACGCGGTGCGCAAGCACATCAAGGTCGAGCCCGACCGCTGGTTCTACTGGGCCGATCGGCTCGGACTGATGGTGTGGCAGGACATGCCCGCGATGACGGCCGGGGTGAACCCGTCCGCGCAGGCGCGCGCCGAGTACGAGCACGAGATGAAGCAGATGATCGACGAGCACTACAGCAGCCCGTCGGTCGTCATGTGGGTCACCTTCAACGAGGGCTGGGGCCAGTACGACATGGCCCGCATCGCCGACCAGGCCAAGTCCTGGGACCCGACCCGGCTGGTCAACTCCATGTCCGGGCTCAACCTCGGCGAGGACGGCGGCACCGGCGACATCATGGACGAACACGGTTATCCCAGTCCGGCCCTGCCGCCCCACCCCGACGGCCGACGTGCCCTGGTCAGCGGTGAGTACGGCGGCCTCGGTCTTGCCGTACCGGGACACGCCTGGTCCGTGCAGCAGTCGTACGTGGACGTCGACCCGGCGACCTACACCGACGACTACCTGGCCAAGCTCGCCGAGGTCCACGCGCTGGCCTGCCAGGGCGGCAACGGCGCGGTGTACACCCAGATCTCGGACGTCGAGGGTGAGCTCAACGGCCTGCTGACGTACGACCGCAGGGTCGTCAAGCCCGACGTCCAGCGGCTCAGGACGGCCCAGCAGGCGCTGATCTCCGACGCCTCACGGGCCACCCCGGCCGGGTGCGCCTGACACCCGCCCTGAATCGGCGAACGCCTCCCCGCGCTGTGCCGAGTGTCCTGCGCCGTCCTTGAAAGGGGTGCGGTCCGCCGCCGTCCGAACGGCGGCGGACCGCGCTCTCGCCGCAGTCACCGGAGTCATCACCGGACTACTTCGGGCGCACTCCGTCCAGCAGGTTGTTCACAAGTCCGGTGATGAAGTCGTCGGTGACGGGTTCGTCGGGGATGAGCAGTCGGTGGTAGACGGCGCCCCAGAGCTGGTCGACGAGGATCTGCACGTCGATGTCGGCGCGGATCTGGCCGAGTTCCTGGGCTCGGTGGAGGCGTTCTCCCGCCAGCCGGCGCCGCTGCGACGAGTACAGCTTCCGGTAGGCGGTGGCCAGGTCCTGGTCCGTCTGTGACTCGCCGATGAGCTCGGCCAGTATGCGACCGCCCGGGGTCTGGGTCATGACCTGGGCGAAGGCGCGGAGCTGGGCGAGCAGGTCGGCGCGGATGTCCCCGGTGTCGGGGAAGGCGAGCGTGTCCTCGACGGCGTGGAAGTAGCCGTCCAGGGAGAGCGCACCTCTGGAGGGCCACCATTTGTAGAGGGTGGTCTTGCTGACGCCCGATGCCCGGGCGACACGTTCGAAGGTGAGGTCGCCGACGCCTTCGCTGAGCAGCAGGTTCCCGACGGTGCGCAGAACGTCTGCACGGACCTCGTCCGCGGGCCGGCGCCCCCGTCCGCGACCGCTGCCCTCCCCGGCAGCGGGTCGGTTCGCATCGTTCGCCATGTGTGCTCCTGCTCGGTTGCCGGGGTCGAGTCGTGTCGGTTTCCAGGTGGGACTGCCCGCGTCGAGTCTGCGCGTGTCATGTCACGCGCGGTGTCACGGAGCGATCCGCAGGCTCGCGATCAGCCCGTCGCGCAGGCGGAAGGTCATGGGGCCGGTGCCGTTGCAGCCGTTGCCGGTCACGGTCAGGGTGGCGACATAGGTGTCGGATGACGCGCCGGGCTCGACCGCGTCCAGTGCGAAGTGTGTCCGTACGCCGATGTTGTCGGTCCGGTCCCAGGCGCGCACGCCGTCGCGGCCGTGGTACTCACGCCCCCAGTCGTTGAGCTCGGTGTCGTGGGTGAACGCGGCGGCGAACGCGGCGGCGTCACCTCGGTTGGTCGCCTCGACGAAGGTCTGGATGGCGGCGGGGATCTCGATGATGTTCATGGTAAACGCCTCCTCCGTGAGTGGGGCGGGGACGCTAGGCCTGACGTCTCCCTGCCGCCCCGGGTCAGGGGTTATCAGCTCCGAACGGCGAGCAGGTCGGCAAGGCCGATGCGGGTGAGGAAGCCGCGGCGGATACGGTCGGCGGTCTCGGAGACCTCCTCGGATCCGTCGTCGGCGGGGTCGATATGCACGCGGTAGGGGCGCTTTCCGGCGGGCAGGGCGACGATGCGTGCGATCTCCTCGGAGACGAGCGACGCGGGTGCGTCCTCGGGGGCGAGGGCGGCGAGCTTTGTCGCCATCTGGTCCATGAGGCCCGGGTACCGGCTCTCGTACTCGGCCTCGACGGCGGTGTCGTCGGGGTGGCCGGAGTGAGCGAAGTGGTTGGTGCCGCTGGTGAACGAGCCGGGGACGACGATCGAAGTCTCCACCCCCCAGCGGGCGAGTTCGCCGGCGTAGGACACCGCGAGGGAATCCATGGCCGCCTTGGCCGCGAAGTAGGGGGCGAGGTAGGGCGGTGTGCCGCCTTTGACGCTGGTGCTGGACACCCAGAGCACCAGTCCTTGCCGGCGCCGGCGCATACCCGGCAGCACGGCGCGGTTGACGCGCTGGGTGGACAGGACGTTCACGTTGTAGAGCTCGGCGAGCTGGTCGGAGGTGAAGGCTTCGGCCGGCCCGGTCACCATGTGCCCGGCGTTGTGGATCAGCACGTCGACGCGGCCGTGCTCGGCTTCGATCTGGGCGACGGCGGTGTCGACCGAAAGCTGGGAGTTCACGTCGAGCTCGATGGGCCGCAGGTCGGCGTGGTGCTCGTCGGCGTAGTGGGCGGCGGCCCGGACCTGGGGCGCGTTGCGGCCGGTGGTCTGGCGCATGCCGGCGTAGACGGTGTGGCCGGCGTCCGCCAGCGCACGGGCGGTGAGTGCTCCGAAACCGCTGGAGGCGCCGGTGATGACGACGACGTTGCCGGTGGTGGACATGGACGTGGTTCCTTTCCGCGATGACAGTGCAGGGGCGGGGTGGTGCGGGTGCGGCGGGGGTCAGGCGAGTCCGCCGTTGGCGTAGAGGACCTGTCCGTTGACCCAGCGCGCGGGGCCGGCCAGGAACGAGACGACCTCGGCGATGTCCTCGGGCCGGCCCAGCCGTTCGAGCGGGGTCGCCTTGGCGAAGTTCGCGATGGTGGCGTCGTCCTTGCCGTCCAGGAACAACGGTGTGGCGGTGGGGCCGGGCGCGACGGCGTTGACGGTGATGTCCCGGCCGCGCAGCTCACGGGCCAGGACGAGGGTCAGGCCCTCGACCGCGGCCTTGCTGGCGACGTAGGCGCCGTAGCCCGGCAGCTGGGTGCGGACCACCGAGGTCGAGAAGTTGACGATCGCGCCACCCGGGCGGAGCCTGTGCGCCGCCTGCTGGGAGACGACGAAGGTGCCGCGGATGTTCGTGCGGTGCATCCGGTCCAGGTCGGCGAGGTCGAACGTCGCGATCGGTGCCAGGATCATGATGCCGGCGGTGTTCACGACCACGTCGATGCCGCCGAAGGCCGACTCGACCGCGTCGAACGCCGCGCTCATCGCACTCTCGTCGGCGACATCGCCTCCCACTGCCAGGGCCCTGCCGCCGGCGGCGGTGATCACGGCCACGGTCTCCTCGGCCCTGGTCCTGTTTCCCGCGTACTGCACGGCGACCGCGAAACCGTCCTTGGCGAGCCGCTCGGCCGCGGTGCGGCCGATGCCGCCCGAGCCTCCGGTGACCAGGGCGACACGGTCGGTGGTGGGGGTGCTCATGGGGGTCTCCTTTTCAGGTGCGTCCAAATGAACGACACGTTCATATAACCACGAAATGAACGTGCCGTCCATATCTGGGAGTGAGTCCTTCCAGGGCCACGTACGCACGGCGGCGCGCCACCCGAACCCACCAAGGACACGAGGGTGTGTCGGATGTCGTACAGGCTTTTCCACCAGGTGTCCGCCGCTTCACGCAGGGGTCTTCGTGTCGGCGTGGGATGGCGGGGCGGTGCGGGTATGACGGGTGGCGCCGCGCAGGCGAGTCGTACGTCAGGAGAGGCATGTCTGTCAGAGCCGAGACGTTCGGGTGCGCGGTACGGGGTGTGCGCCGGAGGGCGGGACGGGGATTCGCGCTGGGGACCGTGCTGGCCCTGGTCGCGTTCGTTCCGCCGGCCGACGCGAGCGCCCGGGCCGGGGACACCGCCGCGGACGCCGTCGCGTGGACCACTCGGTACGTGGCGCCCGGGGTCGAGGTCCGTACCGGGGTGCTCAGTGACCCTCGGGCCGCCGGCGTGTGGACGGTCACCGTCCAGGCTCCGGCCGTCAACCGCCTCACGGGTGCCGCCACCTGGGCCCCGCTGGGTGACCGCGGCTGGGCCGACACCACCGCCGGGCAGTTGCGGGCCGCCGGGCTCGCGCCGCGCGTCGAGCGGGTGACGTGGGACCAGTACACCGACACGCCGCACGGCACGATGGGGTGGCAGGTCAGAGTCGGCCGGTACGCCACGCAGGCCGAGGCGGGGACACTGGCCTCGGCGGTGTCGGCCGCCGGTTTCCGTACCTCTGTCGAGTGGACGGGCTACGACGGGCGCCAGCGCGCCGACGCGGAACGCATCCACGTCGCCGTCGTCGATCCGGCCCGGCTGCGCGGCACGATCGAGGTGAGCGACGGCGGCGACACCGCCGACCGCGAGAAGACCTCGGCGGTGGCCGCACGTCTGGGCTCCCTGGTCGGCGTCAACGGCGGATTCTTCGTCACCTCCGACGCGGACGGCGTCCAGGGCACCTCGGCCGGGCTGTCCGCGGTGCGCGGTGAGTTGCAGTCCATGGCGGCCGGTTCCCGTGCCGCGCTGATCCTCGCCGACGGTGGACGGCACGCCCGGGTCGCGGACCTGTCCACCACCGTGACCGTCGGGTCCGGCTCCGCCGTCCGCGCGATGGAGGGCATCAACCGGGTCCCGGGCAAGGTACGCAACTGCGGCCGCCCCGGCGCCGTGCCCACCGAACTCCCCCGCCAGGACGTCACCTGCTCGCTCGCGGTCGACCTGGTGAAGTTCACCTCCGAGTTCGGGGCGCGACTGCCGACCGGCGCCGGCGTCCAGGTGGCCCTCGACCGGCATGGTGTCGTCGTATCCCGTGGCGACCGGGGCGGCTCCGTGCCCGCCGGCGGCTCGGTCCTCCAGGGCACCGGGGCCGCAGCCGCCTGGCTCACCGAGCACGCCGGAACGGGCAGCCGGCTGGAGCTGCGGGAGACGGTCCGGGACGCCTCGGGCAGGCAGGTCCGGCTCGGTCCCGACGACAGCGTCGTCAGCGCGGCCCCGACCCTGGTCGAGGACGGCCGGGTCCACATCGACGCGGCCGCCGAGGGCACACTCGACCCGCTCGACCTCTCCTTCGGGTTCGCCTGGTCCAACGTGCGCCAGCCGCGCACCCTGGCCGGCGTCGACGGTCGCGGGCGGCTGCTCCTCGTGACCGTCGACGGCCGGCAGCCCGGTGTCAGCGAGGGCTTCACGCTCGCCGAGGCCGCCCGGTTCATGCGCTCACTCGGTGCGGTACAGGCACTCAACCTGGACGGCGGCGGCTCCAGCGCCATGGCCGTCGACGGCAGCCTCGTCAACGTCACGTCCGACGCCACCGGCGAGCGTGCCGTCGGCGACACGGTCCAGGTCCTGCCACGCACCGGACGGGACTGACCGCCCGCGCGGCGCCATCGAGGCGCCGTGTCACCACTCCGCCGCCTGCGACCCGCCCGGCGGCGGAGCTGCGCGCATCGGCTGCGGGGTTCCACGGCGGCCTGCTCCGGTTCGTCTCGCAGGACCCCCGGCGCCGCGGTCGGCCTCCCACCGGTGGGCACGGTTCTTCTCCCAGCGATGCTGTGACTACTTCGCCCGCCGTGCCTCACCAAGGTGCCGGCGCCGGTGGCGGGGCCACCGGGGGACGGTCGTCGCAGGTGATGGTGTTCGGCAGTTCCCAGGTCGCCAGCCAGGGGCCGGTCGTGCCACCTCCGTCGTTGCCGCCGAGGTCGTTCACCGCGAACTCGGAGCCGGAGGAGGGAAAGTTGAAGGATCCGCAGTTGTTGATGCCGACCGCGCCGACGTTACGGGCGTCCACGTTCTCGAAGGACGCCGATCCGGCGGAACGGGCGCTGAGCACGGAGGTGCCGGTGCCGTCCACGCGGATGTCCTTGAAACGGACGCCGCGGATCGCGTACTTGTCCTTCACCGGGAAGTCGGAGACCAGCATGATCGCGTTGTAGGTGTTGTCGAGGAAATGGTCGCCGGTGACCTGGATGTCGGCGTCGATGTCCCGCTCCAGCGCGTAGAACCAGATGGCTCCCAGGCCGATCTTCCAGTTGAGCTCGAACGGCCCTGAACGGACTGTGGTGTTGTCCGTGATCTTCAGCTGTCCGGTGAACGGCTGCGCGCCGAACCGGGAGCCGACCTGGATGGCGCTGCCCTCTCTGATGGGGTCGGCTATGAGGTTGCCGGTGACCGTGTTGTCGGTGCCGCCGTACAAGGCGATGCCGTTGGCGAGGACCGGGGTCTGCACGGTGTTGTGGGCGAAGACGTTGCGCGCGTCGCCCGTCTTCTCCGACCACATGGCCAGACCGTCGTCGCCGGTGTTGCGGACGAAGGTGTTGGAGACACTCGAATCAGTGACGCCGGTGTGGAAGTTGAGGCCGTCGGCGATCTGGTCGGCGATCTGGGTGCGGGTGACTCGCAGACGGGTCATCGGGCCGTCGAACCACATGCCGACCTTGGTGTGGTGGAGGTAGAGGCCGTCGATCGTCGAATCGCTGAGCGCCCCGCCGAGCGCGTTGACCTGGTCGGTGTCGATGCGTTCGCGCACGTCACCCTCGACGGCGAAGCCCGACAGGTGGACGTCGTGGCTGCCGCCGTCCGCGGCGTCCTTGCCGTAGAAGCCCACCCCGGTGTGGACCGAGCCGTCGGGGGCGGGTGTGTCGAGGGTGACCTGGTGGCCCTTGACGATCGTGTACCAGCTGCCGGCCCCGACGATCGTCACGTCGTCCACGGTGATGTGACGGTTCACCTGGTACGTGCCCGGCGGCAGGTACACCTTGAGGTGCCGCTTCTTGGCGTAGGCGATGGCCCGGTCGAAGGCGTCGCCCGCGTCACGCCGACCGGTGGGATCGGCCCCGAACGCGACGACGTTCGCGGCATGCTTCTCGACGTGGGGCGCGCCCACGAGTTGCGTGTCGAGCAGGTCGATCACGGTCCAGGCCGCGGTGCTGTTCTTGGGCGCGGTGAGGCGGACGGTGTCGCCGGCCGCGTACCGCTTGCCGAGCAGCAGTCTCTGCTCGTCGTAGAAGTGGCTCGGCCTGAACGGCTTGTCGATGGTGGGCGCCGGGGTGGTGGCAGCGGGAACGCAACCGCATTCGGTGATCCACCAGTCGGGGTGCAGCAGGTCGCCGTGGGGGTCGTTGCTGAACGGGTACTGGTTGTAGAGCCAGGAGTACTGCGAGGTGAGGGTCATCGTGGTGCGGCGGCCGCCGCCCACGGAGACATCGAGGGGCGCGGTGATGCCGCCGCCTTCGGGAGCGTCGGGGATGCTGTACCGCACGGTGAGAGCGTTGGCCGCGCGCGGCAGGGTGAAATCGACGTACTGGCCCGGCATCAGGCGCACCGCCGTGCGGCCGGATGCCTCCGAGGGCAGCGTGTACGCGGTGCGGTCCGGGCCGATGACGGTGCCGTTCGTCGCCGCGTTCTCCGCCTCCTGTTCGTCGAAGTCCACCGCGGCGCCACGCCCCGTGACAAGGGCGGGATCGAGCCCGGCCCGGGTCACCGCCGGGGTGCCCGCACGGCCACCGTGCCCCGACGCCGCCGGGGCCGGAGCGCCGAGCCCGAGCACGAGTCCGGCGGCGGCCGCGGTCAGCGCCACGAGGGTCCGAGCCGGTCTTCGCGCACGGCCCCTCAGCCGCTCCGCAGCCTCGTGGTTGGTGTACCGCGCCATCGGATTCTCGTTTCTCTAGGAGCGGAGGTCACCGAGGGCAGCTCGGCGCACGGCAGCACGGCGGGAACAGGCGGTGCCGCTGCGTACCGGGACATTAGGGCGCGGCAGGATGGCCGGACAAGACATCGGACGCTTCTTTCCATCGATCAGTACGGATCCTGCGATTGATTGTCGATTCCTTGCACGCAGATCTCGTTCTGTGGAGTGGCACTCGCACCGTCGGAGGCTCGGGATGAACCCCGTGCATGAACCCCGTGCATGATCTCGTGCAGACCCCCTAGGCGTACCGACTAGTCGGTACTAGCCTCTGGCCACGCTCTCGGAGCCGGGCCGCCGCGCACCCTCGTCGCACCGACGCGAGCACCCGGTTCCGGGTATCCCTGGGAGGAGCCGTATGTCCGCCGCCACGACACCGTCCGACGCCGACAGACCCGCGCCCGATGTGCCCTCCGCGGACGCCCGCGGGCCACTGGCCTGGCTGTACCGCCGCGAACTGACGGACTACCCGCCCACCGGTCGCCGTATGGCCTACCTCGCGATCGTGGTCGTCACCACTGTCGTCCTGTACTACATGCTGTACATCCAGTACGCGGTGGCGACGTCGATCATCACGCACTTCGGTATGACGTACCGCTACTTCATCTGGGTCTCGGTGATCGGCAACGCGGTCGGGGCCTTCGCCTCGCTCGTGGCGGGTCTGGCGGACCGCTGGGGCCGGGCGAATCTGGTGGTCTACGGGCTGCTGATCGCCGCGCTGCTGGTCTTCTTCGGGTTGCCGAACGCGGCGAACAAGACCACCTATCTGGTGCTCTTCGCGCTAGTCAGCTTCATCGAGGGCATTGTGCTGGTCGCCACCCCCGCGCTGATCAGGGACTTCTCCCCGCAGCTCGGCCGGGCCACCGCGATGGGGTACTGGACGATGGGCCCGGTCATCGGCTCCCTGGTGGTCACCACCGTCACCAGCAACACCCTCGACAGCGCCACCTGGCAGGACGAACTGCGCTATTCGGCGATCGCCGGGTTCGTCGTCTTCGTCATCGCGGTCTTCGCACTGCGCGAGCTGTCCCCGGCACTGCGCGACCAGATCATGGTGACGCTGCGGGACCGGGCGCTGGTAGAGGCACGCGCCAAGGGGCTGGACACCGAGGCGCTGCGCCGCGGCGAGTGGCGGCAGATGATGCGCCTGGACGTGCTGGGATCGGCCTTCGCCATCGCCGTGTTCCTGCTGCTGTACTACGCGGCGGTCGGCAACTTCGTCGTCTACTTCTCGACCGTCTACGGCTACAGCGAGCAGCGCACCAACGCGTTGGCCAACTGGTACTGGGGCGCGAACGCCATCGCCCTGGTCCTGGTCGGCCTGCTCTCGGACCGGCTGAAGGTGCGCAAGCCCTTCATGATCGTCGGCGCGGTCGGCTCCATCGTGGTGACCGCGGTCTTCGCCACCCGCGCCACCCACCTGACGACCGACTACTACACCTTCGCCTGGCTGTTCATCGGCATCGGCGTCTTCAGCGGCATCGCCTACGCGCCGTGGATGGCGAGCTTCACCGAGACGGTGGAGAAGCACAACCCGGCGGCGACCGCAGCGGGTCTGGCGGTGTGGGGCTGGACGGTGCGCATCGTGGTCGCCGTGTCCGCGGCCTTCATCCCGGTACTGGTCACCTCCGTGACCCCGCTGGTGGAGCACGGCGCCGAGGTCAAGGTCGCCTCGGCGCAGGCGGCGCCCGCGCTGGCCATCGTCAACGCGCACCCGGACCTCTTCGCCGAGCTGAACAAGTACACCCCGGCCACCGTGCCGCCCGCGTTGGGTGCCCG
The DNA here is from genome assembly GCF_043201895.1 of Streptomyces sp. NPDC048254. NCBI lineage: Bacteria > Bacillati > Actinomycetota > Actinomycetes > Kitasatosporales > Streptomycetaceae > Streptomyces > Streptomyces sp. NPDC048254. Next base: position 51,803 of record NZ_JBICZJ010000030.1, read on the forward strand.
CGCCGCCAAGGAGGTCGGCGCGGAGAACCTCGCCGTCGTGCAGAAGGCGGCGCCGCAGCTGAAGCTGCTGCAGGAGTACGGCGCCAAGGTCCAGAAGGCGTCGAAGGACGGGCCTGGTGAATGGCGCACCTGGTGGTGGATCTGCGTCGGCGGCCAAGTGCTCTTCCTGCCCTTCGTCTTCGTGATGGCGGGTCGCTGGAGCCCGAAGAAGGCGCGCATGGACGCTGAGGCCCACCAAGTTGCCGTCAACCGCGAACTGGCCGCCCTCGCCGCCGCCACGGAGTGATCAGACGCGGATCCGGCCGTCCGTGAACGGGCGGCCGGATGCGGGGGGGTGTCGGATACGCGGCACCATGCGATTCGCCGGACGCCATGCGGAGGCGCCACCTCGGTCCATGATCATGAGCGAACGTCGGTGTGAGGCCCCGCTGACAAAGCCACCGGGTGGACAGTGCCCGCCGTCTGGCTGCGATGTCGTCCGCCCTGGACTCCAGCGGGAGTTGCGCGGCAACGGACTCATGGCCGAGCGCGTGAAACTCGGTGACCGTCTCGCTCCAGCAGGAGCCGCCGGCCCACAGGCCGTGGACGAGGTCTATCGCGGTCATGGTGCGAACCTGCGGTGTCGCAAGGCAGTTGGCGGATGCGGGCCCCAGCCCGGGCGCCCAGGACGACCGGGCCGCGGTCGCATCGTTCCGGTCTACCAGCCGGATGCCGGCCGCGAGGACCGTCAGGGCTTCGTCACGCAAGGCGGCATCCCGTCGGCAGGGCGCCTGTCAGCCAGGCGACGCGCCTGGACGCCGGGACCGACGAACAGGCCGCGATGACCTTACGCCTTCCGTCACTGATCGCGGACCCGACGGCAGAGGCGTCAACAGCCTATGAGGCGGACCTGTTGCTTCCCCGTTGCAGTCGTCATCCTGCGGCCGAGGCGGCCGACGCGTGAGCCGCAGACCCACGGCATGTTGCGTGCCGACGGAACGGCCACTGGTGGACGGAGCGCAGCAGCAGGTCGTCCGGTGGGGCGGGCAGGGGCGGTGGGGCGCTGGTGAAGTGAGCGATGAGCACGACTCTGTCCTGGCCGCCCAGGTAGGTGCCCGCGTCGAGGCAGGCGGGGTCGGCGAGGACGGTGGGCAGGACCTCGATGCGGTAGATGCCGACATTCTGCTTCCCGGAGTTGTCCGGGTCGTCAGGGTCCTTGGAGACGATGCCGGCCTTGTCGATGTAGAAGCCGCCGTCGCCGTCGTTGAGCCGGACCAGGGGGAGGATGTCGAAGATGTTGACGTCCTCGCCCTCGACGGAGTTCTGCGCCCACAGCGGGTTGTCCCGCCACTCCGGCTTGACCGGGAACTCCGCCCACCGGTTGATGAACTAGTCCACCTGCTCCTTGGTGCCGGTGCTCTTGGGCATGCCCAGTGCCAGGGCGTGGTTGGCCCAGGAACCGTGGACGTTCATCGCGATCCGGGCGCTGTCGAAACCGGCGATGTTGTCGAAGTACAGCGCCGGTGCCGCCTCCCCCATGCGGCTGGCGGCGTTCGCGGCGGCGGCGACGTCCGGCTCCGGCATCACCTCCTCGGTGATGCGCAGCAGTTGGCCTTCCTTGTCCAAGGCGTCAAGGAAGCTGCGAAGGTCGTCGTAGGCCATGTCTCTCCTCCAATGGTGGTGTCAGGTGTCAGGACGCGCGAACACCGTTGGGTGTGGGAGCCGCAGCGGGCGTGGTCGCGCGTGCTGAGCGCATCCCCTCCCAGCGCTTGGCGGCCGGGAACGGCAGGTCGAACTGATCCAGCACGCGGGCGGTGAGGTGATCCACGATGTCGTCCACGAACTGCGGGTGGTTGTAGAAGGCGGGCATCGGCGGCACCATCTGCACACCCATCCGGGACAGTGCCAGCATGTTCTCCAGATGGATCTCGCTCAGCGGGGTCTCCCGGGGCACCAGCACCAACTTGCGCCGCTCCTTGAGAACGACGTCCGCGGCGCGCCCCACCAACCCCTCCGCGAATCCCGCGCGGATGCCGGCCAGGGTCTTCATCGAGCAGGGCACGATCACCATGCCGTCGGTGCGGAAGGAGCCCGAGGAGATCGTGGCGCCCTGGTCCTCCGGGTTGTGCGCTGCATCGGCCAGCGCGGCCACCTCGCGGGCCGAGAAGCCGGTCTCCAGCTCGATGGTGGTGCGCGCCCAGCGGGACAGCACCAGATGGGTCTCCACCTCGGGAAGCTGCTTGAGCGCCTGCAGCAGCCGCACCCCGAACGGTGCCCCGGTCGCCCCGGTCATCCCCACGATCAGCCGCATGCCGCTGCCCTCCTTCACCAGTCAGTCGATTCTTGCCTCGCTCTCCACGCTAGGGCGTGTTCGCAGGTCATTCGGGTTATGGTCTGGGCAGGAGGTGTTCAAAATCGGACAGCTGAGGATTGCCGAAGTTCCGTTCCGTCCGGCAGCCGGGGCGCTGCCCGGCCTGGAGGTGCTGCCGCTGGCCCGACTGCCTCGGCGGGCCGCTGAGCACGGGTTGGATCCGCGGACGCCCGGGCGGGCCGACTTCCACCATCTGCTGACGGTCGAGGAGGGGACCGTCCGGCTCACCGTGGACGGAGAGCCGCTGCCGGTGCCGCCCAGCGCCTGGCTGTGGATCCGGCCCGAACAGGTGTACCGCTTCGACGAGAGTCTCGAGCATGCGCAGGGCACCCTGATCCTCTTCCAGCCTGGCCTCCTCGACCCGGCGACCATCGCCGCGGCCCGCATCGTTCCGCCCTATTCGCGGGGCCCGCTGCTGCCGACCGCGCAGGAGGCCGAGCCGATCGACCGGACGCTCGGGCTGCTCATGGAGGCGTACGGGGAGACGGGCGCGCTGCGGCTGGACGCGCAGATTGAGCTCGTCCGGCACCTGCTGGCGGCGCTGGTCCTGCGGCTCTCGCACCTCTACGTCCGCGAGCGGGGCGCGCGCGAGGCCAGTGAGGCGTTCCGAGCGTTCCACGCGGCGGTCGAGCGCGACTTCGCCGAGAGCCGCACCGTCGCCGACTACGCCCGGGCGCTCGGATACAGCTCACGGACGCTGACCCGCGCCTGCCTCGCGGCCACGGGGGTCACCGCGAAGCGGTATCTGGACGAGCGGATCGTCCTGGAGGCCAGACGCCTCCTCCTCCACACCGAGTTGCCGACCTCGGCGATCGGCGAGCGGCTCGGCTTTCCCCATCACACGGCGTTCTCGAAGTTCTTCCGGCACCACACCGGGGAGACCCCCAGCGACTACCGCTCGCGGGCCTCGGGACGGGGCTAGCTTGACTCTGCCGGGGCTCTTGATCGTCGAGGTCGGCTGCCGAAGGTCCGCCGGGACTTCGACCGGGGGACCCCCTGCTGGTCCAGGAAGGTCTGGCAGGCGGTCGGCGGTCTCGGTGACGGGGTTTCCTCGGTCATTGACCGGCTGCTGAGGCGTTCGATGTTCACGGCGATGGCCGTGAGTACCTGTTGCAGCTGGGCTTTCGGCTGTCCTCGGTATCGGCGGTGGCGCATGCCGTGTCCGTGGGCGAACTCGGTGCTGGTGCCCTCCACTCCGGAGCGGACCGCGTAGCGGGCCTCCCAGCCGGGCGTCTGTCAGGCCGCAACGGAACCGTCCCCACCGCGCCTACCTGGGTACCGGTCCATGGGTGACGACTCCGGTCAGGCGCCCACCCGGCGGCGACTTGTCGCCGGCCCAGCGCACGGTCAACCGCGCGCTTTCCGCGGCACGGGCGCCCGTGGAGCAGGGTGTGGCCTGTCTGAAGTCCTGGCGGATCTTCCGAAGAGCCCGGTGCAGACCGAATCGAATGTCGTCAATCGCCGGAGCCGTCCTCACACTGGAGCGGCAACTCCGAAAGAGCTCACTGATCCCGGAACCGATTTGGGTGTAGCCCCCTGGAGGGACGCCCATGCAGGGTGCCCCCCTCGAACTTCTCCGGTTCCGAGCCCCGAAGGGCCCCGACCCGAATACTGGCAAACCTCTCCCCGTGATCATGCTCTTGAAGCTAGCCTGATGGAGCCTCATCTCAAGGCAGGGCCGGGGCCTATGGACGAGCGGAATACGTAGGCCCAGGACAACCAGGAGGAGCCTGCGTCGTCCGCGTAGGTTCCGGCCCAATGAGATGAGGTGCAGGGATGGTCACTGCGGAGTCTGGCCAGGTGAGATCTGGCCGGTTACGTAAGGTGGCTTCGCGGATAGTGGTTGCCGTGGGGGCGCGAGCTCTTTGGTCCGCTATCACGAGGTTGCTTGACCATTATGGGGTCGATCTCTGAGCCCCGAGTAAGGCGGGAGCGAGGCTCGGTCCCGTGATGGTCCGGCGTGTTTCCTCCGTCGCGCCGGCCCAGTGTCAGGTCTGTCCCGGTGGCCGACCGACCTTCCGCCTTACTCCCTGCCCTCTGGCGACCGCACCCGTCTCCCGTGCCGCACGTTCTTCGCGGGCCCGACGCAGGGCCGCCGCGCGCGAGGCTTGGCCCTCACGCCGCCGCCGGGCGTGGGCCGTCTCGATGGAAGCCGGAGCATCGTCCGGCGCGCTCCTCGGCTCGGAACGCCCGGGCGCCGAGCTCGCGCATCGCCCGGGTCCGCCGTTCGACCGCCTCCACAATGTCCTGGTCGACCAGGCTGCGCGGGGCAGTCTGCCGGTGCGCGGCAAGCGCGCAACGGTAGCCGTCGCTGGCCAACTCCGTGTCCGTACTGGCCCCTTGGACACGGCCGCCGGCTCCGAGGCAACGTCGTCCGGCGCGCGCGGGCACCGAGCCGGGCGCAAGGATCCGCAGGTGGCGTACGACCGTCCGGCCCGCTGAAGCGTTGGCGGCCGCGATGACCCGGGCCTGCTCCAGCCGGGTCTTCGTCGCCCAGGCCGCCGACTCCGGGCACACCGTCAGCCGGCCGGAATCGGCGTCGCAGCCGACCGCGACGACGTGCCCGGCGAGTTCGGGGGCGATGGCCTCCCACCGCTCGCGCAAGGTGGCGCCGGCCGCCGGGAGCTCCCAGGCCCGCTCGGTCACCAGCGCACCGATCGCGGCGCCCGGGTCCAGCGGCTCACGCCCCCTGTGCCGGACGGCCGACGCCATACGCGGCTTCGGCTTCACCGCACGACCGCTGCCGCCGTTCTTGCGCGCTGCCTCCAGCGCGGCGCACAGCGCCACCCGGGCCTGGTCGGCAGGTTCCGCCGCCTGCGCATCCGCTGGGAGATCCGCGACGACATCCACCACGCGTTCGTCACCCTCGGCTGCGCCGTCATCTGCCGGCGACGACTGCGCACCGCACTTTGTCGAGAGTAGGGGCCGGCGATCACCCCCGGGATGGCCTGCTCGATGCGTCAGAACGCATGCGTGGCAGTCGGGCCCGCGCAGCCTCACATCCGGGATCTCAGAACGTCGACCTCACAGCCCGGCGCGAACGGGTCGAAGCCGTGCTCGCTCAGCCAGCGAACTATCAGCAGGCTGCGCAACGACCACCAGGCGCGGACCACGTCCAGGTCGACGTCGGTGCCGTAGCCGGCGATGACGTCGTCGAGGTGCTCCTCGTGTCCGAGTGTGAAGGTGGCGAGGTCGTAAAGGGCATCCCCCTGGCCCGCCTCGGACCAGTCGATGATGCCGGTGACCTCGTCGCCGTCGATGAAGATGTGCGCGATCTGCAGGTCGCCGTGTGTGAATGCCGGAGTCCATGGCCGGAGCGCGGCCTCGGCGACCTGGCGGTTGCGGGTGACCAGGTCGGCGGGCAGGAGGCCGTTCGTCACGAGCGACGCGCACTCGGCGTCGAGTTCCGCCGCCAGCGCGTCGATGCCCCGGCCGGCCCCGCCGGGCCGGGGCGGCAGAGGTGCGTCGTGCAGTTTCCGGATGGCGGCGCCCGCCGCGGCCCACGCCGTCGGCGACCCGGTCGAGGGCCCGCCGAGGCTCCCGAGCGTCGTCCCTGGGAGTGCGGCGATCGCGAGCACGTGCGGCTTGTGCCACAGGACCTGCGGGGTCGGGACCGGCGCGAGGGACATCGCCTCGACCTCGGCGTCCAAGCGCGCCTGATCGGCGTCCACCTTCAAGAACACGTCTCCGACGCGCAGAGTCGCACGCTCGGAATGGGCGACGACGACTTTGACCTCATCCATGGGCGACCAGTATCCCGGGGACGATCGCCGACGTCGCCGGGTTTGTCGCATGCGACTACGCGACTGTCCGCGTCCCGCTACCCGGCGGCCTCGTGCACGACACCGACCTCTGAACAGGCCAAGCCCACCAGCTTTGTTAGGAGTCCTTAACCACCTCACCGCCGAGAACGAAGGACTCCGCCAACAGTTGCAGCTGCCGACACCGAGCGTCGATCCCCTCCGGCCAAACCGGCAGGCTTGATGCTCACGCGATGCTCCCTCGGCCCGACAATTACTGGCTAGCCTTGGCTCAGATTCGGGCCTGAGCCGAGGTTGTACTCCGCATCGAAGTGGGGGATCTCCAGGCGATACTTCTTGCCGGTCGAGGCGGACACGTTCTTGATGATCGCCCCCGCTGCCGCGCCAACCCCCGATAGCACCCCGACCAGGGCATAATCCGGATGGGCTTCGAGGATGGGCGCCAAGTGCGTGATTGCCGCGCCGACCCCGCCGCCAATGCCGATCTTCACGCTGTCCTTGACCAGGACAACCTTCGTCTCTTCCTGGACCCCAAGGGCTTTGCTCCTGATCTCCTTCGCGTACTTGTCGATCGCAACGCGGAGCTGTTCCGCGTTGTCGTCGTTCGGCTGCCTCACCCAGTTGTCCCGGAAGTGACGGTATGAAGCCCCCTTGGTGCTGTCTCGCACGGCGAGCAGCTCTTGACAATCCGCATTCAGCAGAGTCCTGGCCTTCGGCACCTTGACCGTATGCTGAAACACCTGATCCGGGGTTTGCCAGGAACCGGCAGGGTCGATCTCGCGGATGACCGCGCGACCCGCGCGCGACAGCGTCCGGGGAACGTTCGGCTCGGCCGACCGGTTGTCGCGCAGCAATCCACTTGCCTGGTTCTGCTGGTAGCACAGATTCACTACGTCGGCGAGGAAGGACGCCCTCGCTCCGACCTCCGGTCCGAAGTTCCGGGCGACGTCCTCGATGAAGTCGATCGGCTTGTGGTACGCATCATGCCGGGAGATCAGCTCAAGGTGATGGCCGATGGCGTTCCAGATTTCAGCCCGCCGCAGCCCCGTCCCGCCCTGCTCCACCGTGAGTTCCTTGGCCCCCGCGAGCCCTGCAACCCGCCATTCCTCGATATCCTTCCACATCTGCCGGGTGGCGTCATCGTTGATCCCCTGCCCAGAGTCGAGGAACACTCGGTCCATCAACTGCTCGAAGTGCCCACCGAGGTTCTCTCGCCATCGAGCCGGCCGCCCCTCCTTCGGGAACTGTTCGAGACACTGTTGAAAAGTCTCCATGTCCCCAGTCCTGAAGGCGGGCACAACGAGACCCCGCTTCAGTGCGGCGAGAAAGAATGGAAGTCGGCCGGGCGAGAATTTCAGGTGAGCCAAGAGGGGACTGCAGTTGAAGAAGAAGACATGCTGACCTCCCCAGCCCTTGGATCCTTCCTGCGCAAGGAGGTACCCGGGGCGTTTGAACCAGAAACAGGGCACGTTGAACCACTCAGGGCTGTTGAAAAAAGAAGTCCCTTCACGGGCGGTTGATTCCGCCTCACCCGGCCCGCCATGAAGTGTGCTGGAAATCCTAGCCCCGAAGACCGCCGACCGCCCCAACCCGCCGACCTCGCCGCTGAAGGCGACCGTCGTGCAACTGCGCGACCTGCCGCCGGCCTTGGTCATCACCGACTCCAACGTGCTGATGGACTCCGGCAACGCCTGCGCCGCGAGGCTCAGGTCGGCGGGGGTGCAGGTGACCTCGTCGCACTACGGCGGGGGCTACTCGGTTCTGGTATAGCTCTATTCCACGCCGGAAGGCACGCGTGTCGCTTCGTGGTTGGCCACCCCGGCTCCGTCTCCCTTGCGCCAGATCGAACTATGCCTGGTCCTGCACTCGCCGAGGCGGTCTCGAACGTCAGGTGGACCAGCCCGGGGGCCGGCAGCACGCCGGACATGTCTGAGGACTCGAAGCAGGGACCACTCGGTGAACCACCCGGATGGTCGGGTAGTTCGGCGAGCATGGCCTCGTAGGTCCACCGTCGCCCAGACCCGCCCACCTCCACAAACTGCGGGTCGAGGAGTAGTCCGGCGAGTTCACTTCTTGTGGTGCGATGGCGCCGGTCACGCCAACAGGACTCGTTTGCGGAGGAGTTCGAATCCCGCGCGATCGAAACATCTGGCGCCTGAGCATCTTGATCCGGTCGATGTCGCGTGCGAGGTGCTGGGCGAACCGGCGGAGACTGGGCAGGCCGGTGGTCCGCCGCCGTCCCCTCGAACGCGCGTGGCCGACGACCCCGTCTGCTCGCGGCGTAACTGTGCCATGGCACAAGAGCGACATCCGCGACCCCTTGAATGACTGCGGGGCAGGCCGGAGGATCCAGTGATCTTTCGCTCTTCGCCGCGTCTCAGGAGTCTTCCTTGCCCAAGGTTCCCATCCCCCGGCCCGGGCCGATCGCCCTCGCCGTGGCGGCCGCGCTCACACTCGGCGTCGTACCGGCGACTGCCGCTGTGTCCGCGTACTCCACCGGTGCGGTGTCGCACAACGACGCCGGACACCAAACCCCCGGCGATGCCGGCACGCACACCGTCACCCTGATCACGGGGGACAAGGTCACCATCGGGACCGCCGCCGACGGCACCGTCGTGCGCTCCTTCCAGGCCGCGAGCGGAGCCACCAACGGCTTCCACCGTGCTGTCCTGGACGGTGCCACCTACGTCTACCCCGACTCCGCGCTGCCGTACGTGAGCGCCGGGAAGCTCGACAGGCAGCTGTTCAACGTGACGCGGCTGATCACCGAGGGCTACGACGACGCGCACAGCTCCCGGCTGCCGCTGATCGTGCGCTACACCGGAGCCGCCGCCAAGGCCCGCACCCGGGCGAAGCTGGCCGGCTCGACGGACGTCCGCCGCCTGGACAGCATCCAGGGCGCGGCCCTCGCGCAGAACCACAAGCAGGCACCGGAGTTCTGGTCCTCGCTCACCGGGGGTTCCGGCGCGGCGGCCCGGTCCGCGAAGCCGCCCTTCGCGGGCGGCATCGCCCACGTGTGGCTCGACGGCAAGGTGAAGGCCGACCTGGCCGACTCCACCGCCCAGATCGGCGCGCAGAAGGTATGGGCGGAGGGCGATACCGGCCAGGGCGTGAAGGTCGCGATGCTCGACAGCGGTGCGGACACCGAACACCCGGACCTGGTCGGACAGGTGTCCGACAGCGCCAGCTTCGTCCCCGGCGAGGACGACATCGCCGACTACAACGGCCACGGCACGCACGTCGCCTCGACCATCGTCGGCACGGGCAGTGCCTCCGACGGCAAGGAGCGGGGTGTAGCCTCCGGCGCCCGGCTGGCCGTCGGCAAGGTGCTCAACTCCGAGGGCAGCGGCCAGGAGTCCTGGATCATCGCAGGCATGGAGTGGGCCGCCCGCGACCAGAAGGCCAGGATCATCAGCATGAGCCTGGGCGGCGGCGGTGACAAGACCGACCCGATGAGCCAGGCCGTCGACGAACTCAGCCACGACACGGGCGCGTTGTTCGTGATCGCGGCGGGCAACGGCGGCCCGCACTCCATCAGCAGTCCCGGTGCCGCTGACTCCGCGCTGACCGTCGGAGCCGTCGACTCCACCGACACGCTCGCCGACTTCTCCAGCCAGGGCCCGCGTGACGGCGACGGCGGGCTGAAGCCGGAGATCACCGCGCCCGGCGTCGACATCGTCGCGGCGCGCTCGCACTACAAGCGCGGATCCGGCTACTACACCACGATGAGCGGCACGTCGATGGCGACGCCGCACGTCGCCGGTGCCGCCGCGCTCCTCGCGTCGGAGCACCCCGACTGGACGGGCACCCAGCTCAAGGAGGCGCTGGTCAGCAGCGCCAAGGCAACCCCGGCGTACACCCCGTACCAGGCGGGCGCCGGCCGGCTCGACGCGCTGGCGGCCGTGCACACCACGGTCTTCGCCACCACGAGCGCCTACTCAGGCTTCCACACGTGGCCGCCGAAGCCGGGGCAGACCGACGTCCGGACGGTGACGTACACCAACGTCGGCGACGCGCCGGCCAACCTCGACCTGGCGGTCAACGGCACTGTGCCCGCAGGGTTGTTCAGCCTCTCCTCGGACCACGTCACCGTGCCCGCGCACGGCACCGCCACGGTCAAGCTGACCGCGGCTCTGGACAAGCTGGGCGGCGACCAGTCGGTCAGCGCCATGATCACCGGTACGGACGGCAGCGGAGCGGTCCGCGCCCGGACCCTGATCGGCGCGGCCCGCGAGGGCCAGCGGCAGAATCTGACCGTCGTCGCCAAGGACCGTTCGGGCAAGCCGCTGGAGGGCCGGGTCGTCCTGACCGCCGAGCACCTCTTCACGGTGATGGACCTCGACGCGTCCGGCACCGGCACGGCGCGGCTGCCCGTCGGCAGCTACAGCGGCTGGCTCACCGGTGACGTGCAGGGCGCCGAAGGCCCGCACTCGCGCGGCATGGTGCTGCTCGCCTTCAACGACGTGAAGCTGGACCAGGACCGCACCGTCACCCTGGACGGCCGCAAGGCACGCCGGATCCTGGCGCGCGTGCCGCGGCAGACCACCGCCGTCGCGCCGCGCCTGGACGCCCACCGGTCCTTCACCGACAGCCTGGTGGAGACGTCGATGCTGCCGGACCCGTCGTACGACAGCATCTGGGCGCTCCCGACCGGCAAGAAGGTCACCGACGGCGAGTTCGAGACCGGCGCCCGCTTCCGCCTCGAGCAGCCCGCGCTGACCGTGAGTACGAAGTCGACGACCTTCAACGACCCGCTGGTCAAGCGCGCGGCCACGCCGCTGCCCGCCGGTACCCGGAACCTGACGGCGGTCTTCGCCGGTGACGGCACGGCCGAGGAGCTCGCGCGGCAGAGCGTGCGCGGCAAGGCCGTCGTGGTGCGCGGCGCCGGCACGGAAGGAATCAAGGCCCAGGCGGAGGCCGCCGCGGCCGCCGGCGCCCGGCTGCTGCTGGTCGTCAACGACGGCGTCGGCCGCCTGCAGCCCTGGGACGAGAACCCCTGGAGCCCGGAGAGCCCGGCCCCGGTGACGGTGGCGACGCTCAACGCCGACCAGGGCGCCGACCTGCTCGGCCAACTCCGGCACGGCGCGGTCTCGCTGAAGGTCACCTCGCACCCCACGACCGACTACGTCTACGACGTCGTGCACCACTGGACGGGCGCCGTTCCGGCGGACCCGACCTGGCGTGAGGAGTCCAAGGACCTCGGCCGGGTGAACGTCTCCTTCCGGAACTACCGGCAGGGCAAGGCGATGGAGTTCCGTCCGGACGTCTGGCGCGGCTGGGCCGTCGGCAACCAGCTCACCGCGCCCGCCCAGGGTGAGCGCACCGACTGGGTCACAGCCGGCACCACGTGGCTGGACGACGCCTTCATCCAGGGCGAGACCGGGCAGCACTCGATCGACCCGCTGAAGTACCCGGCGCGCAAGACCGGCAAGGTCAGCTGGTTCGGCCCGATCCAGCGGCCCCGCATGGGCCCGATCAACTACCAGCCGGTGCGCTACCTCGACACGATGTACATCACCGCGCCCGGCTGGGGTGACTCGGGATCCGGCCACGTCGGCGAGGCCGGCGCGAACTTCGACGTCAAGGACTGGATGTCGCTCTACCAGGGCGACCAGCAGCTCGACTGGGGCAACGCCGAGTACCTGCAGGTTCCCGGCCTCGGCGCCGAGCGCCTGCCCTACCGGCTGGTCCTCGACAACGACCGCGGCACCTGGGCCAACCCGTACTCGACGCACACGCTGACCGAGTGGGACTTCACCTCCGCGGTCACCGGCAGCGATGCGGCGGTGTCCCTGCCGCTCATCCAGCTCGACTACAGCGTGGACACCGACAAGTCCGGCCGTGCCGACCGGCACGCCGGCCTGACGGTGACCGCCTCGCACCTGCCGGGCACCACCGCCACCATCGGGAAGCCGACCGTCGAGGTGTCGTACGACGACGGTGCGACCTGGCAACGGACCGACCTGAGCCGGTGCGACGACGGATGGCGGACGAACCTGCGCGCACCGCGGTCCGCCGACTTCGTCACCCTCCGGGTCGGCGCCCGGGACAGCGCGGGCAACACCGTCTCGCAGACGATCACCCGGGCCTTCGGCCTGCGCTGACGTCATACCCGGGAGGTCACCTGGGAACGCCGCGTGGGTGGGACCGCAGCCGGCGGTCCCACCCACGCGGCGTTCCCAGGTGACAGACGATCTATAAAGAACGGGCCCACCTGGACGATGGCTCCGCAACGTGGCGCCGTCGGCGGACCTGCGCCGCTGGTACCACCACGACCAGGAGCGCTTCGCGGAGTTCCGGGATCGCTACATCGGCGAACTGGAGGACGCCGATCACCGGCCAGCCGTGCAGCGCCTGCGTGATCTCGCCGCCCACGACAAGGTCACCTTGCTCGCCACCAAGGACCTCGGCCACCATGAGGCCGCCGTGCTCGCCCAGTGCCTCGGCGCCGCCGGCACGGCGAGCCGCTGGATGTTGCGGGACATGACGTTGGTGACACAGGCCGATGTCAGTGAAACCAAGATGCTTCGACGGGCATCGGTCGGGTAGCGTGCGGGCCATGTCGAGTCCTGAGTCAGACACGGTGGGGGCTGTCGGTCACGCCGTCAGCCCCCTGAACCACTGAACTCGTAGCCCTGTCGCCACGCCGCATTCTGCGGCCGGGCGATTGTGCTCCTGGGGCTGGCCGCGGTGACGAGATGACCTTCTCGTGCTTCTCCTCACCTCGGAGTCACTCGATGCCTCTCCCGCTGTACCTGCTTGCCATGGCGGTCTTCGCCATGGGCACCTCGGAGTTCATGCTCGCCGGCCTCCTGCCGGACATCGCCTCAGACCTCGATGTCGCAGTTGGGACAGTCGGCACGCTCACCTCGGCCTTCGCGGTCGGCATGGTCGTCGGTGCCCCCTTTGCGGCCGCGCTCGCCCGCAACTGGCCCAGGCGCTCCAGCCTTCTCGGGTTCATCCTCGCTTTCGCGGCAGCTCACGCCGTGGGCGCCATCACCACCAGCTTCCCGGTCCTGTTCGCCACCCGGGTCGTCGCCGCGCTCGCGAACGCAGGGTTCCTTGCCGTCGCTCTGACGGCTACCGCCACGCTGGTCCCACCCGGCAGGAAGGGACATGCGCTGGCCGTGCTGCTGTCAGGTACGACGGTGGCCACGATCGCCGGTGTCCCTGGTGGTTCGGTGCTCGGCGCGATGCTCGGCTGGCGGGCCACGTTCTGGGCTGTCGCCGCGCTCTGCCTGCCTGCAGCTCTCGGCGTCCTCAAAGGAATGCCGGCAGGACGCGATGAGGATGAAGCGATTGGCAGGCCAGCGTTGCGAGCAGAGCTCACCGAGCTCACCCGGGCGCGGTTGATCCTGGTGATGCTGCTTGGCGCGCTGGTGAACGCGGCAACCTTCGCAAGCCTCACCTTCCTGGCCCCCGTGGTGACCGACAGCGCCGGGCTGGGCGAGTTGTGGATCTCTGTCGCTCTGGTGCTCTTCGGTGCCGGTTCCTTCGTGGGCGTCACCGTGGCCGGCCGGCTGTCCGACCGGCGTCCCGGTCCGGTCATCGCAGTCGGCGGTCCGTTGTTGCTCATCGGCTGGCTGGCCCTGGCGATGCTGGCGAACGAGCCGATCGCCCTGTTCATCCTCGTGTTCGTGCAGGGCGCACTGTCGTTCGCGCTGGGCAGCACGCTGATTACGCGGGTCCTCTACGAGGCCGCGGGAGCCCCCACCATGGCCGGCTCGTATGCGACCGCGGCGCTCAACGTGGGCGCCGCCGTCGGCCCCGGCATCGCTGCGGCAACCCTCAGCACCGAAGCCGGAGAGCTCGGGCCGCTCTGGGCAAGCGGACTCCTCGTCGCGGTCGCGCTGCTCATCGCGTTCCCCCTCCTCGCCGCCATCACGGCCGACCGGAGCACCGAGGTGCTCCGGTGACGCATGCGAACGCCCCCTTGAACATCGAGGGACGCCGAAGGCTTGTGAAGCGCTGCCGCACCCGTCCGATCGCGCACGTCGCCGCCGAGGCCGGTGTCTCCCGCGCCTGCCTGTCCAAGTGGAAGAACCGGTACGCCACACACGGCGAAGTCGGGCTGCAGGGCCGCCCCAGCGTCCCGCGATCCTCACCGGCCCAGACCCCACCCGTTGTCGTTGAACGGATCGAGCGGTTGCGGCGGGACAACAAGTGGTGCGCCCGCCGGATCGCCCTCGAACTCGCAGGCCAGGGCATGCAGATCAGCGAGCGCACCGTAGGCCGGTGGCTGGCACGCCTGCGCATCAACCACCGCCGGTTCCTCGCCCCGGACGCGCGTGAACTCGCCGATAGACCCGTTGGCCGGTACGGTGCGTGGTCGAATGCATGACGCAGATCCCGCGCAGCCGAACTTGCCTGCTCGACGATGAGTAGGCGTGCCGCAGCGCTTGGCGCATCGATATCATCCGCCAGCTGTGCATTTTCGTCGCGCAGGCGGAAAGCGGTGGTCCTGCACACGCGGGCTGCGGGCCCGCTGAGCGGGTCGGTCGAGGCACGCGGCCACAGCAGCCAGACAGCGAGCATCGAGCCACCGGAGGCTAGCCCCACTCCGATCAGCCGATCGGTCAGCTGAGAATACGGTACCGGCGAGATCACAGGGATCACGAAGCGACGACCACGGTCCCAGCCACGGCCAACCACGTCACGCGGGCGGTGAACGTGCCGAGGCTCACGAGAGACGCCCAAGCAACCGCCAGTCCAAAGTGCATGCAAAGTCGTTGGGCCATAGGTCCGGTGAATTCGACGAAGAGCAGCATAGAGAAGCAGCCGAACGCCGCGTAGTAGGCGGTCACTGACGAATGGCACACTTCCATGCTCAGGGTGAACAGGGCCGAAGCGCCGACAGCGGCTCGAACGGCGCGTCGGGTAGCCGCGAATCCGGGGTCGCGCGAGCGCAACCAGGCTGACGCCGCAAAACCCGCCTCGCGGACTCGATTACGCATGGGTTCAGGTGCTTCCTCGGTGTTGTGTCGGATATTCTCTAAAGTGGGGAGCGAATACCATCAAGGAACTCCTGGCCGCCGAGTGGATCCGCACCTGGCTCTCTGGCGCACCGCCCACGGCTTCCGCGTTCCCGGCGAGCACTGCTGCCGAGCGGCCGAACATCATCAGCGAACGCAACACAATCGAGGCACCCGAGCCGCCGAAATACATGTCCCTGACCAGGGAGCCCTCCTGCGAATCCCGCGACGTGTGCCCGGCACCGCCCGCCTGGCTCGCAAACAGGTGCGCGCCGGTGTCAGCAACCCTTTGGCTTTCGCTGACATCCTCCAGGTCCGCCCCGACGCCAATCCCCGCTCCGCCGGCGCCACCGTCCGCCGCGAACGCTCCAAGGCAGTCGGTTGCCTGTGAGCCTTCCCTGCCCGCTCGTTGTCACCGGTGCCCCGGGACTCCGGCCGTGTCAGCGGCATCATGCGTCACCCGCGCCGCCAGCCTGAGGACCTGTTCCGCCTCCCAGGCGTATAAGCAGGCCACTTGAATGTGCTGGTCACGGGGCAGGTGTGACGTTCGTTTGGGGTGCTCACGCTGGTCGTGGGCGGCAGTCTGCGGAGCAGATCGTCTGACGGTGTCAGCGTAGTCGGCACCGCCCGACGTCGCCACGAACACGATCGCATCCGGCACCAGCCGCTCAACGATTCCCACGCCAGCAGGCTATCGAACACACCAAATGAGATGGCCTCCAAGCAGGCACGTTTCGTCGCTGGTGTCGAAGAGTTCGTCATCAACATTCCATTGATGCCGACTCAGCAGAATCGTGGTTGTCTCCGGCCTTTTCCGTCCCTACTGTCCTTATCGATCCCGTCCGCGCCGGCGCGACGCCGGGACCGAGGGACTGCGTTGCGGAAGGAGCGGTGTGGGCTTGGGCAGTTGAGGACCGCGGGTGCGGGGTGGGGCGGAGACGTCACAGCCAACTGTTCTGCGCCGCTTTCATTCCTGCTTCGAACCGGCTCTGTGCGCCGAGGCGCTCCATGATGGCGGACATCTGCCGGCGTACCGTGCGCAGTCCGATTCCCAGTCGTTTGGCGGCAACCTGGTCCGTCATGCCCTGGGCCAGCAGGGTCAGCAATTTGTGCTGGGTCTCCGTCAGGCCGTGGTCCGGATGCGTGCTCTGACCTCTGCTGTACGGGACGGCGGCGGTCCATGCCAGCTGGTACGTCGCGACCAGGGTGGCGACGATGCCGGGCTCGCGCGTGATGAGCGCGCCGGCACGGGAGTTGTCTGGATCCATCGGCACGACCGCGACCTTCCGGTCGAAGATCAGCATGCGGGGCGGCAGCACGGTGGCGGTGCGCACCTGTCCCCCCTGTTCGGCCAGCCATTCCGCGTAGGTACGCGTCGGCTCGTCCTGGCGCATGGTGTCCTGATAGAGGTTGCGCAGGGTGATTCCTCGTCTCAGCGCTTCCTCGTCGAGAGGGCGGGAGGCGTTGAGGCTCGCCTGGGACTGTGCGCCGCCGGGGAGCACCGCGAGACACTCGTCCTCGACCTCTTGGGCGAGGATCTCGAGTTTCGTCTCGATCGCGTCGATGCCGATCAGTCGTTCCGTGCAGTCGTATACGAGGCCGAGGGTCGCCGCGGGTTCCGTCACCGCCGCCCTCATGGCGGCTAACTCCTGTACCTGTCGGGCCAGTTCGACTTCCTGGTTGCGTATCAGCTTGGTGAGGGCGACCGGGACACTCACCGCGCGGACGCTCGCGGGATCTTCTCTTGACGGGCGGACGAGAGACAACTCGGCCAGTTCTGCGAGTGCGGTGGATATTTCGGCTTCCTTGAGGCCGAGTGCCTCTTCGAGTTCTACGGACCGTGACTGCGGCCGGCCCGCCAAAGTCATGTATACGGCTTCGGCCGTCGAGCTGAGGCCCAGCACAGCTAGCATCGTCATCGCGCGTCTTTCTCCTGTCTTCTCCCCTCCCCCGTCTCACACGCAACGCGCTGATTGTGCCCCGGTCCGACTCGCTTCAATCACACCAGAGTTGACCTGAAGTGGGCTGACCAGGGATGTGGCACCTAGGTGCCTCGGCAGGGAGGTGCCACCAGGTGGGTATTCCATCGGCACTGGCCCGTCGGACAGACTGCTGGTCGCCGGCCACCGCCGCACCAGACGGATTGATCCCTGACTCACCGTAAGCAAGGGATCGTCCTTCTCGGGATTTATCTGGATCCCATGCCGCATCGTGAATGAGGAGTACTTCCCATGTCCAAGATCGCGGGCCTCGTAGCCGCTGCCACCCTCGCCGTCGCTTCCCTCTCCGCCGTCGGAAAGGCAGCCTCCGTCACCCTGCCGGGAGACCGCATCGGCTGGGACTCAGTGGGGTCGGTCTCGGCCCTGCAGGACTCAGGTCGGACCGCGCAGTCCGCTCTGGCCTGGGACAACGTTGTCGATTCGCTCTGACCTGGAACCCTGCTCGTCCCGAGCACGACGAGACCGCCGCCACGAGTCCCAAGGAGCCCACCTTGACCTCGACGGAGGGTCAGACCGCACCTCCTCGCACCGACTTCGCGCCCCGCTCGACGGACCAGCCCGTCCGCCTGGTCATCCTGGACGAAGACCCGATTCTGCGGGCCGGGATCCGGGCGATCCTCGACTCCTACGCACAGATCGAGATCGTTGCCGATTTCGGTTCGGCGAGACAGGCATCCAGCCGTGCCCTGCAGACACGGACCGATGTGCTGCTCGTCGGTGGCGACTGTCTCAAGGACGGAGCAGGAACGGCGCTGCACGATCAGGTCACGACCGGTCGGAGACCGGCCGTGGTGACCTTGTTGCAGCCGGACGACGCCGTCGCGCTGCGCAAGGCGGTGAAGTACGCGGTCCGCGGCTTCGTGGACCGCAACACCAGCCAGCGTGATCTCGGCACCGCCGTGCTGGAGGCACACGGCGGACGCACCTATCTGTCCGCCTCCATCGCCGAGGTCCTGGTGGCCTGGATGGCGGACGGCATCCGGCGCGAGCACCTGTCGCTGCCCCAGGTCGAGGACGTGCTGACCGAGCGGGAGCTGGAGGTGCTGGAAGCCCTGGGTCACGGCATCACCAACACCGCCATCGCCCATCGGCTGCATGTCCAGGAGGCCACGGTCCGCAGCCACGTCTACCACATCCTCACCAAGCTCAACCTGCGCACCCGTACCGAGGCGGTACTGCTGGGCCACAGCTACGCGAACAGGCGTCCGGCCCGGCGGCCGCCGAGCTGAACACGCACGGCGATGACGAGCCGGTGGTCCGTCCCCTGGGGACGGACCACCGGTTCCTTCAGCAGGAGAGCTAGCGTGCGGCGGCGGCCAGGGCGGCCCCGGCCCGAGCGGGCCGCAGCACGACGGCGGCGGCCAGCGCCACGACCGCGGTCGCCGGGCCGAGCAGCAGCATGTGATGGACGCTGACACCGGCGAGGAGCACGCCGGCGAACGCGTATCCGATGCTCTGCGTGGCGACGAGGACGGTGAAGGCCTCCGACATCCGGGACTGCGGGACCAGGTACCCGGGTGCCTCCGTCATCACCGAGTTCAGCGGTGCGGCGCACAGACCGAGGAGTGCGAAGCCCGCGACCAGTCCCCACCAGCCCGAGACGGTGGCGATGACCAGTGTGGCTGCCGTCATCGTGAGCAGCAGGACGATGGCACGCACCGTGAGCCCGACGCCGATCCGGGTCGTGTACCAGGCGTAGACGAGCCCGGCCAGGGCGCTGGCCCCGCCGAGCACCGCCGTGAGGACGGCGGCCTCGGAGGCGCCGCCGCCGTCGAGGGTCACCCGGGGCAGCGCGCCCACTTCGGCGGTGCCCAGGAAGTGTCCGAAGGCCATGGTCACCAGCGCCCAGAACATGAAGGCCGGGTTGCGCCAGACACCGACCGAGTCCGGGAGGCCGGGTGCGATTCCGTCGTCCTTTTTCTCCGGCTTGCCGGTGGCCTCGTTCGCGTCCTGGAGAACGGCCGCGCCGGACGGCTTCGGCCACAGCAGCAGCGCGTCGGCCAGCATGGCGACACCCATGGCGGCCAGCGCGTACGCGGGACCGAGGAGGGCGCAGCCGAAAACCACGAAGGGTGCTCCGATGACGATGAGTTCGACGAGAACCGCGTCGAGCGACAACGCGGAGCCGATGAGTCGCTGCGGCACCGTGGTGCGCAACAGGGTCCTGATGGCGCCGCCGACCCCGAAGGTGGCCATGTTGCCGATGAGGGACAGGACGAACAGGGTCCACAGCGGTGCGTGTACGGCGAAGCCGACGGCCACCCCGAGCCGCCCGACGCCACCCACGGCCAGGACCCGTGGAGTCCACCGTTCGCGGCCCAGCCGCTCCAGCAGGCGGCTGAACAGCGGCGCGATCAGGATGCAGGGCACCGTCGTGAAGCCGACCAGCATGCCGCCCACGGCTGGGCTGCCGGTGTAGTGCGTGCTGGCCAGGACCAGGGCGAACGGGGCCATGATGGGAGGGAGCCGGTACAGCATGGTGGCGGCCACCCACCGCCAGTACGCCGCGTTCCTGATCAGTTCGGCCAAGGGCCGGTCCGGAGCCGGCCGTTCCGGCGCGTCGGTTGCGTCGGTCGTCATTGTTTCTCCACGGTGTTGCTGAGAGGGGTGCGTCGGCCGCCGGTGTCCGCGGCGTCCGTTCCGACCAGGACAGGCTGGTCCGGGTCGGTGGTGTACTGGGTGAGCAGCCGTTCGTATGCCGAGGCGAGGTCGCGCGCCGTGGCCTCGTCGAACAGGCTCGTGCGGTAGGTCAGGCCCACTTCCAGCCGGTCGCCGTGGTCCTCGACCACGCAGACCAATTCGAACTTCGCGTATCCGGTCGGCAGGATGACGTTCTGGTCGAGGGTCAGTCCGGAGAAGGAGCGCTCCAGCGCCTTCGCGTCCTCCAGCCCGAACAGCACCTGGAAGTACGGACTACGGCCGGGGTACCGGCGCGGGCCCAGCTTCTCCACCAACTGGTTGAACGGCAGCGCCTGGTGTGCGTAGGCGCCGAGACAGTTGTCGCGCACCGTGGCCAGAAGGTCGCGGAAGCGGACGCCCGTGGGCACCTGCTGGCGCAGGACGACGGTGTTGTTGACGCAGCCGATCAGCCGGTCGGTGAGCGGACCTCCCCGGTTGGCAACCGGCGTGCCCACACACAGGTCGTCGCTGCCCGAGCGGACGTGCAGCAGGGAGTAGAAGCAGGTGAGCAGCACCATGAACGGGGTGACGCCCTCGCGCCGGGCCAGCGTGTGGACTGCTTCCCGCAGGGCGGCGGGCAGGTCCACCGCCAGACGCCGGCCGCGGTAGTCGACGGTCTCCGGTACGGGTCGGTCGAAGCCGAGGTCCAGCGGCTCGGGCTCCGGATCGGCGAGCCGGCCGCGCCAGTAGTCGACCAGCCGGTCGAGGTTCTCTCCCCGCAGGTGGTTGCGCTGCCACAGGGCGTAGTTGCCGTACTGGAGCGAGGGCGCCGGCAGGTCCGGGTCGCGGTCGGTGTGGAAGGCCGCGTAGCAGGCGGCGAGTTCGTCCGTGAAGACGTCCACCGACACGAAGTCGACGATGAGGTGGTGCGCGGTGAACACGGCGATGTGCTCGGTCGGTGACAGGGACAGGACGAGGACCCGCAGCAGCGGGGGCACGGCCGGGTCGATCGGTTCACGTATCTCCGCTTCGCGCAGTGCCGGCACGTCGTGCGGTCGTGTCGACACGTCGACGTACCGTACGGGGATGTCCGCGTCCGGGGCGACGAACTGGACCGGGCTGCCGCCGAGAAGACCGAAGGAGGTGCGCAGCGACTCGTGTCGTCGGGCGATCTCCTCGATCGCGCGGTTGAACGCGCCGCGGTCCAGTGTTCCGGTCAGCCGGCACTGCCAGGCCTCGTTGTACAGCGGGATGTCCCCGGCGAGTCTGCCGAGCATGTACAGGCCCTGCTGGGCCGGTGAGATCGGTGCGGCGCGACGGCCGTCGGAGTACCGGGCGAGGGAGGCCTCGATGGCGGCGCGTTTGCGGGCCCATTGGGCCATCTCGCGGATCTCGACCTCTTTGGCCACCTGCGCGGCCTGCGGGGTCTGTTGCCCGTCCGGTCGTCTGCCGTCGATGAGGGTGGCGAGTTGGGCGACGGTCCGGGACGCCAGCAGGTCGTTCGGCAGGATGTCGATGCCGAGTTCCCGGTGCAGCCGTGCCGCGATCTTCACCGCCTGCAGCGAGTTGCCGCCGAGGGCGAGGAACTCGTCGTCCGCGGCGACGTGGTCGAGCTTGAGCACCGACCGCCAGATCGCGGCCAGGTCCGCCTCCGTGCCCGGCCTGGCCGGCCGGCCGGCCGCGGGGCCGTCCCACCCGCCCGGTGCCGTGGACGACAGCGCCGCGAAGTCGACCTTGCCGTGCGCGGTGAGCGGAATCGCGTCCAGGACGGTGACGGTGGCCGGCACCATGTAGGCCGGGAGCAACCCGGTCAGGTAGTCGTGCAGTTGCGCGGCGCGGGGGTCGTCCGGCTGGGCCGGGCGCTCTCCGGTGGCCGGTGTGACGTGGGCCAGCAGGACGGCGCTCTCGCTGCCGTCCCCCCGCCGTTCCACGGTGACCAGGGCCTGTCGTACGGCGGGATGCTGCTGGAGTACCGCCTCGATCTCGCCGGGCTCGACCCGGAACCCACGGATCTTCACCTGGTTGTCCGTGCGGCCCAGGAACTCCAGCTGGCCGTCCGGGAGCAGCCGCGCCATGTCGCCGGTGCGGTACATACGGCCGCCGGCGGGTCCGTACGGGTCGGGCAGGAAGCGAGCCGCGGTCTCGCCCGGTGCCCGGTGGTAGCCGCGGGCCAGGGCCCGGCCCGCGACGAACACCTCGCCGGCGTCGCCCCTGGCCACGGGAAGCAGGTCGCCGTCCAGGAGCCGTACGTCTGTGTTGTCGATGGCGGTGCCGATCGGCAGCAGCCCGTCCGCGCGAGGCGCGGTGCGGCCCGAGTGGTGGTAGGTGGCGGTGGCGGTCGACTCGGTGGGGCCGTAGACGTGGATCAGCGGGATCCCTGACTCGCGCCAGGCCAGCACCCGGTCGGGCCGCACCCGGTCGCCGCCCATCACCACCCAGCGGACCGTGTCGGGCAGGCGCTGTCCGGACTCGGCCAGTTCGTCGCCCAGCTGGTGCCAGTAGGCGGTGGTGATCTCGAAGCCGGTGACCTCGTACCGCTCCAGGATCTGCAGGAAGTGGCGGACGGTCGGCAGCGCCCGCTGATAGCCGGCCATGAGCAGCGTCGCACCGCTGAGCAGGGCGGGGAAGATCTCCTCCAGGGCGGCGGAGAAACTGACGGAGGCGAGCTGGAGGAATCGCTGACCGGGCCCGAGACCGAAGGTGCCGGCCGCGGCCTGCGCGAGGTTGGTGAGACCACGGTGAGTGATCAGCACACCCTTGGGCGCGCCGGTGGAGCCGGAGGTGTAGATGACGCAGGCCGTGCTGTCCGGGCTCACCGCCACCCGCGGCGGCAGCGCGGGCTCACCGGCGATCTCCGTGAATCCGGCGTCCAGCAGCAGGAGTTCGGCGTTGCCGTGCGGGAGCCGCGCCGCCGTCTCCGGTTGCGCGACGACCACGGCCGCGCCGGAGTGCTCCAACAGGTGGCTCAGCCGGGCGGCCGGGTAGTCGGGGTCGAGCGGCACGAAGGCCGCGCCCGCCTTCATGATGCCGAGCATGGCCACCGCGAGCCCTGCGGACGGCTCGACACAGATGCCCACCCGGGACTCCGTGCCGACGCCCAGAGCGATCAGCCGGTGCGCCAACCGGTCGGCGAGCGCGTCGAGTTCGGCGAACGTGAGCTGCTCGGTGTCGGCCCAGGCGGTGTCGGGACCCGCCACCGAGGCGACGGCGGTCGCGGCGGGATGCTCCCGGGCACGCCGGGCGAAGACGTCATGCACGCCGGCGGTCTCGAACGACGTTCCCGGGGACAGCCCCCGGGTGAGCAGGTCTTGGGGCGCGGTCATGCGGTTCCATCCTCGTGGTCTGGCGCTGCGGAAAGGCGGGAAAGGGGCAGTGCGCGACGCGCGGTCGCGTCGCTCAGGCCGCCATGGCGGGCACGGTCTCCCGTCCCGCGGGCGGGCGGTACTTTCCGGTGATACGCGGCGCGTTGTCGAAGACGTGGTACATCCGGTCGACGATCTCCGGTGCCGGACCGGCACCCGGGCGGTCGTTGTAGTCCATGATCTGCCGGGCCAGCCGGTGGAACTCGATGATGTCCGGCATGGCGAGGCCCTTGCCCAGAAGGTAGGGAAGCGCCCAGAAGTCGAAGTTGTATCCCGGCATCCACAGTGAGTTGGTCACCTGGTCGAACAGGGCGTGGCAGGCGTCCACGGCACCGTTGATGTCCATGGTGTTGTGCCGCCAGCTGTACTCCCGTCCGGTGAGCCCGAACTCGGCCGCCTGCTTCTGCACCGGCGCGCGGTGGTTGTACCACCAGGGTTCGGTGCGCCAGAAGGTCGGCCCGACCTCGTTGATGAAGTCGATGGTGTTCTGGACGGTCTTCTCGGTCTCGCCGGGGAACCCGGAGATGAACGAGGCGAAGGTGTCGATGCCCCGTGCGTGCAGGCGTTCGATGCCGACCCGGTAGCGGTCGAGCGTCGCCACCTTCGACATGTTGCGCAGGATCCCGTCGTCGCCGGCCTCGATGCCGAGGAAGACCGCGCGGCACTTGCTCTCCGCCATCAGGTTGTAGGTCTCCTCGTCGCGGGCCGTGCCCGCGCGGAAGAAGGAGTACCACTGGAATCCGAAGTCGTTGCGCGCCATCATCCGGCACAGCTCCTTGAACCGGGGTCCGGGCACGTTGAAGGTGTCGTCGATGAACACCATCTGCTTGACGCCCATCCGGTCGAGCTGTCGCAGTTCCCGTTCCACGGTCTCCACGCTGGCCAGCGTCAACGCGCCCGCACGTATCGGGTAGTCGCAGAAGCTGCACTTGAAGGCGCAGCTGCGCGCCGTGCGGGTGTGCACGGTCGGGCCGAGGCTGTCGCCGAACGTGGACCAGTCGATGGCGCACTCGTCCAGGACGTTGGCCTCGGCCTTGATACGGGTGAGTTTGAAGTCACCGGCACCGGTGGGCAGCAACAGGTTCGGTACGTCCTTCAGGTCGCCGCCGTCGCGGAGCGCCGCGGCGACCTGGGTGAGGGTCCACTCTCCTTGGGACTCGTTGATGTAGACGTCGGCGTCCATCCACGTCAGGACCTCGGAGAGTTCGTCCTTCTCCAGGTCCTTGAGCAGGTTGCCGACCAGCGGGCCGCCCACCACGATCGTCGTCTCGGGCAGCACCTCGCGGATGAAGCGGGTGATCTCCACGACCGGGTTCGGGATGATGTAGTACGTGGTGGTGATCGCCACGGTGCGGGGGCGCCGGGTCTGGAGGATGTCGCGGATGCGGTCCTGCTCGCAGCCGAAGAGACTGGTGCACTCCGCGGTGAATCCGTGCCTGAGCAGGTAGTTGGCCAGGTAGTGGGCGGCGAGGTTGGGGGTCTCGCCGCCGTGGATGTAGACGTTCTCGTCCATCTTCCCCGCACGGTGCAGCACTTTGTTCATCACGTCCATGTACGGCAGCCGTTCGCCGTCGAACAGCAGATGGTCGCGCATGAACATCAGGCGCTCGGGATCCCGCGCGCCGCGGTTGCTGACCCGGTTCCACTGCTGCGAGAACGGTACGTCGTTGTAGCCGATGATCAGGCAGTCCAGGTCGGAAGTGGTGGCCATGACTGAGCTCCGGTCTCTTCGGGAGGGCGGACGGCGAGGCGGAAGGGGGTCAGCGCGAGGGCTCTTCGTTCTTGGTCAGCGCCAGCAACTCGGTCGAGAACAACTGCACGGTCGGCCGGCGCAGCAGGACGTCGAGAGGAACCTTGCGGCCGAGCGCGTCCTGGACGGCGCCCATCACCTGTACCGCGCGGAAGGAGTCCCCACCGATGTCGAAGAAGTCCTCGTCATGGGCGAGCCGGGGCACGCCCAGCACCGCCCGCCAGATCCCGGACACCAGATTCTCCATGCGGTCGGGGGTGGAGAGGTCGGTGGCGGCCGGAAGCGGCGTGGGCGGCGCCGGGCGTTCGGCCAGGGCACGTTCCGACAGCAGCCGCCGGTCCAGCTTGCCGTTCTGGGTCAGGGGCAGCGCGTCGAGGACGGCGATGGCGGAGGGCCGCATGGCCTGCGGGAGCCACTCCCCCAGGCGGTCGCGCAGCTCGTCGGGGAGCGCCGCCCGATCCGCGTCCGGCTCCGGTACGACGTAGGCGTACAGCCGTTTGTCGCTGCCGTCACCGGCGGCGACCACGGCGGCCTGGCGCACCCCGGGACAGCGCAGCGCCGTCGCCTCGATCTCCCCGGTCTCCACTCGCACCCCACGGATCTTCACCTGGTGGTCGATCCGCCCCAGGAACTCCAGTGCGCCGTCCGCGTGACGGCGGGCCAGGTCCCCGGTGCGGTACAGGCGGCCCTCGGTGCCGGGGACTCCGGTGACGAACCGCTCCGCCGTCAGCTCCGGACGGCCCAGGTATCCGTCGGCCACCCCCACGCCTCCGATGTAGACCTCGCCCGGCTGCCCCTCGGGGACCGGCCGGCGGTTCTCGTCGAGGAGATGCACGGTCGTGTCCGGTATCGGCGGGCCGATGAGCACCAGCTCCGGATCCGGGTCGCGCGGGCAGGTCCAGGCGGTGGCGAAGACGGTGCACTCACTGGGCCCGTAGATGTTGGTCAGCGAGGCGGTGGAGCGTGCGTGGAAGCGCCGGACCAGGTCGGCGCCGAGGGCTTCACCACCGGCGATGACGTACTTGAGCCCGTCGTAGCGTTCGTCGCCGTCGCGGTCGAGGAGGAACAGTTCCAGCAGTGAGGGAACACAGCAGAACGTCGTGACGTGTGTGCTGCGGATGAGCCGCGCGAGATGGGCCGCGTCGCGCTGCCGCCCCGGCTCGGCGATCACCACGGCCGCGCCGACCAGCAGCGGCCAGTACAGCTCGGCGAGGTAGAGATCGAAGGTGCAGGTGGTGTGGTGCAGGACGCGGTCGCCGGGTCCCATGGGGTGGCCGCTCTGGAAGGCCGCCATCCGGGAGGCAACCGCGGCGTGGCTGATGACGGAGGCCTTGGGGCGGCCGGTGGAGCCGGACGTGAAGAGGACGACGGCGGGCGCGTCGGGCGTTGTGTGAGGTCGCGCGAGCCGGTCAGGGGCCGGCTGCCGGTGGCCGTCGACCAGCAGGACCGGCGCCGGCGGGTCAAGGTGGGCCGCCCATTCCTGGGTGGTGACGACCAGA
Source organism: Streptomyces sp. NPDC048254 (assembly GCF_043201895.1). NCBI lineage: Bacteria > Bacillati > Actinomycetota > Actinomycetes > Kitasatosporales > Streptomycetaceae > Streptomyces > Streptomyces sp. NPDC048254. Next base: position 78,116 of record NZ_JBICZJ010000030.1, read on the forward strand.
CGGGCTGTGCAGTCCTCGATCTCGTGCCGGGTCCGCTCGGGCGGGTCGCCGACGTCGAAGGCGACGTGGGCCGCGCCGGCGAACACGACGGCCAGCACGGACACCACGAACTCGATTGAGCGGGGCTGGTAGACCGCCACCCGGTCGCCGTCGACCACGCCCTGGTCGCGGAGCGCCGCAGCCAGAGCCAGCACCCGGCTTTTGAGTTCGCCCGCGGTGACGACGCTGTCGCCGCGGATGAGGGCCGGCAGATCCGGCTCGCGCTCCCACTGCCGGAGAAGGAGGAGGTCGAGCCGCCGTTCGGCCGCTGTCTCGGTCGCTTCCATCACCGCGCACCTTTCTCGTCGTGTGTGGTCGTGGGTTCGTGTCGTGGCGGGAGGCCTGCGCGGGCGGGGCTCATCGGAAGTGGTCCAGGTTCGCGGCGATCGCTCCCACCAGTTCCGCCGGGCGCTCGACCAGCAGCATGTGTCCGCCCGGGATCCGGGCCTGCCGGGTCCGCTCGGCGAACGGTGTCCAGCGGGCGACGCGCTCCGGAGGGCACAGCGGATCGTCCTCGCCGGAGATCACCAGGAGGGGCGAGGTGAGTACGGGCTCGGGCTCGCTCCGGTAGTCCTGGACGGCCCGCATGTCGGCGACGATGAGTGGCAGGTAGATGTGCGCCATGTCGTCGTCGGCGACGTGCTGCGGGACGTAGCCGAAGCCGCGCACCGCGGCCATCAGCTCCTTGGTGTCGTCACCGTCGGGCAGCAGTCGCGTGGTGTCCGGCGCATGGTCCACCGACCAGTAGGAGACGGTGACGAGACCCGCCACCAGCCCCGGATCGGAGTGCTGGAGCGTCCGTACCGCTTCCAGGGCGATGACCGCGCCCGCACAGACGCCGACCACCAGCAGGGGTGCCGAGCCCGCAAGAGCGCGCGCCGTTGCCGCCACGTCGGCGGCCAGGCCGGGCAGGTCTCCGACCGGCTCGCGGATGCGGGACTCCCGGCCGGGGAGCCTGACGGCGGCCAGTTGCCAGTCCGGCGGCAGGTGTGGGACCAGGACGCGCGCGTTGGCCGCTCCGGCTCCCGAGTGCGGGACCAGCAGGACGCGCCACGAGGCCGTGTCCGGGTCACCGCTGATCACGACATAGGGTTTGCCTGCCACGGTGGCTGTCTCCGATCGCTGTTGTCGTCCGCCCGAATCACCGGGTCCGCTCCGCTGAAGTGGTCCGTCTGGTCGATGTGCGCCGCCGGCCGGGGGCCGATGTGCGCGAGGACCTCAGGCTGGGTCATCTCCTCGAGGGTGCGGTCCGCCGTGTGCCGCACCGGTTCTCCGCCGGCGTACGGCAGCCGCAGGTCCTGGACGAAGGCTCCGCCGTCGCGCCGGCCGGCGGCGATGTGCACCGACGTTCCGGTACGGGCCGGCGTGGCCCGCGGGAGACGGCCGTGTGGACATGCGCGAGCCGGGACCGCAGGTCTTCGGCGATACCTGGGTCGGCCGTCCCGTCGACGGTCCCCGGCACGGCGCCGGGGCCTTCGGCCAGGCCCGGGGGCTGCGCGCCGCTGCTGCCCAGGGCGGTCTTCGTGTCGAAGCAGAAGTCGCGCATCCGGACTTCGAGTGGCGCGTGTGGAAGCCTCATGAGGGGTCGCTCGCCTTCAGTTGCGCCCGGAAGGCAGCGGCGGTGTGGAGGAGTTGGGGTTCGCGCAGGATGCTGTAGTGGTCTCCCGGCACCTCCACGACGCGCAGTGGCCCCGTCACTTGGTGGGACCAACCGTGGTCCACCGCGTCACCCAGCCGCCCGGAGCGTGCGGCGAGCAGGGTCACCGGTCCCGGGTAGGGGGCGGCAGGCCGGTAGTGGTCCAGCGCGACGGCGTGTGCCGCGTACGTTCGGAACAGGCGGTCCAGCAGGACCAGTTCGTCGTCAAGTGAGAGCACACCGGCGGCCTTGGCACGTGCCAGCAACCGTTCGAGGCCGGCGCGCACCCCGATCTCCGCAAGGTCGGTATCGGGCAGGCTGAAGTCAAGGTCCAGGTTGCCTCCCCAGTCCGCGGCGAAGTCGGCCAGCAGCGCGGCCTCGTCCTGCTCAGCGCCGCTGGCGCCATGCGGGTGGGCCGTTGGCTGCGGTGGGTAGCTGTCCAGCATCACCACCGGCAGAGGCCGACCCGTCGACTGGAGGAACTGCCGGGCCATCTCCAGGGCGACGGCACCTCCCATTGACCAGCCCGCGAGGAGGAAAGGCCGGTCGGTGGTGGCTTTCGGCAGGGCGGCCAGATAGGAGGCGGCCATGGCCTCGATGCGGTCGCGTGGCACCTCGCCGTCGCTGAGGCCGCGCGCGACCAGGCCGTGGACGGGCCGGTCCGAGCCCAGTTCGTCGCACAGCCTGGCGTAGCACAGGACGTTGCCGCCGATGGGGTGGACGAAAAAGACGGGCGCCCCAGCACCGCTGCCACGCAAGGTCACCAGGGGTGACGCGTCGCCCGTGGCGTCCTCTTCGCTCAGCAGGGCGGCCAACTGCTCGACCGTGGGTGCCTGGAAGACTGCGGCGGGCCGGACAGCCCGGCCGCCGGCCTGCTCGATGCGGGCCACCATCCGCATGGCGGAGAGGGAGTTGCCGCCGAGGTCGAAGAAGTTGTCGTGCAGGCCGATGTCGTCCCGGTGCAGGACCTCTGCCCAGGCGTCCGCGACCAGGCGCTCGTGCGGGGTGCGTGGCCGTTCGGCGGCTTCCCTCGCCGGCCGGTCGACCGTCGGCGCCGGCAGCCTCGCCCGGTCGAGCTTGCCGTTCGCCGTGAGCGTCAGCGCCTCCAGCACCACCACGGCCGCAGGCACCATGTACTCCGGCAACACCGCCGCCACATGCGCCCGCAGGAGGGCGGATTCAGTGGCGGCGCCCGTCGCCGGCACCACGTACGCGACGATCCGTTTGTCACCCGGAACGTCCTCGCGAACCGTGGCGACAGCCTGCCGTACACCTGGATGCGTCAGGAGCGCGGACTCGATCTCGCCGAGTTCGATACGGAAGCCGCGGACCTTGACCTGGTCGTCCGTGCGGCCGAGGTAGGCGAGTGTTCCGTCGGCGTTCCATCTGACGAGGTCGCCGGTACGGTACATCCGCTCGCCCGGAGTACCGAAGGGGTTGGGCAGGAACCGTTCCGCCGACAGAGCGGGCCGCCGGAAGTACCCCCTGGCCAGCTGTACACCGGCCAGATACAGCTCCCCGGGCACACCGGTGGGAACGAGCTGGAGGGAGGCGTCCAGCACGTAGACCTGTGTGTTGTCGGTGGGCCGGCCGATCGGCGTCGGACCGCCGTCAGGGCCCATGGGCCGGCCGGTCCACGCGGTCACGGCGACGGTGGCTTCGGTCGGTCCGTAGAGATTGTGCAAGGGGACGTCGAACACGGCGTCGAATGCACGATGCAGCTCGGACGGCAACGCCTCACCGATGCAGATCACCAGACGCAGGTCGACGCATGCGCGGGCCGTGCGGTCGTCGAGGAACAACTGGAGCATCGAGGGGACGAACTGGACGACGGTCACCCGCTGGTCCTGGATGAGCCCGGCAAGGTAACGGGCGTCCCGGTGACCGCCCGGCCGGGCCACCACTGTCGTGGCACCCGTCACCAAAGGCCAGAACAGCTCCCATACCGATACATCGAATCCCACCGGCGTCTTGTGCAGAACGCGGTCGGCCGCAGTCAGCTTGTACTCACGCTGCATCCACGCGAATTGGTTGACCACGCCGGCGTGGGTGACGGTCACACCCTTGGGTCGGCCGGTGGAGCCGGAGGTGTAGATGACATAGGCCGGGTGCGCGGGCAACAGGGGTCCGTTGCGGTCTGCGTCGGTGAGGTCCGTACTGTCCAGATCTGCCAGGAGCGACACCGTCTCCGGGGTGTCCAGGAGCAGGACCGCGGCGCCGTGCCGCTCGGACAGCACGCTTGTTTCCTGGACAGAGGTCTCCGTGATGACGGTGACGGGTCGGGCGTCGTCAAGCATGTAGCCGATGCGGGCTGCCGGGTAGTCGAGGTCGATCGGTACGTATGCTCCGCCGGCCTTGAGCACGGCCAGCAGGGCGACGATCAGGTCTGCCGATCTGGGCAGAGCGACCGCGACCAGGGACTCCGGGCCGACGCCTTGCCGGACCAAGGCCCTCGCGAGACGATTCGCTCGCTCGTTCAGACCGGTATACGACAGCTCCTCCCCCTCGAAGGCGACCACGGCCTCCACCGAAGGTGGCACCTGCCCGTCGACGCTGTCGCAGAGCACGGCCGAGGCGTCCGGTGTGCGGCGCGCCTGCTCCTCGATCAGGCCGTGCAGCGTGGTGGGCGCGCCCGGTACGGCCGGTCCCCGTCCCTGTCGCAGTAGCCCCGACGCCTCCTCGGGCAGGAGCAGGTCCACGCTTCCCAGAGTCCGTTCCGGTTCAGCGAGGAACTGGGCGAGGAGATGCGCATAGCGCTGACTCAGCCGCTGCACGGTCTCCGGCTCGAACAGGTCGGTGCGGTAGCCGATCTCGCACCGTAGCGTGTCGCCGTCCTCCACCACGTCCAGGCTCAGGTCGAACTTGGCGTCGCTGGTGGTCACCGTGCAGGGGACGGCCTCGATGCCGGGAAGCTGCACAGGGTCCTCGGCGCCGGTGTTCTGGAGGGTGAACATGGCCTGGAACAGTGGGTTGTGGCTCAGGGTCCGCTCCGGCTTGAGCTCCTCGACGACCAGCTCGAAGGGCACGTCCTGGTGCTCCAACGCCTCGATCACCGTCTGCCGGGTCCGCCGCAGGTACGCCCGGAACGTGAGCTCGTCCGCGGCCTCGCCGCGAAGCACCACGGTGTTGACGAAGAATCCGAGCAGCGCCTCCAGTTCGGTGCGCGGCCGACAGGCAACGTGGGATCCCACCAGGACCTCCCGCTGCCCCGACAGCCGGGCCAGCAGTACCTGGTAGGCAGCAAGCAGCACCATGTAAAGGGTGCAGCCCTCCGCGCGCGCCCGGGAGCGGACGGCTGCCGTCAGGTCCGGAGGCAGAACGAAGGCGAACTGCGCACCGGTGTACGACGCCGCAGCCGGACGGGGCCGGTCCGTCGGCAGGGCCAGCAGGCCAGGGGCACCGGCCAGGGCACGCCGCCAGTAGGCCAGCCCCTCGGTCAGGGCGCCTTGGTCGAACCGGGTCTGCTGCCATACGGAGTAGTCGGTGTACTGCAACGCCGGTTCGGCGAGGGGCGAGTGGCGGCCCGCCCCGAACGCGGTGTACAGCGCGGCTAGTTCGTCGAAGAGAACGCCGAACGACCAACCGTCGAAGACCGCGTGGTGGAAGACCAGCACCAGGGTGTGCTCAGTCGGGGCCGAGCGCACCAGCAGCGCGTGGAAGAGCGGCTCTGCGGCCAGGTCGAACGGGCGGGTCAGCTCGCCCTCGGCCAGCAGGCGCACCGCCGCGGCCCGCTCCGCCGAGGGGAGCGCGCTGACGTCTCGCACCGGCAGACGGACCGGGCCGGCGTCGTGGACCACCTGCATGGGGACGCCGTCCTCGGCGGTGAAGGTGGTCCGCAGCACCTGGTGCCTGCGGACGATCTCCGTCAGGCACCGCTCCAGCAGGTCCGGGTCGAGAGGGCCGCGCAACGTCATCGCCTGGCCCAGGTTGTAGGCAGACCGGTCCCCCGGCTCCATGACCCGGTCCAGGAACCACAACGCGCGTTGAGCCGTGGACGCGGGCACGGGCGCGGCCCCGGCGAGACCAGCCTGCAGCGCGATCGAGTCGGTGTCGGCGGACACGGACAGACGGGGCTCGCTCGTCAGATTGCTCCGGATCGGTGACGGCAGCATGACGTCGAGGTCGCCCTGGACCGCTTCCGGCCGTTCGTCCGCGTTCTGGAGCGTGCGGGCCAGTTCCGCCACCGTCGGCGCCTCGAACAGCGTCCGCAGCCCCAGCTCGACGTGGAGCACGTCGCTCACCCTGGCGATCAGCCGGGCCGCCAGCATGGAGTGACCGCCGATGTCGAAGAAGTCGTCATCGAGTCCGACCGAGGGCAGGCCGAGGACGTCGGCGAACAGCTCGCGCAGCACGGCCTCGCGGGGTGTGCCCGGCTCCCGGTCGGCCGCTCCGCGGACGGGCTCGGGCGCGGGAAGGGCGGCCCGGTCCAGCCGCCCGTTGGGCGCGGTGGGCAGATCGTCGGTCACCAGGACGGCCGCGGGCACCATGTGGGCCGCGAGCAGGCCCGCGACGTGCCGGCGCAGCTGTTGCGGTTCGACGGTCGCGCCGGGGGCTGCCACCACGTGGGCGATCGGGCGGGGGCCGTCGGTGTGGTCGGCTATCGACACGACCGCCCGCTCCACCTCCGGGTGGCTCCGCAGCGCGGCCTCGACGGCGCCGGGCTCCACGGGCAGGCCGTGCACCAGGACTCGATGGGCGGCGCGTCCGAGGACGACGACCCGCCCCCGATCGTCCAGGCGGGCGAGATCGCCGGTACGGAACATCCGTGCCCCGGGCGGTCCGTAGGGGTCGGGGAGGAACCGTGCCGCAGTGCGGGCCGGGCGTCCGTGGTAACCCTGTGCCAGACCCGCGCCGCCGATGTACAACTCGCCGTTCACGCCCGGAGGAAGCCTGCGCAGGTCCGCGTCGAGCACCCGGGCGCGGACCCCGGCGGCCGGGGCGACCGGGAGCAGCCCGGACGGGGTCGGCCGGAGCTCGGCGGTGAGGGCGAGGACGGAGGTCTCGGTCTGCCCGTACCCGATGGCCGGCGCGTGGTCGCCGTCCGGCTGGGCGCCCGGGGTCGCCGGGGCCTCGTCCGTGAGAGCGAGGACCCGCACGCGATCCGAGCCGTCGCCGGGGCCGACGAGGGTGAGGCAGTGGGACGACGGCTCGTCGGCGGAGGCGGGAACCAGGTGGGCGCCGGTGGTCAGCGCCGTGAAGGTTTCCCAGAGGGCGAGGTCGGTCCCCGGGGCGCCGTGCAGACGGACCGAGCTGCCCGGCGTCACCGCCAAGGTCGCGGCCGTATGGTGAAGCGCGTTCGCGAGGCCCTCATGGGTGAGCAGCACTCCGTGCGGTTCCGCGTCGTCCGCGCCGGTGTACAGCAGGAAGGCGGCCTGGCCGGGCAGGACGTGGGTCGGCCGGGAGGTGCCGGTGAGTGCGGCGAGGTCGGCGGTGAGGGCTTCGTCGTCGTGGAGGAGGACGGTTTCGGCGTCCAGCGGCTCGCGGAGTGCCGCCTTGTCGGTGATCACCAGAGCCGGGCGAGCGTCGGCAAGGACAGCGCGCAGCGTGTCCGTCGGCATCCGGAGGTCGACGGGCAGACACACGGCGCCCGCCTTGAGGACCGCCAGGGTGACCAGGACGTGGTCCGGCGACGGGGGCAGGGCCACGGCCACGACCGTCTCCGGGGTGACGCCGTGCGTGGTCAGCCACTGGGCGAGCCGGGCCGCGCCGGCGTCGAGGTCGCCGTAGGAGACGGTGCGTTCGCCGTCCGAGACGGCCGGCTCCTGGGGCGTGGCCATCGCGTGCCGCTGGACGAGGTCGTGCAGGCAGGCGGAGCGGGCCGGTGGGGCCGACTGCTCGGCGAGCAGGAGCCGTTCCTCCGGGAGGAGCATCTCCAGGGCGCCGATGGGCGTGTCCGGCCGCGCCACCACGCTCTCGAGGAGCTGCCGGTAGTGCGCGACCATGCGCGCGACGCCTGGCTCGTCGAACAGATCGGTGGCGTATTCCACGGTCACTTCGATGGTGCCGCCGCGCTCGACGGCCGACACGTTCAGGTCGAACTTCGAGCGGCCGAGCTCGATGGGCAGGAGCTGCCCCATCTCCAACCCGGTGAAGTGGGTCCGCTGTTGCCATTCGTCCTCGTCGTGGGACTCGAACACGACCTGGACGAGAGGGTTGTGGCTGAGGCCGCGGTGCGGGGCCAGTTCCTCCACCAGGCGGTCGAAGGAGAGTGCCTGGTGGTCGTAGGCGGACAGGAACGTGGCCCGGGTGCGGCGCAGGTGCTCCCGGAAGCTCGGATCACCGGTCAGATCGCCGCGCACCACCAGGGTGTTGACGAAGTAGCCGATCATCTGCTCGAACTCGCTGCGGACCCGGCCGTGGGCCACGGTCCCCACGCTGATGTCGCGCTGTCCGCTGTAGCGGGACAGGACGACCTGGAAGCCGGCCAGCAGGACCGTGTACAGGGTGCTGCGCTCGCCGCGAGCCACATCGCGCAGTCGCTCGCTGAGTTCGGCCGGGAAGACGGCGGTGTACTCCGCTCCGGCGTGCGACTGTTCGGCCGGGCGCGGCCGTTGCGTCGGCAGGGCCAGCAGGCCCGGTGCGCCGGCGAGTTGTCGGCGCCAGTAGCCGATCAGCTGCTCCAGCCGCGGACCGGTGAGGTGGCGGCGCTGCCAGCGGGCGAACTCCGGGTACTGGGGCGGGGGCGCGGTGTGCGGGAGCGTGTCGCCCGCGACGAGAGCGTTGTAGACCTGGGAGAGGTCGCGCAGGGCCACGTCCACCGAGACGGCGTCGAAAACGATGTGGTGGACGACGATCGTGAAGACATGTTCCTCGTCTGCCACACGGATCAGCCGGAAGCGGGCCAGAGGGCCCTTCTCCAGATCGAAGGCGGTGGCGACCTCCGCGGCGCACAGGTCCTCCGTCCGCTGTTCGCGTGCGGGGCCGTCCAGCTCGCGCAGGTCGTCGACCGGGACGGGTATGCGGAGCTGAGGCTGTACGACCTGGAGCGGGCGGCCGTCCTCGACGGTGAACGTGGTACGCAGGGCCGCATGCCGGGCGACCAGCGCGTCCACCGCCCCGGTGAGCGCGTCGGTGTCCAGACGGCCGCCGAGCCGCAGGCGCCAGCCGATCGTGTAGAGCCGGTCGTTGGGTGTGATCTGATCGATGAGCCACAAGCCCTGCTGGGTGACCGAGGTCTCGCAGGTCTGTGGGACGCCGCGCTCGCGCAGCGCCCGTTCCACCAGGGCGCGTTGCGACGGAGGCAGGTCGTTGAGCCGGGCGAGGAGGTCCGCGACGTCCATCAGAGCGTCCTCCGCCGTTCCACCAGCGCCTTGTGAAGGCGGGCCAGCCCCTCCCCGAAGGCGTCCTCGGACCCGCCGAAGCCGAGCCGGACGCGGTCGGGATGACCGAAGCCGGAACCGGGGACCAGCAGCAGATCGTGGCGGCGGCCGAGCTCGCGGCAGAGGTCCTCGGTGTCGGCGACACCCACGACGGCGGGGAAGGCCGTGACACCGCCCGAGGGACGGGCCCAGGACACCAGGTCAGCGTTGTCCTCGGCCCATGCGCCGAGCCGGTCGAGATTGCGGACCGCCTGTGCGCGGCGGTTCGCGAGAATGCGGTCGGCTTCGGTCAGGGCGCGTGCGGCGATGTGCTCGGTGAGCGGTGACAGGCAGATCGTCAGGGCGTCACGTAGCGGTACCAGGCGTGCCAGGATCTCCGGCGCCGCCAGGCACCAGCCGACGCGGGTGCCGGGCAGCCCGTACGCCTTGGACATGGTGCCCAGGCCGATGCAGCGTTCGTGCAGCGTCGATGGATCCGGCAACGGCTCGCGGTCGTAGACCAGTTCGGCGAACGCGGCGTCCCACACGAGGTGCAGGTCGTTCCCGTCCACCAGACCGAGCAGGTCGTCGAGCTGCCCGCGGGTGAGGTGGGCGCCGGTGGGGTTGTGCGGGAAGTTGAGGACGATCATGCGGGTGCGCGGGGTCACCAGCGCACGGAGTTCGCCGAGGTCGGGCGTGAAACCTGTCTCGGGACGCAGCCGCCAGCGCACCAGCCGGCAGCCGATGGCCTCGGCGACGGATGTCAGCGAGTGGTAGGCGGGGTCCAGCACGACAACCTCGTCGCCGGCGGACAGCAGGGCGTTCATGACGACGAAGATCGCCTCGGTGGACCCGTGGGTGGCCATCACACGGTCCGTGTCGCCGGCGGCGAAGCGGTCGGCGACGGCCCGGCGCAGGTTCAGGCCGCCGTAGGAGGGACTGTCGTCCAGCGCGATCTCGTCCAGTTCTTCGACGGTGATACCGAGAAGCCGCCGCAGCTCGCCGAGTGACCAGCACTGCACGCCGCTGCTGCCCAGGTCGATCGAGGTGTCGAAGTAGAAGTCACGCATCCAGTCCTCTAATGCGGCGCGTGGCAGATGCATGGCGTACTCCTGATTCGTGAGTGGGGCGCGGTCCCGGCGGGCCTTGGCGAGTGACCGGTGAGCGGGTGAGGCGCGGCCGGCGCGGCTCAGGGCACCGGCTGCCTGTCCCGCGCGGTGCGGGCCGCTGTGGGAGACGGGCTGTGCAGGCCGTGCAGGACTTCGAGCGCGCTGGTGACGCCGCTGCCGGGCCGGACGGGATGCCCGAGATCGGCCAGGCCCAGTTCGATGGCGGACAGCGCGGTCAGTACGTCGAACTCGTCCATGAAGCCGCAGTGCCCGATCCGCAGGACACGGCCGTTCAACGGGGGCTGCGCCCCGGCGAGTTGCAGGGCGTAGCGGTCGAGCAATCGGTCGACCAGCTCGGTCGCGTCCACGCCCGGGGGCATCTCGGCGGCGGTGACCGCGCTGTGGCGGTCCTCGTCCGGTGAGAACAGCCGCAGGCCGAGACCCCGAACGCCCGCTCGGGCGATCCGGCCGAGCCGCACGTGCCGGGCCAGGACGTTGTCCAGACCTTCTGCGTGGATCTGCCGCAGAGCCACGTCGAGTTGGCTGATCAAGGAGATCGCCGGGGTCCACGGTGTGCGGGGGATCTCCGCGCGCAGCGCCTCGCGTGTCTCGTCCCAGTCGAAGTAGAAGCGCGGCAAGCCGGCGCGCCGGTGCTGCTCCCATGCCCGTTCGCCGATGCTGGCGAAGGCCAGACCGGGCGGGGTCATCAGCGCCTTCTGGCAGCCGCCCACGACGACGTCGATGCCCCAGTCGTCGGTGCGCAGTTCGCAGGCGCCGACTCCGGACGCGGAGTCCACCACGGTGAGCAGAGGCGCGCACGCGGACACGAACCCGCGGATGTCGTTGACCATGGCGGTCGAGGTCTCGCAGTGAACGGCGATCGCAGCCCTGAGGCCCGGGGCCGCTGCCGCCGCGGAGATCCGGGCCATGTCCAGTGGTGCGCCCCAGGCATGCCGCACCTCGGTGACCTCCAGCCCGAACGCGGCGGCCATCTGGCTCCAGCGCTCTCCGAAGGCGCCGTTGCTGGCGACCAGGACGGCATCGCCGGGCGCGAACAGGTTCTGCAAGGTGCCCTCGAACGCGCCGGTCATGCTGGAGGTGAACAGCAGGACGTCGTTGCGGGTACGCAGGGTCCGCCGGAGGTTGTCGATGACCCTGGAGAACACGCCGGCGAAGGCCTGGGTGCGCTCGTCCTCGACAGGGAGCAACGCAGCGGCGGCGACCTCGGGCGGTGTCGGTGTAGGGCCTGGGACCATCAGCCGGTATTTCCTCATGCGACGGTCATGCCTTTCGGTGGGCCTGGCGGGGGGACGCGGAACGAGCTCAGAAGATGACACAGGAGTCGGCGCTCACCCGGGCGTCCCGCGACTTGCGCAAGTCGCGCGTGACGTTGACCCGCCGCAGCCAGCGATCGCGTCCGTCGTAGCGAGCCCGGTAGGGATTCCTGCCGTGGACGGCCTTGTAGTTGTCGATGAAGAGCACATCGCCCGGCCGCAGGGCGATGCCGGTCAGCTTGGCGTCGATCTGCTCGACGAGGGCTTCGAACGCGGCCGCCGCCTCCGGGTCGTCGGCCGTCCGGTCCATGAAGTAGGGATCGAGCCGGCCGTAGGGCGTCCGCGGGTCGCCGAAGAGAATAGGCACCTTCTCGGGAGCGGCGTTGAGCCGGTCGATCCTGCGGATGCTGCGTTCGATGACGTCCGCCGGTGCCCGGAGCCGGCTGCGCGTGGTGCGGTTCTCCGGCTGGTGGGAGTTGTCCGGGCGGATGACGTAGCGCGGGCCGGCCAGCGCCCGCCGGGTCTGCGCGTCCAGCTCCAGGTCGTCGAAGAGCGCGTAGGTGGTCTGCACCGCGTCCGGGTTGCGCAGGCACATGAGACCGACGTACTCGGCGCGATACGGGTGGAACGCGTCCTCGGTGTGCCATGTCAGCGGCTCGGCTGTGGAGGAGTTGAGCTGGGCGTGCTCATGGCCCTTGATCGGCACCACGTCGTGCAGGAGCCGCCCGTCCTGCTGGGTGGCCCAGGCTATGGGGTCGCCCAGCAGCGAGGCGCACATCAGCAGGAACATGTCCTCGCGTCGGGTACGACCGTCGTCGTCGGCTTCACCCCACCGCGCGGGCGTCGCGCCGATCCCGGCGTCGTCCACCCGGAAACCACTGATCACGCAGCCACCGGAGGGTTCTTTGAGACGGAAGGCGTTCAGCCGGGCCCGCAGCGGTCGCGGCATCTCCTGCGCGCGCAGGGCCACGGCGTCGAGGAGCTGCTCGTCGGTCGCCGGCTCCTCGGCGAGCAGCTCCTCGACGAGGGTGTCGATCAGCGCGCGGTCGGCGTCGGTCAGGTCTATCCGGTACATGCTCAGCTCCGTGGGAAGGTCCGGTGCCCGTTGGTGCCGGTGGTCATCCGTGTGCGGCGTCGTCAGCCGAGGGGCCCTCCAACCCCAGCAGGGTGAGCGCCTGGTCCTCCGAGAGACGGTCGATGTCGGCGAGGAGGTCCTCAAGGCTCAGCTCGTCCGCCGGGTGCGGGGACACTTCCGGTGCCGAGGGCCGCGCGCCGAGCTCGGTCAGCCGGTATGCCACGTCCAGTACGGTCGGCAGGTCGAAGAAGTCGGCCAGCGGCAGGTCGACGTCGTAGCGGTCGGCGATCTTGCCGACGAGCCGCACGGCCAGCATCGAGTAGCCGCCCAGCGCGAAGAAGTCGTCGTCCGCACCGATGCCGTCGTCCTCGAACGCCTCCCGCCACACGGGCAGCAGACCGCCGAGTATGCCGAACGCAGGGAGCTCCGCGTGGTCCACGGAGCCGTCCTCGGCGCGTGGAAGCTCCGGCACGGGTACGAGGGCGATCCCGTCGGGCACGGGATGAGCCTCCTGCTTCAGGTGCCGGCGCAGTTCCGCCTCGTCGAAGGCGTGGCCGTCCTCGACGAGGACGTACACGACCGGCTCGCCGTCGCTGTGCGTGGTGCCTATGGCCTCACGCACCGCGGGATGGCGGTGGAGTCCGACCACGCAGGTGTCCAACACATGCTTGGTGCGATCCATTCGGTTGACCCAGACTCTCTGCTCGTCACTTGGCCACTTGTGTAAGACCCTAGGAACGCCGGGAGCCAAGGGGCAATGAACGGCCGGAGCAACTACAGTCAGAGGTTCGCGGAAACGCCTCAACAATCCGCTGAGAGCATCACGTCCGCACCGCTGTCGACTGCGCAAATCCAAGAGATAGGCTCCTGAGGAGTTCCCCTGTTTCTTGTCTCCGCTCACCGGATGAAGTGAGAGAAGGAATCATCGTGATGGAAACACAGGAAAACGCCGAACAGTTCGCGGTGGTCGTCAACGACGAGGAGCAGTACTCGATATGGCGCGCCGACCGTGCGCTGCCGGAGGGCTGGCAGAAGGAGGGGCTCACCGGTACGCGCGAGGAGTGCCTGTCGCACATCGACACGGTGTGGACCGACCTGCGTCCGCGCAGCGTGCGGGAGCGCGCCGAGGCGCACGGCTAGGTGGCCGCGAAACAGCGCGAGGGGCTGCGGCTGTTCGGGCTGCCGCCGCGGGCGTGCGAGCGGGTCGCCGCACTGTGGCCAGGGCCGCCGGCGGGCGCGGGACCGGATGACCGCAGGACGTCCGGCCCCTGCGCCGCCGCACTCGTGTGGCAGGGCGACGACGCCGAGGTGGCGGCGTTCCTGGGCGCGCACCCGGAGTGCCGTTGGCTGCACACCACGGCCGTGGGCGTGCCGCAAGCGGTGCTGCGGCACGCGGACGCGACCGGTCTCACGGTCACCAACGGCGCCGGGACGCACGGCAGCGCGGTGGCGGAACACGTCCTGGCGCTGCTGCTGGCCCACTTCAAGGGCCTCCCGCAGACGCTGGCGGCGCAGCGGGATCGGGACTGGAAGGTGCCGGTCGCCGCGGAGCTGCGCGGCCGGCGCACCGGAGTCCTGGGCCTCGGGGACATCGGCCGCCGGACGGCCCGCCTCCTCGACGCCTTCGGGGCGCGGGTGAGGGGCTGTCGGCGCAGTGCGGGCGGCAGCCCCGGTTCCGGCTTCCCGGTCCCGGGGGTGTCCGCGGTGTACGGGCGCGAGCGGCTCGAGGAGTTCCTGACCGGACTCGATGTCCTCGTCGTGGCCGTGCCGCTGACCGAGGAGACCGCCGGGCTCATCGGCAGCGCCGAACTGGCGCTGCTGCGGCCGGGAGCCGTGCTGGTCAACGTCGGCAGGGGCCCGGTGGTGGACGAGATCGCGCTGGTGTCCGCGCTGCGCACCGGGAGGCTGGCCGGCGCGGGTTTGGACGTGTTCGCCGCCGAGCCGCTGCCCGCGTCTTCTCCGCTGTGGTCGGAGCCCGGAGTGCTGATCACGCCGCACAGCGGGGACGCCACCGCTGAGACGGACCAGCGGTGCCTGGAGCTCCTGCTGGACAACCTGACCCGGTTCGGCGCGGGCCGGCCGCTGCGCAACGTCGTGGATCCGGCGCGCGGTTACTGACGCCCGGGGTTCGGCCGCGGGGGGGGGGGGGGGGGGGGGGGGGGGGGGGCGGGGGCGGGGGCGGGGGGGGCGCCCCCCCCCCCCCCCCCCCCCCCCCCCCACCCCCCCCCCCCCCCGCCCCCGCCTGGTCATCCCGCGTGGGCGTCAACCTGTTCCTGGTCGTATCCGTGCTCCTGCCGCTCGCGGGCCGGGCGCGGCCGCGGTGATCGCACCAGGACGCGTTTGAGCCAGCGGTCCGTACCGTCGTACCGGGGCGTGAAGGCCAGCCTGCCGTGCACCACGGCGTCATTGTCGATGATCAGCAGGTCGCCCGGTTCCAGCGGGACGACATGGCCGTTGGCCTCCAGAGCGTGACCGAGCCGGTCGAAGGCGGCGACGAAGTCCGGGTCGTCGGTGAGCCGGTGCATGTAGGAGGGGTCGTAGCGGATGCCCAGAGCGCCGTACTCGCGGTGCCAGAGCGTGGCGATCCCGACCGGCCGGCGCAGCTCCGCCTCCCGGTCGGCGTAGCTGTCGTCGGGCAGCACGACGGTCAGGGGCCGTTGCAGCTGTTCGACGTCGGCGGCCGTCAGGGACGCGCTGGTGGCGCTGGAAAGTCTGCTGCCGACGTCGTCCGGGTTGCGCACGCAGGCCAGCAGCAGGATGTCGGCCCGGAACGGGTGGAAGGCGTCCTCGGTGTGCCAGGCGAGCGGGACCACGCTGCCGGCGCCGACCTGGAGACGTTCCTGACCGGGACTGGGCAGGATGTTGTGGACGATCCGCCCGTCCTGCTGGTTGCGCCAGCCGAACACCCGCCCGAGACGGGAGGCGACCAGGGCCAGAGCGATGTCGAGGTCGGCGCTGCGCCAAGGGTCGCTCGCCCGCCAGTGCAGAGGCGTGGGGCCCGGGTCACCGCAGTCCAGCAGTCCTTTGACGACGCGGTGACCGATGTGCGGATCGGGAGGCCGGACGAGTTCGTCGAGGCCCGCGGTCAGGCTCTGCGGGAGCCGCCTCGAACCGGGAGCGGACAGCACGGTGTCGCCTGTGGCGCCGCCGGCAGCCAGCGTCCGCGCCGCTCGCAGGAGGTCCTTCCCGAGCTCCCGGTCCGCGCGACTTATTTCCTGCACCGGCATACGGTCTACCTTTCAGGGACCTTTCAAAAAATGGAGGTCGCTCCGGCAGGAGCCGACCGTTCGGTGAACCGGTGATGAGGCCGGTTCGACCTTTCTTCAGGCGACAGCTTCCGGTCCCGGTGATACACCGGTCAAGGGATCTGAGACTATTCCGCACTTTGTCATCGGTGCCATCACGACTCCAATGCGGCCATGCCAACAAAATACTGATGAGGGCTCATCGAAAAATGTGCGCCGGGTTCGTTCGTTCCACGGATTGCCGGGCTGTCGGCGGCGCTTAGAGTCGTTTCGCGGAAGCCGATTCCGCGGGAACGGCACCGGGTCGTCCCGCTGGCGGACACACTCTTCGGAGGGTGAGAGGTGGTCTGGAGTTGATCGACAGCACTGTGGCCGACACCCCGGCGGAGTCACGCTCCGTGTCCAGTCGCTCCGGCCCGCACGCGGCAGACGCCGGCGAGGCGTTGCTCCACGAACGCATCGCCGCACACGCGCACCGCGTGCCGGACGCGCCGGCGGTGACCTGTGACGGGCAGACGCTCACCTACGGAGACCTGAACGCCCGCGCCGAGCGGCTTGCCGCCGGCCTGCGCACCCGGGTGCACGACGAGGACGCCGTCATCGCGGTGTTGATGGACCGTTCGACCGACCTGATCGTCACGCTGCTCGGCGTGCTGAAGGCGGGCTGCGCGTATCTGGCGCTCAACACCGCTGACCCGGACCGGCGTCTGGCGGAGCTGGTCGCCGACGCCGGGGCGCGTCTGGCCGTGGCGGCACCCGAGCACGCCGGACGGCTGCCGGACACCGTTGAGACGCTGACACCGGCCACAACGCCCTCGCGCACCGACCGGGCGAACGTCCCCTCGGCCGCCGCGCGGGCCGACCGCGCAGCAACGGCCCAGGCCCGCGCGGCCGACGACCTGGCCTACGTGTGCTACACGTCGGGCTCCACCGGTGCGCCCAAAGGCGTGGGCGTGACCCATCGCGGCGTTCTGCGTCTGGTGGTGTCGCAGGACTGGCTGCGTCTGACACCCGAGGACACCGTGCTCCAGGTCTCCTCGGTGTCCTTCGACGCGTCGACGCTGGAGATTTTCGGCGCGCTCTGCGCGGGCTGTCGCCTGGTGGTGCACCCCGGCGGGGGACCGGTCGATCTCGATGCTCTGGCCGCCACCGTCACCGGCCACCGGGTGACCGTGGTCAACCTGGCCACCGGGCTGCTCCACCAGCTGATCGAGAGCCGATTGTCCTTCTTCGCCGGTCTCCGGCACGTGGTGACCGGAGGCGACGTCGCCTCGCCCGCACTCGTGGCCCGGCTCCTGGACGCCTGGCCGGGCCTGACGTTCACCAACGGCTACGGCCCCACGGAGAACACCACGTTCACGACGTGCTGGACCACCAGCGGGCCGCCGCCGGACGCCGTTCCCATCGGTACGGCCGTCACCGGCACCGGGGTCGCCGTGCTCGACGACGCGATGCGCCGGGTGACGGCGGGCGACACCGGCGAGATATACACCTGGGGTGGGGGCTTGGCACGCGGCTACCTGGGCCGGCCCGCGGCCACCGCGGAGCGCTTCCTGCCCTGCCCGTTCGGGCCGCCGGGGTCGCGCATGTACCGCACCGGTGACCTGGCCCGGCTGCTGCCGGACGGGAACCTGGAATTCGCCGGACGCACCGACCGGCAGGTCAAGGTGCGCGGTTACCGAGTGGAACCGGGTGCCGTCGAGGCGGCCCTGGCCCGGCAGTCCGGCGTCGACCGGGCGGTCGTCGTGGTCGAACAGGACGACGCCGGCCGTAAACGCCTGGTCGGCCATGCCGTTCCGAGCGGCACCGCGGACGAGGGGCTGGGTGCACGGCTGCGCGCCTCGCTGGCCGCCGAACTGCCCGGCTACGCCGTCCCGGACACGATCCTGGTGCACACCACGCTGCCGGTCACCGCGCACGGCAAGGTGGACCGTTCCGCCCTCACGAGCGCGGGCCCACGGCCGCGCGCGGTGGCCAACGCCTATGTTCCGCCGGTCACGCCGCTCCAGCGGCACCTCACCGAGCTGTGGAGCTCGCTGCTGGACACCGCGCCCGTCGGGATCGACGACGACTTCTTCGACCTGGGCGGCCACTCGCTCCTGGCCGCCGAACTGCTGGACGTCATGCACAAGGAGCTGGGCGTCGCGATACCGGCCACCGCGCTGTATCTGCGCTCCACCGTCGCCGAGCTGAGCGAGGCCGTGGGCGAGACCCTGGCCGGACGGGAGATCCGATCGTGACCGTCTCACCGCACCACACGCCGGCCCCGCCCACCGCCTCCGGATGCCCGGCGCACCAGGGCGGAGCCGGCCCGGGAGCCCTCGCCGACCTGGCCGATCCCGCGCTCTACAGCGACCGCGACCCCCATGCGACGTGGACCGAGCTGAGGCGCCGGACGCCCGTCACCCGGCACGAGAAGGACGGCCACCCGTACTGGTCGGTGACCCGGTACGCGGACATCGACCGGGTGCTGCGCGACCACGCCACGTTCACCTCGCAACGCGGCACCCTGCTCTACCTCCTCGGCCGGGGCGACCCGGCGGGCGGCCACCAGATGGCGGCGACGGATCCGCCGCGGCACACGTCGCTGCGCGAACCGCTGCAGCGGGCACTGGCCGTCAAGCCCACCATGGAGCGGCGAGAGCAGATCCGCGCGGTGGTGACGGACCTGCTGGCGCCGCTGGCCGACGGAGGCCCCTACGACCTCGCGGTCCACGCGAACCAGCTGCCGATGGCCGTGGCCGGCGTGCTGATGGGGCTGCCCAAGGAGGACTGGGGCCGGTTGGTCGACCTCACCACCGCGTCCGTGGCACCGGAGGACCCGCGCTACCGCGACGAGCGCGGCATCGACCGGGTGCTCAACATGGCCCACCGCGGCCTGTTCGCCTACTTCCACGAGATCGTCCACGAGCGGCGCACGCACCCCGGCGACGACCTGATCAGCCTGCTGCTGAGGATGGAGATCGACGGCCGCCCGCTCACGGCGGGCGAGGTCATCTCCAACTGCTACAGCCTGCTGCTCGGCGCCAACGTGACCACGGCCCAGGTCCCGGTGAGCACCCTCGCGGAACTCATGGGCACGCCGGCCCTTCAGGACTGGGCCGACCGGCCGGACCTGATCGTCGGCGGAGTGGACGAGGCGCTGCGCTGGGCCACGCCCACCACGCACTTCATCCGCTACGCCACCAGGGATGTGCACCTGGGCGGCACCCGTGTCGCGGCGGGCGACGCGGTGGCGGTGTGGCTGCCGTCCGCCAACCGCGACGAGGACGTCTTCCGCGACCCGTTCACCTTCGACGTCGCCCGTCGCCCCAACAAGCATCTGGCGTTCGGCATCGGCCCGCACTACTGCGTGGGCCACACCGTGGCCAAGGTGACCCTGCGGCTCTTCTTCGCCGAGCTGTTCAGCCGGTTCACCGACATCGTCCCGGTCGGCCCGGGCAAGCGGCTGTACTCCAACACGATCTACGGCTGGACCGAGATGCCGATCACCGCCCGCACGCGGCCGCGGGCTCGCCAGGCCGCCTATTGACCCGCGGCCGCCCGCCGTCAGCCGAACCGAAGGTGAGGTCCACCAGCCGATGCCGACCGCCGGCCGACCCCCACGCTGGTTTCTGAGAGAACCGCTTCCCGACGCCCGAGCCCGAGTGTTCCTGCTGCCCTATTCGGGATGCGGCGCGTCCATGTACCGCCACTGGCCGTCCGAGTACCAGGGCGTCAACTTCGTGCCGGTGCAGCTGCCGGGACGCGAGAACCGGCTGCGGGAACAGCCCTTCGAGACGTACCAGGAGCTGGGCCGCGTCCTGTCCGAGGTCCTGGAACCCCATCTGGACGGCCCCTACACCCTGTTCGGCCACTGCAGCGCGGCGCTCGCAGCCTACGAGACCGCGGTGCAGGCCGTCGGCCGCGGCGCGCGGCCGCCGCAACGGCTGTTCGTCTCCTCCGAGGTGGCCCCGCAGGACGGACCGTACGGCCGTCATCTCCAGATGGACGACGAGGAGCTGGCCGAGGAGCTGCGCGGGCTGATCGTGCAGTTGGGCGGCAACCCGCTGCCCACGTTCGTCGCCATGACCCTGGGTGTGCTGCGGCGCGACATCGAGGTCAACCGCCGCTACCACCTGACCGATCCGCCGAAGCTGCCGTGTCCGATCACCGCGATCGGGTGGAGCGGCGACGTCGGGATGGAGCCGGAGCGGATGACCGGCTGGGCGGCATGCGGCGCAATGGATCAGGTCGTCTTCGACGGCGGCCACTACGGCTTCATCGAGGGCCCCGAGAAGCTGCTGCGGCTCTTGGCAGACGGCGTCACCGCAGACCGGCCGTCCACAGGACCAGCCGGCGGAAGGAGTGAAGAGGCATGTTGATCCTGTCGTTCAAGGAAGGACACGACAGCGCGGTCACGGCGATCGACGACGGCCGCCTGCTGTTCTCGCTGGAGGCGGAGAAGGACTCCTTCCCGCGCTACGACTCGCTGACCGCGGAGGTGCTGCTGGCCGCCGCGGAGCGGCTGGACCGGCTACCGGACGTGGTGGCCGTCGGCGGCTGGGTGAAGGGAACGTATTCCGAGGAGCCGCCCTCGCGCACCGGCTACTTCGGCGTCGGCGAAGGGTCGGTGTCCGACCAGGCGGGCCGGTTCTTCGGCAAGGACGTGCGGGTCTTCTCCTCCACCCATGAGCGCTCGCACATCATGACCGCCTACGGGCTCTCGCCGTTCCCCGCCGGGCAGCCGTACTACTGCCTGGTGTGGGAGGGCAACATCGGCTCCTTCTACCGCATCGACGAGGGCGGCGGCGTCACCCACCTGCGGCACGTCATGTCCGACCCGGGCAACAAGTACGCCTACCTGTTCGCCCTGGCCGACCGGAAGTTCACCGCCAACAAGGGCGTCCTGCGGCTCCAGGACGCGGGCAAGCAGATGGCCCTGACGGGCTTCGCCCGGCGCACCGAGACCACCGCGGAGGAGCGGGAGCTCATCGACTTCCTGCTCGCGCAGGAACGGATCATCACGACCCTGGGCAAGGACGAGATGGACTGGACGCCGTTCCGGAACGTCGGAGTCGAGTCGCAGGAGTACAAGGACCTGGCGGCGAAGTTCTCCGACGCCATCTTCGACCGCTTCCACGCCTATGCCGCGGAGCACCTGACCGAGGGGCTGCCGCTGCTGATCTCCGGCGGCTGCGGGCTGAACTGCGAGTGGAACCGCCGCTGGTCCGAATGCGGCCTGTTCCCGCAGGTCTTCGTGCCGCCGTGCCCGAACGACAGCGGCTCCTCACTGGGCACTGCCATCGACGCTCAGCTGCACTACACGGGCGTGGCGACCGTGGAGTGGGACGTCTACGCCGGCGACGACTTCGTGGAGGACACCGCCTTCGACCCGGAGCACTACGAGACCCGGCCGCTGGACTACGGCGAGGTGGCGCGGTTCATCGCCGACGGAGGCATCATCGGCTGGGCCCGCGGCCGGTGGGAGATGGGCCCCAGGGCGCTGGGCAACCGGTCGATCCTGGCGGCGCCCTTCAGCCCGGAGACCACCGCCCGGCTGAACAAGATCAAGCAGCGGGAGGGATACCGTCCCATCGCTCCGCTCTGTCTGGAGGAGGACGCCGGGCAATGGTTCGAGGGCTCCGTCCCGGACCCCTACATGCTCTACTTCAGCACCGTTCGCTCCGAGGCCCTCAAGGCCGTGACACACGTCGACGGCACGGCGCGCACCCAGACCGTGACCCGCGAGCAGAACCCGGCCGTGGCCTCTTTGCTGACGGCCTTCCGTGACATCACCGGGTTCAGCGTGCTGTGCAACACCTCGCTCAACTTCTCCGGCCGCGGCTTCATCAACCGCACCAGCGACCTGATCCGCTACGGCGAGCAGCACGACCTCGACGGCTACGTGGTCGGGGACACCTTCGTCACCCGGCGCGTCCCGCGGCCCTGAGCCGGGACCGCGCGGTCCGGGACCCGCCCCTGTGAGAGCACTCGTGTACGTGTGAAAGAGGGAACCCCCATGCAGCAGAGCAAGGTAAGGCTGAGCGGACGACAGGCCGATCCGGAGTTCTTCCGCTTCGAGGAGCGCAGCGAACTCGACTACGGGCTCGTCCTGGACGTCCTGCACGGCCGCAGGCTCGGAGTGATCTTCCGGGACGTCATACCTCCGGCCGCGCGCAAGGAACTGACTGAGCGGTTCTGGGCCAGTCCCGCACGCCAGCACCGCGAGGGCGAGCCGTCGCACTACGTCGGCGCCTACCACTGGAACAAGAGCGCCGACACCTACCTCCGGGAAGCCGCCGAGGTGGCCGACCACGTACAGGAGGTGATCGACGCCCCTGGTTCGCCCTGGCACACCTTCCGGCAGGGCGTGAACGAGGCCCTGCGGCAGGAGGGCGCCGCACTGAGAGTCGCGGAGATGGACGGCCGCTCCGCGTCCGCGGCACTCATCCGCGCGTGGGACAAGGAGGGCGACTTCTCCCTCGACCCGCACGAGGACGAGGCACAGTGCAAGGATCCACGCCAGGCCGGCTTCGAGATCCAGCGCGTCCTGGAGCACGACATCTGCGCGGTGAACATGTGCACCGAGCACACCGCCGGAGGACGGCTGGTGATCTGGAACATCTGCCCCGACGACGCGACGCGGCGCGCCCTGGGCATCCAGCTGACCGGCCTGCCCTACACGGCCGAGGCCCTGGCCGACTGCGAGGAGCTGCGCCTGGACATCCGCGAGGGCGACGTCTACGCCTTCAACGGCGCCTTCGTGCACGCCGTGGACGCCAACACCGGAAACCGCACCACGGTGTCCTTCATCATGGGCTTCACCGACGCCCACACGGTCGTGAGCTGGACCTGAGGCCGGCACGGCCGACGGCCCGCACCGGCCGCGCCGGACGTCCAGGGCGCTGAGACCAAGGGGAGGTAGGGAGACGTGGACGTGGACGACCAGCTCGGGTCGTACCGGCGTGACCGGCCGGGCCCGATTGCCGGTTCCGATTCCGGTTCAGGTGTCGACGGAACATACGGCAACGGGTGCCCGTACAGCGGCGCGCGGGCCGGGAGCACCGGCGCTGCCGGGCAGGCCGGCGGTGCGGACTCGGGTACCGAGGACTTCGACAGCCATGACCCGGCCTTGGCCGAGAACCCCTTTCCCGCCTATGCGCGCCTGCGGTCGCGGTGCCCTGTCTCCTGGAGCGGGGCCTGGGGTGGCTTCTGGGTCGCGACACGGCATGCGGAGGTCTCGGAGGCGGGGCGCGACGGAGTGTTCCGCACCGGGCACGTGCTGGCCGACGGGACCCTTCAGGGTGTGACCATTCCGCCTCTGGGACAGACCGGCAGGCTGGTGCCGCTGGAGGAGGACGCACCGCGGAACCTCAAGTTTCGCAAGTTGCTGTCGTCGTTCTACTCCGCGGGCAGGGTGCGAGAACGGATGCCGGAACTACGCCGGTTGGCCCGGGAGAGCGTCGACGCCGTCGTCTCCGAGGGCGCCTGCGATCTCGTCACCGCACTGACGCTGCGCGTGCCGGGCGTCGTCACCATGCGCGATCTGGGGCTGCCGGACGACCGCTGGTTCGAGATCGACTCGCTGGTCCACCAGGCGCTGCTGGCCGCACCGCACGATCTCGCCGGGGCCCGCGACCACGCGCAGCGCATCACGATGGCTCTGGTGGAGGAACTGGACGTGCGCCGCGAATGCGGCACCGACACCACGGACCGCAGTCTGTTCCCGCTTCTCCTGGCGGGCAGGGTGGACGGCGAGCCCGTGTCCGACGAGGACATCCTGTCGATGCTGTACCTCATCCTGCTGGGCATCGACCCGGTGTCCTCCCTGACCGCGACGGCGCTTCTGCACCTGGAGGAGCATCCGTCGCTCAGGGCCCGCCTGATCGCGGACCCGGCCCTCATCCCGCGTGCCGCGGACGAATACCTCCGGTGGATGTCGCCGGTGCAGGGCACCGCCCGCACCGTCGCCGAGCACGTCGAACTCGGGGGCCGTACGCTGCGGGCGGGCGAGAGGGTCTTCGTCAGCTGGGCCTCGGCCAACCGCGACGAGGCGGTCTTCGCCGACCCCGACACCGTCGACCTCGACCGCGACATCTCAGGACACCTCGCCTTCGGCGCCGGCTCGCACTACTGCCTGGGCGCCTCCCTGGTGCGGGCCCTGTTCACCGTGATGCTGGAAGAGGTGCTCACCCGCATTCCGGACTACCGGGTCAGCGATCGTGCGGCCGTCACCTGGTTTCCCGACATCACGTCCTTCTACGGCGTCACCTCGCTCCCGGTCCGTTTCACTCCACGGTCCGGCTGAAATCCGGCCGGGTCCTGGTGCGGGTCTTCGGAAACGCGGTCCACGAAAGTCGGTTCAGCGCATTCCGTTCCCGGCAGATGTCGGCTGCCGTGACGAACGGCATGACAGCTGCCTGTTCCGCGGCCGAAACCCCTGATTCCTCCCTCGACAAGGACGCCTATGTCCGAACTCATGAGCCGGACGGCCGTACCGCGGCGCGTGACGGCGCCGCACGCGCTCCTCACCGTCGACTGCCAGGTCTCCGGAGACGGCACCGCGGGCACCGGCGTCGTCACCGTCGAACCGGGCGACGACCCCTCGTTCTCCGTCGTCCTGGACCGGGCAACGGCCGCCCTGGACGAACTTCCCGAGGCATCGAGTGTCGGCGCCGGGGAGCAGGAGGACGTACCGGAGACCGACTACACGTTCACGTACGAGGCAGACAACCTGACACTCCTGGCCCATGGCGCCCGCGCCCCCGGTCCGGAGTCCGCAACACACACCGCCTCGCTGTGCGGGACCCACGCCCCGGCCCGCCGTGCGGTGTCGGACCTGGCCCCGGCCAGGGAGGTGGAGAGCCGCGAACTGCGGGCCCTCGGCCACGGCGACCGCACGCCACCACCGCACTGCGTGCACGAACTGGTTGCCGACCGCGCCGCCGCCACACCCGAGGCGCCCGCCGTCAGCCGAACCGGCGTGCTGACATACGGAGAACCCGACGCGCGCGCCGAGCAACCGGCCGTACGCCTGCGAGCGGCCGGACTCGGAACGCACCCGGTGGCCGCCGTCCTGCAGCGACGCTCACCGGAACTCGTCGTCACCCTCCTGAGCATCCTCAAGACCGGCGGGGCCTGCCTGGTGTTCGACCCGGAGGATCCGGCCGAGCGGCAGGCACGGCTGGTCCGCGACGCCGGCGCGGTACTCCTCACCGCCGAGGACAGGCTGGGCGACCGCGCGCCGGCGGATCTGGGCGACGAACGGGTACCGAGCCTCATCGATCTCATGCTCGGCATCCTCCGCGAGGACATCGAGGCCAGAAGGCGCTACCACCTGCCCGATCCACCGCGTCTGCCGGTGGCGATCACCGCCATCGGCTGGTCCCGCGGCTTCGAGGTGCCGGAGGATGGGCACCACACCTTCACCGAGGCGCATGCCGCGCTGCTCGGAGTGTTCTCGGCGGGTCTCCTGCCCATGGCCGCGGAGCACCTGCGTTGAGCGGGGCGGCTTCCGCCGGCGCCCGTCAGGACCGTTGGGTGCGGCGACTGAGTTCCGGCGACGATCCACGCTGCCGGCTGTTCTGTCTGCCCTGCGCGGGCAGCGGACCAGGCATGTTCCGGGACCTGCCGGACCATCTGCCCGACGACGTCTCCGTCGAAGCCGTGCTGCTGCCCGGCCGCGAGAACCGGATCGCAGAACGCCCCTACGACCGGATGGGACCCTTGGTGGAGGCACTGGCCGAGGCGCTCGGCCCGCGGTTGGACCTGCCCTATGCGTTCTTCGGCTACAGCATGGGTGCCCAGGTTTCGTTCAACCTCACGCACGCGCTGCGCGGCCGCGGACTGCCGCTTCCCATGGGCCTGTTCGTGGCCGCGAGCCCGGGACCCTACCTGCAACGTGAGGTGCCTGCCTGGAACGAGTCCGACGACCGGCTGGTCGAATACCTGCGCGACCTCGGCGGCACGGCACCGCACGTGCTCGACGACCCGGACCTGCTGGACCTCCTGCTGCCCACCCTCCGAGCCGATCTGACCGTGGTCGCGACCTGGCCCTACCGCGCGCGGCCGACACTGCCGGTCGCCGTCCGGGCGTTCTCCGGAGCCGAGGACGGACCCGCTTCTCCCGAACGGATGGGGGCGTGGCGGATGGAGACACACGGCGTCTTCCGGCAGAGCGTCCTGCCCGGCGGCCACTTCTTCATCAACGACGCACTGCCGACCATCGCCGGCGTCATCACCGCGGACCTGATGGAGATGCTCGGCCCGCCCACCACGAGCGCCGCCCGGACGGGCACGGGCAGACCGCCCCACCCCTAGAACCCGTCTCCCGTCCTCGTCGTACACCGACGTCTGGAGCCACCATGAGCGCACAGTCGCCCGACTTATCGCTGACCGAAGCCGAGTTGGAACAGTTCCACCGCGACGGCTGTCTCGGGCCCTTCAACCTGTACGAGGAGGACGAGACGGAGCAGCACCTGCGCGCGCTGCACCCCGACCTCCTCGACGCCGAACTGGCCGTCCACAGCACGGACGACAGCGTCTCCGGGATCACCAACCTGACCAACTACGACCGTTACCGTCTTCGTGGCGCGGCCGCTGATCGGCCGGCTGCTCGGCCTGGTCCCACGGTCGAAGAACTCCGGCGACCTGGGCGCCGCGACCGTGGTCGGGCTGCTCGTGCCGGCGGCGACCGGTACGCATGCGTTGCAGATGGAGCCCATCCTCGGTGCGTTCCTGTGCGGCATCGTCATCGGATCCGCAGCGGGCACGGGGCGGCGATTCCCGAGTACCGTAAGGCCGTTCATCATGGCGGTTCTCGCACGGCCGTTCCTCGGCACCGCGGGCCTCCAGGCCGATCTGTCGGCGCCGGCGGATCCCTCGGTGCTGGTGGCCGCCGTGGTCACGCTCGCCGTCGCGGTCGGGACGAAACTCGCCGGCGGCTATGCAGGGGCCCGGCTGACCGGATCGAGACACAACGAATCGCTGTCCGTCAGCGCCGGACTGGATGCCCGGGCGCCGTGGAGATGGGATCCAACCGGCAACTCACCGCGGGCCGGGACCGACGTCCTTGCTCTGCAGAGCTCGACGGGACGCGTCTCGGTGGTTCTCGTGAACGGTGACCGCAGGGGGTGGCCCTTTCGTCGCATCACCGACGTAGCGCCTCGCCGCCCGCCGGACCTGCCGACGTGCCCCAGTCCGCACGTCGGACGCGCCGACACGACCGCAAGCACCGGCGCGGATCCACAGTCCAGACCACAAGCCGGTCACTGTGCCCTTCCGATGAGGCGACTCGACGGGCAGTACAACGCGCTCACACCGGAGGAAACCGCATGCCGTCACTCGAAGGGAACCTGATCATGCCGCGCCCCCTGCGGGTAGCCATCGTCGGAGCCGGCCCCGCCGGGATCTACGCCGCCGACGCCCTGCTCAA
>NZ_JBICZJ010000031.1:0-85326 GCF_043201895.1 Streptomyces sp. NPDC048254
ACGCCCGGTTACATTCCGAACCCGGAAGCTAAGCCTTACAGCGCCGATGGTACTGCAGGGGGGACCCTGTGGGAGAGTAGGACACCGCCGAACAATTATTCAAAGGGCTGGACCCGGAACTTCCGTTCCGGGTCCAGCTCTTTTTTGGTATGCGTAACGCAAAGTTCACGTTGCGCGCCGAGCATCCCAGCATGGGTACTGCTGCAATGCTCAGGGCCGCCGGCGTCGGAGTCGGTGACGAGGTCATCGTGCCTGCCTTCGGGAACGTGGAAGTCGCCGAGGCCGTGACACTGGCCGGTGCGCTTCCGGTGTTCGCCGACATAGATCCGGTGACCTACTGCCTCGACGTCTCGGCGGTGGAGGCGGCGGTAACTGCCCGGTCCGCGGCCGTGGTTGTCGTACACCGCTTCGGACGGTGGGCCGGCATCCGGGAGTTGCACGCGCTGGGGCAGCGGCACGGGCTGCTGGTCCTGGAGCAGGGCGAGTCCGAGGCGCCGTACGACGAGGTCGCTCAGCGGCGGCAGCGGGCCGCCTACCTCGATGCGAAGCTGCGCGGGGTGCGGACGCCGGACGGTGGCGACGGGCACACCTACCAGCAGTACGTCGTGCGGGTGCCGGGGAACGGCCGGCCCGACCGGGACGCCTTCGCACGCGCCCTGCGGGGCAAGGGAGTCGACTGCCGGGTGCCGGTGAAGACGCCCGTGCACCGGCTGCCGGAATACCGGCGCTGTGTCTCGCTGCCGGAAACCGAGCTGGCGGCCGAGGTGACGCTGGCGCTGCCCGTGGACGCCTCGTTGACGAAGCGGGAGATGCAGCGGATCGTCTCCGCCTGCAACGCCCTCGGCGGACTGCTGCAGCCCGCCTTCTGAACGAGTTTGGGAACTCCGGTCCGTTCAGGGTATGATCTATTCCGTTGCCGCGGGGGAAACCCCGAAAAGGCGACAGGCCCCTATAGCTCAGTCGGCAGAGCGTCTCCATGGTAAGGAGAAGGTCAACGGTTCGATTCCGTTTGGGGGCTCCGACAAGAAAAGTCCCGCCCGAAAGGGCGGGACTTTTCTGCGTCCTCTTCCGTCCCCGCCCTCAGTCCTTCTGAAGGCCGGGGACCCGCATCGCCAGAATCGCCATGTCGTCCGACGGAGCGTCCGACGCGAAGCGCTCCACCGCGCGCATGATGCGTGCGGCGACCGCACCCGCCGTCAGACCCGTGCAGGTCGTGAGGACATCGGCGAGGCCGTCGTCGCCGAGCATGCGCGTGCCCTCCCGGCGCTCCGTCACACCGTCGGTGACGCACAGGAGGACATCACCCGGGTCGAGGGTGATCGTCTGCTCGTAGAGTTCCAGGTCCTCGATGACGCCGAGGAGCGGCTGGGGTTCGGCGGCGGCCTCCACCGTGCCGTCCTGGCGCAGGCGCAACGGCAGCGGATGGCCGGCGCACACCACCTTCATCTCCGCGCTGCCGTCCTCCTGCGGGCGCATCTCGCCGTACAGGAGGGTCAGGAAGCGGCTGCGGGCACCCTCGTCCAGGATGGCCGAGTTGAGGCGCTCCAGGACCGCCGGGCCGCTGAGGCCCTCCCGGGCCAGCAGGCGCAGCGCGTGCCGCGCCAGGCCCGTCACGGCGGCCGCGTTGGGGCCCGTACCGCAGACGTCGCCGATGGCGAAGCCGTACGTGCCGTCGGAGATGGGGAAGACGTCGTAGAAGTCGCCGCCGACCTCGTTGCCCTCGCCGGCCGCGCGGTAGATGACCTCGACCTCGACGCCTTCGATGTGCGGGGTGCCCGGGGGCAGGAGGCTGCGCTGGAGGGCCTGGCTGATGGCCGTGCGCTCCGAGTACAGGCGGGCGTTGTCCAGGGCCAGGGCGGCCCGGCGGGACAGGTCCTCGGCCAGTTCCAGGATCTCCTGGCGGAAGTGTTCGTCGGTGGGCTTGCCCAGGGTGAGCATGCCGATGACGCGATTGCGGGCGACCAGGGGGAGGACCACGATCTCGCCGCCCACGGCGGAGGCCGTGGCGAGCGTCGGGCCGATGGCGGAGGACACCTGGCGTGCGGGGCCGCCGGTCAGGCCCAGGCTGCGCATGGAGCTGCGCAGGGCGGCCTGGTGGGCGTGCTCGCCGGGGGCCGTCCAGACCCGGGCGCCCGGGGTGGGTACCGGGTCCGGCGGGGGCACCTTGGAGAGCAACGACTTGATGCCGTCGATGAGTTCCTCGTCCTCGTGCAGGACGTACGACAGGTACGGTTCGGAGGCCTGGTCGGCGATCGTGTACACCGCGCACCAGGTGGCGAGGGTCGGGACCGTCATCTGTGCCATCAGGGCGAGGGTCTGGTCGCGGTCCAGGGTGCCGGCGAGCAGGTCGGAGGCCTCGACCAGGAAGCTGAGCGAGCCGCGGCGCAGCCGCTCCAGCTCGCCCAGGCGGGCCGACTCGACGGCCAGGGCGATGCGGTCGGCGGCGAACTGGAGGCGCAGCGCCTCCTCGTTGGAGTATCTGCCCGGGGCCTCCGCGGCGACGCCCAGGGAGCCTGTGAGGCGGCCCTCGACCTTCAGCGGGACCGTGACGACCGAGCGCATGCCGGTGCCGCCCAGGAGGGGGACCGCGCCCGGAACGGCCGTCAGGTCCTCGTGGACGGCCGGCATACGGGCCGAGCCGTAGCGGCCGGGGCCGGCTTCGACGGGTACGCGCGCGAAGCGCTGACGGGCCGACGGCAGCCCCGTGGAGGCGCGGACCTCCAACTCGGTCTCGTCGTCGGTCGCCAGGAGCAGGAAAGCGGAGTCGCCGTCGAGCATGTCGCGGGCGCGCTCGACCGTGCGCTGGAGGAGACCGTCGAGGTCGTCCGGGGCCGGCGAACCGATGAACACCTCGAAGGGGTCGGCGCTCTGGCCGTCGGAGGCGCCGCCGCCGTCGGAGGCGGGGAGGCGCAACGGGGTCTGGAGGACGGCGCGTTCGTGGTCGCGTACCAGGAGGCAGACGGTGGAGGGCTCGCCGCCGGTGTCGCGGACTCTCAGGTGCGAGGCGTAGACGGAAGTGACCCGGCCGTCGGCGCCGCGGATGCCGTAACTGCCCTCCCAGCGGGAGAGCTGGAGGGCCTCGGCGACGCCGGTGCCGGTGCCCGGGGTGTGCGGCCAGGCGGCGAGGTCGGAGAGCGGCTTGCCGGTGACGTCGGCGGCGGTGTGGCCGAAGAGTTCCTCGGCGTCCTCGTTCCAGGCCGTGACGGAGCCCTTGCGGTCGATCTGGACGACCGCGACCCGGACCCGGCCGTCGGCGAGGGGCAGCAGGTCGGCGGGGAGGGACGGGCCGGCCGCGCGGGTGCCCACCGGGCGCTCGGGGAGATCGAGCTGGAACCAGACATTCTTGAACGTGGGTGTGTACTCGACGCCCCAGCGGGCGGCGAGGGCCGCGCAGAGCTGGAGGCCGCGGCCGCCCTCGCGGTCGGGGCTGCCCATGTTGACGGCGGAGCCCTGCAGCGGGACCTCGCGTTCCGGGTAGCGGTCGGCGACCTCGATGCGCACGCCGTCGTCCGAGCGCAGACACAGGACGTCGGCGTGGGTGCCCGCGTGCACGACCGCGTTGGTCACCAGTTCGCTGGTGAGGACCACGGCGTCGTCGACGACGTCCGCGAAGCCCCAGCCCTGGAGCGTGTCGCGGACGAAGGCCCGGGCGGTCGCGACCGATCGCCCGACGGGCTCGAAGCTGGCGGCCGCGCGCGCGGTGATCACAGAACTCCTCGACCGGTTCTCGACGTACGGGCTTCCCTGGCCGGCCGACTCGTGCCGCTGCTGCGGCATCCGCTCGCCCGTGGGCCGTGGCTCCGGGGTGTGTCCCCCGGGGATCACTCCGGTGGTCATGGTCTGCGGCCGCCCCTCCGAATGCCCGCTCGTTCTCGTGCCACCGCCCAGGCCGAACAAACCGGCGCGGCTGGACAGCCGCATGCAAGGTTACTTACCTTCGCCGTCCGAGCGGATGCCGGTCGCCAGTGTTTACGTCCCCAGGGTGTGCGGACGATGTGCGAAGCTGCCGAACTGTTATGGCCTGGTTCGGCCAGGGTGAAACACTGGGCAAGCTTCTGATGAAGGTACGGGCAGGCTGAATGCGTTGTGTGTACAGCGGGCAGCAGCCCCTGGTGTGGCCGGATCCGATCTGGCAGAAAGACGCAGCAGTAACGGGTACGCCGAAGTAAGCGCTACGCCGACTACGGCGGTATCCGAGCACAGCGGTACGGGCACAGTGGTAACGGTCGACCCCTGCGGGAGGGACACAGTGGAGTCTGGCGCAGCGGCGCGGGGCACTAAGGCGCGCGCGAAAGGCGGACCGTCCCTGAGCAGGCAGCGGGGCGGCGACGGGACCACCACGGTGGACACGGCTGCCCTGAACCGGCTGCTGGCGGCTCTCACGTCGATGAGGGACGGCAACTTCCGCAAGCGGCTCACGGTGTCCGGGGACGGCGTGATGTCGGAGATCGCGGCGGTCTTCAACGAGGTCGCCGACCGTAATCTCCACCTCACGGGTGAGCTGTCACGGGTACGGCGCGTGGTCGGACGTGAGGGAAAACTCACGGAGCGGCTGGAGACGGGTGCCTGCGAGGGCTCCTGGGCGACCGCCGTGGACAACTCCAACGCCCTCGTCGACGACCTCGTACGGCCGGTCTCCGAGGTGGGCCGGGTCCTCACGGCGGTGGCCGAGGGCGATCTGTCGCCGCGGATGGATCTGCGGTCGCCGTCGCCCGACGGGGCCGGGCATCCGCTGCGCGGTGAGTTCCTGAAGGTCGGCCGGACCGTCAACAACCTGGTGGACCAGCTGTCGACGTTCACCGACGAGGTCACGCGTGTGGCCAGCGAGGTGGGTACCGAGGGCAAGCTGGGCGGACAGGCCCGGGTGCGCGGTATGTCCGGTTCGTGGCGGGATCTGACGGACTCGGTCAACACGATGGCGTACCGGCTGACGGCCCAGGTGCGGGACATCGCGCTGGTGACGACGGCGGTCGCCAAGGGTGATCTGTCCCGGAAGGTCACGGTTCAGGTGGCCGGCGAGATGCTGGAGCTGAAGGAAACCGTCAACACGATGGTGGACCAGCTGTCGGCGTTCTCCTCCGAGGTGACCCGGGTCGCCCGTGAGGTGGGTACGGACGGCATCCTGGGCGGCCAGGCGCATGTGCCCGGGGTCGCCGGCACGTGGAAGGAACTCACCGACTCGGTCAACACCATGGCCGGAAACCTGACGGCCCAGGTGCGCGGGATCTCCGAGGTGACCACCGCGGTCGCCAGTGGTGACCTGTCGCGCAAGGTGACCGTTCCGGCACGCGGTGAGGTCGCGCAGCTCGCCGAGACGATCAACCAGATGACCGAGACGCTGCGGATCTTCGCGGACGAGGTCACGCGCGTGGCGAACGAGGTCGGTGCCGAGGGGCAGCTCGGCGGGCAGGCGAACGTGCCGGGCGCGGCGGGCACCTGGAAGGACCTGACGGACTCCGTCAACACGGTCTTCCGGAACCTGACCACCCAGGTGCGGGACATCGCCGCGGTGACCACGGCTGTGGCCAACGGTGACCTCTCGCAGAAGGTCACCGTGGACGTGGCCGGCGAGATGCTGGAGCTGAAGAACACCGTCAACGGCATGGTCGACCAGCTGTCGTCGTTCGGTGCCGAGGTCACCCGCGTGGCCCGGGAGATCGGTGTCGAGGGTGAACTGGGCGGCCAGGCGCAGGTGGCCGGGGCCGCCGGTACCTGGAAGGACCTGACCGACTCCGTCAACACCGCGTTCCGCAACCTCACCGGTCAGGTGCGCAACATCGCCCAGGTGACGACGGCGGTGGCCAACGGTGACCTCTCGCAGAAGGTCACGGTCGACGTCTCCGGCGAGATGCTCCAGCTGAAGAACACCGTGAACACGATGGTGGACCAGCTCTCCAGCTTCGCCGACCAGGTGACGCGGATGGCCAGGGACGTGGGCACGGAGGGCCGTCTCGGCGGTCAGGCCCGCGTGGACGGCGTCTCGGGCACCTGGAAGGAGCTCACCGACTCCGTCAACTTCATGGCCGGCAACCTCACCTCGCAGGTGCGGCAGATCGCCCAGGTGACGACGGCGGTGGCGCGGGGCGACCTGTCCCAGAAGATCGACGTCGACGCGCGCGGTGAGATCCTCGAACTGAAGAGCACCATCAACACGATGGTCGATCAGCTCTCGGCCTTCGCCGACCAGGTCACCAAGGTGGCCCGCGAGGTGGGTACGGAGGGCCGGCTCGGCGGTCAGGCGCAGGTGCCCGGTGTGGCGGGTGTGTGGCGGGACCTGACGGACTCGGTGAACGGCATGGCCGGCAACCTCACCGCCCAGGTGCGCAACATCGCCCAGGTGGCGACCGCGGTGGCCCGGGGTGACCTGTCGCAGAAGATCACCGTGGACGCCCGCGGTGAGATCCAGGAGCTCAAGAACACCCTGAACACGATGGTCGACCAGCTGTCGTCGTTCGCCCAGGAGGTCACGCGCGTGGCGCGCGAGGTGGGCACCGAGGGCATCCTCGGCGGCCAGGCCGAGGTGCAGGGGGTCGCGGGCACGTGGAAGGACCTCACGCAGTCCGTGAACTTCATGGCGAACAACCTGACCATCCAGGTCCGCAACATCGCCGAGGTCACGACGGCGGTCGCCAAGGGCGACCTGTCGAAGAAGATCACCGTTGACGCGAAGGGCGAGATCCTCGAACTCGTCACGACGGTCAACACGATGGTCGACCAGCTGTCCAGCTTCGCCGAGCAGGTGACCCGGGTGGCCCGCGAGGTGGGTACCGAGGGCATCCTGGGCGGTCAGGCGCACGTTCCGGGTATCACGGGTATCTGGAAGGACCTCAGCAACAACGTGAACCTGATGGCCAACAACCTGACCACGCAGGTGCGGAACATCTCCCAGGTCGCGGCGGCGGTCGCCAACGGCGACCTGACCCGCCAGGTCACCATCGAGGCGAGCGGTGAGGTGGCGCAGCTCGCCGACACCATCAACACGATGGTCAAGACGCTGAGTTCGTTCGCCGACCAGGTCACCAAGGTGGCCCGTGAGGTGGGCACGGACGGCATCCTCGGCGGTCAGGCGCACGTACCGGGTGTGGCGGGTACGTGGAAGGACCTCACCGAGTCGGTGAACGGGATGGCGTCCAACCTGACCGGCCAGGTGCGCAACATCGCGATGGTCACCACGGCCATCGCCAAGGGCGACCTGACCAAGAAGATCGACATCGACGCCCGTGGCGAGATCCTCGAACTCAAGACGACGATCAACACGATGGTCGACCAGCTGTCCAGCTTCGCCGAGGAGGTCACCCGGGTGGCCCGTGAGGTGGGCACCGAGGGGCAGCTGGGCGGTCAGGCACGCGTGCGTGACGTCGACGGCACCTGGCGGGACCTCACCGAGTCCGTGAACGAGATGGCCGGGAACCTGACCCGGCAGGTGCGTGCCATCGCGCGCGTGGCGACCGCGGTGACCCGTGGCGACCTGAACCTGAAGATCGACGTGGACGCCTCCGGCGAGATCCAGGAACTCCAGGACTACATCAACAAGATGATCGCCAACCTGCGCGACACCACGGTCGCCAACCAGGAGCAGGACTGGCTCAAGGGCAACCTGGCGCGCATCTCGGCGTTGATGCAGGGCCGCCGCGACCTGGCGGACGTGGCCTCGCTGATCATGAGCGAGCTGACGCCGGTGGTCTCCGCGCAGCACGGCGCGTTCTTCCTGGCGATGCCCCTGGTCGACGGCAAGGACCTGGGCGCCGAGGCCGAGGACGTCTACGAGCTGCGCATGCAGGGGTCGTACGGCTACTCGATGGGCTCCATGCCGACGTCGTTCCGGCCCGGTGAGGCGCTGATCGGCACGGCCGCCCAGGAGAAGCGCACGATCCTGGTGGAGAAGGCGCCCACCGGCTATCTGAAGATCTCCTCCGGGCTCGGCGAGGCCCCGCCGGCGCAGGTGATCGTGCTGCCGGTGCTGTTCGAGGGCAATGTCCTCGGAGTGATCGAGCTGGCGTCCTTCACGCCGTTCACGCAGATCCAGAAGGACTTCCTCAACCAGATCGCCGAGATGATCGCGACCAGCGTCAACACCATCTCCGTCAACACCAAGACCGAGGTGCTGCTGAAGCAGTCGCAGGAGCTGACCGAGCAGCTGCGGGAGCGGTCGGCGGAGCTGGAGAACCGGCAGAAGGCCCTCCAGGCGTCCAACGCCGAACTGGAGGAGAAGGCCGAGCTGCTGGCCCAGCAGAACCGCGACATCGAGGTGAAGAACACCGAGATCGAGGAGGCCAGGCAGGTCCTGGAGGAGCGTGCCGAGCAACTCGCGGTCTCCATGCGCTACAAGAGCGAGTTCCTCGCGAACATGTCGCACGAACTGCGCACCCCGCTCAACTCGCTGCTGATCCTGGCCAAGCTGCTCGCCGACAACGCCGAGGGCAACCTCTCGCCGAAGCAGGTGGAGTTCGCCGAGACCATCCACGGCGCCGGCTCCGACCTGCTCCAGCTGATCAACGACATCCTCGACCTGTCGAAGGTCGAGGCGGGCAAGATGGACGTCTCCCCGACGCGTATCGCGCTGGTCCAGCTCGTGGACTACGTGGAGGCCACCTTCCGGCCGCTGACCGCGGAGAAGGGCCTCGACCTGTCGGTGCGGGTCTCCCCGGAGCTGCCCGCCACCCTGCACACCGACGAACAGCGGCTGTTGCAGGTGCTGCGCAACCTGCTGTCCAACGCGGTGAAGTTCACCGACTCCGGCTCGGTGGAGCTGGTGATCCGCCCGGCGAGCGGCGACGTGCCGGTGGGGATCAGGGAGCAGCTGCTCGAGGCCGGTTCGCTCAGCGATCCGGACGCGCCGCTGATCGCCTTCTCGGTGACCGACACCGGCATCGGTATCGCGGCCAGCAAGATGCGGGTCATCTTCGAGGCGTTCAAGCAGGCCGACGGCACGACCAGCCGCAAGTACGGCGGTACGGGTCTCGGTCTGTCGATCTCGCGGGAGATCGCGCAGCTGCTCGGCGGTGAGATCTACGCACAGAGCGAGCCGGGCCGTGGTTCGACGTTCACGCTGTATCTGCCGTTGCACCCCAGCGAACTGCCGCCGCACGGCTACCAGCAGTCCGTGCCCGCGCTGGAGGCCGGGGACCTGGTCGCCTCGCAGAACCACGGCTCCGAGCTGACCGGCGTGGAGATCGAGACGCCGGCCGAGGTGAAGTCGTACCAGGAGACCCAGAACGGTGCCGCGGCGCTCTTCCGGCGCCGCCGCCGGGCCATCCCGCAGATCGCCGAGTCGTGGCCGGTGCTGGCCGAGCAGGAGGCGACGTCCCCGGCGCCGCGCCGGGGCGTACGGTTCGGCGGGGAGAAGGTGCTGATCGTCGACGACGACATCCGCAACGTCTTCGCGCTGACCAGCGTTCTGGAGCAGCACGGTCTGTCGGTGCTGTACGCGGAGAACGGCCGTGAGGGCATCGAGGTCCTGGAGCAGCACGACGACGTCGCGGTCGTCCTGATGGACATCATGATGCCCGAGATGGACGGCTATGCGACGACCACGGCGATCCGTCGGATGCCGCAGTTCGCCGGGCTGCCGATCATCGCGCTGACCGCCAAGGCGATGAAGGGCGACCGGGAGAAGGCGATCGAGTCCGGCGCCTCCGACTACGTCACCAAGCCGGTCGACCCCGATCACCTGCTGGCGGTGATGGCGAAGTGGATGCGCGAGGAGTGACCGGAACGGACGGATGTGATGTGAACGTTTCGGGAACCTTCCGTGTGCACGGGGAGTTGCTGACTCAGGGTTGCGGAACCCGTGTAGAAGTGCGGGATTGGGGGAACCTTCTGGTCCCCGGCTGCGTTTCTGCTACGTGCACAGTGACATCGCGGTGACAGGGTGTGGCGACAGGCGGGGTGCGGCTACCATGACCGGCACAAGGACGGGCGGCGAAAGGGAGTCGTCCCCTGGGGCGGCGCCCGGTGCACATCCGGGGCGAGGAGGGCGGGCCATGGTGCAGAAGGCCAAGATCCTCCTGGTCGATGACCGGCCGGAGAATCTGCTGGCGCTGGAGGCCATCCTCTCTGCGCTCGATCAGACACTGGTGCGGGCATCGTCCGGGGAGGAAGCGCTCAAGGCACTGCTCACGGACGACTTCGCGGTCATTCTGCTGGACGTCCAGATGCCGGGCATGGATGGTTTCGAGACCGCGGCACACATCAAGCGGCGGGAGCGGACCCGGGACATCCCGATCATCTTCCTCACCGCCATCAACCACGGTCCGCACCACACCTTCCGGGGCTACGCGGCGGGCGCGGTGGACTACATCTCCAAGCCCTTCGACCCGTGGGTGCTGCGCGCCAAGGTCTCGGTCTTCGTCGAGCTGTACATGAAGAACTGCCAGCTCCGTGAGCAGGCGGCGCTGCTTCGGCTCCAGTTGGAGGGTGGCGGCAAGGGCGCGGTCGTCGGCAAGGAGTCCGCGGGGCTGCTCGCCGAGCTGTCGGCGCGGCTGGCGGCCGTCGAGGAGCAGGCCGAGGCGCTGTCCAAGCAGCTGGACGACGAGTCCGCGGACGCGGCGGCGGTGGCCACGGCGGCCCATCTGGAGCGCAAACTCACCGGCCTGCGCCGGGCGCTGGACGCCCTGGAACCGGGCACCGGCGGCGGCGCTCCACCGCTTCCCTCGCAGAACTGACCACGACTGCGGCCACAGTTGCCGATGAGCGCGCGTCAGTTCCGCGCCCCCGCAAGGGCGACACGAACGGGTGAAGCAGTGGGCACACGTGTCCCTTGTCGCATCCCCCGGTAACCTCACACCCATGGCCTCACGTCCCTCGGCAGCCAAGAAGCAGCCCCCGAAGAAGGCCGCTCCCTCGAAGGCGCCGGCGAAAAAGGCCGCCGCGAAGAAAGCCCCGGCCAAGAAGGCGCCCGCCAAGAGGGCCGCGGCGAAGAAGGCCGCGCCGGCGCCCAAGCCGGCGCCCAGCCCGACCGGGGGCGTCTACCGCCTGGTGCGCGCCCTCTGGCTCGGCCTCGCGCACGCCGTCGGCGCCGTCTTCCGCGGCATAGGACAGGGAGCCAAGAACCTGGACCCGGCCCACCGCAAGGACGGCATCGCGCTGCTCCTGCTCGGTATCGCCCTGATCGTCGCCGCCGGCACCTGGGCCGACCTGCGCGGCCCGGTCGGCGACCTGGTGGAGATCCTGGTCACCGGCGCCTTCGGCCGCCTCGACCTGCTCGTGCCGATACTGCTCGCGATGATCGCCCTGCGGTTCATGCGCCACCCCGAGCAGCCGGAGGCCAACGGCCGGATCGTGATCGGCCTGTCGGCGCTCGTCATCGGCGTGCTCGGCCAGGTCCATATCGCCTGCGGGTCGCCCGCCCGCAGCGACGGCATGCAGGGCATAAGGGATGCCGGAGGCCTCATCGGCTGGGCGGCGGCGACCCCGCTGACGTACACCATGACCGAGGTCCTCGCCGTACCGCTGCTGGCGCTGCTCACGGTCTTCGGGCTGCTCGTGGTCACCGCGACCCCGGTGAACGCGATCCCGCAGCGGCTGCGCGCGCTCGGCATCCGCCTCGGGCTGCTGCACGACCCCGAACCCGACGAGTACAACGAGTACGACGAGCAGACCGACGACGAGCGCTACGACGAGCAGTGGCGCCAGGCGCTGCCCGCACGCTCCCGCAGGCGCTCCGGCGCTCCCCAGGACTACGATCCGGACGTCGCCGAGCAGGAGGCCCTCGCCAAGCGCCGGGGCCGCCCGCGGCGCTCCGCCGTGCCGCAGCCCGAGATGGGCCGTCGGATGGACGCCGTGGACGTCGCCGCGGCCGCCGCTGCCGCCCTCGACGGCGCGGTCATGCACGGCATGCCGCCCTCGCCGCTGGTCGCCGACCTCACCCAGGGCGTCAGCGTCGGCGACCGCGAGGACACCACGCCCACGCCCGTGCCGGCCCCCAGCCCCAGCCCCACTCCGGTCCCGGCCGCGCGGCCCAAGCAGGAGAAGCTCAACGTCGAACCGGTCGTCGCCGACCTGACCAAGCCGGCCCCCGAAGAGCCCCGCGACCTGCCCCCGCGCGCCGAGCAGCTCCAGCTCTCCGGCGACATCACCTACTCGCTGCCCTCCCTGGACCTGCTCACCCGGGGGGGCCCGGGCAAGTCGCGCAGCGAGGCCAACGACAAGGTCGTCGCCTCGCTCTCCAACGTCTTCTCCGAGTTCAAGGTCGACGCGCGCGTCACCGGCTTCACCCGCGGTCCGACGGTCACCCGCTACGAGGTCGAGCTCGGCCCCGCCGTGAAGGTCGAGCGGATCACCGCCCTCACCAAGAACATCGCGTACGCCGTCGCCAGCCCCGATGTGCGGATCATCAGCCCGATCCCCGGCAAGTCCGCGGTCGGCATCGAGATCCCCAACACCGACCGGGAGATGGTCAACCTCGGTGACGTGCTGCGGCTCGCCGAGTCCGCCGAGGACGACGACCCGATGCTGGTCGCCTTCGGCAAGGACGTCGAGGGCGGCTACGTCATGCACTCGCTGGCCAAGATGCCGCACATCCTCGTCGCGGGCGCCACCGGCTCCGGCAAGTCGTCCTGCATCAACTGCCTGATCACCTCCGTCATGATGCGGGCGACCCCGGAGGACGTCCGGATGGTCCTGGTCGACCCCAAGCGGGTCGAGCTGACCGCCTACGAGGGCATCCCGCACCTGATCACGCCGATCATCACCAACCCGAAGCGGGCCGCCGAGGCGCTGCAGTGGGTCGTACGCGAGATGGACCTGCGCTACGACGACCTGGCGGCGTTCGGGTACCGGCACATCGACGACTTCAACCAGGCCATCCGGGACGGCAAGCTGAAGACGCCGGAGGGCAGCGAGCGGGAGCTCAAGACCTATCCGTATCTCCTGGTGATCGTCGACGAGCTCGCCGACCTGATGATGGTCGCGCCCCGGGACGTCGAGGACTCGATCGTGCGTATCACGCAGCTGGCGCGGGCGGCCGGCATCCACCTGGTGCTCGCCACCCAGCGCCCGTCGGTCGACGTGGTCACCGGCCTCATCAAGGCGAACGTGCCCTCCCGGCTCGCCTTCGCCACCTCCTCGCTCGCCGACAGCCGCGTCATCCTCGACCAGCCCGGCGCCGAGAAACTCATCGGCAAGGGCGACGGGCTCTTCCTGCCGATGGGGGCGAACAAGCCGACCCGTATGCAGGGCGCGTTCGTCACCGAAGAAGAGGTCGCGGTGATCGTCCAGCACTGCAAGGACCAGATGGCGCCGGTCTTCCGGGACGACGTCACCGTGGGCACCAAGCAGAAGAAGGAGATCGACGAGGACATCGGCGACGACCTCGACCTGCTGTGCCAGGCGGCCGAACTGGTCGTTTCCACGCAGTTCGGCTCCACCTCCATGCTTCAGCGCAAGCTGCGCGTGGGCTTCGCCAAGGCGGGCCGGCTCATGGATCTCATGGAGTCGCGCGGGGTGGTCGGGCCGAGCGAGGGGTCCAAGGCGCGCGACGTTCTGGTGAAACCCGATGAGCTGGACGGAGTGCTTGCTGTGATCCGTGGGGAGTCTGAGGGGTAGGTCTGTCTCAGGGCCACGGGCGCCTGCGGACCGGGTGGAGGCGGTCGTGATCCACCCGTTAGAGATCGTCGGGCAACCGTTTCCCTTTGACGTACGTCAAGTTGAGCGAGAGGAAAGGTGGGTACCCCACCCTGGGGCGCACGCCTGACCCGTCATCGGGATGCCCGGCCATACCGATGGCGTACAAAGTCCCACCGCCCGGTTGCCCCACCCTTTCGTACCCCCCATAGACTGAACTTCCAGCACAGGCGGCTACACGCTCGAAAGGCGCCCCCGTGTCCATCGGCAGCAACTCCCCTGAAGACGAGCGTCCGTTCCCAGACGTGTCCGAGGAAAACCGCCCCTCCGTAGGCCGAGCCCTCAAGCAGGCCCGCATCGCCGCCGGGCTGACCGTCGACGAGATCAGCGGGAGCACCCGGGTCCGCATCGCCATCGTGCATGCCATCGAGGCCGACGACTTCGCCCCCTGCGGCGGCGACGTCTACGCCCGCGGGCACATCAGGACCCTGGCCAAGGCCGTCGGCCTCGACCCCGAGCCGCTGCTGGCGCAGTTCGCGGCCGAACACGGTGGTGGGCGGCCCGCGCCGACGCCCGCCGCCCCGCTGTTCGAGGCGGAACGTATCCGCCCCGAGCGCCGAGGACCCAACTGGACGGCGGCCATGGTCGCCGCCATCGTCGTCGTGATCGGTTTCGTCGGCTTCACCGCCTTCAAGGGCGGCGACGGCGACGACGCCAAGCAGTCGGTCGCCGGTGGAGCCGCCCCGACGACCAGCAAGCCGGCCTCACCGACCCCCAAGGAAAGCAAGCCCGA
The DNA here is from genome assembly GCF_043201895.1 of Streptomyces sp. NPDC048254. Classification (NCBI taxonomy): domain Bacteria; kingdom Bacillati; phylum Actinomycetota; class Actinomycetes; order Kitasatosporales; family Streptomycetaceae; genus Streptomyces; species Streptomyces sp. NPDC048254. The sequence goes on from NZ_JBICZJ010000031.1 coordinate 14,357, forward strand.
CAAGACCCCCGAGCCCTCCGACAGCGCGATCGCCGCCGCACCCCAGGACAAGGTCACCGTCCAGGTCAGCGCGGTGAACGGACGCAGCTGGATCTCGGCCAAGGACCACAACGGCCGGATGCTGTTCGACGGGCTTCTGAAGAAGGGCGACTCCAAGACCTTCCAGGACAGCTCCAAGATCAACCTGATCCTCGGTGACGCCGGAGCCATCCAGCTCTACGTCAACGGCAAGAAGATCGAGGACCAGTTCCGGCCCGGAGCCGTGGAGCGTCTCACCTACACCAAGGGCGACCCGGAAGTCGGATAACCGTTCGGATCGAGCACGTACCCAAGGGGTTGGCCATGATCGGCCAGCCCCTTCGACGTGGGCTGTCGGTGGGACGAAGTAGTCTTGAGCCCATGCCTGAACGCCGTACCGTCGCACTAGTCACTCTCGGCTGCGCCCGTAACGAGGTGGACTCGGAGGAGCTCGCAGGCCGTTTGGAGGCGGACGGCTGGCAGCTCGTCGAGGACGCCCAGGACGCGGATGTCGCCGTGGTCAACACCTGTGGATTTGTCGAGGCCGCCAAGAAGGACTCCGTCGACGCCCTACTCGAGGCCAACGACCTCAAGGGTCACGGCAGAACCCAGGCCGTCGTGGCGGTGGGCTGCATGGCCGAGCGGTACGGCAAGGAACTCGCCCAGGCGCTGCCCGAGGCGGACGGCGTGCTCGGTTTCGACGACTACTCCGACATCTCCGACCGGCTCCAGACCATCCTCAATGGCGGCATCCACGCCTCGCACACCCCGCGCGACCGGCGCAAGCTGCTGCCCATCAGCCCGGCCGAGCGGCAGGACTCGGCCGCGTCGGTGGCCCTGCCCGGGCACGGCCCGTCGGACCTCCCGGAAGGCCTGGCGCCCGCCTCCGGCCCGCGTGCGCCTCTGCGCCGCCGGCTGGACGGCGCCCCGGTCGCCTCGGTCAAGCTCGCCTCCGGCTGCGACCGGCGCTGCTCTTTCTGCGCCATCCCCTCCTTCCGCGGCTCCTTCATCTCACGCCGCCCCAGCGACGTGCTGAACGAGACCCGCTGGCTGGCCGAACAGGGCGTGAAGGAGATCATGCTGGTCTCCGAGAACAACACCTCCTACGGCAAGGACCTGGGCGACATCCGCCTCCTGGAGTCACTGCTGCCGGAGCTGGCCGAGGTCGACGGCATCGAGCGGGTGCGCGTCAGCTACCTCCAGCCGGCCGAGATGCGCCCCGGCCTGATCGACGTACTGACCTCCACGCCGAACGTCGTGCCGTACTTCGACCTGTCCTTCCAGCACTCCGCCCCGGGCGTGCTGCGGGCCATGCGCCGCTTCGGCGACACCGACCGCTTCCTGGAGCTGCTCGACACCATCCGGACCAAGGCCCCGCAGGCCGGCGTCCGCTCCAACTTCATCGTCGGCTTCCCCGGCGAGTCCGCGTCCGACCTGGCCGAGCTGGAGCGCTTCCTGAACGGCGCGCGGCTCGACGCGATCGGCGTCTTCGGGTACTCCGACGAGGAGGGCACCGAGGCGGCGACGTACGAGAACAAGCTTGACGAGGACGTCGTCGCCGAGCGTCTGGCCCAGGTCTCCCGGCTCGCCGAGGAACTCGTCTCGCAGCGGGCCGAGGAGCGTGTCGGCGAGACCGTGCACGTCCTCGTGGAGTCCGTGGAGTCCGTGGACGACGAGGACGGCGTCTACGGCCGGGCGGCCCACCAGGCGCCGGAGACGGACGGGCAGGTACTGCTCACGAGCGGCGAAGGGCTGCGCGTCGGCCGTATCGTCGAGGCGAAGGTGGTCGGTACGGAGGGCGTCGACCTGGTGGCCGAGCCGCTGCAGGGCGTGCCCGCGTGGAGTGAGGAGGCCGGCAGATGACCGGAATCCCGGCGTCCGCCGCGGGCGGCTCCTCCGGCGCACAGGGCGCCGTCCCGGGCTCCGCCGCCACCTCCGGTGCCGCTCCGGATCCCTCCGGTCCGCAGAACGCTGGTGCGGAGAACTCCGGTACGGAGAACTCCGGTACGGAGAACTCCGGCGCTGAGGGTGCTGGTGCCGGGAACTCCGGTGCCGGGAACGCCGGTGGCGGGAGCATCGGGGCCGCGGGTTCCGGTTCCCGTGACGGGGAGAGGCCCGCGCGCGGCGGGCGGAAGATCGCCGCTGCCGCCGTCAACCAGGCCAGCCTGTGGAACGTCGCCAATCTGCTGACCATGCTCCGGCTGGTCCTGGTCCCCGGCTTCGTCGCCCTGATGCTGGCCGGCGGCGGATACGACCCGGCCTGGCGCTCGCTCGCCTGGGCCGCCTTCGCCATCGCCATGATCACCGACCTGTTCGACGGGCATCTGGCGCGCACCTACAACCTGGTCACCGACTTCGGGAAGATCGCCGACCCCATCGCCGACAAGGCGATCATGGGGGCGGCGCTGATCTGTCTCTCCTCGCTCGGCGATCTGCCCTGGTGGGTGACGGTCGTGATCCTCGGCCGGGAACTCGGGATCACCCTGCTGCGTTTCCTGGTCATCCGCTACGGCGTGATCCCGGCCAGCCGCGGCGGCAAGCTCAAGACCCTCACCCAGGGCGTGGCCGTGGGGATGTACGTACTGGCACTGACGGGGTGGCTGGCGACCCTGAGGTTCTGGGTGATGGCAGCGGCCGTCGTTCTGACGGTCGTGACGGGTCTCGACTATGTGAGACAGGCCATTGTGCTGCGGCGGCAGGGAATCGCCGAGCGCGCAGCGGCGCTGGAGGAGACGGAAGCGTGAATTCCACGGCCGCCGAGCTGGTGCGACTACTGACGGTGAGGGGTTGGACCCTGGCTGTCGCCGAGTCGCTGACCGGCGGCCTGGTAGCGGCGGAGATCACAGCGGTTCCCGGGGCGTCCAAGGTGTTCCGGGGTTCGGTCACCGCCTACGCCACCGAGCTCAAGCACGACGTGCTGGGTGTCGACGCCACCCTGCTGGCCCAGCGCGGCGCGGTGGATCCGCAGGTCGCGGCCCAGATGGCGGCCGGAGTGCGGAAGGCGCTGGGCGCCGACTGGGGTCTCGCGACCACCGGAGTCGCCGGCCCCGAACCCCAGGACGGCCGCCCGGTCGGCACGGTCTTCGTGGCCGTCGACGGCCCTTCCGGCGCCGGTTCCGGTTCTGCCGCTGGCGGAAAAGTGGAGGCCCTGCGGTTGAACGGCGACCGTGCGGAAATTCGTAGAGAGAGTGTACGGAGCGTACTCGCACTGCTTCTGAGGGAGCTTGCGAGCGAACAGACCGGGAATGAGCGGACACAGGATACGGAACAGAACGGGGGGTTTTGATGTTTGCAGCCCTGAGTGAACACGACATCGCTCCCCGCACGGCCGCGGCGCAAGGCGGTACGGTGGGGCGTGAAGGATGCGGCTACGCGGTCCGAGGAGGGAGCCACCGATGATTCTGCTCCGTCGCCTGCTGGGTGACGTGCTGCGTCGGCAGCGCCAGCGCCAGGGCCGTACTCTGCGCGAAGTCTCCTCGTCCGCCCGAGTCTCACTCGGCTATCTCTCCGAGGTGGAGCGGGGGCAGAAGGAGGCTTCCTCCGAGCTGCTCTCCGCCATCTGCGACGCGCTGGACGTACGGATGTCCGAGCTCATGCGAGAAGTGAGCGACGAACTCGCCCTCGCCGAGCTGGCCCAGTCCGCTCAGGCCACCGAGTCCGTGCCCGCGTCGGTTCGCCCGATGCTGGGAAGCGTCTCGGTGACCGGTGTGCCACCGGAACGGGTGACCATCAAGGCGCCCGCCGAGGCAGTGGACGTGGTCGCCGCGTGACGCCTGTGCGGGTGTAGACCGACGCGGCGCCGACCCGGCGTCGAAGAAGAAGTGTGCGAGGCCCCGGCCGGGGCTTCTCCAGGCAGACCTGGGGAGGCGCGGCCGGGGCTTTCGCATGCCTGCCGGCGGTGTGCGTCCATTTGCCGGTATCCGATGGTGCGGTCATGGTGGAGGGACCGACAGGGGGCGAAACGACCGGAGAGACGCATGTACGTCGTGAAGAGCCCGCTGTCCGACGCGGACCTGAAGACCGTGGCCGAGGCGCTCCAGGGCGCCCTCGTCGATCTCGTGGACCTGGCACTCATCGCCAAGCAGATCCACTGGAACGTGGTCGGCCCCCGCTTCCGGACCGTCCACCTCCAGCTCGACGAGGTCGTCGGCACGGCCCGGACCCACTCCGACACGGTCGCCGAGCGGGCCTCGGCGCTGGGCGTCTCACCGGACGGACGCGCGGCGACGGTGGCCGCCGACAGCGGCATCGCCACCGCCCCCGGCGGCTGGGTCAAGGACTCGGACGCGGTGGGTGCCCTGGTGGACGCGCTGGGCGCGGTGATCACCCGGATGCGGGGGCGGGTCATGGCCACCGCGGAGCCGGATCCGGTCTCCCAGGACATCTTCATCGGGATCACGGCGGATCTGGAGAAACATCACTGGATGTTCCAGGCGGAGAACGCGTAGCTGTGGCCGACGCCGGCCGACGGCCGTTGCATCGGTGAGCCCTCGGTGCGCCTCCCCGGCGGACCGGGCGGCGTTCTAGCGTCCGGCTGGAGGTGGCGGCCATGGTGGGACGGATAGTGCGCTGGGGGGTTGCCCTGGGATTCGCGGCGGTGTGGTGGTGGGCCGTGCTGCGGATCACCTTCGCCGACGGCGCCGGGGCCCTGGAGGGGACCGTGGCCGCCGGGGGATGGGGCCTGAGCCTGCTGCCCGTCAACTGTGTGCCGAGGACCCGGGCGGCTGGGGCCCTGGGTCCCGGGCGGTGGCGGGCCGCCTGGCGGACACCGGGCGCTACCAGGGCATCGCGACCCCTCCGTTCGGGCGCAGGATCTGGCCCGTCGTGAACGAGGAGGCGTCGGACGCCAGATACAGCACGGCGTGTGCGATGTCCGCCGCCTCACCGACCCGGCCCAGGGGCGACATCCGGGCCATCCACGCCTCCGTCTGCCGCTGCTCCTCGCCGTCGTCGCGGTCGGTCATGGGGGTGCGGGTCCAGCCCGGGGCGACCGCGTTGACGCGGATGCCCTGCCGGCCGACCTCGGTGGCGAGCGTCTTGGTCAGCTGGACCACGGCCGCCTTGGCCGCGCCGTAGCAGAGCAGGCCGGGGCCGCCGGTGTCGATCGCACCGGACGCCATGGTGATGATGCTGCCCCCGGTCTGCCGGTCGAGCATCAGGCGTGCCGCCTCCCGGCAGGAGTGCAGGACACCTTTGAAGTTGACGTCCAGCACCCGGTCCAGGTCCTCGTCGCTGGTCTCCAGCACCGGGCTGCGGTGCATGATCCCGGCGATCGCCGCCATGACGTCCAGCCGCTGGCAGGACCGGACGGCCTGTCCGAGCTGCGCCCGGTCGGTGACGTCGACGGTGTGGGTGTGGGCGGTGCCGCCGGCGTCCTTGATCAATGTGGCCGTCTCGTGCAGGCCTTCCGCGTTCCGATCGGCACAGTGCACGGTCGCGCCCGCCTCGGCGAGCAGCACGGCGGAAGCCCGGCCGATACCGCCGGCGGCCCCGGTGACGAATGCGGTGCGTCCGGTGAGGTCGTACGCCTTGAGGGACATGAGGGGACGGTACGAGCGTTTCTGACGGGTCGTCAATCAGTCGGGCGGGGGCGGCTTCCCGGGGTGTGCCGAGAGCCGGGGGCGGGGCCGGTCTGGCAGGCGGGGCACCAGTAGGTGGGACGCTCGCGGGAGCCGTCGCCCTGGTCGGCGACCCGGATCGGGGTGCCGCAGCGCAGACAGGGGCGGGGTGCACGGCCGTAGACGAACAGGTCCTGGTTGCGCAGGCCCGTGGTCTGGCGGACCGGGCGGTCGCGGTTGGCCTCCAGGAGGCGCTTGGCGAGATCGGGGAGTTTCGCGGCGCGGTCGGCGGGGAGCGCGCCGACCGGGAGCCAGGGAGTCGCGCCGATCAGGAAGCAGAGCTCGCTCTTGTAGATGTTGCCGATGCCGGCGAGGTTGCGCTGGTCGAGCAGGGCCTCACCGAGCTGGCGGGCGGGATCGGCGAGCAGGTTGGCGAGGGCGCGGCCGGGGTTCCAGTCGGGGCCCAGCAGGTCGGGGCCGAGGTGGCCCACGGCGCGTTCCTCCTCGCCGGTGCGCAGGAACTCCAGGACCTGGAGACGGTATCCGACGGCGGTGCGGTCGGCGGTACCCAGAACGGCCCTGATCTGATGCGCGGGGCCGCCCTTCCAGCGTTCGCCGCTCCCGTAGACCTTCCACGCGCCCTCCATCCGCAGATGCGTGTGCAGGGTCAGGCCGCCCTCGAAGCGGGTGAGCAGATGCTTGCCGCGCGGGATGGTCCCGAGGACGGTACGGCCGGTGAGGTCGGCGGTGGCGTACTTGGGCACCCGGAAGTCGCTGCGGGTCAGCACCTTGCCCGCGAGCGCGTCGTGCAGGCGCCGCGCGGCCTGCCAGACCGTGTCACCTTCGGGCATGGGTCAAGGGTGACACGGGGGCGTGGAGCGCGCGGTGGGGGCACGGGCGCGGGTGGCGGTGGCGCGTGCGGCGCATGGGGGGTGCGGTGTCCATGCTCCTGGCGGGTCACGCCCGCAGGCGCAGGCCGCGCGGGGTCGCGATGAAGCCCGCTCTTTCCAGCAGGGTGCCCAGGGGCGAGGTCAGGGCCGTGGCGCCGTTGACGCGCTCCACCGTCACCGTGCCGAGGGTGCCGGCGCGGGCGGCGACCGCGAGGGCCTCGGCCGCCGTACGCAGGCGGGGGTCGTCGCCGGCGTCCGTGTCCGGGGCGGACGGCCAGGCCAGCAGGGTCTTGCCGCCGCGCTCCATGTAGAGGGTCAGCTCGCCGTCCACCAGGACGACCAGCGAGCCCGCCTTGCGGCCCGGCTTGTGACCGGCGTCGGTCGGGGGCTCGGGCCAGGGGAGGGCGGCGCCATAGGCGTTGGCGGGGTCGGCGGCGGCGAGGACCACGGCTCTGGGGTCGGGGGCGGCGGGGGTGCGGGTGTGGTGGTTGCCGTAGGTGTACGGGTTCGCGGGGCTGCCGCCTCGGGGGCCGCCGTAGCCGGGGGCGGCGAAGGGGTCGGTCGGGGCGAGGTCGTTGGAAGAGACGTAGTCGCCGGGGGCGGTGGGGGGCTCGGGGGGCCAGGTGAACTCGCCGTCCAGGGCGGGGAAGTCGGCTTCGTCAATGGGGCCGAGGGGCGCGGGGCCGTCGAAAGGGGCGTGGGGTGCGCCCCCGTCGGGCCCGGCGAACGCCGGTGCGCCGGTGCTGCCGAAGCCGGTGCCCGGCAGGGCCGCGCCGCGGTCGCGCGCGTTGGACACGGCGCGCAGCCGGTCGACCGCGCCGTCCATCGCGAACTGGGCCGCGCCGAGCCCCTCGACGACGTAACCCCGGCGGGCCTGCCCGCTCTCCTCGAACGCCGACAGGATGCGGTACACCGCCGAGAAGCCGCCCTCGACGCCCTCCGCCGCGACCGCTCCCCGGGTGACCACGCCGTGCCGGTCGAGCAGGGTGCGGGCCAGGGCGTGGGCGCGCACGGTGGTGTCCGGCTCGCGCTGCGGGAGCAGGGACCAGCGGCCGGCGACGGTCGGCGGGCCGCTACGGGAAGCGGTGCGGGCGGCGGCCGTCAGGGAGCCGTAGCGGCCGCGCGGGACGGTCCGCTTGGCGCGGTGGGCCGTGGCACCCGCGGTACGGCCCGAGCCCAGCAGAGCGCGCATCGGGGCCAGCGTGTCGTTGGTGAGCCGACCGGACCAGGCCAGGTCCCAGACGGCGTCGGCCAGTTGGGGGTCGGTGGCGTCGGGGTGGGTGGTGGCGCGGACCTGGTCGGCGATCTGGCGGAAGAACAGGCCGTAGCCACCGGAGAGGGTGTCCAGGACGGACTGGTGAAGGGCCGTCAGCTCCAGGGGGTGCGGCGGTGGCAGGAGCAGCGGGGCCGCGTCCGCCAGATACAGCGAGACCCAGCCGTCCTTGCCCGGCAGGGCGCCCGCGCCGGCCCACACGATCTCTCCGGCGGCGGTGAGCTCGTCGAGCATCGAGGGCGTGTAGTTGGCCACCCGGGACGGCAGGACCAGTTTCTCCAGGGCCGACGCCGGCACCGACGCGCCCTGCAACTGCTCGACGGCGCGCACCAGTCCGTCGACGCCACGCAGCCCGTGCCCCTTGCCGATGTGCTGCCACTGGGGCAGGAACTGGGCGAGCGCGGCCGGTGCCACCGGCTCCAGCTCGTGCCGGAGCGCGGCCAGGGAGCGGCGGCGCAGCCTGCGCAGCACGGTCGCGTCGCACCACTCCTGGCCGATGCCCGCCGGATGGAACTCGCCCTGCACCACCCGGCCGCCCGCGGCGAGCCGCTGCAGCGCGCCGTCCGTGACCGCGGCTCCGAGCCCGAACCGGGCCGCCGCCGTGGCGGACGTGAACGGGCCGTGCGTGCGCGCGAACCGGGCGAGGAGGTCGCCGAGCGGGTCCTTCACCGGCTCGGTGAACGCCTCGGGGACACCGACCGGCAGGGCCGTGCCGAGCGCGTCGCGCAGCCGGCCCGCGTCCTCGATCGCCGCCCAGTGGTCGGCGCCGCCGATCCGGACCCTGATCGCCCGGCGGGCACCGGCCAGCTCCTCGGCCCACCGCGGTTCGGCGCCCCGCTCGGCCAACTCGGCGTCCGTGAGCGGCCCGAGCAGCCGCAGCACGTCGGCGACGCCCTCCGGGTCCTTGATCCGGCGGTCCTCGGTGAGCCACTGCAGCTCGCGCTCCAGCTCGGTCAGCACGTCCGCGTCGAGCAGCTCGCGCAGCTCCGCCTGGCCCAGCAGCTCGGCCAGCAGCCGGGAGTCCAGGGAGAGCGCGGCCGCGCGGCGCTCGGCGAGCGGGGAGTCGCCCTCGTACAGGAACTGGGCGACATAGCCGAACAGGAGGGACCGGGCGAAGGGGGACGGCTCCGGGGTGGTGACCTCGACCAGGCGGACCTTCCGGGACTCCAGGTCACCCATCAGCTCGACCAGGCCCGGCACGTCGAAGACGTCCTGCAGGCACTCGCGGACCGCTTCCAGGACGATCGGGAAGGACCCGAACTCGCTCGCCACCTGAAGCAGTTGGGCGGCACGCTGACGCTGCTGCCACAGCGGGGTGCGCTTGCCGGGGCTGCGGCGAGGCAGCAGCAGCGCGCGGGCCGCGCATTCGCGGAACCGGGCGGCGAACAGGGCCGAGCCGCCGACCTGGTCGGTGACGATCTGGTCGACCTCGCCCTTGTCGAAGGCGACGTCCGCCGCGCCGACGGGCGCCTGCTCGGCGTCGTACTCGGTGCCCGCCTGCGTGGGGGCCTGGTCGAGCAGGTCCAGGCCCATCAGGTCGGCGTCCGGCAGCCGCAGCACGATGCCGTCGTCGGCGTGCATGACCTGGGCGTCCATGCCATACCGCTCGGAGAGCCGGGCGCCGAGCGCCAGCGCCCACGGGGCGTGCACCTGCGCGCCGAAGGGGGAGTGGACGACGACCCGCCAGTCGCCCAGTTCGTCGCGGAAGCGCTCCACGACGATCGTCCGGTCGTCGGGGACATGGCCGCAGGCCTCGCGCTGTTCGTCGAGGTACGACAGCACGTTGTCCGCCGCCCAGGCGTCCAGGCCCGCCGCGAGCAGGCGCAGCCGGGCGTCGTCCTTGGCGAGCGAGCCGACCTCGCGCAGGAAGGCGCCCACCGCGCGGCCCAGTTCGAGCGGGCGGCCCAGCTGGTCGCCCTTCCAGAACGGCAGGCGGCCCGGCACCCCGGGGGCGGGGGAGACCAGGACGCGGTCGCGCGTGATGTCCTCGATGCGCCAGGAGCTGGTGCCCAGGGTGAAGACATCGCCCACCCGGGACTCGTACACCATCTCCTCGTCCAGCTCGCCGACCCGGCCGCCGCCCTTCTTGGGGTCGGCGCCGGCGAGGAAGACGCCGAAGAGGCCGCGGTCGGGGATCGTGCCGCCGGAGGTGACGGCGAGCCGCTGGGCGCCCGGGCGGCCGGTGATCGTGCCCGCGACCCGGTCCCAGACCACGCGCGGGCGCAGCTCGGCGAAGGCGTCGGACGGATAGCGGCCCGCGAGCATGTCGAGGACCGCGGTGAACGCCGACTCCGGGAGCGAGGCGAAGGGAGCCGCGCGGCGGACCATGGCCAGCAGGTCGTCGAACTGCCAGGTGTCCAGCGAGGTCATCGCGACCAGCTGCTGTGCCAGCACGTCGAGGGGGTTGGCCGGCACCCGCAGGGACTCGATGGAGCCGGTGCGCATCCGCTCGGTGACCACGGCCGCCTGCACCAGGTCGCCCCGGTACTTGGGGAAGACCACGCCGGTGGAGACCGCGCCGACCTGGTGTCCCGCCCGGCCGACGCGCTGGAGGCCGGAGGCCACCGAGGGCGGGGACTCGACCTGGACGACCAGGTCCACCGCGCCCATGTCGATGCCCAGTTCCAGGCTGGAGGTGGCCACCACGGCGGGCAGCCGGCCGGCCTTCAGGTCCTCCTCGACCAGGGCCCGCTGCTCCTTGGAGACCGAGCCGTGGTGCGCGCGGGCGATGACCGGCGGGGCGCCCTGGGCCGCGCCCGAGCCGCCCATCAGCTCGGCGGGGGAGTGGTGCTCGTCCAGCGGCTCGCCGGTCACGCGCTCGTACGCGATCTCGTTGAGCCGGTTGCACAGGCGCTCCGCCAGCCGGCGCGAGTTGGCGAAGACGATCGTCGAGCGGTGGGCCTGGACCAGGTCGGCGATCCGCTCCTCCACATGCGGCCAGATCGACGGCCGGTCCCCGCCTTCCTTGCCGTCGGTCGCCGGGGAGCCGCCCAGCTCGCCCATGTCCTCCACGGGTACGACGACGGAGAGGTCGAACTCCTTGCCGGACTCGGGCTGGACGATCTCCACCTTGCGGCGCGGTGAGAGGTAGCGGGCCACCTCGTCGACCGGGCGGACGGTCGCCGACAGGCCGATGCGGCGGGCGGGCTTCGGCAGCAGCTCGTCCAGCCGCTCCAGGGAGAGCGCGAGATGCGCGCCGCGCTTGGTGCCGGCGACCGCGTGCACCTCGTCCAGGATCACCGTCTCGATGCCGGTCAGCGCGTCACGCGTGGCCGACGTCAGCATCAGGAACAGGGACTCCGGGGTGGTGATCAGGATGTCCGGCGGGCGGGTGGACAGGGCGCGGCGCTCGGCGGGCGGGGTGTCGCCGGAGCGGATGCCGACCCTGACCTCCGGCTCGGGCAGACCGAGGCGCACGGACTCCTGGCGGATGCCGGTCAGCGGACTGCGCAGGTTCCGCTCGACGTCGACCGCGAGGGCCTTGAGCGGGGACACGTACAGCACCCGGCAGCGCTTCCTGGGGTCGGCCGGGGGCGGGGTCGAGGCCAGCTGGTCCAGGGCCGCGAGGAACGCGGCCAGCGTCTTGCCGGAGCCGGTCGGGGCGACCACCAGCACGTCCGAGCCCGCCCCGATGGCCTGCCACGCGCCCGCCTGGGCCGCGGTGGGCGCGGAAAACGCCCCCGTGAACCAGCCGCGGGTCGCGGGGGAGAAGCCGTCGAGGGCCCGGTGTGCGGATTTCGCCATGGGTCAATCCTGCACCCGGCCACTGACAATAAGCCTGACCTGCGAAAACGGGGATGCGGACGGAGTCGGGCAGGGTGGACAATGGCCGCATGGCGGGATCCGGGGAGCGGGCGCGGCACTGGCGGTACGAGGCGCTGCCCGATGTCGATCTGCTGCGGGCCCGGTATGTCCGGAAGACGTTTGTCCGGCACACTCACGAGCACTTCGTGATCGCCGGGATCGTGGACGGGGTCGAGGTCTTCCGGCACCGGGGGTCCGACGTGACCGTCGGCGCCGGCGCGCTCGCGCTCGTCAATCCCGACACCGCGCACACCGGCCGGGCCGCGGTCCCCGAGGGCTGGCGGTACGGGGCGGTCTACCCGTCCCCGGAACTGGTGGCGGCGATCGCCGCGGAGACCACCGCGATCCGGGGCACCCCCGGCTTCGTCAGCCCGGTGCTCGACGATCCGTACTGCGTCGCCCTGGTGCACCGGGTGCTGCGCGCCGCCGACGAGGGCAACGCGCTCGCCGCCGACACCCTGCTGCGGGTGGCGGTGACCCGGCTGCTGCGGTCGAACGGCGGCCCGCTGCCGCAGCGGCAGGTCCGCACCGCCGGCGCGCAGCTCGCCGCACGCGCGCGTGCCGTGCTGGAGGAGCGGATGACCGAGCCGCCGACGCTGGAACGGCTCGCCACCGACCTCGGCACCAGTCCCTTCGCGCTGCTGCGGGCGTTCCGCGACGCCTACGGCATGCCCCCGCACACCTGGCTGACCGACGCCCGGGTGCGCCGCGCCCGGCTGCTGCTGGACGCGGGTACCGCACCCTCCGAGGCGGCCGTCGCCGTCGGATTCACCGACCAGCCGCACCTCAACCGGCACTTCGCCCGGATCGTCGGCGTCCCGCCGGGGGCCTACCAGCGTGAGCGCGGATCCGGAGCGGACCCGCGCGGGCGGGGTCCCGGCGGTGCGCGCCCCGGCGGGCGCAAGAACGTACAAGACGCGCGGGACTGCGGTACGTAGCGTCCTGGGCGTGGCACAACAGACAGCACTCGCAGACATACGCGGCGAAGGCGAGCCGAAACCGGACTCCGCCGTCGTCCGGGACGCCCTCGGGGTCGGCGTCGCCGTGGGACTCTCCGGGTTCGCCTTCGGGGTGACCTCGGCCGGCAGCGGGCTCGGCCTGCTCCAGACCTGCGTACTCAGCCTCCTGGTGTTCACCGGCGCCTCCCAGTTCGCCCTGGTCGGGGCACTCGCGGCCGGCGGCAACCCGCTCACCGCGGCGGCCGGCGCCTTCTTCCTGGGGGTGCGCAACGCGTTCTACGGGCTGCGTCTGTCGCAGGTGCTGGCCCTCCCGCGCGTGCTACGGCCGCTGGCCGCCCAGTGGGTGATCGACGAGACCACCGCGGTGACGCTCGCCCAGCCGACGCGGCGCGCCGCGCGGATCGGCTTCACCGTCACCGGACTCAGCCTGTACGTGCTGTGGAACCTCACCACCCTGCTCGGCGCGCTCGGCGCCAAGGCCGTCGGAGACACCGGCGTCTGGGGCCTGGACGCGGCCGGACCCGCCGTCTTCCTGGCGCTGCTCGCCCCCATGCTGAAGACCACGACCGACCGCGCGGTCGCCGCGCTCGCGGTGCTGCTGGGGCTCGGCCTGCTGCCCGTGCTGCCCGCCGGGGTGCCGGTCCTGGCGGCCGCGCTGGCGGCGCCGGCCGTTCTGTACGTCTCCGGCCGCCGGTCCGGCCGTACCCGCGACGACGCTTCCGAGGAGACCCGTTGAACACCTGGATCGCGATCGCCGCGACCGTCCTCGGCTGCTACGTCGTCAAGCTCGCCGGGCTGCTGGTGCCCGCGGGTGTCCTGGAGCGGCCGATGGTGCGGCGGCTGGCCGCCCTGCTGCCGGTGGCCCTGCTCGCCGCCCTCACCGCCCAGCAGACGTTCGCCGACGGGCACACGCTCGTGCTGGATGCCCGGGCCGCGGGGCTCGGGGCGGCCGCCGTGGCGCTGGTGCTGCGCGCGCCCTTCCTGGTCGTCGTCGGCGCGGCCGTGCTGGTGACGGCGGGGGTACGGGCCATCGCGGGCTGAGCGGTGCTGGAGGGCGGGGGCGGGGGAGGTGGCTGAGAGATGGGTCACCCCACGGAGTGGCCGTATGCCTTGAGGGTGCGCAGAGCCTCGATCGTCACCATCGGGCGGGCCTCCAGGGCGGTGGTCGGCGCCCACTGGAGCCAGCCGATCGGCCAGCCGCCGTCCTCCTGCTGCTCGGCGGCGAGGTGGTCCAGCGAGCGGGCCATCTCCTCGTCGGTGAACCACGCGCGCGCCAGCGAGTGCGGGGCCTTCGCGAAGTCGTGCGGGAAGTGGTGCTCGCCCGGGGCGTAGCCGGGCGCCACCGGGTACGCGTCCAGCTGCTCCGGGTCCAGCGCCGCCAGCCGGTGCTCGCGCACCAGGCGGCCCAGCCGGTCGGCGGCCGCCTCCGCGCGGGCGCGGTCGGGTACCGCGTCCAGGAAGGCGACGGCGGCCTCGACCTCGTAGGGATGCGTCTTCTCCAGGGACTCCACGGCCTCCCAGCAGAAGTCGGTGGCCCGGAACAGCCAGGCGTGCCACACCTCGTTGCGGTGCAGAAGCCCCACCACAGGGCCGGTGGCGAGCAGCTCACTGGGCGGGTCGTCGGTGATCGGAATGAACGGGGCGGCCGGATAGCCGCGCTGGCTCGGATGGATCGCGGGCAGTGCCCCGTCCGTCGTGGAGACGGACGTCAGATAGCGGCACACCCGCTCCACCCGCTGTCCGCCGCAGCGCCCGACGGCGTCCAGGACGGCCAGCGCGTGCCCGGTGTGCAGCGGCTGGCTCACCGGACCGCGCAGATCGGGCTCCAGCGCATGGCCGTACCCGCCGTCCTCGTTGCGGTAGGCGTCCAGCGCCGTCTCCACCGGATCGGGGCTGCCGTTCAGGAAGTGGTACGCGAAGAGGCGCTGCTCCAGTACGCGCGCGGTGAGCCACATGAACTGCTTGGCGCGGAGGAGCGGGGAGTGCGCCGGGGGCGTAGGGGGGAGTGGGGAAGCTCCGGTTTCGGCCATGCGTCAGACCGTAGGACGGAAAGCGGTCTCGGCAAGCGGTCCCGGGCAGGGCCCACTCTCAGGGGCGGGATACTGGTGTCATGCGGTTGACGGTCTTCTGGCAGCGGATGGCGGAACACTTCGGTTCCGGGTACGCCGACACCTTCGCGCGCGATCATGTGATGACGGAGCTCGGCGGACTCACGGTGCACGAGGCGCTGGACACCGGCTGGGAGGCCAAGGAAGTGTGGCGTGTGGTCTGCACGGTCATGAACGTTCCCGGGGAGAAGCGCTGAGCGTGCACAAAGATCGGATACGGGCCACGCGTTGTCAGTGCCGTCGGCGAGACTTGCACCGTGGCACCCACTGACGACGACGGGCGGACCGCCCAGGACGCATACCCGGCCGACACGACGCCGCCCGCCGGACGCCCGGCCGCCGGCGCCGCGGTACCGAGCGCCCGCATGCCGCGCTGGCTGCCGCGCGCCATGGTGCTGGCGCTCGCCCTCGTCGCCGCCTTCCAGCTGGGCAGCTGGGCCTTCCACCAGCTCACCGGCCTGCTGATCAACATCCTCATCGCGTTCTTCCTGGCGCTCGCCATCGAGCCCGCGGTGAGCTGGATGGCCTCGCGCCGAATGCGCCGGGGGGTCGCGACCTTCCTGGTCTTCCTCGGCCTGGCCATCGCCACCGCGGGATTCGTCACGCTGCTCGGCTCGATGCTGGCCGGCCAGATCATCAAGATCGTCGAAGACTTCCCGGACTACCTGGACTCGGTCATCAACTGGGTCAACCACACCTTCCACACCGACGTGAAGCGGGTCGACGTCCAGGAGGGCCTGCTGCACTCCGACTGGCTGCGCAAGTACGCGCAGAACAGCGCGGCCGGCGTGCTCGACGTCTCCGGGCAGGTGCTCGGCGGCCTCTTCCAGCTGCTGACGATCACGCTGTTCGCCTTCTACTTCGCCGCCGACGGTCCCCGGCTGCGCCGCACCCTGTGCTCCGTCCTGCCGCCCGCCCGCCAGGCCGAGGTGCTGCGCGCCTGGGAGATCGCCGTGGACAAGACCGGCGGCTATCTGTACTCGCGCGGTGTGATGGCGCTGATCTCCGGCATCGCCCACTACATCCTGCTGGAGGCCCTGGGCGTGCCGTACGCGCCCGTGCTCGGTGTCTGGGTGGGCCTGGTCTCGCAGTTCATCCCCACCATCGGCACCTACCTCGCGGGCGCGCTGCCGATGCTGATCGCGTTCACCGTCAACCCCCTGTACGCGGTGTGGGTGCTGGTGTTCGTCGTGATCTACCAGCAATTCGAGAACTACATGCTCCAGCCCAAGCTGACCTCCAAGTCCGTCGACATCCACCCGGCGGTCGCCTTCGGCTCGGTCATCGCGGGCACCGCGCTCCTCGGCGCCGTCGGCGCCCTGATCGCGATCCCCGCGGTCGCCACGCTCCAGGCGTTCCTGAGCGCCTATGTGAAGCGGTACGACGTCACGGACGACCCCCGGGTGAACGGGCGCCCCCGACGCGACACGGGCGGCCCCGGGCTGCTCACGCGCGCGTGGCGGACGATATGGCAGCGGCCGGCCGAGGACTCACGGGAGGGCTCGGCCTGACGCCGCGACCATCCGCGGTGGGCCACCGGGATCAGCGGTGGGCCACCGCGGATCGGCGGCGGGCCACTGGGATCGGTGGCGGGTCGCCGGGATCGGCGGCGGGTCACCGTGACCAGTGGCAGCCACCGCGATCGGCGGCGGGGCACCGGATCAGTGGCGGGGTCACCGCGACCGGCGGCGGGTCACCGTGACCACTCGCGGCCACCGCGATCAGTAGGTGAGCACCGCCCACACCCCGGCGGCGGCCACGGCGGCCGCGTAGCAGCCCACCGCCGTGGCCACGACCCGCCACCGGACCTGTTCGCTCCAGGCGGTGCGGGACAGCAGCCAGGCCAGCGCGGGCAGGACCAGCACCGCGTGCAGACTCACCCCGTGCAGCGGCTTGAGCGGGGCCGTCGAGTCGTACGCCGCCTCCTGGTGACCGGTCCGGACGAGCACCACCCCGCGCGCGATCATCGCGGCTCCCGAGGCCAGCGCGACGAGCAGGACCGCGAACCCGGAGCGCACGGCGAGCGCCATGCCCACGGGACCGGCCGGCCGCCGCCGGAACGACACCACGGCGAAGACGGTGAGCAGCACCACCAGGACCCCGCCGCCCACCGCGAGCATCATCGACACCGCCGTGTCGAACGGCGTCTCCATGTCGAGGTGCGAGGGCACCCGGCGCCACGCCTGCAGGGTGATCCCGCCGACCTCCACCACACAGTCGGCGGCGAACACGACGAGCAGCACGGTCCGCAGCCGCTCCCCGATCCTCAGATACGAGGTGACCCAGGTGACCGCGATCAGCGTCAGCCCGAAGGAGAGCCCGAACGTGACCGGCTTGCGCCAGGAGACCGGGCCGTACCAGGGGCCGCCGTCCACCGCGAACACCACCAGGTGCACCAGGCCGGAGAGGACGAGGAGTGCCCCGGTCGCATGGCAGAGACGCTCGGCGGGACGGGCCCCGCGCAGGGGGCTCGCCGGTGGATTCCGGTGCGGACTTTCCAGGGAGACCGGAGTTTCCGCGGAGGACGGACTTTCCAGGGGGGAGGGCATGCGCCCACCCTTGCGGGGGCCGTCCGCGCGGTCGTCGTCCGGTCGAAGACACCCGCCGTACGCCGTGGGGAGTAGGCGTGCGGACGGTCAGGAGACCGTGGCGGCCGGCGGGGTCCACCGCCGGGTGCGGGGCACCGCGCCCTGGACGCCGTAGTCCTTCCGGAGGTGTTCGGGGATGGCGTAGTGCATGACGCGGCCACGGGTGAGGGAGGACAGCTCGAAGACGGCGGTGAGGTGGCCGAGACGGTCCAGTGCCCACGCGCCCAGCGGGGACCGGTCCTCGATGGTCTCCAGGACGCCGAGGAGGTGCGGTACGGCCTTGACGACGGTGTCCCACGGGGTGCGCGGCACCTCCAGCCAGTCCGCGCAGGTGTCGCCGACGAGGTGGCGGACGAGGGCCGAGACGACCGGGTCGAAGAAGGTGCCGGGGACGACCTCCTCGTAGAGCTCGATGAGCTGCCGGGTCAGGTGCGTGCCCTCCTCGGAGGGGCCCATGTACCGGATCATGTACTGGTCGAGGAAGTTGCGGGCCTCGTCGAGGGTCTTGGGAACGGCCTCCTGGTCGACGCCGAGCATGGCGCCGACCACCCGCCACGCGTAGTAGTACGCCTCCGCGCCCTCCGTGGACAGATGGATGCCGAGCCGGTGCAGGCTGTCGAGGACCAGCAGCGAGAAGAACATCTGCCCGGCGATCATGTCCTCCTGGCAGATCGGCGTCCCCAGCGCCTCGGTGTCCCAGCGGTTCTCGCGCCTGAGGTGATGCCGGATCGAGGCGTGCAGCAGACGCACCTTCTGCGCGGCCGGGATGAAACGGCTGCCGGCTTCGAACGCGTCCGGCCGCATCAGATAGACGGTGAACTGGCCGGTCTCCGCCATGCGTTTGGAGGGGTACTTCAGCCCGTGGGTGGCCGACAGCAGCTTCGCCATGCGCGGGACGACGTAACAGGCGGGCATGGAGGCGAAGGAGAGCGCGGTCGCGATGTGCACGTTGTTGTCGATGAAGAACAGCCGGGCCTTCTCCATCTCGCCCCAGTCCACCCACGACGGCGGGACCCGGGTGGCCTCCAGATACTCCCGCGCGACGTCGGGCAGCCCGTCCGGCAGGGGAGCGCCGGCGGTGGAGACATAGCGCATCAGGGTGTTGAACGTGCCCACCTCCCCGCGCTCGAAGAGTGCGGCGACCGTGGCGTCGGCGAGTTCGTCACCGGCGTGCCGGAGGGCGTCCGACGATGCCTCGGTGTGGGTCACGGCAGGGCTCCTTGTCTTCGCGGGTCTCTCGCGGGTCTTCGTGAGTCTCTTCGCGGGGGTCGTCCGTGCCACCGGGTGGGCGTCAGGACAGGCGGACCGCCGCCGAGTGGGCCAGCGCGGTCAGGGCGCCGGCGGCGGGGGCCGGCACGTCCAGTGCGTGGAGGGCGTCGAGCGCTTCCGTGACCCGCGCGCCGATCATGCGCTCGATCCGGTCGGGCGCCCCGAGCCGGCACATCACCTCGCGGACCGCGTCCAGGCCCTCCGCACCCAGATCGCGTCTGCCGAGCAACGCGTCGAGCCGCTTCCGGTCCTCGTCACGGGCGAGCCGCCAGGTCTCCGCGAGCAGCGCGGTGGGCCGGTGGCCGCGTACGTCGTCGGCGTTGGCCTTGCCGGTGTGCTCCGGTTCCCCGAACAGGCCGAGCAGGTCGTCGCGGAGCTGGAACGCCTCGCCCAGCGGCAGCCCGTACGCGGAGTACCCGGCCCGCAGCCGCTCGCCCGCCCCGGCCAGGGCGCCGCCGATCAGCAGGGGCTGCTCGACGGTGTACTTGGCGGTCTTGTAGCGGATCACCTTCAGCGAGGCCGCGGTGTCCGGGCCGGTCCCGGTGCGCAGGATCTCCAGGCACTCGCCCGCGATCAGCTCCCGGGCCAGCAGCGACCACAGGGGGCGGCCCCGGGCGAGATAGGCGGCGGGCAGACCACAGGTCGCGAACAACTGCCCGGCCAGTGACATCAGCAGATCGCCCACGAGCATCGCCAGCGACCGCGCGGTGCCGTCGGCACACGGATGAGCCGGTACGGCGGCACGCAGGGCGATGTGTGCCGTGGGGCGCCCGTGCCGCAGCGGGCTGTCGTCGATGAGGTCGTCGTGCACGACGGCGGCGGCGTGCACCAGCTCCATGGAGGCCGCCGCCCGCACCAGCGCGTCGCTGTCCGGCTGCCCCACCGCACGCCAGCCCCAGTAGCAGAACGCCGCCCGCAGCCGTTTGCCGTCCGTGACCGCCGCCTCCAGCTGCTCGGCCACCGGGCCGAGGAGTGGATCGATCGCCGCGAACTGGTCGGCCTCCGTGGCGACGAACCGGCGCAGTACCTCGTCGATGCGGATCTTGAAGCCGGTCGGGTCCCACCGGTCAGTCATCGGCGGTGGTCCGCCGGGCGAGGGCGTGCCGGGCGAGGATCTCCAGATGGGCCGGGGGGACGGTCGCGTACCGGTCCAGGACCAGGCGTCCGCGCGCGGTGAGGTCGTGCTCGGCCTCCGCCGCAAGCGCTCCGGTGTCCGAGCGGCGCAGCAGCCCCCGTACCGTGCCGACGGCGGTGCCCAGGGTGCTCACCGCCAGATCGGCCAGTCCCGCCGCCAGCAGCACGGCCTGCTCGTCCAGGCCGCGTCGTCCTGTCTCACGTGTCATGCGTTCTCCCACCCACGGCACACAGGGGCGCCGCCTACCGGCCGCCTCTTCGAGCATCGCGGCACTACGGGCGCGGGCATGCGGAAACTCACGATCGGGTGAACGTCTTGCCGGGTGGTGCGGACGCCGTGCCGCGGTTCCGCTTCCGGCTGCCGCCCCCCGGCGCGCCGCGCGCTCCCGCCCGCGTGCCGCGTACGCCCGATTCCCGGGCGTCGCCCGTCCCCGCTCCGCGCGCCCTCCTGGGGTGGGTGAGCGGTGGGTGGGCACCCTGCGGGGAAGTGGCGGGAGTACCGCGTGGTGCGCTTGACACGAAAATCGAACATCCATTCTTATGGAGGCTCCGGCGGGGTTCTCGACGGGGACTCCAGTGGCAGTTCGACATGGTTTCGGCGGAGAAGTCCCCGAGTTATCCACAGGCCGGGCCGGCGTCGGGGCGCATTGTCAGTGGCAGGCGTTAGCGTCTTTGACGTGAAGCGATCGACTCAAGCAAACCGGGTGGAACCCATGGCAGGTACCGACCGCGAGAAGGCTCTCGAAGCCGCTCTCGCACAGATTGAACGGCAGTTCGGCAAGGGCGCGGTCATGCGCATGGGCGACCGGACGAAGGAGCCCATCGAGGTCATCTCGACCGGGTCGACCGCGCTCGACGTCGCCCTGGGCGTCGGTGGCCTGCCGCGCGGCCGGGTCGTGGAGATCTACGGACCGGAGTCCTCCGGTAAGACGACCCTGACCCTGCACGCCGTGGCCAACGCGCAGAAGGCGGGCGGTCAGGTCGCGTTCGTGGACGCGGAGCACGCCCTCGACCCCGAGTACGCGCAGAAGCTCGGCGTCGACATCGACAACCTGATCCTCTCCCAGCCCGACAACGGCGAGCAGGCCCTGGAGATCGTGGACATGCTGGTCCGCTCCGGCGCCCTCGACCTCATCGTCATCGACTCCGTCGCCGCGCTCGTCCCGCGCGCGGAGATCGAGGGCGAGATGGGCGACAGCCACGTCGGTCTCCAGGCCCGCCTGATGAGCCAGGCGCTGCGGAAGATCACCAGTGCGCTCAACCAGTCCAAGACCACCGCGATCTTCATCAACCAGCTCCGCGAGAAGATCGGCGTGATGTTCGGCTCCCCGGAGACCACGACCGGTGGCCGCGCGCTGAAGTTCTATGCCTCGGTGCGACTCGACATCCGCCGCATCGAGACCCTGAAAGACGGCACGGACGCGGTCGGCAACCGCACCCGCGTCAAGGTCGTCAAGAACAAGGTGGCCCCGCCCTTCAAGCAGGCCGAGTTCGACATCCTCTACGGCCACGGCATCAGCCGCGAGGGCGGCCTGATCGACATGGGCGTGGAGAACGGCTTCGTCCGCAAGGCCGGTGCCTGGTACACGTACGAGGGCGACCAGCTCGGCCAGGGCAAGGAGAACGCGCGCAACTTCCTCAAGGACAACCCCGACCTGGCCGACGAGATCGAGAAGAAGATCAAGGAGAAGCTGGGCGTCGGTGTCCGCCCGGAGGCGCCCGCCGCCGAGCCGGGTGCGGACGCGGCGGTCGTCACCGCGGCCACGGACGACCCGGCGAAGACGGTGCCCGCCCCGGCCGCCGCCAAGGTCACCAAGCCCAAGGCCGCCACCGCCAAGAGCTGACACCGTGACACGACGAACCGACTGGGCCGACCACGAGTACATGTCCCCCGGTGCCCCACGGGGGAGGGGCACCGGGGACGGTACCGGGCCCTACGACACGGGCGGCGACAGGTACGGGGGCGACGGCGGGGGACACCCGGTGGCACGCCGGCACCGGGACGGGGGTGCGACACGGGGGAGCGATGGCTCATACGGGCGTGACGGCTCGTACGAGGACGACGGCCCGCCCGACTCGTACAGCGCGTACGAGGACGGCACGCACGACGGCCCGGCCGGGCCCCGCGGACACGGATCACCCGGCCGTGGCTCGCGGCGGCCCGGGACGCGCCGTCGGCGTGGCTCCGGGGAGCCGTCAGGTGAGGACGGGGGTTCCTCCTCCTTGTCGAGGGCCGAGCAGGGGGAGCCTCCGGCGGACCCGGCTGAGCGGGCGCGGGCGATCTGTCTGCGCCTGCTCACCGGGACCCCGCGCACCCGGAAACAGCTCGCGGACGCCCTGCGCAAGCGGGAGATCCCGGACGACGTCGCCGAGGAGGTGCTGTCGCGGTTCGAGGAGGTCGGGCTGATCAACGACAGTGCGTTCGCGGACGCGTGGGTGGAGTCCCGGCACCATGGCCGGGGACTGGCCCGACGCGCGCTCGCCCAGGAACTGCGGACCAAGGGCGTCGACTCGACGCTCATCGACGAGGCCGTCGGACGGCTCGACTCCGAGCAGGAGGAGGAGACGGCCCGCGAACTCGTCGCCCGCAAGCTCCGCTCCACCCGGGGCCTCGACCGGGACAAGCGCATCCGCCGCCTTGCCGGCATGCTCGCCCGCAAGGGATACCCCGAGGGCATGGCCCTCAGGGTCGTCCGGCAAGCCCTGGAGGAGGAGGGCGAGGACACGGATTTCCTTGAGGGCGGGGACTTCTGACGGACGGGCAGGTCTGACGGGCGGCCAGTCCGAAGGAGGCGCCGGCCTGTCGGGGTGGTGGGGTTACCCCCCTCCCAAGACACCGGGCCACCGCAGTGCCCGGGGACCCGTGTGTGCACAACCGTGTACGCCATGATGCTGCGTTACGCCCTCAGGACCGTCCGTGCCCGCAAGACCGGGTTCCTCGGTGCCTTCCTCGCCCTGCTGTGCGCGGCCGCGCTGATCTCCGCCTGTGGCACCCTCCTGGACACCGGTCTGCGCGGCACGATCCACACCGAGCGCTACGCGGCGACCCCCGTCGTCGTCTCCGGCGACCAGTACGTCCACCGGACCACCGTCAAGCACAAGCACGGCAAGGCCAAGGTCAAGCACAAGGCGAAACCCATCGCCGAGCGCGCCTGGCTGCCGGCGGACCTGGAAGCCCGGCTCACCCACACGCCAGGCGTCGCCCGAGTCGTGCCCGAACTGACCTTCCTCGCCCAGCCGTCGACTCCGGCCGGCACCGGCGGCCGTACCGCCTACGGACACGCCTGGGAGTCAGCCGCGCTCACCCCGTACCGACTGGTCACCGGCACCCCGCCCAGGGCCGCCACCGACCTGGTCGTCGACCGCGACCTCGCCGCACGCGCCCGGCTGCACCCCGGCGACACCCTCACCGTGCAGTCGACGCGGGCCCCGCGCGCCTACCGGATCACCGGAATCGCCGCCCCGGCCACCGAAGTACGCCACCAGACGTCCCTCTTCTTCTCCACCGCCGAGGCCCACCGGCTGGCCGCACATCCTGGGCAGGTCACCGCGTTCGGCGTGCTGCCCGCCCACGGCACCGACCCGGACCAGCTGAAGCGGGCCGTGACACAGACACTGCGCGGCACCACCGCCCAGGTCTCCACCGGGGACGCCCGCGGCCCCGTCGAGTTCTTGGACGCGGCCGCCGCCAGGGTCCGGCTGGTCAGCATGGGCGGTGCCATGGGCGGCACCGCGCTGCTCGTGGCGATCCTGGTGGTCGTCGGCACCTTCGCGCTCACCGTCCAGCAGCGCCACCGCGAACTCGCCCTGCTGCGGGCCATCGCCGCCACCCCCGGCCAGATCCGCCGGCTGCTCGGCCGCGAGGCGCTGATCGTCGGTGCGGCCGCCGGCACCCTCGGCGCACTCCTCGGGCTTCCGCTGGGCGCCTGGTTGCACACGAGGTTCGTCGCCCTGGGCGCCGTACCCGCCACGCTTCAGCACACCACCGGTGTCTTCCCGCCGTTCGCCGCGCTCGTCGCGACGCTGATCGGCGCCTGGGCCGCCGCCCGTATCGCCTCCCGGCGCATCACCCGGATCCGGCCGACCGAGGCGCTGGCCGAGTCCCGGACCGAGCCCGCCCGGTCCGACCGGGGGCGGATCGCCGCCGGTCTGCTGCTGCTCACCGGTGGGGTCGTGCTCGTCGTCCTGCTCACCTCCCTGCGCTCCGAACCCGCGTCGACTCCCGTCACCTTCCTCGCCGTCGTGGTCCTCTCCACCTCCATCGCCCTGCTCGGCCCGCTGCTGGTCAAGGCGGCCGCGCTGCTGCTCGCCGGGCCGCTGCGGCTCACCGGTCACGGAGGCCGGCTCGCCACCGCCAACCTGCGCGGCAACGCCACCCGGATGGCCTCCGTCGTCACCCCTCTCACCCTGCTCGTCGGCATGACCTGCACCGTGCTGTTCGTCCAGTCCACCCTCGGCGACGCCGCCCGCGCCCAGGCCCGCGCAGGGGTCACCGCCGACTGGGTCGTCGCCGCCCGGGGACCGGGCGTCCCGGCCGAAGCCGCACAGCGGTTGCGTGCCCACCACGACGCCGTCACCGAAGTGGTCCGTACGACCGTCCGCATCGGACTCGACAAGTACCCGGCCCAGGGCGTCACCCCCGAGGGCCTCACCCGCACCTGGGACCCCAGGGTCACCGCGGGCTCCCTCGGCCGCCTCACCGACCGCACCGTAGCCGTCAGCGAACTGACCGCCGATCAGCACCACTTGGCGCCCGGCAGCACCCTGAGGCTCACCCTCGGCGACGGCACGCCCGCCACGCTCACCGTCGCCGCCGTCTACGCCCGGGGTCTGGGCTTCGGCGATCTCACCTTCGCCCACGACCTCGTCTCGCACCATGTGGACAACCCGCTCGCCTCCTCCGTCCTCGTCAGCACGGCCCGTACACAAGCACAACTCGCGACTACGCTCCGTGAGTTCCCGGGTCTGCGGATTCTTTCGCCGGCCGCCGCCGACTCCCTCCAGGCCGACCGGCAACAGGACAACGCCGAGGTCAACTACCTGGCCATGGGGCTGATCCTGGCGTTCACCGCCATCGCCGTCGTCAACACGCTCGCCATGTCGGTCGCCGCACGTGTCCGGGAGTTCGCGCTGCTCAGGCTGGCCGGGGCCACCCGCCGTCAGGTGCTCCGGATGCTGCGGACCGAGGTGCTGTCGGTGCTGGCGCTGGCGACGGCCCTCGGCAGCGGCATCGCGCTCGCCGTACTGACCGCGTTCAGCGTGGGCATGACGGGCCGGGCCGCACCGACGGTCACGCCATTGCTGTACGTGACCGTCGTCGCGACTGCCGCGCTGCTCGCACTGGTGGCCGCGGCCCTTCCCGGCCGGGTGGCGCTGCGGGTGCCGGCGGTGACGGTGGCGACGGCCAAGGACTAGAGGGGACTGGACGGGACTACAGGTCGGTGCCGTTGTCAGGGCTGACCGGCAGTCCCGCTGCTTTCCAGGCCTGGAAGCCGCCGATCAGGTCCGTCGTGCGGTGCAGGCCCAGCTGGTGCAGGGAGGCGGCGGCCAGGCTGGAGGCGTAGCCCTCGTTGCAGATCACGACGATCTGGAGGTCGTGGCCGGTGGCCTCGGGGGTCTTGTGGCTGCCCTGGGGGTCCAGGCGCCACTCCAGCTCGTTGCGCTCTATGACGAGGGCGCCCGGGATCACCCCGTCCCGCTCGCGCAGCGCCGCGTACCGGATGTCGACCAGCAGGGCGTCTCCGGTCCGCGCCGCTTCGTACGCCTCGTGCGCCGCCACGCGCCGGTAGCCGGACCGTACCCGCTCCAGCAACTCGTCGATGCCCACGGAGGGCTGTCCGGAGCCGCTCACTGCCAGTCCTCCGGGCGCTCGACCTGCTCCAGGCGCAGCACCGGTCCGCTGCGGCTGTAGCGGCGGATCCGCGGCAGCGGCGGGTAGTAGGCGTGGACGGAGACCGCATGGTGCTCGGTGGACTCGTTGAGCACCTCGTGGACGTGGTCGCGGCCGAAGGAGCGGCCCTTTCCGGCGGGCAGCCGACGCTCGCGGTCGACGTCCTCGGAGAGCTCCAGGGTCTTCCAGCCGTCGGTGGGCAGCCGGGTGGCGAGCGAGTACTCCTTCAGCTCACCGGTGGCGGTGAGGAAGGCACCGACCGACTCGGCGTGGTCGTGCCAGCCGGTGCCCGAGCCGGGCGGCCAGCCGATCAGCCAGGCCTCGCTGCCGCCGGGACCGTCGAGCCGTACCCAGGTGCGGCCCTCGGGGTCGAGCGGGAGCGAGGAGATCAGCTCGGTGTCGGCGGCCGTACGCCGGACGAAGTCGAGGAGGTCCGCCTGGGTGGGCGCGGAGGCGGACGGAGAGGCGGGGGAGGACGGGGTGGAGAGAGAAGCAGACACGTGCACCGTTCCTGATGAAGATTCGCCGAAGGGGGCGCAGACGGCGCCCGGAGAAGGAAGGAGAAAAAGCGAATTCAGCAGGACGGAAGACACACGCAGCCCGCGTAGCGGACCAGGTCGACATGGACCTTCCGCCACAGGCGCACAGTGGTGTCGTTCACGTTGCGGAGTACACCATGCCGGTGCGGGCGGGTCAACTCACCGTCAGCATGTGGACCGCGCGATCACCGCGCCCCGGAACCGGCCGGTGCCTGCGCCTCCGCTTCCGTCTTCTCCGGGTCCTTGCCGCCCAGCGTCGCCTCGGCGGCCGCGTACAGATCGGCCGGGCGGACGCCGTTGAGGGCGGTGACCAGATGGCCGTCGGGGCGCACGAGCAGCACGGAGTGCGCCGGTGCGCCCGGGTAGGCCTCGGCGACCAGCAGCTCGGCGGGGTGCGGCAGCGCGGTCACGGCCGCGGCGAGCCGGGGCATGATCCCGGCGGAGACCCAGTGCTTGCGGTCCCACACGCCCGTACCGGGCGCGATGAGGACGACGAGCAGCGCACCGCGGCCGAGCCGTGAGCGCAGCTGTACGAAGGTGCCGTCCTCCGCGGTGACCCGGACGTCGGTGACCGGCGCCCCCGGCGGGGTGTCGACCGGGATCTCGTGCTCCAGGTGTCGGGGCGCGAGCGGCGAGTCGGCGTACGCCCCCGGCGCACCGAGCGGGCCGTGCCCCAGGTGACCGTCGGTGAGGAGCGCGTCGTGCCCCCGGGCCGTGCCGGGCACGATCCCGCGCAGCCCGCCACCGCCGCGCAGCACCGGCAGCACCTGGTCGGCGGCGCGCAGCCGGGCGGCGATCGCCGCCCGCCGCTCGGTCTGGTAGCTGTCGAGGAGCGCCTCGTGCGGGCCGTGGTGCCAGGCCGGAGCCAGCTTCCAGGCGAGGTTGTCCACGTCCCGCAGGCCCTCTTCCAGCCCGTGCGTGCCGAACGCGCCGAGGAGATGCGCCGCGTCCCCGGCGACGAACACCCGGCCCGCCCGCCACCGGCGCGCGAGACGGTGATGGACGGTGTGCACCCCGGTGTCGAGCAGGTCGTACGGCGGTGTGGTGCCGTCCGTCCAGCCCGCGAGGGTCTCACGGATCCGGTTCACCAGGAGCTCGGGGGTGACCAGGTCCTTGCCGGGCGGCAGCAGCCAGTCCAGACGCCAGGCGCCGTCCGGGAGGGGGCGGGCGGTCACCTCCCCGGCCGAGGGCCCGGACATCCGCCACGGCGGGGTCCGATGGAGCAACGCCTGACCGGGCCACGGAAGTTCCGTGCGCAGCGCGGCGACCGCGTGCCGCTCCACCGCCGTACGGCCCGGGAAGCGGATGTCCACGAGCTTGCGCACGGTCGAGCGGGGGCCGTCGCAGCCCACCAGGTAACTGCCGCGCCACCAGGTGCCCTTGGGGCCACGGGTGTGCGCGGTGACACCGGAGCGCTCCTGCTCCACGGTGTCCAGCCGGCTGTCCGTGGCGACCCTGACCAGCGGCTGGTCGGTGATCGCGGCGCGCAGGGCGTTGGTGAGCGTGTGCTGGGCGATGTGCAGCGGGGACGGTTCGCCGGCGTCGTCGAAGACGACCTCGCGCATCACCTGCCTGCGGCGCATCGAGCGCCAGCCGGTCCAGCGGGTGCCCAGCTCGTCGAGCGGGGCGCCGGACAGCCGCGTCAGCAGGGCGGCGGTGTCCTCGCGCAGCACCACCGTGCGCGCCGGGCGCGGCTCGTCCTTGCCCGGGCCCTCGTCCAGGACGACGGACGGCACTTCCTGACGCGCCAGCGCCAGGGCGAGCGTAAGCCCGACGGGCCCCGCTCCGACGATGATCACCGGGTCCACGGCGCGGCGCCCCCTGCCCGTACGCAAGTCCCGACGGACACGGATGAACAGGTCGTTGGAGCAGGGTGCACGATCACAGAACGTATGCAACAGACTGGGCGCCACCCGGTCAAGCGGCGCACCCGGGGACACGCCAGCATGGCGGGCGCGCGGGCCCCGGAACCCGGGTGAAAAAGGGGGAGGCAGCGGCCCGGCAGCCGCTGCCTCCGTGTCGGTCGCCCGGGTTGACCCGGGGTCAGGGGTTGGCGCCGCCCGCCCCCGCGGCGAAGGTGCCGGCGACCTCGCCCGCGTTGATGTCGTCGATGTCGGGGCCGAGGATCGCGCCCGTGCCACGCTTGCTGCGCCGCAGCCGACGCTCCAGCCACGAGGCGAACGTGGTGAGGATGAGGTTCAGGACGATGAAGATGACCGCCACGACGATGAAGCTCGGGATGACGTTGGCGTAGTTGGCGGCCAGGGTGCCGCGGGCGTTGAGCAGATCGGTGAACTGGAGCATCACGCCGCCCAGCGCGGTGTCCTTCACGATCACCACGAGCTGGCTGACGATGGCCGGCAGCATCACGGTGACCGCCTGCGGCAGCAGGATGCCTGTCATGGTCTGCCCCTTGCGCAGACCGATCGCGTACGCCGCCTCCGTCTGCCCCCTGGGCAGCGCCAGGACACCGGCCCGCACCACCTCGGCGAGCACCGAGGCGTTGTAGAGCACCAGGCCGGTGACGACCGCGTACAGCGGCCGTTCGTCGCTGCCGACGTCGGTGGAGCGGACGTAGAACTCCATGGCGAACAGCATCAGCAGCAGGACCGGGATCGCGCGGAAGAACTCCACGACGGCGCCTGCCGGGATGCGTATCCACGTGTGGTCGGACATCCGGGCTATGCCGAAGACCGCGCCCAGCGGAAGGGCGATGACCATGGCGAGGGCCGCGGCCTTGAGGGTGTTGCCGAGGCCGGGCAGCAGATACGTGGTCCACGCCTCGGAGGTGGTGAACGGCTGCCACAGGGCCCATTTCAGCTGGCCCTTGTCGTCCATTTTCTGCCAGACCCACCAGAGCAGGAGGGCGAGCAGCAGGACGAAGACGACGGAGAGGAGGACGTTGCGCCGCTTGGCCCGGGGCCCGGGGGCGTCGTACAGAACCGAGCTCATCGCTTCACCGCCAGGCGCTTGGCGAGCCAGCCGAGGAACAGGCCGGTCGGGAGGGTCAGGACCACGAAGCCGAAGGCGAAGACCGCGCCGATGGGCACCGTCTGGGCCTCGTTCTCGATCATCGTCTTCATCAGGGCGGCGGCCTCGACGACGCTGATCGCGGCGGCCACGGTGGTGTTCTTGGTCAGGGCGATCAGGACGTTGGCCAGCGGGTTGATCACCGCGCGGAAGGCCTGCGGCAGCACGATCAGCCGCAGGGTCTGCGAGAAGTTCAGCCCGATCGCGCGGGCCGCCTCGGCCTGTCCGACGGGCACGGTGTTGATGCCGGAGCGGATCGCCTCGCAGACGAAGGCCGCGGTGTAGGCGCTGAGGCCGAGCACGGCCAGCCGGAAGCCCTGGATCTTGAAGTCGTGGGCGCCCAGGGTGACGCCGAAGATGTCGGCGAGACCGAGCGAGGTGAAGATGATGATGACCGTCAGGGGGATGTTCCGGACGATGTTGACGTAGGCCGTGCCGAACCCGCGCATCAGCGGGACCGGGCTGACCCGCATCGCGGCCAGCAGGGTGCCCCAGACCAGGGAGCCCACGGCGGAGAAGACGGTCAGTTTCACCGTCGTCCAGAACGCCCCTAGGACGTCGTAGCCTTGAAGAAAGTCGAACACGATTTCCCGCGCTTCCGGGTGTGTGGCGTAGGTGGAGGGCATGGCGCGCCGCCGCCGGGGGAAGCGGTGGCGGCGGCGCGCCCGAGGAACCGTGCGACCTGCCGGATCCCTGCGTCGGCGGAGTTCCGCGGGGCGCGCGGAACCACTCCTTACTTGACGATCACGCCGACCTTCGGGGCGGGCTCGTTCTTGTAGTCGGCCGGGCCGAAGTTGGCGTCGACCGCCTTCTGCCAGGAGCCGTCGCTGACCATCTTCTCCAGCGCCGTGTTGATCTTGTCGAGGGTCGCGGAGTCGCCCTTCTTGACGCCGACGCCGTAGTTCTCGTTGCTCAGCTTCAGGCCCGCGAGCTTGAACTGGCCCTTGTACTTGTCCTGCGCGGCGAAGCCCGCGAGGATCGAGTCGTCCGTGGTCACTGCGTCGACGGAGCCGCTCTGCAGGCCGGCGATGCACTCCGAGTAGGTGCTGACCTCCTTGAGGTTGGCCTTCGGGGCGATCGTCTTCTGGACGTTCTGCGCCGAGGTCGAACCCGTCACGGAACACAGGTTCTTGCCGTTGAGGTCGGTGCCCTTGGCGATGGTCGAGGCCTTCTTGACCAGCAGGTCCTGGTGGGCCAGCAGATACGGGCCGGCGAAGTCCACCTTCTGCTTGCGCTCGTCGGTGATCGAGTAGGTGGCCGCGATGAACTTCACGTCACCGCGCGCGAGGGCGTTCTCACGGTCGGCGCTCTTGGTCTGCACGAACTCGATCTGGTTCGGCTTGTAACCGAGCTGCCCGGCGACGTACGTGGCCACGTCCACGTCGAAGCCCGAGAAGGAGCCGTCGGGCTCCTGGAGGCCCAGACCGGGCTGGTCGTACTTGATGCCGATCTTGATCTTGCCGCCGCCCGACGAACTGTCGTCGCCCTTGTCGCTGCCGCCGCACGCCGTGGCGGACAGGGCGAGCGCGAGTACGGCGGCCGAGGCGGCGGTGACCTTGCGGAGCTGCATGATGAACATCCCTCGTTTTGGTGAAGACGTCTGGGAAAGGAAGCGGGTCCTGCTGCGTCTCAGTGGTGCAGGATCTTCGACAGGAAGTCCTTGGCCCGGTCGCTGCGCGGGTTGCTGAAGAACTGGTCGGGCGTGGCCTGTTCGACGATCCGGCCATCGGCCATGAAGACCACCCGGTTCGCGGCCGACCGCGCGAAGCCCATCTCGTGGGTGACGACGATCATCGTCATGCCGTCCCGGGCCAGCTGCTGCATGACCTCCAGGACCTCGTTGATCATCTCGGGGTCGAGGGCCGAGGTCGGCTCGTCGAAGAGCATGACCTTCGGGTCCATCGCCAGCGCCCGCGCGATCGCCACGCGCTGCTGCTGGCCGCCGGAGAGCTGCGCGGGGTACTTGTCGGCCTGGGTGCCCACACCGACCCGGTCGAGCAGGGCGCGGGCCTTCTCCTCGGCCTGCTTCCTGCCCGCCCTGCGGACCTTCACCTGACCGAGCATCACGTTTTCGAGCACCGTCTTGTGCGCGAAGAGATTGAAGGACTGGAAGACCATGCCGACGTCGGCGCGCAGCCGGGCCAGCTCCTTGCCCTCCTGGGGCAGCGCCCTGCCGTCGATCGTGATCGATCCGGAGTCGATGGTCTCCAGGCGGTTGACGGTGCGGCACAGAGTCGACTTACCGGACCCGGAGGGCCCGATCACCACGACGACCTCGCCGCGGGCGATCGTCAGGTCGATGTCCTGGAGCACGTGCAACGCGCCGAAGTGCTTGTTGACGCTCTTCAGGACGACCAGTTCGCCGGTCCCGGCCACATCTTCCTTGGCCACCGATACTTCGGTCATCGCTATCGGGCTCCGTCCTCCTCGGTTGCGGAGGAATGTATTTGGCGCGAATGACCAGCGTCATTACATCTGAGGGAGATCTGAGCATCACGATCCGATAGCATTCGGGCACATGTCGTAGCAGCTGTGGCCTGTGTGCGTATCGGCCGGGTAACGGAACCCGCGCGCCGCCGGAACCCACTTGACGCCGTCGTCGTCCATCAGCGTGACTGCCATCGTGCACGCGCGCGTACGCGCGTTTTCCACAAGGCACAGGTTCTCCGCGGGCAAGCGGAGAACGAACCAGGACGATACGACCGCTGAACCGGAGGGGGCCGGGATGAGACTGCTGCTCGTCGAGGACGACAACCACGTCGCCGCCGCACTCTCCGCGGTCCTGGCCCGGCACGGGTTCTCCGTCACCCACGCCCGCAGCGGCGAGGAGGCCCTCCAGGCGCTCGTCCCCGAGGGCGACGGCTACGACGTCGTCCTGCTCGACCTCGGACTGCCCGACCAGGACGGCTACGAGGTCTGTGGCAAGATCCGCAAACGCACCAGCACCCCGGTCATCATGGTCACCGCCCGCGCGGATGTCCGTTCCCGCATCCACGGCCTCAACCTGGGCGCCGACGACTACGTGGTGAAGCCGTACGACACCGGGGAACTGCTCGCCCGGATCCACGCCGTCAGCCGGCGCACCCACCACGAGGACGGCCCGGCCGGTGGCGACAACGCGCTCCGGCTCGGCCCCGTCCACATCGAACTGCCCACCCGCCAGGTCAGCGTGGACGGCACGGTCGTCCAGCTCACCCGCAAGGAGTTCGACCTGCTGGCGCTGCTCGCCCAGCGGCCCGGTGTGGTCTTCCGCCGGGAACAGATCATCAGCGAGGTCTGGCGCACCAGCTGGGAGGGCACCGGACGCACCCTGGAGGTGCATGTCGCCTCCCTGCGCGCGAAGCTGCGCATGCCCGCACTCATCGAGACCGTACGCGGCGTGGGTTACCGGCTCGTCGCCCCGGCCGCGTAGCGGGGACGGGTGAGCACACGTCTCCTCCCGCTGCTGATCGTCCTGCTCGCGGCCGTCCTGCTCGCCCTCGGCATCCCCCTCGCCGCCAGCGTGGCCGCCGCCCAGCAGCAGAAGGTCGTCGTGGACCGGATCGACGACACCGCGCGGTTCGCGGCCCTCGCCCAGTTCGTCACCGACGCGTCCACCACGTCACGTCCCACGGGGACCGACGAGCGCCAGGAGACCCTCCGCCGCGAACTCGCCAGCTACTACGGCGTCTACGGCATCCGTGCGGGCGTCTTCTACCGCAACGCGTCCTCCATGGCCAACGCGCCCGCCGACTGGGTCCTGCCGAAGACGGGCGAGGTGCGCGAGGCCTACGACGAGGCGCTGCTCAGCCGGCGCAGCCACGACCCGCGGCAGGTGTGGCCCTGGCAGCGCACCCGGCTCGTGGTGGCCTCGCCGGTGATCCGCGACGGTGACGTGGTCGCCGTGGTGGTCACCGACTCGCCCACCGGGCCGATGCGTTCACGGACCCTGCGCGGCTGGCTGTTCATCGGCGCCGGCGAGATCGCCGCGATGCTGCTCGCCGTCGGCGCGGCGCTGCGGCTGACCGGGTGGGTGCTGCGGCCCGTACGGGTGCTCGACGCCACCACCCACGAGATCGCCAGCGGCCGGCTCAAGTCCCGGGTCGCGGCGGCCGGCGGTCCGCCGGAACTCAGACGGCTGGCCCGGGCGTTCAACGAGATGGCGGACAACGTCGAGGACGTGCTGGAGCAGCAGCGGGCGTTCGTCGCCGACGCCTCCCACCAGCTGCGCAACCCGCTGGCCGCGCTGCTGCTGCGCATCGAACTGCTCGCCCTCGAACTCCCCGAGGGCAACGAGGAGATCGCCTCGGTCCGCACCGAGGGCAAGCGGCTCGCCCAGGTCCTGGACGACCTGCTCGACCTCGCGCTGGCCGAGCACGCCGAGGCGGACCTGATGCTGACGGACGTCGGACGGCTGGCGGCGGAGCGGGTCGCGGCGTGGGCGCCGGCCGCGGCGGCGAAGGGGGTCCGGCTGAGCGGGGAGTGCCCGGCGACCACCGGGTGGGCCGACCCGATCACGTTGTCCAGCGCGCTGGACGCGGTGATCGACAACGCGGTGAAGTTCACGCCGGAGGGGGGCGTGGTCGAGGTGGGCGTCGCGGCCGACGGCGCCATGTCGACGGTCGTGGTGACCGACACGGGGCCGGGGCTGACCGATGAGGAACTCGCGCGGGTCGGCGACCGGTTCTGGCGCAGTGGGCGGCACCAGAACGTGAAGGGGTCGGGGCTGGGGCTGTCGATCACGCGGGCGTTGCTGGCGGCGGGCGGGGGTTCGTTGTCGTACGAGCACCATGAGCCCGGCGGGTTGCGGGTGACGGTTTCGGTGCCGCGGAGCGGGTGAGAGGAAGTGCGGGGCGGTAGGGGCTGGTCGGTGGTGCTTCAGGGCTTCACCGAGCGGTAGTACCGTCGTGCGCCCTCCTGCAAGGGCAGGGGGTCGGTGTAGATCGCTGTGCGGAGGTCCACCAGCTGGGCCGAGTGGACGTGGGCGCCGATGTCGTCGCGGCTCTTGATGACCGTGCGGGTCACCCACTCGGTGAGGCGTGGGTCCATGTCCTTGCGGGTCATGAGGAGGTTGGAGACCGCGATCGTCGCCACCGTCGTGCCGTGCTGCACCGACGGGTACGCCGACTCCGGCATGTTGGTCGCCCGGTAGTAGAGCGCGGCCTCGCCCTCGGAGTGCAGCTTGTTGACGAGGCTGTCGTCTATCGGCACGAAGGTGAAGCTGAACTTCTTCGCGAGGTCCAGCAGTCCCTTGGTGGGCAGCCCGCCCGACCAGAAGAACGCGTCGATCTTGCCGCGCCGCAGCTGGTCCGGGCCGGTGTCGATGCCTTCTGCCACCGGGGTGATGTCCTTCGCGGGGTCGATCCCGGCGGCACCGAGCACCCGGTTGGCGATCAGCCGCACACCCGAGTTGGGCAGTCCTATCGCCACCCGCTTGTGCCGCAGCTGCGCGATGCTGGTGATGCCCGAGTCGCGCCCCACGACGAGCTGGACGTAGTCGTCGTAGAGCCGCGCCACGCCGCGCATCCGGTCGGCACCCCGGCCGTCGTTCAGTTCGTACGTCTCCACCGCGTCGGCCGCCGCGATGGTGAAGTCGGCCTGACCGGTCGCCACCCGCCGCACGTTCTCGTACGACCCCGCGCTCTGGACCAGTTTCACCTTCAGGCCCGGCATGTCCCGGCCCAGCTCGGTGCGCAGCCGCTCGCCGTACTCCTGGTAGACCCCGCGCAGCGTCCCGGTGCTGAAGGTGATCGTCCCGGTCGGCGGCTCCTCGCCCAGCGGCAGCAGCCACCACAGCAGCAGGCCGAACGCGACGAAGCCGGCGGCCGAGCCCTGGAGCGCGCGGCGCCTGCCGATACGGGGGAACACCTTTGACATGCGCGCGATCCTGCCAGCCGGTCCCGCTCCTGACCAGGGCCGGGCCAGGACAGGACGGCGGACCGGGAGTGTCAGTGGCGGCGGCTAGAGTCGTTCGCATGACCAGCTCCTCGCCCGCCCGCCTCGTCCGAGAGTTCCACCATGCCTTCGGCCTGGACGCCCGCACCACACCGGCCGAGGTCTCTCCCGAGCTGGCCGCGCACCGGGGGGAGTTGCTCGCCGAGGAGGCCGCTGAGGTCGCCGAGGTGGCGGTCGACGGGCCCCTCGACCGACTCGCGCACGAACTGGCGGACGTGGTCTACGTGGCGTACGGCACCGCGCTGGTGCACGGCATCGACCTCGACGCGGTGATCGCCGAGATCCACCGGTCCAACATGAGCAAGCTGGGGCCCGACGGGCAGGTCGCCCGCCGGGCCGACGGAAAGGTGCTGAAGGGCGAGCACTACCGGGCGCCGGACGTCTCGGCCGAGCTGCGCCGCCAGGGCTGGATACCGGGGGCCGCGGACTGACCCGGGCTCAGAGCGTGCCGCCCGCCAGCTTCCACTCGCGGTGCAGGGCGCCCAGCGGGACGCTCCGCTGCAGCACCGGCGTACCGAA
This sequence comes from Streptomyces sp. NPDC048254, assembly GCF_043201895.1. Classification (NCBI taxonomy): domain Bacteria; kingdom Bacillati; phylum Actinomycetota; class Actinomycetes; order Kitasatosporales; family Streptomycetaceae; genus Streptomyces; species Streptomyces sp. NPDC048254. The sequence goes on from NZ_JBICZJ010000031.1 coordinate 49,870, forward strand.
GATCGACAGCTGGAGGCGCAGGGTGCCGGAGAGGTCGACGCCGCCGTAGAGGTTCCAGGCGCCGTGGGCGTCCGCGCCCGGGGTCGCGGAGGTGGCGGTGACCGTGCCGGAGGCTTCGCCGCGCAGGTAAGGGGCCAGGTCGGCGGTGACGCCGACGGCGCCGTAGAGGCCGACCGAGGCCTCGGCGCCCAGCGCGGTCTTGACGCCGCCGGTGGTGGTCACCGAGGTGCGCACCGGCGTGCTCGTCATGTCGGAGCTGCTCACCGGCGTCCAGCCCTGGGCCGTGCCGAAGGTGCCGCCCGCCTTGAAGTCGCCCTTGAGGCTCTGTTCCACGTCGACGGTGATCCTGCCGTCGCCGGTGATCTGGAGATAGCAGGTCAGGTCGAGGTTGACCACGACGGGGACCGGGCCGACCTGGAGGACGGGGTCGGCGTGCAGCTTGGCGAAGGGGATGCGCAGCGGGGTGGCCGTGCCCGCGGCGGCCCTGCCCTTGACCGCCCAGCCCGAGTCCCAGTCGCCGGACACGCCGAGGTAGGCGGAGCCGGGCGTGGTGCCGGTGCCCGCGCCGCCGTAGGCGAAGTCGACCTGCGGGGCGACCTGGACGAAGCCGGACACCGAGGCCGAGGCGGAGGCCGGAGCGCCCGCGGCGGTCGGGACCTCGGCGCTGACGTCCAGCCGGAGGCTGCCGAGCGGCACGGTGGCGCCCGCCGGGCCGACGCGCACATCGCCGGACTTGGCCCAGGACACCTTGACGTCGGGCAGCAGCTTGTCCACGTCGAAGGCGTCCGGATCGACCGGCACGGTGCCCTTCGCCGTGTCGTCGCCGAGCAGGGCGTCGAGCGTGGCGGGCGCGGTCTGCACCTCGGTGCCCTCGTCGGTCTCGCCGATCACCTTGGTGACCTTGGCCAGCAGTCCGTCCGGGGCGCCGGGCGCGGGGGCACTGGCGATCACGTCACCGACGGCGGCCTGTCCGGTCGCTGCCGATGCCGACGGAGACGCCGATGGCGCTGCCGATGATGATGTCGAGGGGCTGGGGGAGATGGTCGGGGAGGTCGAACTCCCCTTGGCCGACTTGGATATGACGGCTCGTCGGGTCTTGCTGTCGTACGAGCCGACGGTGAGCGTGGTGCGGTGCGCCGGGCGGCCCGAACCCGCCGAACCGGCGGCCGCGGTCGTGGTGGCGGCGGGCGCGGCGGCGACGGCGAGCGCCTGGCCGTCCGTGCGGGCGGCGGCGGTGTCGTCGGAGGCCCGGGCGGTCTCCTGGGCGCGGTCCCCGGCGGTGCTCTGGTGCTGGGGTGCGGAGCAGCCCACGGCGAGAAGGAGGGCGGTCACGGCGAAGGCGGGCAGGACGGCATGCCCGGGCCTCGTGCGTCTGCGCAAGGTCAGTCCTGAGGGTGGGGGGTGGCGAAGAGACACCGACGATGGCTACCGACGGGTAGAACCGGCCGGTAACTCCGTGTGGCCCCGAGCATGCCACGCCCGCGGACACCTGGCCTCCACAATCCGGCCACAGCCCAACGTGACCTGAACCACGGCGACTTCAGGCCGCCGTGGCCGTTTCCGGGAAGGTCAGCCCTGCTGCGCGGCGGCCCGGCGCTGCCGCTTGCCGAGGGGGGCCTGGGAGAGGTCCTCCGCCCTGGACCGGAGGTTCTTGTAGCCGTAGCCGCGCTCGCCGAGCCACGCCCTGGCCGCCTCCTCGGCGCGTTCGGTGGCCTCCGGGATGTCCTCCTCTTCCTCTCCGGTGTCCAGGAAACGGAAGGTGAAGGCGGCCCGTGCGGCGATGTCGTAACTCAGATGGCCCTCGGGGGTGAAGGCCGCGCGCAGCACGTCGTGGTCGGCGGCCCGGGACAGCAGTTCGGCGCGCTGCTCGGCGTCGAGGCCGTCGAAGACACCGCGGACGGTGACGCGGAAGGTGCGGGTGGTCATGCCGCGACCCTAGGCAGGGCAGGGCGCGCCGTTCCAGCGGATTTACGGCACCCCGCGGGCCCTCCTGGCCGTCGAACCGGCCGAACCGGTCGAGCCGGAAATGGCGGTGGCCGGCCGGCCCCCTCAGCCGCCGACCTGGCCGAGCCGCAGGTTCCAGCGGCCCGGGCCGCCGGTGACCTCCGTCGCCGCAAGTGGCGGGACGTCCACGCGCCAGAACGCGGTCTCGCGCGCCCCGAGCGCGTGCAGTGTCACGGCCCGTACCACCTCCGGCTCCACCACCGCGATCGTCCGGCCGGCCGTGCGGCCCGTCGCCTCCAGCCACTCGGTGACCCGCGCGCAGAACTCCCGTACCGATTCGCCTCCGTGCGGCGCGGCTCCCGGCTCGGACAGCCACCGGACCAGTGCCTCCGGTTCGGCGGCGCCGACCTCCTCCAGCGTCCGGCCGCGCCAGCGACCCGCGTCCAGGCCCGCCAGGCCGGGCTCCGCCGAGGCGTCCAGGCCCAGCGCGGCCGCCGTCTCACGGCAGCGCACGCTGGGGGAGCTGACCGCACGGCCGGCGGGCAGCGACAGCGCCACCGCCGCCGGGTTCTCGATGGAGTCGCCGTCGTCGAAGCGGGCCCGCCGCAGCGAGGGGGTGATCGCCGGGGCTATGAGGATGACTCGGCAGGTCACGGGGCGGTTCCTCCTGGAGCGTCCATCGGGTACGGGGGCCGGGCGCGCACGACAGTACGCGGTCCGGCAGCCGGACCGGCACGGCACCCACACCGGCTCGCCCTGGAGTCCGAGGGCTTCGCCGGCACCGTCGATCCCGGTCGCGCGGCCGTCCGCTTCACCGACCCCGATGGACTCCTCGCCCGGGCCGCGCTCGGCCCGTACGTCGTCCCGCCCGTGAACGGCGACGCCCATCTGGACGCCCCGAACGTCAACATGGTCACCTGCGGCGGCCAGGCCACCATCCCGATCGTGTCGGCCGTCGCCGCCGTGACGCCCGTGCACTACGGCGAGATCGTCGCCTCGATCTCCTCCCGCTCCGCCGGCCCCGGCACCCGCGCCAACATCGACGAGTTCACGGAGACCACGGCCGCCGCCGTCGAGAAGGTCGGCGGCGCGGCCCGCGGCAAGGCGATCATCGTGCTCAACCCGGCCGAACCGCCCCTGATCATGCGGGACACCGTGCACTGCCTGGTCGGCGAGTGCGACGACGCGGCGGTGACGGCCTCGGTGCAGGAGATGGTCGCCCGCGTGCAGGAGTACGTCCCCGGCTACCGCCTCAAGCAGAAGGTGCAGTTCGAGCGGGTGGCCGCCGACGACCCGCTGCGCACCCTGGCGCCCGGCGACGCCGTGAAGGTGTCCGTCTTCCTGGAGGTGGAGGGCGCCGCCCACTACCTGCCCGCCTACGCCGGCAACCTCGACATCATGACCTCGGCCGCGCTGCGCACCGCCGAGCGGATCGCCGCCCACCCCCACTCTCGGCTTCGCCCGAGCGGGGGGACCCCCATCGCCCCGGAGGTGGCGTCCCGATGACCCGTCTGTACGTCCAGGACGTCACCCTGCGGGACGGCATGCACGCCGTCCGCCACCGCTACACCGTCGACCAGGCCCGCACCATCGCCGCCGCCCTCGACAGCGCCGGAGTCCGCGCCATCGAGGTCGCCCACGGCGACGGCCTGTCCGGCTCCAGCGTCACCTACGGCGTCGGCGCGCACACCGACTGGGAGTGGATCGAGGCGGTCGTGGGCGCCGTCCACCAGGCGATCCCGACCACTCTCCTCCTCCCCGGCATCGGCACGCTCCACGACCTCAGGCAGGCGCATGCCCTGGGCATCCGCTCGGTCCGGGTGGCCACCCACTGCACCGAGGCCGACATCTCCGCCCAGCACATCGCCGCCGCCCGGGAGCTGGGCATGGACGTGGCGGGCTTCCTGATGATGTCCCACCTCGCCGAGCCCGCCGAACTCGCCCGCCAGGCGAAGCTGATGGAGACGTACGGCGCGCACTGCGTGTACGTCACCGACTCCGGCGGCCGGCTGACCATGGACGGCGTCCGTGACCGGGTCCGGGCGTACCGCGAGGTCCTGGACCCGGCGACGGAGCTGGGCATCCACGCCCACCACAACCTGGGTCTGGGGGTCGCCAACTCGGTCGTCGCCGTGGAGAACGGCGTCACCCGCGTCGACGCCTCCCTCGCCGGCCAGGGCGCCGGGGCCGGCAACTGCCCGCTGGAGGCTTTCGTCGCGGTCGCCGACCTGCTGGGCTGGGAGCACGGCTGCGCCCTGTTCCCGCTGATGGACGCGGCCGACGACGTCGTGCGACCGCTGCAGGACCGTCCGGTGCGGGTGGACCGCGAGACCCTCACCCTCGGCTACGCCGGTGTGTACTCCAGCTTCCTGCGGCACGCCGAGGCCGCCGCCCGCAGGCACGGCCTGGACACCCGGGCGATCCTGGTCGAGGTGGGCCGCCGCAAGCTGGTCGGCGGGCAGGAGGACATGATCACCGACATCGCCCTGGACCTCGCCGGGCGCTGACCCACGTCGACGGGCGGCCTCGGTCCCCGTGCCGGCGGACGCGCCGCGACCTGCGGCCCCGTTGTCAGTGCCGGCTGACAGACTGGGCCGCGTGGACACTGAACGCCGGGAACTGGCCGCACGCTTCGTCGAGTTGCACAGGGAGGGCTGCTTCCTGCTCCCCAACGCCTGGGACGCGGGAAGCGCCCGCGTCCTGGAGTCGGCCGGTTTCCCGGCCGTGGCCACCACCAGCGCGGGGGTGGCCTTCTCCCTGGGCCGCCCGGACCACGACTACCACGACTACCTCGACACCTCGTCGGACGGCGACCGGGTCGACCGTACGACCATGATCCGCCGGATCGGCGAGATCGCCGCGGAGGTGCGGATCCCGGTGAGCGCGGACCTGGAGGACGGGTTCGGCGCGGCGCCCGAGACCGTCGCCGAGACGATCTCGATGACCCTCGCGGCCGGGGCGGCCGGCGGCAACATCGAGGACTTCACCGGCGACCGCTCCCGGCCGCTCTACGACCCGGAGCTTTCGGCGGACCGCATCCGTGCCGCCCGGGAGTCGGTCGACACGGCCGATGAGCCGTTCGTCCTGGTCGGCCGCACCGACGTGCTGCTGACCGGAGGACCGCTCGACGAGGCCGTCCGGCGGGCCAACGCGTACCTGGCGGCGGGCGCGGACTGCGCGTTCGTGCCGGGTGCGGCCGACGCCGGGACGATCGGCACCCTGGTGCGCGAGATCGACGGCCCGCTGAACGTGGTGATGGGCCTGACCGGCAACGCCGTGTCCCTGGCCGACCTGCGCGACCTCGGGGTGCGCCGGGTCACGGTGGGCGGCAGCATCGCCCGGGCGATGTACGCGCAGCTGCTCGGCGCGGCGAAGGAGCTGGCGGACCGGGGCACCTTCTCCTACGCCGAGCACCAGATCCCGCAGCCGGAACTGAACGAGCTCTTCCGGCGGAAGCCCGAGGCGGGCTGACCCGACCGGCCGGCGTCGGCGGTACGCGTCTTTCAGGAACTCACCCGGCGTCGCGTTCCTGCCGCCGGCGTCGGTACGCGCCGACGAGGAACACCCAGATCTCGCTGACCGTGGGGAACGGCGCGATGGTGTGCCGGAGCCGCTTCAGCGGGACCTCGCCGGCGACCGCGATCGTGGCCGAGTGCAGCAGCTCGCTGACCCCGGGGCCGACCATGGTCACCCCGAGCAGCACATCCCGGTCCACGTCCACGACCAGCCGGGCATGGCCGGTGTAGCCGTCGGCGTAGAGGTTGGCGCCCTGGGCGGCGTTGAAGTCGAGGTCGACCGTCTCGACGCGGTGCCCGGCGGCCGCCGCCTGCTCGGCGGTCAGGCCCACCGCGCCCGCCTCCGGGTCGGTGAAGAAGACCTGGGCCACGGCGTGCTGGTCGGCGGTGGTGGCGTGATCGCCCCAGTCCCCGTCGTCCAGCGGCCGCCCGGCGGCCCGCGCGCCGATGGCGTCCCCCGCCGTCCGCGCCTGGTACTTGCCCTGATGGGTGAGGAGCGCGCGGTGGTTGACGTCCCCGAGGGCATACAGCCACTCGCCCCCGACCCCGTCGACCAGGCAGGTGGTGTCCACGTCCAGCCAGGAGCCGGGGGTCAGGCCGACGGTCTCCAGGCCGATGTCGTCGGTGCCGGGGGTCCGTCCGGTGGCGAACAGGATCTCGTCGGCCTCCAGCTCGCTCCCGTCGTCGAGCGTGGCGGTCACCCGTCCGGCGGGGTCCGGGCGGCGCAGGGCGGTCACCTGGACGCCGGTCCGCACGTCCGCGCCCGCCTCGGTCAGCCCCTGGGCGACCAGCTCACCGGCGAAGGCCTCCAGACGGGGGAGCAGCCGGCGGCGGACGAGCAGGGTGACCTGTGACCCCAGCCCCTGCCACAGCGTGGCCATCTCCACGCCGACCCCACCGCCGCCGACCACGATCAGCCGGGCGGGGACGGTGCTGGAGTCGGTGCCGTGCCGGTTCGTCCAGGGCCGGGCCTCCTCGATGCCCGGGATGCCGGGCAGCACCGGCCGGCTGCCGGTGGCGACGGCCACCGCGTGCCGGGCGGCGAGGGTCTGCCGGGCGCCGTCGTCCCGGGTGACGGTGACCCGGCGCGGCCCGTCGAGCCGGCCGTGGCCGCGGAAGAGGTCGGCGCCGATGGACTTGACCCACAGCGCCTGCCCGCTGTCGTCCCAGTCGGTGACGTATCGGTTGCGCCGGGCGAAGACGGCATCGTTGTCGAGCCGGCCGGTGACGGCCTGCCGGGCGCCGTCCACGCGGCGGGCGTCGGCGACCGCGATGACCGGCCGCAGCAGCGCCTTGCTGGGGACGCAGGCCCAGTACGAGCATTCGCCGCCGACGAGCTCCCGCTCCACGACGGCCACGGAGAGGCCGGCGCTCCGGGCCCGGTCGGCGACGTTCTGCCCGACCGGTCCGGCGCCCAGGACGATAAGGTCGTAAGTACCGTTTGTAGCGGTTTGGTGTGGTGCGCTCATTGCCGCCTCGCATGACGATCGGTGCCGGTCCGAGCTGCTGGGTCACCACCTCGGAGGCGGCGACTCCCTGTGCCGTACGGGTCATGTAACCGCTGGACGCGCGGAGTTGATCGCCCTACGGCCATACGCCTCACAAAGACCCGCCATAAGCGCAACCTCTGGCCGCCCGGCTCCCCTGACCGGTGCAAACGCGGTACGGCCGGGGCGGCGGCGGCCGGGGCGGCACACCGGTCCGCGCGCTTATGGGGGCCATCGGATCCGCCGACGGCGGGACCGGAATCCGCGGCGGGACCGGGCGCTTGTGGAGTCCCGTCACCTCACGGACGAGGCGACGGGACGACTGGTTCGTCTCCTGCATTTCATACCTGAGGACATCTCATGGGTACTGTTGATCTGACCGGACGCGTGGCCCTGCTGACCGGCGCCACCAGCGGTATCGGCGCCGCGACTGCGACCCTGTTCGCCGAACGGGGCGCTCATGTGCTGGTCGCGGGACGGGACGCGGAGCGCGGCGAGAAGGTGGTCGCGGCCGTCCGGGAGCGCGGCGGCAAGGCCGACTTCCTCGCGGCCGAGCTGCGGGACGCCGACTCGGTGCGGCAGCTGGCCAGGCGGGCCACCGAGCTGGGCGGCGGCCGCGTGGACATCCTCGTCAACAACGCCGGCATCTTCCCGTTCGGCGCGACGGCCGAGACGCCGGCCGGCGATGTGGACGCCGTCTACGACCTGAACGTGAAGGCGCCGTTCTACCTGGTGGCCGAGCTGGCACCGGGCATGGCCGAGCGTGGGCAGGGTGCGATCGTCAATGTCAGCACGATCGTCGCCGAGTACGGTCTCGCGGGCATGGCGCTGTACGGGTCGAGCAAGGCGGCGGTCAACCTGCTGACCAAGGCCTGGGCCGCCGAGTTCGGCCCGCGGGGCGTGCGGGTGAACGCCGTGGAGCCCGGCCCGACCCGTACCGAGGGCACGGCCGCCATGGGCGACGACCTCGACGCCCTGGCCGCCCAGGCGCCCGCTGGCCGGCCCGCCGAGGCACGGGAGATCGCCGAGGCGATCGCCTACCTGGCGAGCGACACGGCGAGCTTCGTACAGGGAGCGATCCTCCCGGTCGACGGCGGCCGCACGGCCGTCTGACGCACCGGATGGGGCGCCGGAACATGCCGCCCGGCGCCCCACGCGGGTCCGGTGGCGCCCCGCTGGCGTGCCAGGCTTCTCGGGCAGTGTCCCGGCCGTCTCCGGAGGCGTCTCCGTGTCCGGCCGTGTGTGGTGGGGCGGCCCCGAATCGCGGTCGGCGGTGTCGGGGTGTGCGGGTTCAGGCCCGTGGTGGACGGTCCAGGGTGGCGATGAAGTGGCCCAGGTCGCGGCGGCGGGAGTCGGACGGCCATACCGCCCAGGTGCGCCGCACCAGCGGGTGGCCGATCAGCGGTGACCAGGTCACATGGTCGGGCAACGGCTGCTGCCAGCCCGGTGGAGCCAGTGCGAAGGCCTGCCCGGAGGCGACCGCGGCCAGCTTCACGTCGGCGATCAGCGCCTGCCCCTCGGGTGCCTCGGGGCCGAGATCGAGGCCGTGCCCGCGCAGGACCGCGGTCAGCTCGTCGTACCAGGCGGGGCTTCCGGCCCGCGGGAACCCGACCCACTGCAACGTGCCGAGCGCGTCGAGCGGGATGCCGTCGGGCCCGGCCAGCTCGGCGGCCTGATCGACGGCGACCAGCACACCGAGTTTCTCCCGTACGACGAGCAGCGCGTCGAACTCCGGCCCCGACGGCCGCTCCCGCAGAAAGCCGATGTCGAGGTCGGCGGCGCGCAACGCGGTCAGCTGGTCCGCCGTGGACAGATGCCGGGCCTGCACCCGCGTCTCCGGATACGCCTCGGCCAGTTCGGCGAGCGCCGGGTCGAGCAGCCCGGACGGCAGCTCCAGGGGGATCCCGATGCGCAGCGCCCCGCCGCCCGGACCGGCGTACCCGGCCATCACCCGCAGCGCCTGATCGTGCCGGGCGAGCACCGCCCGTGCCTCGCCGGCCAGCGCGGTACCCGCATCGGTCGCCCGGACCCCGCTGCGCCCGCGCACCAGCAGCCGTACGCCCAGCTGCCGCTCCAGTCCGCTGATCGTCTGGGACAGAGCGGGCTGGCTCACATGCAGCCGCCGCGCGGCCGCGGACAGCCCGCCCTCCTCCACCACCGCCACGAACGCCCGCAGCTCCCGCAACTCCATGCCGCCCATGCCATCACGCCCACCGACGGGAGTCACGCGCTTGCACAGTTCTCACGCAGCCCATCTTTTATGGCGATAACACTTATCTCAGACTATCTACCACGAATGGGAAACAGTGGAGCATTCCGCTCGTTGGTATGTACGACGGCGAATAACCGGCAGGTCTGTATTCGCCGCCGATGGAAACCACCATCGAGGATCGGAGTGCAGCGATGTCGCTGACGTCATCCGAACGGCCGTACGCCGCTCGCGCGGGCACGGTGAACGCCGAGACCAGGAACCTCACCGAGCGCGTCGAGCGAGCGCGGCACGGCGACCGCTCGGGCGCCCTGCGCGCCGCGGTGTTCGGCGTCAACGACGGCCTGGTCTCCAACACGGCCCTGGTGATGGGCTTCGCCGGATCCGGCGTCGCCGGCACGGCCGTCCTGTTCGCCGGAGTCGCCGGACTGCTGGCCGGAGCCTTCTCCATGGCCGCCGGAGAGTACATCTCCATGCGCAGCCAACGCGAGGCCTACGAACGGGAGATAGCGGTCGCCGCCGACCAGCTGCGCGCCGACCCGGGCGCCCATGAGGCCGAACTCGTCCAGGTCTACCGGGACAAGGGACTGGACGCGGACGACGCCCGGCATGTCGCGACGACCATCATGCGGGACCACGACACCGCCCTGAACACCGTGGTCCGCGAGGAACTCGGCCTGGACCCGGACGAGTTGGGTTCGCCGTGGTCGGCGGCGTTCTCCAGCCTCGCCTCGTTCGCCGTCGGCGCCCTGGCCGCCGTACTGCCCTTCCTCTTCCTCACGGGAACGGCCGCCCTGCTCCTGGCCGTCGCCCTGGCGGGCAGCGCCCTGTTCGCCGTCGGCGGTGCGATCGGCCTGCTCACCGGCCGGGCGCCGCTGCGCTCCGGGGCCCGCCAGCTCTTCGTGGGCGCCCTCGCCGCCGCGGCCGTCTTCGGCATCGGGCATGTGATCGGCGCCAGAGTCGGCTGACGCCGATCGACAGCACAACCGAACGAACTCATCACGCACGGAGGACAACCATGCGCAGCACCACACTGGGATCGACCGGACTGCGGGTCTCCCGCATCGCCTTCGGTACCTGGCAACTCGGCGGGGACTGGGGCGCCTTCGCCGAGGACGACGCCCGAAAGGCAATCAGCCGGGCCCGCGAGCTCGGGGTGAACTTCTTCGACACCGCCCAGGGGTACGGCTTCGGCGCCTCGGAACGCCTGCTCGGAGCCGCCCTGCGAGACGAACTCCGCCAGCACCGCGACGAGTTGGTGATCGCCACCAAGGGCGGCCTGCGCCGCACCGGCACCGGAGTCGCCCGGGACGCGAGCCCCGCCGCCCTGCGCGAGGGCGTCGACGCCAGCCTGACCGCGCTCGGCGTCGACCACATCGACCTCTACCAGGTCCACTGGCCCGACCCGGACGTGCCGCTCGCCGAGACCGCCGGCGCGCTCAAGGAGCTGGTCGCGGCCGGCAAGATCCGGCACGTCGGCGTCTCCAACTACTCCGCCGAGCAGATGGCCGAGTTCTCCCGCACCCTGCCGGTGGAGACGCTGCAGCCGCCGTACCACCTCTTCCGCCGCGGGATCGAGGACACCGTCCTGCCCTACACCCGCCGGCACGGCATCGGCGTCCTGGTCTACGGCCCGCTCGCGCACGGCCTGCTGACCGGCACCCTCGGTGAGGACACCGTCTTCCCCGCCGACGACTGGCGGGCGAAGAGCGATGTCTTCCGCGGCGAGACCTACCGGCGCAACCTCGGGGTCGTCCACGCACTGGAGGAGTTCGCGGCCTTCCGCGACATGACGGTCGGACAGCTGGCCATCGCCTGGACCCTGGCCCGGCCGGGCGTGGACGCGGCGATCGTCGGCGCGCGGCGCGTCCACCACGTCGAGGACAGCCTCGCGGCCGCGGACCTCACGCTCGACGAGACCGACCTCAAGGACATCGACTCGATCATGGCGGCGGCCACCCCGGTCGCCGGGCCCTCCCCGGAGAGTGTGTGATGACCATATCGACCGAACGGACCGAACGGACCGAACGGACCGAACGGACCGAACAGACAGGAAGGACCCGGGTCGCCGTCCTCGGCACCGGTGTCATGGGCGCCCCCATCGCGCGCAATCTGCTGCGTGCCGGGTTCGACGTGACGGTGTGGAACCGGACCCGGCAGCGGGCCGAGGCGCTGGCCGGCCTTGGCGCGCGGGTCGCCGGGACTCCGGCCGGGGCGGCCGCGGAGGCCGGGTTCCTGATCACCATGCTCACCGACGGCGCGGCTGTGGAGAGCGCGATGACCGGGGCCGACGGTGCCCTGACCGCGCTCGGCCCGGACGCGGTCTGGATCCAGATGAGCACGGTCGGCGTCCACGCCACCCGGCAGCTGGCGGAACTCGCCGAGGGGACCGCCGCGTTCGTCGACGCACCCGTCTCCGGGAGTTCCGAGCCCGCGGAACGGGGCGAGCTGCTCGTCCTCGCCTCCGGGGATCCGGCACTGCGCGCTCGCGTACAGCCGCTGTTCGACGCGCTGGGCCACCGGACGCTGTGGCTGGACCGCCTCGGCGATGGCAGCTGCTTCAAGCTGGTGCTGAACAACTGGCTCGCGGTCCTGGTCGAAGGCATGGCCGAGACCGTCAGCCTGACCAGTGTGCTCGGGCTGGATCCCGGTCTGGTGCTCGGCACCCTCACCGAGAGCCCACTGGGATCCCCGTACGCGACGGCCAAGGGCCGGGCCATGGTCGAGCACGACTTCGCCCCGGGTTTCCCGCTGCATCACGCGGGCAAGGACGCGGCCCTCGCCCTGGCGGCCGCCGACCACCGCGGGCTCGAACTGCCCCTCACCGAGGCGCTGCTGAAGCGCTGGGACGAGGCGATCGCGTCCGGCCATGCCACGGACGACGTGGCCGCAGCCATCACCGCGGCCGGCCCGGCACGGCTCTGAGGCAGGCGCGGCGGAAACGCGGGTTCAGTCCAGTTCCAGCGTGCCCACCGTCTGGTCTCCGCTGGTCACTCCGGTTGGCTGGAAGCCGAGGGCCGGATAGAAGCCTGTGGGGCCATCCGCTCCGGGATGCCAGGTGGTCGTCAGCCGTGTGCCTCCTCGGCGCCGGATCTCGCCGGCTACGGACTCCAGTGCGAAACGTCCGTAGCCTCGGCCCTGCTTTCCGTCCGAGATGTTGAGACGCCAGAGTCCGGAGCGGAAGTCGGTGCCTTTGCCGGTCCAGTCGATGTCGAAGAAGGCCATGAGGAACCCGACGACTTCGTCGCCATCGCAGATGAGCCGGGGCCATGCGACGCCGGGGTGGACATATGCCTCGGCGAGCGACTTCACCACGGGTGCCACCAGGTGTTCCTGGTCGGGGCGGACTTTCAGGTTGACAGCGGTCTCGAGGTTGTCGGGGGTGATCTCTTGCAGGTGCGGCGAAATAGGCGTGTCCGCACTCTAGGCAGGCGCTGCAAGCGATTTTCGGAGCGTGTTGCCCGTGATCAGCGTCATGATGAGTGCCGTAGTACTCGGCCGCGGTCGAGCCTCTCGGTGCCCGCGGGTCGCCCCTCGGGCCCCGGCAGGAACATGGCGTGGGCACGCGGACGCCGCCACGCGCCCTCGGTCCCCGCACGCCCTTCGCGGGCATCGCCCGCCCCAATAGCGCCGCTTGTCCCCTTATCGGCCGCGCACCTAGCCTTACACGGGTGCGCCGAAAGGAAACTCGGCCGATACGTGCGTACGGAGTTGTCGTTCGCCGCCGAGCAACAGAACCCCGACGCGAATTCCCCGGCGCCACGGCACTGCCTTTTCCCGTCCTTCGAAGGAGAAATCCTGCATGGATGTCGAGCCCATCGCGTTGGTAGGGATCGGGTGCACTCTCCCCGGTCGAGTGCACGGGCCGGACGACCTGTACACAGTGCTGCGGGAGGGGCGGGACTGTGTCGAGGAGATCCCCGCCAGCCGCTGGGACGTGGACAGACTCTATGACCCCGACCCGCTGGCTCCGGGCAAGACCTACATCCGGCACGGCGGATTCGTGGACGACGTCGACCGCTTCGACGCGGCGTTCTTCGGGATCTCGGACGCCGAGGCGGTCCGGATGGATCCGCAGCACCGCCTGCTTCTGCAGACCGTGTGGCACGCCCTCGAAAACGCCGGACAGGACCCCGCGGAACTGCGGGGCACCGACACCGGCGTGTTCCTCGCGCTGATGAACACCAACAACTACGGCACCCTCAAGCGCGACATCGAGGGGCTGAAAGGTGTCTCGGCCTACGACGCGATGAGCGACGCGAACAGCATCAGCGCCGGCCGGGTCGCCCACTTCCTCGACGTGAAGGGGCCCTGTTTCGCGGTCGACACCGCCTGTTCCGGTTCGCTGGTCGCCCTGCACCTGGCCCGGCAGTCCCTCCTCACCGGCGAGTGCGACTCGGCCGTCGTCGCCGGCGTCAACCTGATCCTCCACCCCGACGTCCATGTCGCCTTCTGCAAACTGGGGCTGTTCTCCCGCAGCGGGCAGTGCCGGGCGTTCGACGCCAAGGCGGACGGCTATGTCCGCAGCGAGGGCTGCGTGGCCGTACTGCTGCGCCGGCAGTCGGTCGCGGAGGAACGGGGCGACCCCATCCTGGCCACCGTCGTCGGCAGCGCGATCAACCACGACGGGCACACGCCCGCGCTGACCGCCCCCAACGGCCGTACCCAGGAGCAGGTGATGCGCACCGCGCTCGCCCGCAGCGGCGTCGACCCCGCCGAGGTCGACTACGTCGAGGCGCACGGCACCGGAACCCCGGTCGGCGACCCCATCGAGATGGGCGCCATCTCCCGGGCCTACGCCCGGTCGCGCACCGCCGGCCGGCCGCTGTACGTCGGCTCGGCGAAGAGCAACTTCGGCCACACCGAGGCCGCCGCCGGACTCCTCGGCGTCGTCAAGGCCGCTCTCTCGCTGCACCGCGAGACCATCTACGCCAGCCTCCATCTCGACCGGCTGAACCCCAAGATCGACCTCGACGGTGCCTCGGTGGAGGTCCCCACCGAGGCCGTGCCCTGGCCCCGGACGGACGTCCCGCGGCTGGCCGCCGTCAACTCCTTCGGCTACAGCGGCACCAACGCGCACGCCATCCTGCGGGAGGCACCGCAGCCGAAGCCGCAGGCCTGGGCGGTCGCCGCGGAGCCGCGCCCGGCCGAGCTGCTGGTGCTGTCCGCCAAGTCCCCCGAGAGCCTGGACGTACTGGCCGAGCGCTGGGCGGAGTATCTGTCCAGGACCGATCGGGAGACCCTGCCTGCGGCCGTCTTCACCGCCGCCGCCGGACGCGCCGCGCACCGCCACCGCCTCGCGGTGACCGGGCGGGGCGGTATCGAGATCGCCAACGACCTGCGGCTGTGGCGGACCCGCCGGACCGCGCCGTCGGTCAGCGGCGGACACCCCGCGAAGCCCGCCAGGACCGCCTTCGTCTTCACCGGCCAGGGCGCGCAGTACCCGGGCATGGCCCGCGAACTGTACGGCGCCGAACCGGCCTTCGCCGCCGCCCTCGACCGGTGCGCCGAACTGCTCGACCCCGAACTGCCCGTACCCCTGCGGCAGTTGCTCTTCGAGGACCGGGCACCGCAGGCGCTCGACGACACCCGCCTCGCCCAGCCGGCGCTGTTCGCCGTGGAGTACGCGCTCGCCACCCTGCTGCGGTCCTGGGGAGTCGTCCCGGACGCGGTGGTCGGGCACAGCATCGGCGAGGTCGTCGCCGCGTGTGTCGCCGGCATGCTCTCCCTGGAGGACGCCGCCCGCTTCAGCGCGGTGCGCGGCCGGCTGATGGGCGAACTGCCGCGCGACGGAGTGATGCTGGCCGTGGCCGCCGACCCGGAGACCGTGCGGGGCTGGCTGTCGGGACGGGAGGCGGACGTCTCCGTCGTCGCCGTCAACGGCCCGCGTGCCGTGGTCGTCTCCGGGCGGGCGGCGGCCGTCGACGAGGTGGCCCGCCGTGCCGAGGCCGCGGGCAGCCGTACCACCCGGCTGCGTACCTCGCACGCCTTCCACTCGCCGCTGATGGACCCGGTCCTGGCCGAACTGGGCAAGGCGGCCGCCGGGCTGCGCACCACCGCCCCGGCCGTCCCGGTGTTCTCCAATGTCACGGGCGAGGCGCTGACCGGCGCGGAGGGCCCGGAGTACTGGAGTCAGCAGGCGCGCCGGCCGGTCCGGTTCCACGACTCCATGCGTGCGGTGGCCGCGCTGGGCTGCGGCGTGGTCCTGGAGATCGGCCCCCATCCCGCTCTGGGGCCGTACATCCCCGAAGCCTTCGGCGACACCGGCGTGACGGTGATCCCGACCATGCGCCGCGACGGGCGGGACACCCGTAACCTTCTCACCGCCGCGGGTGCCCTGTTCACGGCGGGAGCCGCCGTCGACCTCCCCGCCCTCTACCGGGGCCCGCACCACCGCCGTACCTCCACCGCCCCGCGCTACCCGTTCCGCAGGGACCGGTACTGGGTGCGGCCCGCGCCGGACGCCGGACCCGGCGACACGGCGGCCGTGGCCGCACCTCAGTCGCAGGTACCGGCCGCGCCGTCGGTGCCCGTACCGCGGCAGGCCGCCGCCCGGATCGTGCGCCGGCACGAGGTGCGGGCGGGCACGCCCTGGGCCGACCACCGGGTCCTCGGGGCGACCGTGTTCCCGGCCACCGGCTATCTGGAACTGGCCCTCGACGCCTACGCGGCGGACACGGCCGTCGAGTTCACCGACGTCGACTTCCTGCGCCCGCTGATCCTGGCCCCCACGCGACCCAGCACCGTCCGGGTCGACCTGGAGGACTCCTCGACCGAGGGCGGCTACCGGTTCACGGTGGCCGGCGACGGGGACGGCGAGCCCCGCTACTGCCAGGGGAAGGCCGGTCCGGCCGACCGGCGGGACGCCCCCGTGACACCACCGGAGCAGCTGCGCGCGGCGATGCCCACGGCACTGCCGGCCGGCCGGCTCTACGGGCTGCTCCGCGAGGACGGCATGGAGTACGGCGCGAGCTTCTCCACCGTCCGCGAGCTGTGGCTGGACGAGACGGGCGGGCAGGCACTCGGCCGGATCACGGCCGCCCCCGACGGCGCGTCCCGCGTCAGCCACGCGCACCGCTTCGCCACCCTGCTCGACGGCTGTCTGCACCTGACCGCCGCCGCGGCGCGGGAGGGCGCCGCCAGGGGAGCCCACGTCCCGGTCGGCATCGGCCGGATGACCCTGCACGGACCGCTGCCCGACCAGGTCTGGGGACACCTCCGGCTGCGCCCGAACCCCGACGGGACGGCGTTCTCGGCGCGGCTGAGCGTGCTGGACGACTCCGGGAACCTCCTCGCGGACCTCGACGACATCGAGTTCCGGCGCATCGCCTCGCTGACCGGCACCTCGGCCGGCCCCGCCGCACCGGCCGACGGCCGCCCCCGGGAGAGCGGCGACTCACGGGCGGAACTGCGGGCCCGCGTCGAGCCCCTCCCGGCCGCCGAGCGCCGCCAGGTGGTCATCGGCTGGCTCGCCGACGAGATCGCCGACACCCTCGGCCGGATGTCCGCAGAGATGGAGATCGACCTGCACGACCTCGACCCGTCCCTGGCCCTGCTGGAGATCGGTCTCGACTCACTGAGCATCACCGAACTCCAGCGCCGCATCCAGGAGAAGCTCGACTTCCGCTTCAAGGCGATGGAGGCACTGGAGTACCAGAGCATCGAGGAACTGGCGGAGTACCTCCTCCAGCGCGTGATCCTGGCGGACCCGGCCACCACCGCCCGCCAGGGCTCCTGACCGCCACCCTGCTGCCGATCCCACCCAGAGGGGAAGTGCCGGCCACCGTGTTGAGCCCCGACCACGTCAACGACTACCTCGACAGCCATCTCACCGAACGCCAGGTCAACAAGATCCAGCACGGCTTCCCGTCCCCGCGGTACTGGAACGAGCTGTCCGTGCCCCTGGACGAGGTCGGCGCGGACCGCCGGCACCTGCGCGCCACCGGCGAGCAGTCCCACGCCTTCCTCTACGTCGGCGTCCCGTACTGCATCCAGACCGACCCCGGGAAGTGCGGCTACTGCCTGTTCCCCGTCGAGGAGTTCCAGGGCAACGCCGCGCTGGAGGACTACTACGGCTACGTGGAACGCGAAGCCGAGATGTACCGGGAGCAGATGGCGGGCTCCGTCCTCGTCGGGGCCTACTTCGGCGGGGGCACCTCCAACCTCTACCGGGCCCCCGTCTACCACCGGCTGATGGACATGGTGCGCCGCCTCTTTCCCGAGATCGAGGACGGGGCGGACCTCACCCTGGAGGGCATCCCGCAGCTCTTCTCCCGGGAGAAGATGGCGGCCATCCGGGACTCCGGGATGAACCGGATCAGCATGGGCGTCCAGCAGGTCAACGAGCGCCTCAACAGCTTCAGCGGCCGCAAGCAGACGACCAAACACGTCATCCAGAGCCTGGAGTGGGCCCGCGAACTCGGTCTGGCCGCCAACGTCGACATCATCTTCGGCTGGCCCCAGCAGACAGTCGACACCATGCTGGAGGACCTGCGGACCCTGGTCTCCTGGGAGGTCCACGACATCACCCACTACGAGCTGAACGTCGGCGGACCCACCGACTTCGCGCTCAACCGCTTCCACGAACTGCCCAGCACCCTGGCCAACCTGGAGATGTACCGGGCGGGCCGCGACTTCCTGCTCGACCAGGGCTACGAGCAGCTGTCGACGTACAACTTCCGCCGCCCCGGAGACCCCGCGGTCAAGGACTTCCGCGAGGGCTACACCAGCCGCGTCGAACAGGTCGACAGCCTCGGACTCGGGTACGCGGCGATCACCTTCTTCGGCAACCCCACGCTCCCCTCGGGCCGTTCGTGGTCGTTCATCAACCACCGCAGCCTGCCGCAGTACAAGGCGGCGGTCGACGCCGGCCGGTTCCCGGTCGAGCGGGGCTTCCGCCACGCCCCCGACGACCTGCTGCTGCTGGCCCTCTTCCGCGGTCTCATCAGCACGGAGATCGACCGGGCCCAGTACCGCACGGGCTTCGGCGTCGACGTCTACGAGAAGTTCGCCACCATCTGGGACGCGCTCGCCGAGCGCGGGTACGCGGCGATCACCGCGGAGCGGATCAGGCTGGTCGGCGACGGCGCGTTCTACGTGCCCATGATCTCCACGCTGATCGCCGAGGAGCGCTACCGCGAACTGCGCGAGGAGGCCGCCCGGCGCAAGAAGGAGTCGCGCCGGCCCGCCGCCGTGACACCGGAGGCGGCCAGTGACGGCTGAACTCCCGCTGGCGGGCCGCGGCTGCGTGGTCACCGGGGGTTCGCGGGGCATCGGCGCCGCCGTCGTCCGGCTGGCGCTGGCCCAGGGCGCCGACGTCGTCTTCGGCTACCACAGCGACGAGAAGCAGGCCCGCGCCCTCGCCGACGAGCTGTGCGCCGCCCACCCGGAGCGGCGCTGCACCCCGCTGTACGCCGACGTCGCCGACACCGAGGCGGCGGCACGGTTCGCCGCCGCGGCGCTGGACCGGCTGGACCGCTTCGACATCCTCGTCAACAACGCGGGCATCACCCGCGACACCCTGTTCGCACGGATGGCCCCCGAACAGTGGCACCAGGTCATCGGCACCAACCTCGACAGCATGTACACCATCACCAGACCGCTGCTGATGCCCCTGGTGAAACAGCGCAGCGGCGCCATCGTCAACATCGCCTCCTCCGCCGGACTGCACGGCACCCCCGGCCAGACCGCCTACTCCGCCGCCAAGGCCGGGATCATCGGCTTCACCAAGGCACTGGCCAAGGAGATCGGCAGCCGGGGCGTCACCGTCAACGCCGTCGCGCCCGGACTCATCGAGACCGACATGACCGCCGCGATACCCGCAGACCGGGCCGAGTTCCTCAGATCCCTGATCCCCGGCCAGGCGTTCGGCTCCCCGCAGGACGTGGCCCACCTGGTGTGCTTCCTGGCCTCCGACCGGGCCCGCTACATCACCGGGCAGGCCGTCGAGATCTCCGGCGGCCTGGTCGTATAGCCCCCTCAGCCGGCCTCCGCACGGTCGCCGCTCACGCGCAGCAGGCCCTCCTGGGCGAGGGTGGCGACCAGCACCCCGTCGCGGGTGAAGACGCGGCCGAGGACCAGTCCCCGGCCGCCGGCGGCCACCGGGGTCTCGTGGGCGCACAGCAGCCAGTCGTCCGCGCGGAAGGGCCGGTGGATCCACACGGTGTAGTCGAGGCTTCGGGCGGTGGCGTGGAACCACGACACCCCGTGCCGGACCGCCACCGTCTCCAGCATGGTCACGTCGCACACGTACACCAGCAGGCAGGCGTGGAGCAGTGGTTCGCCGCCGCCCGGCGCCTCGCCCCTGATCCGCACCCACACCCTGGTCCGGGAGGACACCAGCGCCGGGTCCTGCTCGGCGTCGAAGCTCAACGGCCCCACGAAGCGGGTCTCGTACGGCTTCCCGAGCGGGGCGACCGCCTCGCCGAACGCCTTCGTCAGCCGCTCCTCGTAGGTCGGCAGGTCCTCCGGGTCCGGGACGGCCGGCATCGGCTCCTGGTGGGCGAGGCCCGGTTCCGGGCGGTGGAAGGAGGCGGTCAGCGCGAACACCTCACGGCCGCGCTGGATGGTACGGACCCGCCGGGTGGCGAAGGACGGGGTGGTCTTCACCCGGTCGACCCGGTGGTCGAAGGAGGCCGTCGGCAGGCCGGGCCGCACGAAGGAACAGTGCACCGCGTGCACCGGCAGCCCGTCGGGCACCGTACGGCCGGCGGCGGCCAGTGCCTGGGCGGCCACCAGTCCGCCGTACACCGGGGAGGTCCGCTCCTGGGGCGGGCGCCCCAGAAAGCACTCCTCGTGCTCCCGGTGCTCCCTGTGCTCCTCGAGTGCGCCGTGCTCCGCGTCGTCGCGGCCGGGTGCGGGGGTCGGATCGAGGAGGCCGAGCAGTTCCAGCAGTGCGGGTTCCTGGTGCATGGGCCTCGCTTCGCTCGCTTCGGCGACGGTGCTCAGTCGGATCAGTATCGCCAGCTCAGAGCCCGTCCATCAATCGAACTGGCTGACGGCGAGCGGCAGTTCAGTACACCGCCGGTCCGTTGCCCGGAGCGCCTCAGGGAGGCCCTGTCATGCTGGACCGCGTCAGCGCGGTGCTGTACCGGCGGCGCGTCGCCGTGCTGTGGGTGAGCGCGGTCGCCGTCGTCCTCGCCTGGATCGGCGGCCTGGGCGTGGAACACCGCCTGGTCCACGGGGGTTTCTCCGACCCCGGCGCGCAGTCCGCCCGCGCCGAACGCCTGGTGGCCGAGCACTTCCCGGCCGCCGCCGACGACCTGGTGCTGCTGCTCAGCGGCACGACGTCCGTCGACTCGGCGGAGATGACCTCCCTGGGTACGGCCCTGACCCGGCACGCGGCACGGATCCCGGGCGTCCGGCAGGCCACCTCGTACTGGACGGCGGACCGCGCGCCCGCGCTGCGCTCCCGCGACGGTGCCATCGGGCTGGTCACGCTCTCCCTCAGCGGTGACGAGGACGACCGGGCGAAGACCGCCGGCCGGGTCCTGCCGGACGTCCGGCGGCACGCCCCGGGGCTGACGGTCCTGGCGGCCGGCCCCGCGCAGGTGCAGTCGGAGGTCGGCGCGCGCACCGCACACGATCTGCTGCTCGCCGAGGCGATCGCCGCGCCGATCACCCTGGTCCTGCTCCTGCTGGTCTTCGGCGGCGCGGTGGCCGCCACCCTGCCCCTGGTCATCGCGCTGCTGTCGGTCCTGATGAGCCGGGCCGTGCTCAACGCGCTCGCGGGCGCGGTGCCGATCTCGGTGTACTCGATGAACTCCACCACCTCGCTCGGCCTCGGACTCGCCATCGACTACAGCCTGTTCGTCCTCGCCCGCTTCCGGGAGGAGCTGCGCGCCGGCGCCACCGTGCGGGAGGCGCTCGGCCCCACCGTGCGCCGGGCCGGGCGGACGGTCGCGTTCTCCGCGCTCACCGTGGCCCTGTCCCTGGTCGCCCTGCTGGTCTTCCCGCAGTTCTTCCTGCGGTCCTTCGCCTACGGCGGTATCGCCGTCGTGCTCTCCGCGGCGGCGGGCGCGGTCCTCGTACTGCCCGCGCTGCTCGCCGTCGTGGGCCATCGGGTCGACCGCTACGACGTGTTCGCCCGGCTGCGCGGCCCGGCAGGCCCGACAGGGCCCCCGCAGAACGGACGCTGGTACCGGTTCGCACTGGCGGTGACGCGCCACCCACTGCTCTACGGCGGCGGCGCGGTACTGCTGCTGGCGGTCCTCGCGTCCCCGTTCCCCCGGGTCTGCGCGGGCCGGTGTTCCGCCGGGACCACCCACCCCCGGCCCATGACCGGCGCGCCGGGGGTCGGTTCGCGGCTCGCGGTGCCGGCAGCCGACGGGTCCGGCCGGGTCGGGTGTGACCCGGCAGGACCCGCCGGTCGGTGGATCAGTGTGGGTTCGGCGTCCGCGCCACCGGATCGGCTACCAGCCGACGGCGACCAGGAGCCATTGCGGGTTGGCGTGGGAGACGAAGGAGGACTGGCCCGCCACGTCGTCGTAGGGGAAGCCGTAGGCGAGGCGGTTGATGGCGTTGTCGTGCCAGAACTTGGCGTAGTAGTTCGCCGGTGCCGCCGTGTAGAACTGGGCGGGGTCGGACTGCTGGGAGGCCGGCAGGGTGGCGACGTGGCGGTTGAGGGCGGCGCACATGTTCGGGTCGGCCGCCAGGGCGGCCGCGCAGCCGAAGATGTCGGAGGTGGCCGCGGTCACTCCCACCGACTGGGCGTACGAGGTGAAGTAGTTGGCGTTGGCGCCGCCCGCGCGGAAGCTCGGGTCGCTGCCGGGCGCGATGATCCGGTACGGGGCCTGGGTCTGGGCCAGCACGTCGAACTGGGACGGCACCGCGTCGATGAACCGCTGGAACGTGGTGGCGCGGTCCTCGGCGAAGGTCTGCCGGTTCTCGCCGACCTCGACGTCGTAACCGTCCTTGGTGTGCAGGCGCATGGCCAGCTTCAGGCCGAAGGCGTCGACCCGGGTGGTGTTGCCGTTGAAGACGTTGTTGCCGACCGTGAACTCGATGAAGTCGTAGTACGAGCTGGTGGGCGAGCCCAGGTAGAAGTACATGCGGCCCGCGGAGTTGGCCGGCATGTCGAGGTAGGGCTGCTCGGCGATGGAGTGCGTCTGGCCGTTGAAGCTCCAGTACACCTGGCTGTCGGGGTACTTGCCGTTGGTGCGGTTGAGGATCTTCACCTCGACGGCGTTGTTCGCCGCGGGGATGTCGCTGGTGCTGCCCCAGAAGTCGTCCGGCGGGGTGGTGGACCCGGGGCCGTAGACCTGGAACTCCCAGAGGGAGTAGCCGTACGGGGTGCCGCGCGCGGTGCCGTAGAGACGGACGTAGCGCCCGCTGCCGGTAACGGCGAGGTTCTGGGTCCCGCCGGTGGCCGTGGTCGTCGAGTAGACGGTGGTCCAGGTGGTGGCGTCGGTGGAGGTCTGGATCTGGAAGGCGGTCGCGTAGGCGGCCTCCCAGGTCAGGGTGACCCGGCTGAGCTGCTGGACGGAGCCGAGGTCGACCTGGAGCCACTGCGGGTCGGCGAAGGCCGAGGACCAGCGGGTGCCGGTGTTGCCGTCGACCGCGGCGCTCGCGGGGAAGGACGCGTTCTCGGTCGAGGAGGCGGTGGCGGGCCTGCCCTGGGACAGCAACTGGTCGGCGGCGTGCGCGGGCGACGGTGCGAGGACCGCGAAGAAGGCGGCGATCAGGACGACGACCAGGCCGAGAGCCGCGCGTGGGCGTACGGCGCCGGCCGGTTGTCTGCGGGTGGGTGCACTGGCGGAACTCTGCATGCGGAGTCTCCTCAAGCCGGTTCGGCGTGCGTGGGGATGGAGCAACAGCAGACAGGAGAGCGCTCCCTCGGGTTGTAGTCCCGCCGGTGCCCGCCGTCAACAACTGAAGCCGAAATCAATCGGGTTGAGACCCGGTTGACGACACGGTGCTGATCCCGGCGCTGCGATCGCGCACTACGCGTACGTAGCCTTCAGCTTCCGACCGCTTGGGCGGCCCGAGCAGGCCTGCTTTTACAACCCTTGACGCGACCGGTACGGACCTTTCCGCGCCGTCATGTCGCCGCTCCGGGAGATCACGGGCAGGCCGTACGGTTTTCCCAGGCGTGACCGGGACCGGGGCTGGTTGCGCACCCGGCAGGGGTGCCGTGCGGTGTTCGCGGCCCCGCGGACGGCCCGCGGAGGGACCCGCGGCAGGCGTGGGTTTCCGCGAGAGCGGCGCAGGTCGCCGTTCGGGCGGTCCTGAGAAGGACGGCGGCAGGACCGGGGAGGGGCAGGAGCGGCCGGCGCCGTCGACGCCGTGCGGGCGAGGCCGTCCTGGTGCCAGGCGCTGTCGTGTCGACTCCCTGCCTTCGGCGTGTGCGGCTGGTCCGAGGGTCCGCGGGCCGGCTCAGGCTGCGTCTTCAGCGCCGCGCCCGGAGCCCCCCTCGTACGGGCGGGCGTGTCCGTCGTCCCTGGTCCGTCGGTGAAGCGGCGGCGGCCGCGACGGGCCCCGTTCGCGACCGCCTACTCTTGACCCATGACCAGCAGCAGTGACCGGAGCGCGGCAGTGGACGTTCGTTCATCTCAGACCTACGAAATCCGCACCTACGGGTGCCAGATGAACGTCCACGACTCCGAGCGATTGTCCGGGCTGCTGGAGGAGGCGGGATACGTCCGCGCCCCCGAGGGCTCCGACGGCGACGCGGATGTCGTGGTCTTCAACACCTGCGCCGTCCGGGAGAACGCCGACAACCGCCTCTACGGCAATCTCGGCCGCCTCGCCCCGATGAAGACGAAGCGCCCGGGCATGCAGATCGCGGTCGGCGGCTGCCTCGCGCAGAAGGACCGCGACACCATCGTGAAGAAGGCCCCCTGGGTCGACGTCGTCTTCGGCACGCACAACATCGGCAAGCTGCCGGTCCTGCTGGAGCGCGCCCGGGTGCAGGAAGAGGCGCAGGTCGAGATCGCCGAGTCGCTGGAGGCGTTCCCCTCCACGCTGCCGACCCGGCGCGAGAGCGCGTACGCGGCCTGGGTCTCGATCTCCGTCGGCTGCAACAACACCTGCACCTTCTGCATCGTCCCGGCTCTGCGCGGCAAGGAGAAGGACCGCCGCACCGGCGACATCCTCGCCGAGATCGAGGCGCTGGTCGGCGAGGGCGTCTCCGAGATCACCCTGCTCGGCCAGAACGTCAACGCGTACGGCTCCGACATCGGCGACCGCGAGGCCTTCAGCAAGCTGCTGCGCGCCTGCGGGAGCATCGAGGGCCTGGAGCGGGTGCGGTTCACGTCCCCGCACCCCCGTGACTTCACCGACGACGTGATCGCGGCCATGGCCGAGACCCCGAACGTGATGCCGCAGCTGCACATGCCGATGCAGTCCGGCTCGGACACCGTCCTGAAGGCGATGCGCCGCTCGTACCGGCAGGACCGCTACCTCGGGATCATCGAGAAGGTCCGGGCCGCCATCCCGCACGCCGCGATCACGACGGACATCATCGTGGGCTTCCCCGGCGAGACCGAGGAGGACTTCGAGCAGACCATGCACGCGGTCCGCGAGGCCCGCTTCACCCAGGCCTTCACCTTCCAGTACTCCAAGCGGCCCGGCACCCCGGCCGCGACCATGGAGAACCAGATCCCCAAGGAGGTCGTCCAGGCGCGTTACGAGCGTCTCGTCGCCCTTCAGGAGGAGATCTCCTGGGACGAGAACAAGAAGCAGGTCGGCCGCACCCTGGAGCTGATGGTCGCCGAGGGCGAGGGCCGCAAGGACGGCGCCACCCACCGCCTCTCGGGCCGGGCCCCCGACAACCGCCTGGTCCACTTCACCAAGCCCGACCAGGAGGTCCGCCCCGGCGACGTCGTCACGGTCGAGATCACCTACGCCGCCCCGCACCACCTCCTCGCCGAGGGCGCCGTGCTGGACGTGCGCCGGACCCGCGCGGGCGACGCCTGGGAGAAGCGCAACGCCGCCGAGGCGGCCAAGCCGGCGGGCGTGCTGCTCGGGCTGCCGAAGATCGGCGTACCGGAGCCGCTGCCGGTGGCCTCGGGAAGCGGCTGCGGCTGCGACTGACGGCCTGCCACAATACGGGCGGAAAGGAGCATCACATGTTGCCGTACCGAGTTGCGTTCACCGAAGAGGCCGCCCACGTGCGCGACAGCCTGCCCGCCGACCGGCGTGACGTGCTGGAACGCGGCCTGGCCATACTGGTGACCGACCCGCGGCACAAGCTCTCCCACCCCGTCCGCGGCGACGAGACTACGCGGGAGATCGCCCTCTCGCGCAACCTCTTCATCGAGTACGTGATCAGCGACGGCAAGCTCGTCGTGCTGGTGCTCACGTTGATCGACCTGACCGACGTGCTGATCGAGGACTGACCATGGGCGGCCGCCGCTGACTGACCTTCGGCGGCCGTCGCCGCTACCCTGCCGATCATGCTTGTCGCCGCCGCAGTCTGCCCCTGCCCGCCGCTCCTCGTCCCCGAGGTCGCCGCGGGTGCCGCCCCCGAGCTGGACGTCGCCCGGGCCGCCTGCGCCGACGCGCTGGGCGTGCTCGCCGCCGCGCGGCCCGACCTGCTGGTGGTGGTCGGGCCCGCGGAGAAGCCCGGGCGGGGCGTGTTCCCGCAGGGCAGCCGGGGCTCCTTCCGCGGCTTCGGCGTGGACGTCGGCGTACAGCTCGGGAGCGGCGGGGCCGGTGAGCGGGAGCTGCCGGCCTCGCTCGCCGTCGGCGCCTGGCTGCTGGAGCGCACCGGCTGGGCCGACGCGCCGATCGAGGGGCTGGGCGTGGGAGAGCCCCTGGAGGCCGAACGGTGCGTCCGTACCGGCCGGGAGATCGCCGGCCGGGCCGCGCGGGTGGCGATGCTGGTCATGGGCGACGCCAGCGCCTGCCGCACCCTCAAGGCGCCGGGCTACCTCGACGAGCGGGCGGCCCCCTTCGACGCCGAGGTGGCCCGCGCGCTCGGCACCGCCGACCTCGCGGCGATCAAGGCCCTCGACGCCGAGCTGGCGTACGAGCTGAAGGCCTCGGGGCGGGCCCCCTGGCAGGTCCTGGCCGGTGCGGCCGAGGACGCGGGTCTCGCCGGGGCGCTGCTCCACGACGACGCGCCGTACGGCGTCTGCTACCTCGTGGCGACCTGGTCCTGACCGCTCCGCGAAACGGCGGACGGCCGGGAGTCGGGTGACTCTCGGCCGTCCGCCGATCTGCGTGGTCCGCCCGGCTCAGGAAGCCGGCGGCGGGCCCTCCGGCCGGGTCGGCGCGGTGGGGTCGGTCGCGTCCGGGTGCACAAACCGGTCCATGGCGTCCTTGGCCCTGCCCGTACCCGTCTGGATCTTGTCGCTGTACTTGCCCTTGGTCTTCTCGTCGACGACCCGCGCGGCCTTGTCGATGCCGTGCTGGAGCTTGTCGACCTTGTCCTCGTGCTGCTGCGCGAAGTCAGAGACCCGGTCCTTGGCCGGGGCGAGCTTGGCCTTCAAATTGTCCAAAAGACCCATGGCTACCTTCCCTATGGCTTCCCTCGCGGGCCGCTATGTGCGGGCGTCCTCGCCGACCTCGTTGTCGGCGGCCTCCTTGGCGGACTGCTGCTGGGGGATCTCGGTGCTCTCGGCGCCGGCGACCGCGACGGGCTCAGGTTCCGCCGGCGCCTCCACGCTCCCGCCGCCGTCCTGGCCCGGCTCCTTCGCCGCCGTCGCCCCGGCCGTCTCCTCCGCAGTGTTCTCCGCCGCGTTCTCCGCAGTGCTCTCCACCGCCTCCTCCGCCGCGGACGCGTCCGGCTCGGTACCGGACGGCGCCTCGGTGTCCGGCTCCTCCGCGGCCTTCGACTTCTTCCCGAGGAATCGTGCAAAAACGCCCATATCCACTCCATACGTTACTCGTGTGAGCGAAATCCCGCGTGACCCGGTGCGTCCGTTTGCGCCACCCCGGTCACCGCCTCTCGCCGGCGGCGGGAACCTCGCAACGGGCAACGAAGCCGGACACGGACTGTCACGTAACTCGTTCGAGACCCGCCCCCGAGGTTTGCGAGACTGGTGCGGTGAGCAGCGCACCCCCCACCCCCCGTGTCATCGCCGTCGTCGGCCCCACCGCGGCCGGAAAGTCCGACCTCGGCGTCTTCCTGGCCCAACGGCTCGGCGGTGAGGTCGTCAACGCCGACTCCATGCAGCTGTACCAGGGGATGGACATCGGCACCGCCAAGCTGACGCCCGAGGAGCGCGCCGACGTGCCGCACCACCTGCTCGACGTCTGGGACGTGACCGTCACGGCCTCCGTCGCCGAGTACCAGCGGCTCGCCCGCGCCCGTATCGACGCCCTGCTCGCCGAGGGCCGCTGGCCGGTCCTGGTCGGCGGCTCCGGGCTCTACATCCGCGGCGCCGTCGACAACCTGGAGTTCCCCGGCACCGACCCCGAGGTCAGGGGCCGCCTGGAGGAGGAACTCGCGCTGCGCGGCTCCGGCGCCCTGCACGCCCGGCTGTGCGCCGCCGACCCCGAGGCCGGCCGCGCCATCCTGCCCAGCAACGGGCGCCGTATCGTCAGGGCCCTGGAGGTGATCGAGATCACCGGCCGGCCCTTCACCGCCAACCTCCCGGGCCATGACTCGGTCTACGACACCGTCCAGATCGGCGTCGACGTGGCCCGCCCCGAACTCGACGAGCGCATCGCGCTGCGCGTCGACCGGATGTGGGAGGCCGGGCTCGTGGACGAGGTGCGCGCACTGGAGGCGCACGGGCTGCGCGAGGGCCGTACGGCGTCACGTGCGCTCGGCTACCAGCAGGTCCTCACGGCGCTCGCCGGGGAGTGCACGGAAGCGGAAGCACGCGCCGAGACCGTTCGTGCCACCAAGCGCTTCGCGCGCCGTCAGGATTCATGGTTCAGGCGCGACCCCCGGGTGCACTGGTTGAGTGGGGCCGCGGCGGACCGCGGAGAACTTCCGCGGCAGGCCCTGGCGTTGCTCGAACGACCGGTCACAGCCTGATCACGTCATGGCATCGGGATGCGCCACCGGTCATCGAGGCCTCCGGCGCCGTGCCATCATCGAGCTTCGATCGCAAGTGGAGTCCTAGTTGGGAGGGCGCGTGGCGATGGAGGCCGGCCCTCGCGACACCGCACGAGACACCGAGCACGTCGCCGTGGAACCGGGTGATCCGGAGACGGGCGAGGACCGACTGACGCCGGACGGTCCTGACGACACGGTGGGCGGCGGGGTGACCGCCGACGGCCCCGAGCCGGAGGAGATGTTCACCAGCGGCCCCGAGGTCGAGGTCGAGCTCCGCCCGCAGCGCCGTCTGCGCCTGTGGCAGCTGGCCCCGATCGTGGGCCTGGCCGCGGTGGGCTCCCTGATGTTCGCCTTCCCCCTGGCCTTCGACTTCGGCGACAGCGGCGCGGTGATCGCGATGCTGGGCCTGCTGATCTGCTCCTGCGCGGCAGGCTGGGGCATGACGGCGGCCCGCCGGGTGGGCTACACCCTGCCGGGCTTCCCCGCGCGGGGCTCGGACCGCAGGCCCGACTGGCGTGTGGTGCTCGGATACGTGGTCCTGGTGGCGATCGTGGTCGTCCTGGCTGTCTGGCGAGTGGCGCGACTGCGCTGAGATACGACCGCGCTCATTGGAGCGCCCCGTCAGGGGCGCGGGGAACTGCGCGACCAGCCACAACGCACCCGCAGCTTCCCACCGGTCGGCTCCGCTCCTGAAACCCCTCCCGTACCCTCGAAGAATGACCATCCCCTTCCTCAAGGGCCACGGCACCGAGAACGACTTCGTGATCGTCCCGGACCCGGACAACGCCCTGGACCTCACCCCGGCCGCCGTAGCCGCCCTCTGCGACCGCCGCGCCGGCCTCGGCGCGGACGGCGTGCTGCACGTCGTCCGGTCCGCCGCGCACCCCGAGGCCAAGGGGATGGCCGCCGACGCGGAGTGGTTCATGGACTACCGCAACGGCGACGGATCGATCGCCGAGATGTGCGGCAACGGCATCCGCGTCTTCGCCCGCTACCTCCAGCACGCCGGCCACGTCACGGAGGGCGACTTCGCCGTCGCCACCCGCGGCGGTGTGAAGACCGTCCACATCGCCAAGGACGGCGACGTCACCGCCGGCATGGGCCGCGCCCGCCTCCCCGAGAGCGACGTCACGGTGAGCGTCGGCGACCGCAGCTGGCCCGCCCGGAACGTGAACATGGGCAACCCGCACGCCGTCGCCTTCGTCGAGGACCTCGCGCACGCCGGCGACCTCTACAGTCCGCCCCCCTTCAGCCCGCCCTCGGCCTACCCCGAAGGGGTCAACGTCGAGTTCGTCGTCGACCGCGGCCCCGGCCACGTCGCGATGCGCGTGCACGAGCGCGGCTCCGGCGAGACCCGCTCCTGCGGCACCGGCGCCTGCGCGGTCGCCGTGGCCACCGCCCGCCGCGACGGCGCCGACCCCGCCGTCACCGGAACCCCGGCGACGTACACCGTGGACGTGCCCGGCGGACGCCTCGTCATCACCGAACGGCCCGACGGCGAGATCGAGATGACCGGCCCCGCCGTGATCGTGGCCGAAGGCGAGATCGACTCCGAATGGCTGGAAAACGCCGCCCGTTGAACCGACCGGACGTCGGGAACCGTGGTCGGGGGCGTCGTACAACCTCCGGATCCACAGCCCGCGTTGCCCCGGTGGCGAGAAACGTCGGCCACCCCCCGAACAGGTGGCGCAAAATCGTAAACCTCCAAGTCGTCGCTCGAATGGGTGATCCGTTTCACGCTGGGCGGGAGGCGGTCAGTCGGGACTGTTGGGCTCGGTAGCATCAAGCACCGGCACGGACGGGGGAATGTCGCCAATCCCTGAGCCGTTGCATGCCCAGGGATCCCGTCCGCCGGTCCACGAGCCGGAGGTGCCCATGAGTGCGGAGGCCACGAACCCTGCGACGCCCGGACCTGTAGTGCCCACAGCGGCCCGCAGGAAGGCCCGCCCCCGGATCGACCTGCGCCGGCTCGGCCGGGCCGCGCTCCTCGGCAACGCGGCCCGCGGCAAGCTGCCCGACGCCATCGGCCATGTCGCCGAGGCACACCGCGCCCACTACCCCGACGCCGACCTCGAACCCCTGCGCCGCGCCTACGTCCTGGCCGAGTCCTCGCACCGCGGCCAGATGCGCAAGAGCGGCGAGCCGTACATCACCCACCCCCTCGCGGTCACCCTGATCCTGGCCGAACTGGGCGCGGAGACCACGACCCTGACGGCATCTCTGCTCCACGACACCGTCGAGGACACCGATGTGACCCTCGACCAGGTGCGGGAACAGTTCGGCGAGGAGGTCCGTTACCTGGTCGACGGGGTGACGAAACTCGAGAAGGTCGACTACGGGGCCGCCGCCGAACCCGAGACGTTCCGGAAGATGCTCGTCGCCACCGGCAGCGACGTCCGGGTGATGTCGATCAAGCTCGCCGACCGTCTGCACAACATGCGCACCCTCGGCGTGATGCGCCCGGAGAAGCAGGAGCGCATCGCCAAGGTCACCCGTGACGTCCTCATCCCGCTCGCCGAACGGCTCGGCGTGCAGGCACTGAAGACCGAGCTGGAGGACCTCGTCTTCGCGATCCTGCACCCCGAGGAGTACGCGCACACACGGGAGTTGATCGCCGAGAACGCGGCCCGCGCGGACGACCCCCTCGCGGTGATCTCCGACGAGGTGCGCGGGGTGCTGCGCGAGGCCGACATCCCCGCCGAAGTCCTCATCCGGCCACGGCACTTCGTCTCCGTCCACCGCGTCAGCCGCAAACGCGGCGAACTGCGCGGCGCCGACTTCGGCCGGCTGCTTGTGCTGGTCAACGAGGACGCGGACTGTTACGCCGTACTCGGCGAACTGCACACCTGTCTGACCCCGGTGGTCTCGGAGTTCAAGGACTTCATCGCCGTACCGAAGTTCAACCTGTACCAGTCGCTCCACACGGCGGTGGCCCGCGCCGACGGGCAGGTCGCCGAAGTCCTCATCCGCACCCACCAGATGCACAAGGTCGCCGAGGCCGGCGTCGTCGCCCTCGGCAACCCCTACGCCCCGGCCGCCGACGCGCCCGGCTCCGAGGCCCCGGCCGACGGCGAGCGCGCCGACCCGACCCGCCCCGGCTGGCTCTCCCGCCTCCTCGACTGGCAGAAGGCCGCGCCCGACGCCGACACCTTCTGGTCCACCCTCCGCGAGGACCTCGCCCAGGACCGCGAGATCACCGTCTTCCGCCCCGACGGCGGCACCCTCGGCCTCCCCGAGGGCGCCACCTGCGTGGACGCCGCCTACGCCCAGTACGGCGAGGACGCGCACGCCTGCATCGGCGCCCGGGTCAACGGCCGGCTCGCCACCCTCAGCACCGTCCTCAAGGACGGCGACACCGTCCAGCTGCTGATGGGCCAGGACCCGGCCTCCGAACCCTCCCGGGAGTGGCTGGAGCACGCCCACACGCCCGCCGCGCGCATCGCCATCCAGCGCTGGCTCGCCACCCATCCGGACAGCACCGAAGAGCCCCACGCCCCGGTGGCCGTACCCACGCGCCCGATCCCGGAGCCCCAGGCACCCACGCCCCGCACCGCCAGCGCCATGGTCGTCGACCGGCCCGACGCGACCGTACGGCTGGCCGGCTGCTGCACCCCCGTACCGCCCGACGAGGTCACCGGCTTCGCCGTGCGCGGGGGAGTGGTCACCGTGCACCGCGTGGCCTGCGCCTCGGTGGCCCACATGAAGGGCACCGGGCGCCCCGAGACCGCCGTGAGCTGGGGCGACAGCACCGCCTGCCGGGTCACCCTGGTCGCCGAATCGTTCGGCCGCCCCCATCTGCTCGCCGACCTCACCGAGGCGATGGCCCAGGAGGGCGCAGAGATCGTCTCGGCCACCGTGGAACCACCCAGCCAGCAGCGCGTCCGCCACACCTACACCGTCGAGCTCCCCGACGCGGCCCACCTGCCGGCCCTGATGCGCGCGATGCGCAACGTGGCCGGGGTGTACGACGTCGACCGAGCACAACACCAGTAGGCGGCCGTTCTGGCCGACGAGAGGTGCGTCCTAGTTACCCGTTCGAGTGGATCGGGCGCGCGTCGCCGCCGGGAGCCGGGAGCGCGCTGGTAGCGGTGGTTCATGTCGCTCACCCTCCGCGCCGGTCGGCCCCGGCGCCGGCACACCGCCCTGCTCGCCTCCGCCGTCTCCGTCGCCCTGCTCGGCGCGAGCGCCCCGCCGACGTCACTGGGCATCGGCGACCGGCTCTTCCCGTACCTCGGAAACCCGGGGTACGACGTGGCGTCGTACGACCTCTCCTTCACCTACCCCGGCAGCAACGACAAGCCGCTCCAGGCCGTCACCACCATCGACGCCTGGGCCACCACCGACCTGGACCGGGTCAACCTGGACTTCGCGCACGGCAAGGTCGAGTCCGTCGAGGTCGACGGCCGGGCCGCCGCCTTCGACAGCGCCGGCGACGACCTGGTCGTCACCCCGGACCAGCCGCTGCGGCAGGGCAGCTGGACGCGGATCACCGTGAAGCACACCAGCGACCCGGTGCCCGCCAAGGGCCAGGACGGCGGCTGGGTGCGCACCACCGACGGGCTCGCCATGGCCAACCAGGCCGACGCCGCCCACCTGGTCTTCCCGTGCAACGACCACCCGTCCGACAAGGCGATGTTCACCTTCCACATCACCGCCCCGAACGGCTACACCGTCGTCGCCAACGGCCTCCCCACCGAGTCCTCCCGCATCGGCCGGCAGACCACCTGGACCTACCGCACCCAGCACCCCATGGCCACCGAACTGGCCCAGGTCTCCATCGGCCGCTCCGCCGTACTGCACCGCACCGGCCCGCACGGCCTGCCCGTCCGGGACGTCGTCCCGAGCGCCGACGCCAAGACCCTCGAACCCTGGCTGGCCAAGACCCCGGACCAGATCGCCTGGCTGGAGAGCAAGGTCGGGACGTACCCCTTCGAGACCTACGGCGTGCTCATGGCACAGGCGTCCACCGGCTTCGAGCTGGAGACCCAGACCCTCTCCCTCTTCGAGAAGAACCTGTTCACCCAGCCCGCGTACCCCAAGTGGTACATCGAGTCGATCATGGTGCACGAGCTGTCCCACCAGTGGTTCGGCGACAGCGTCAGCCCGCGCGTCTGGTCGGACGTATGGCTGAACGAGGGCCACGCCACCTGGTACGAGGCGCTCTACGCGGAGGAGAAGGGCAACCAGCCCATGATCAACCGCATGAAGGCCTCCTACGGCGCCTCCGACCGCTGGCGCGCCGCCGGCGGACCGCCCGCCCGGCCCAAGGCGCCCGACCCCGGCCAGAAGATCAGCATCTTCCGCCCCAACATCTACGACGGCGCCGCCCTGGCCCTCTACGCCCTGCGCCAGGAGATCGGCAAGCCCGCCTTCGAGCGCCTGGAACGGATCTGGGTGCAGCGCCACAAGGACGCCACCGCCACCACCGCCGACTTCGTGAAGCTGGCCTCCGCGGTCGCGAACCGCGACCTCACCGGCTTCTTCGACGCCTGGCTGTACGGCGAGAAGACCCCGCCCATGCCCGGGCACCCGGACTGGAAGCAGACCCCGGCCCCGGCCAAGCAGTCCAAGAGGTGACGGCGGCGCGGCCCCCGGAATAACACGGTGCCGTGACGGGACGTACCGTGCGACCATCATGGAGTCGGCACGGTACGGGTCACGGGGAATCTCCCGGGGTACTCGTACGTTGAGCAACTGAAAGCCGATTTCGGCATCCCCATCGACGTAAGGACCCAATGACCTCCTCTTCTTCCCCTTCCCAGGACACCAGGCGCCTCGCGCAGGACTACCCCGAAGGTCTTCGGGCCGATGCCCTGATGGAAGAGGACGTCGCCTGGAGCCACGAGATCGACGGAGAGCGGGACGGCGACCAGTTCGACCGCTCCGAGCGCGCGGCCCTGCGCCGCGTGGTGGGCCTCTCCACCGAGCTCGAGGACGTCACCGAGGTCGAGTACCGACAGCTCCGTCTGGAGCGGGTCGTGCTGGTCGGGGTGTGGACCACGGGCACCGTGCAGGACGCGGACAACTCCCTCGCGGAGCTGGCCGCCCTCGCCGAGACGGCGGGCGCGCTGGTGCTCGACGGTGTCATCCAGCGCCGCGACAAGCCCGACGCGGCCACCTACATCGGCTCCGGCAAGGCCCTGGAGCTGCGCGACATCGTCGTCGAAACGGGCGCGGACACCGTCATCTGCGACGGTGAGCTGAGCCCGGGCCAGCTGATCCAGCTGGAGGACGTCGTCAAGGTCAAGGTCATCGACCGGACCGCCCTGATCCTGGACATCTTCGCCCAGCACGCCAAGTCCCGAGAGGGCAAGGCGCAGGTCGCGCTCGCGCAGATGCAGTACATGCTGCCGCGGCTGCGAGGCTGGGGTCAGTCGCTGTCCCGGCAGATGGGCGGCGGCTCGGGCGGCGGCCTCGCCACCCGTGGTCCCGGTGAGACCAAGATCGAGACGGACCGGCGGCGGATCCGCGAGAAGATGGCGAAGATGCGCCGGGAGATCGCGGAGATGAAGACCGGCCGCGACATCAAGCGCCAGGAGCGCAAGCGTCACAAGGTGCCGTCCGTCGCCATCGCGGGCTACACCAACGCCGGCAAGTCCTCCCTGCTCAACCGCCTCACCGGCGCCGGTGTCCTGGTCGAGAACGCCCTGTTCGCGACCCTGGACCCGACGGTCCGCCGCGCGGAGACCCCGAGCGGCCGCCTCTACACGCTGACCGACACCGTCGGCTTCGTGCGCCACCTGCCCCACCACCTGGTCGAGGCGTTCCGCTCCACCATGGAGGAGGTCGGCGACGCCGACCTGATCCTGCACGTGGTCGACGGCTCGCACCCGGTCCCGGAGGAGCAGCTGGCCGCCGTACGCGAGGTGATCAGGGACGTCGGCGCCACCGACGTACCCGAGATCGTGGTGATCAACAAGGCGGACGCGGCCGACCCGCTGGTCCTCCAGCGGCTGCTGCGCAACGAGAAGCGCTCCCTCGCGGTCTCGGCCCGCACCGGCCAGGGCATCCAGGAGCTCCTCGCCCTGATCGACGACGAGCTGCCCCGCCCGTCGGTCGAGATCGAGGCCCTGGTCCCGTACACCCACGGCAAGCTGGTCGCCCGCGCCCACAACGAGGGCGAGGTCCTCTCGGAGGAGCACACCGCCGAGGGCACCCTGCTCAAGGTCCGGGTCCACGAGGAACTGGCGGCGGAACTCACGCCGTACGTGCCGGCCCCGGCAGCCTGACAGTTCGCAGGCGAAAGGCCCGCTCCCTTTTCCTTCCGTTCTAGTGGTTGTCGCAACACCCCAGTTCAGGGGATGCGATGGACTTCGAGATTCGGAAGGTACGGAGCCCTCAGGGCCGCAAGAA
>NZ_JBICZJ010000032.1:0-78179 GCF_043201895.1 Streptomyces sp. NPDC048254
AACTCACCCCGGAGCCGTTCCACTTCCCCCAGCCTCATACCAAGACGATGCCCACTACCAGGCGAGATCACCCGACGTAACGAAGCACTACTAGTGCACCCCGGGCTGGTACTTGGGCAGCCGGGCGGTGATCTTCATGCCCGCGCCGGGGGCGGTCTCGATGACGAGGCCGTGGTCGTCGCCGTATACCTGGCGGAGCCGGTCGTCGACGTTGGACAGGCCGATGCCGCCGGAGGGACTGGTCTCGCCGGCGAGGATGCGGCGCAGCAGGCCGGGGTCCATGCCGGTGCCGTCGTCCTCGATGACGACCAGGGCCTCGGCGCCCTCGTCCTGCGCGGTGATCTGGATGTGGCAGGTGCCGGTCTTGCCCTCCAGGCCGTGTTTGACGGCGTTCTCGACCAGGGGCTGGAGGCAGAGGAAGGGGAGGGTGACCGGGAGCACCTCGGGGGCGATCTGGAGGGTGACCGTGAGGCGGTCGCCGAAGCGGGCCCGGACGAGCGCCAGGTAGTGGTCGATGGCGTGGAGTTCGTCGGCGAGGGTGGTGAAGTCGCCGTGCCTGCGGAACGAGTAGCGGGTGAAGTCGGCGAACTCCAGGAGCAGTTCGCGGGCACGCTCGGGGTCGGTGCGCACGAACGAGGCGATCACCGCGAGTGAGTTGAAGATGAAGTGCGGGGAGATCTGGGCGCGCAGGGCGCGGATCTCGGCCTCGATGAGCCGGGTGCGGGAGCGGTCCAGGTCGGCCAGCTCCAGCTGGACGCTCACCCAGCGGGCGACCTCGCCGGCCGCGCGGACCAGGACGGCGGACTCGCGCGGGGCGCAGGCGACCAGGGCGCCGTGGACGCGGTCGTCGACGGTGAGCGGGGCGACGACGGCCCAGCGGACCGGGCAGTCGGGGGCCTCGCAGTGCAGGCGGAAGGCCTCGCCGCGGCCGGACTCCAGTGGTCCGGCGAGGCGTTCCATGATCTCGGTGCGGTGGTGGTCGCCCACGCCGTCCCAGACCAGCAGGTTGTCGTGGTCGGTGAGGCAGAGGGCGTCGGTGCCGAGCAGGGTGCGCAGCCGGCGGGCCGAGCGGCGGGCGGTCTCCTCGGTCAGGCCCGCGCGCAGCGGGGGTGCGGCGAGGGACGCGGTGTGCAGGGTCTCGAAGGTGGCGTGCTCGACGGGGGTGCCGAGACCCCCGAGGCTCTCGGGGCGTGCGGTGCGGCGGCCGAGCCAGAAGCCGGCGGCCAGCAGCGGGAGTACGGCCACCAGGAGGCCGGCCAGGAACCCGGTCACGCCTTCACCTCCGCGCGCAGTTCCTCGGGGAGGTGGAAGCGGGCCAGGATCGCGGCCGTTCCCGGCGGGACCCGGCCCGGCGTCGCCAGGGACACCAGGATCATGGTGAGGAAGCCCAGCGGCACCGACCACAGGGCGGGCCAGGCGAGCAGGGCGTGCAGGTTCCCGGTGCCCGGGAAGTCGGCCATCGTCGCGGCCACCGCGCAGAACGCCGAGCCGCCCCCGACCAGCATCCCGGCGGCCGCGCCGGGCGGGGTCAGCCGCCGCCACCAGATGCCGAGGACCAGCAGCGGACAGAAGGACGAGGCGGACACCGCGAAGGCGAGCCCCACGGCGTCCGCGGCCGGCAGCCCGCCGACGAGCACGCTGGCGGCGAGCGGTACGGCCATGGCCAGCACGGTCCCGAGTCTGAAGTGCCGTACTCCGCGAGACGGGAGGACGTCCTGGGTGAGGACTCCGGCGACCGCCATGGTCAGTCCGGAGGCGGTGGACAGGAACGCGGCGAAGGCGCCGCCCGCCACCAGGGCGCCGAGGAGATCGCCGCCGAGGCCGCCGATGACCCGGTCGGGCAGCAGCAGCACGGCCGCGTCCGCGTTGCCGGTGAGGGTGAGTTCGGGGGTGTAGAGCCGGCCGAGGGCGCCGTAGACGGGCGGCAGCAGGTAGAAGAGGCCGATCAGGGCGAGCACGGCGACCGTGGTGCGGCGGGCGGCGACGCCGTGCGGGCTGGTGTAGAAGCGGACGACGACGTGCGGCAGGCCCATGGTGCCGAGGAAGGTGGCGAGGATCAGCCCGTACGTGGCGTACAGCGGGCGTTCCTCGCGGCTCTCGGCGAGCGAGGTGGACATACCGCCGTTGGTGCCCCGGTCGGTGGCGGGCACCCGGGTGCCCTTGGCGAAGGTCAGCCGGGTGCCGGCGGTGATCCGGTGGGTGCCCTCGGGGAGGGTGACCCTGGTGTCCTGGTGCGGGCGGCCGTCGACGGTGCCGGTGACGGTGACGGTGAGGGGGCGGTCGAGCTTGAGGTCGAGGGTGTCCTGGACGCCGACGGTGCGCTGTTCACGGAAGGAGGCCGGTTCGTCGAAGGCGTGGGTGGGGGCGCCGGCGCCCTGCCAGGCGAGGACGAGGAAGAGGGCGGGGACGAGCAGGGCGGTGAGTTTCAGCCAGTACTGGAAGGCCTGCACGAAGGTGATGCTGCGCATGCCGCCGGCGGCGACGGTGGCCACCACGACCACGGCCACGATCAGCCCGCCCAGTGCGTCCGGGGCTCCGGTGAGCACCGCCAACGTCAGTCCGGCGCCCTGGAGTTGGGGCAGCAGATAGAGCCAGCCGACGCCGACGACGAACGCCCCGGCCAGCCGCCGTACCGTCTGCGAGGCGAGCCGCGCCTCGGCGAAGTCGGGGAGGGTGTAGGCGCCGGAGCGGCGCAGCGGGGCGGCGACGAACAGGAGGAGGACCAGATAGCCGGCGGTGTAGCCGACCGGGTACCAGAGCATGTCCGGGCCCTGTACCAGGACCAGTCCGGCGATGCCCAGGAAGGAGGCGGCGGAGAGGTACTCACCGCTGATCGCGGCCGCGTTGAGCCGTGGGCCGACGGTGCGCGAGGCGACGTAGAAGTCGGACGTGGTACGGGAGATGCGCAGGCCGAAGGCGCCGACGAGGACGGTCGTGACGACGACGAGGGCGACGGCCGGGACGGCGTAACCGGAGTTCATCGGGCCTCGTCACGAAGGGAGTTCATGGTCCTCGACGAGGCGGACGAAGTCCTTCTCGTTGCGTTCGGCGCGGCGCACGTACCAGCGGGCCAGCAGGATCAGTGGGGCGTACAGGCAGAAGCCGAGCACCAGCCACTCCAGGCGGCGGGCCTGCGGGGCGGCCGCGAACACCAGCGGAAGCGGGCCGATGAGCAGCACGAGGACCGCGAACACGACGACGGCGACGCGGAGTTGGGAGCGCATCAGGGAGCGGACGTAGGTGTGGCCGAGGGTGGTCTGTTCGTCGATCTCGGTGCGCGGCCGGTAGTAGCCGGAGGTACGGCGGCTGCGGCGGGGCGGGCCGGTGACGGTGACCCGGCGTTCGGCGGGGTCGGTGGGCACCGTCAGACCCTCCTCATCAGCAGGTCCCGCAGCTCGCGCGCGTGGCGCCGGCTGACCTGGAGTTCCTCGCCGCCGACCAGGACGCTCACCGTGCCCGCGTCCAGGCGGAGTTCGCCGATGTGGCGGAGGGCGACCAGGTGGCGGCGGTGGATGCGGACGAAGCCGCGGGAGCGCCAGCGGTCCTCCAGGGTGGAGAGCGGGATGCGCACGAGGTGGCTGCCGCGCTCCGTGTGCAGGCGGGCGTAGTCGCCCTGGGCCTCCACATGGGTGATGTCGTCGACGGCCACGAACCGTGTGACACCGCCGAGTTCGACCGGCAGGTGGTCCGGGTCGGGTTCGTGCACGGGTATGTGCGGTGCGGCGCCGCGCCGTTCGGCGACCCGTCGTACCGCCTCCGCCAGGCGCTCCTTCCGTACCGGCTTGAGGATGTAGTCGACCGCCTTGAGGTCGAAGGCCCTTACGGCGAAGTCCTCGTGGGCGGTGACGAACACGACCAGCGGGGGCCGGGCGAAGCCGGTGAGCAGCCGGGCCATCTCCAGGCCGTCCAGGCCGGGCATCTGGACGTCCAGGAAGACGACGTCGATGGCCTCGGGGCCGTGGGGTCCGGACTCCAGGGCGCGGGTGATGCGGCGCAGTGCCTCGGTGGCGTCCCCGGCGCCCTCGACGCTGCCGAT
Organism: Streptomyces sp. NPDC048254; assembly: GCF_043201895.1. Lineage (NCBI taxonomy): Bacteria > Bacillati > Actinomycetota > Actinomycetes > Kitasatosporales > Streptomycetaceae > Streptomyces > Streptomyces sp. NPDC048254. The sequence continues at coordinate 4,037 of NZ_JBICZJ010000032.1, forward strand.
GCGCGGATCGGCGTTCAGCAGATAGAGGAGCTCCTCCAGCGAGGGGCGTTCGTCGTCGACGGCGAGGGCGCGCAGCATGAACGGAGTGTAGGCGGCGGACCGGGGCGCTGGACATGTACCGGACGTGGACGTTCGCGCCGGACGGACCGCATGAAGTGGCGTGCCTGAAGTGTCTTTCCCCGTGGATACAGTGCGGACATGAACAGCTCCACCGCCCCCTTCGACGATCTCGACCGGAAGATCACCACCGCTCTGATGGCGAACGCGCGGACCAGTTTCGCCGAGATCGGCGCGGCCGTCGGGCTCTCCGCGACGGCCGTCAAACGGCGGGTCGACCGGCTGCGCGAGACCGGAGTGATCACCGGGTTCACGGCCACCGTGAAGCCGTCGGCCCTCGGCTGGCGTACCGAGGCGTACGTCGAGGTGTACTGCGAGGGCGCGGCGCCGCCCAGGCGGCTCGCCGAGGTGGTCCGCAACCATCCGGAGATCACCGCCGCCATGACGGTGACCGGCGGCGCGGACGCCCTGCTGCATGTCCGCGCCCGGGACGTGGACCACTTCGAGGAGGTGCTGGAGCGGATCCGGGTGGAGCCCTTCATCCGGAAGACGATCAGCGTGATGGTGCTGTCGCATCTGCTCCCGGAGAGCCCCGAGGCGGGTGCGACACACGCAGCTCCCGAGTAAACGCACCAATGCTGCGTTTGCCTGATCAGAGACGCAGCAATCCTGCGCAGACACGCAACATTCATTGCTTGTCGCCCGTATCCGACGCTTTCTACCTTGGTGTCAACCCTCGTCGACACCGCAGGAAAGCGGAGGAACACCTCTGTGTCCGAAAGCCGTGTGCCGCGCGTCCGGCGCTTCCTCGTCTGCGAACCCAGACACTTCGCCGTGCAGTACGCGATCAATCCCTGGATGAACCCCGACACCAGGATCGACGTCGACCTGGCCCATGAGCAGTGGACCGCGCTCATCAGCGCCTACCGTGCCCATGGCCACAGCGTCGACCGTCTGGAGCCGGTCCCCGGCCTGCCCGACATGGTCTTCGCCGCGAACTCCGCGGTCGTCGTCGGCGGCCGTGTCTTCGGCTCCCTGTTCCACGCGCCCGAGCGGCGCCCCGAGTCCTCCCACTACGACCTCTGGTTCAAGACCGCCGGCTATGACGTGTACCGTCCGGGCTCGGTGGCCGAGGGCGAGGGCGACCTGGTCTGGACGGGCCGGTACCTGCTCGCCGGCACCGGCTTCCGCACCACCCGGGAGGCGCACCGGGAGGCACAGGAGTTCTTCGGCCACCCGGTGATCAGCCTGACCCTGGTGGACCCGTACTTCTACCACCTGGACACCGCGCTCTTCGTCCTGGACGAACAGAACATCGTGTACTACCCCGAGGCCTTCTCCAGCGGCAGCCGCGAGGTGCTGCGCCGCCTGTACCCGGACGCGGTGCTCGCCACCCGGGACGACGCCATGGCCTGGGGGCTGAATTCCGTCTCCGACGGCCGCCGGGTCTTCATCGCGCCGCAGGCCGAGGCGCTCGCCGCCCGGCTCGCCGACCAGGGCTACGAACCGGTCCCCGTCGACCTGTCGGAGTTCCACAAGGCCGGCGGCGGCATCAAGTGCTGCACCCAGGAAATCCGCTGAGGTACGAGGAGAGTCACCGATGACCGCACCCGCGCACACCCGTACCTCCGCCGAGCTGATCGAGGCCGAGGAGCCGGTCCTCGCCCACAACTACCACCCGCTGCCCGTGGTCGTCGCCCGTGCCGAGGGCGCCTGGCTGGAGGACGTCGAGGGCCGCCGCTATCTCGACATGCTGGCCGGCTACTCGGCCCTCAACTTCGGCCACCGCCACCCGGCCCTGGTCGAGGCCGCCCACCGCCAGCTGGACCGGCTGACCCTCACCTCCCGCGCCTTCCACAACGACCGGCTCGCGGAGTTCGCCGAACGCCTGGCCGCGCTGACCGGCCTGGACATGGTGCTGCCGATGAACACCGGCGCCGAGGCGGTGGAGAGCGGGATCAAGGTGGCCCGCAAATGGGCCTACGACGTGAAGGGCGTCCCGGCCGACCGGGCCACGATCGTCGTCGCGGCGGACAACTTCCACGGCCGTACGACCACGATCGTCAGCTTCTCCACGGACGAGACCGCCCGGGCGGGCTTCGGCCCGTTCACGCCGGGCTTCCGGATCGTGCCGTACAACGACCTGGCGGCCCTGGAGGCGGCGGTCGACGAGACGACGGCCGCCGTGCTGATCGAGCCGATCCAGGGCGAGGCCGGGGTCGTGATCCCCGACGACGGCTATCTGACCGGGGTCCGCGAACTGACCCGGCGGGCGGGCTGCCTCTTCGTGGCCGACGAGATCCAGTCCGGCCTCGGCCGCACCGGCCGTACCCTCGCCGTCGACCACGAGGACGTCGTCCCGGACGTCGTGCTGCTCGGCAAGGCGCTGGGCGGCGGGATCGTGCCGGTGTCGGCGGTGGTGGCCCGGCGCGAGGTGCTGGGTGTGCTGCGGCCGGGCGAGCACGGCTCGACGTTCGGCGGCAACCCGCTCGCCGCCGCGGTCGGCACGGCCGTGGTCGAACTGCTGGAGGGCGGCGAGTTCCAGCGCAGGGCGGCCGAACTGGGCGGGGTCCTGCGGGACGGTCTGGCGGAGCTGGTCGGCAAGGGCGTGGTCGGCTTCCGCTCGCGCGGGCTGTGGGCGGGCGTCGACGTGGACCCGGCGATCGGCACCGGGCGCGAGATCAGCGAGCGTCTGATGCGCGAGGGCGTCCTGGTCAAGGACACGCACGGCTCGACGATCCGGCTGGCCCCGCCGCTGACCGTCACGGCGGAGGAACTGCGGTCGGCGCTGGCGGTGTTGGAGAAGGTGCTGGCGGTCTGAGCGAGGGCCGGCCGCGCCCGCCGGGCGCGGCCGGCCCGTCGCCGGTCAGCCCTTGCCGAGGAGCTGGTTCATCTCCTTGATCTCGGCGTTCTGGGCGGTGACGATGTCGCCGGCCAGGCGGGTGGCCGGGGCGTAGGCGCCCTTGGACCGCTCCGTGGTGGCCATCTCGACGGCGCCCTGATGGTGTTCGACCATCATGGTCAGGAACTTCGTGTCGAAGTCCTTCCCGGTGGCCTTCTTCAGCGCGGTCATGTCCGTGTCGTCCATCATCCTGGCCATGCCGGCGTGGCCGCCGTGGTCCATGCCCGCCATGGGCACGTCCTCGCCCCAGGTCTTCAGCCAGCCGGACATGGTCGTGATCTCCGGGTCCTGGGCCTTCTCGATCCGGGCGGCGAGATCCTCGACCCGGGCCGAGGAGGCCCGCCCGGCGGCGAGTGCCGCCATCTGGAGGGCCTGCCGGTGGTGGGGGATCATGCGCTGCGCGAAGGCCACGTCCTGCGCGTTGTGCGCGTCGGCGGTAGCGGTGGCGCCGGCCGCCGCCGAGTGCGACGCGTGTGCGGTGTCGGCGCCGCCGTCGCCGCTGCCGCACCCGGTGAGGGCGAGAGCGGCGGTCGCGGTGAGCGCGACGAGGACGGCACGGGTACGCGTGGTGGTCATGCTGGGTCTCCTGCGATAGGCCTGTGTGGGCACGCGGAAGCACGACCGCTGCGCGGTACGCGCACGGCCGGCTCGGGTGCCTCTAGATCCGCAGGAGCTGGAGTTCGGCCAGGTCGGGGGGCGCGCGGGCGCCGTCCGGTGCCGTGGCCGGGCGGGAGTCGGCCGGGCGGGCGGCCGCGGGGACCGGTACCGGGTCCGGAACGAGCGCCGGCAGTGCCGGTCCGCCGCTCACCGCGCCCGAGGCGCAGGTCGCGTCGGCGTGGTGCGCGTGGTCGCCGCCGCAGTGGCCGTCGTCGCCGGAGCAGCCGTCGTACGCGGTGGCCATCACCGTCATGTGCGAGACCCGCTCATGGCCGCTCTGCCCGCCGTGCCCCACGGCACCGCCGGGTGCCAGCGCGTGCATGCCGAGCAGTCCGGCCAGCAGCCCCAGCACGAGCAGGGCTCGCCACCGCCGGTGCGGCGGGGGCGGGGTGGACAGCTCGGCAGGGCGCATCGGGGTCATCCTATGCACGGCCTGAGCGCGGACCGGGAGGGGACACGGCCCCGACCCGGGCGTGCGAGAGGCCCCGGGACTCTTTGACGAGTTCCGGGGCCGCAGGTGCTCATCGACACCGCGGGCAGCGACGACGAATCGGACAGCACGCCGACCTACGCGGACTCGATGGGCGACATCGACCCGGCACTGGAGCTGTTCGAGGACCTGCACGCGCTCGGACCCCTGCTCCAGCAACTCGACGACCGCGAACGGGCCATCATCGAGATGCGCTTCGGCCAGGAGATGACACAGGCCGAGATCGGCCGCGAACTGCACGTCTCCCAGATGCACGTCTCCCGGCTGCTGAGCCGCATCCTGTCCCAACTCCGCATCGGCCTCCTGCCCGGATGAGCCCGCGGACCTCACCGGGGGTCTACCAGGCCATCGGTCAGAGCGATACGGGCGATGACACTCTTGCCCGCCGGCCCTGGCCCGGCTGAGGAACTCTGCCGCAGGGTGACGGGCTTCGGCGACCCGCAGGCCGGCAGACGATGCCCCCAGCCACCGTGGGGCGGCCTGCCGCAGCGCCTTCGCCGCGGCGCTCTCGGTGATCCGCAGGTCCCGGTCCGGGCCGGCCAGGGGCAGCAGCCGTCCCGGACCCGGCCGAGGAGACGGCCGCAGGGCAGCGCCTCGTCCCCCGGGAACGGGGGCACGTCGACGGCGGCCGATCCGGTGCGGGGTCCGTCGGCTGCGGGCGGGCGGGCGGTTCGGAAGGCTGCCTGTGCGGGCCGTCTAACGCCATGGGTCCATCGCCTCCTGCAGGGAGCGGCGCGCCCGGAACAGCCTGCCGCGCACCGTCGGCTCGCTGGTCCGTGTCAGGTGGGCTATCTCCTTGTAGGGCAGGCCCTGCACCTCCCTCAGGATCCAGCAGATCCGCTGCTCGGCGTCCAGCTCGGCGAGCGCGCGGGTCAGGGCGGCGGTGGCCGCGTCCCGCTCGGCGGTCCGGTCGGGCTGGCTCCACGCGTCGCCCGCCACGGGTTCGACGACGGTGCTCAGCGAGAGGGGCGGCAGCCGGCTCCGGCGCATGGTCAGGCAACGGTTGACGGTGATCCGGTACATCCAGGTACGGAACTCCGCGCCGTGGCGGTATTCCGGCAGTCGCCGCCAGGCGCTGACGAAGGCGTCCTGCACAGCGTCCTCGGCGTCCTGGGGGTTGCCGAGCATGCAACGGGCCAGGGTCAGGAGGGACAGGCTGTGCCGTCGGACGAGAACGGCGAAGGAGTCCTCGTCTCCCTCGGCCGCCCGTACGGCCAGCAGTCCGTCCGGCAGGTCGCATTCCAGCCGTGGCGAAGCAGTGCGTTCGATCATGACAACTCCCGCACGGGGCTCGGGATGATCAGGTACCCACACACGACAATGTGATGCACGTCACACGTGGTGCGCGTGAGAAGTCCGCCGCCACCCGTGTCCAACCATTCGACGGCACCACGCGGGTGTCTCCCACTGACCGATCGAGGCGACCGCCATGACGGACAACATCACCAGCGTCGGCGGGGGCGGCCGGGCCGATGCGGGCGTGAGCGCGCTGACGGGCCGTACCGGGGCCGGGACTCCGGCCGAGACACGGGGGAAGACCACCATCGCGGACGGCGTGGTGGCCAAGATCGCGGGCATGGCCGCCCGTGAGGTACCGGGCATCCACAGCCTGGGAGCGGGGATGGCCCGTGCCTTCGGCGCCATGCGGGAACGTGTCCCCGGCGGAGGCGGAGGCGTCACGCGGGGGGTGAAGGTCGAGGTCGGCGAGCGGCAGGCCGCGGTGGACCTGGACGTCGTCGTCGACTACGGCGTCTCCATCGTCGACGTCGCCGGCGGCGTACGCACCAACGTGATCAGCGCCGTGGAACGGATGACAGGGCTGGAGGTCGTCGAGGTGAACGTCGTGGTCGACGACGTCGACCTCCCCGACGACGAGGAGGGGCAGACCGAACCGGACGAGGGCCGGGTGCGGTGACCGCTGCCGTGGCCACCGCCGGGTCCTCGGACATGAGCGGGTGATCACGGCGACAGGGACGCTCGCGAGACGGGTGAGTGCATGATGAACGCAGCGACGACCGGCCTCGCGGCCGGCATGGCCCTGGGCTTCGCCGGTTACTTCGGTGGCTTCTGGGCATTCCTGCTCGTTCTCGTCCTGGGGACGGTGGGGCTGATCGTCGGCCTCGCCGTGCAGGGCGATCTCGACCTCCATGCGCGGAGGCAGCGGTGAACATCCGGCCCGGTGCCCCGCCCCCCGGCGAAGGGTCCGGCCCACCGGCGCGGGCCGCCGGCCTGCCGCCCCCGGCCGAGCGGGGCGCCACCGTCATACCGGACAGGGTGGTCGCCCGTATCGCGGTCCAAGCCGCCCGCGCGGCCCAGTCCCGGCGTGCCGCCATACCGCCCGACCGGGACGGACCGGCGGCGCCCACCGCCTCCGCGGTCACCCGGACCGGATCGGTGCGCCTGCACCTGAGCATGGACCTGCCCTACCCCGCCGACATCCCCCAGGTCTGCGAGCGGATACAGCGGGACGTCGCCGAACGGGTGGCTCAACTGACCGGTCTGAAGGTAGGAGAGGTCACGCTCACCGTCCAACGGCTGGTGACCGCCGCCGGCGCGAACCGGGGACGGGTCCGGTGAGCCGCCCCGCGGCCGGCGCCGCCGGTCACGCCACGCAGGAAGGAGGACCGGAATGACACCCGACCCGGACCCTCCCACCCGCGGCTCCGCGCCATCCGCGCGCCCCGCCACGGTGCCGCTGACGAAGGAGCCGGAGGAGCCGAGGGAACAGCCGGCAGACCCCGGTCCGCCCGCACAGGACGCGTCCCCACCGAGCCTGACGGCCGGTGGGCGCGGCACAGGGCACCGAAGCCACCGGCCGTGGTCCGCGCGCCGGCTTCCGGCCGCGCTGGTCGCCTCGCTGGTTCTCGTGGCGGCGGGCGCGGCACTGGTCGACGTCGTGGCCGTACGGGCGGGACGCCCTGCGGCAGCCTGGCGCCGGCACCTGGCCGACGAACTGGCCACCCGCCCGGTCGACGACGTGTGGATGCTCACGGGAGCCGCCGTGGCCGCCGCCGCCGGCGTCTGGTTGATCGTGCTGGCCCTCACTCCCGGCCTGCGCCACTGGCTGCCCCTGCGCTCCCCCGCACCCGGGCTGCGGGCCGCCCTGGACCGGGACGGCGCCGCCGATCTGATACGCGACGCCGCCATGCGGGTACCCGGGGTCCGTAAGGCTCGCGTCCGGGTGCGCCGCCACCGTGTCAAAGCCCGCGCGGACATCCGTTTCCGCGAACCGCGACAAGTGAAGGACGACCTCACCGCCGTCCTCGGCGACGAGTGCGTCCAACTCGCCCTCGCCCGTCCTCCCCGCATCGTCGTACGGGTACGGCGACGCACCGACTGACCGAAAAACAGCAGCACCGGAGTCCGCACCATGACGCCGCAACCCGTAGTCAACCGCAGTCTGCTGGCCCTCGCCGGACTGGTACTGCTCGGCGGCGGTCTGCTGATCCTCTTCGCCGGGCTCGACATCTACCGGCTGCACCATCTGGTGCCGCCCGTCGGCTGGCCCCTGACCGCACCGGACGACGTCCTGCTCGGCTCCGCCGACCGGGCCCGCTGGAGCAGCCAGGGCTGGTGGTGGTGGCCCGCGGTGATCGCCGCCCTCGCCCTCGCCGTCCTGCTCGCCCTGTGGTGGCTGCTCGCCCAACTGCGCCGGCGCCGCCCAGGAATGCTGCCCGTCGGCGGCACACCCCCGCAGGAAGGCATCGAACTGCGCGACCGCGCGCTCAGCGACGCGATCGCCGCCGAAGCCGGTGCCCTGCCGGGCGTCGAGCACACGGCCGTACGCATCACCGGCCGTCCTGCCCATCCCCGCACCCGCGTCGGACTCACGCTCAGCTCTCAGGCGGCACCCGGCACCGTCCTCGATGACCTGTGCGAAGGCCCGCTCCGAACCGCCCGTCGGTCCACCGGCTCCTCTCACCTGCCCACCGAGGTCCGCCTACAGGTCGCCGGCCACAAACCGCACCGCGCGGAGTAAGGAGGAGACCACCCACCCCCCGTGCCCACCCACCCCCCTGCGGTGTCCCGCCGTTCACCGGAGCGCCCGCATCACTCCCCAGGGAGAAATCATGATTATCCTCGGCATCATTCTGCTCGTCGTCGGCTTCGTCACCGGGATATCCATCCTGTGGACCATCGGGATCATCCTGGCGGTCATCGGAGCCGTCCTGTGGATCGTCGGCAGTATGGGACACGCCGTCGCCGGTCGACGCCACTACTGGTAATCGCCCCACGTGGCCTGCCCTCTCGAACCACCGCGTGGACAGCGGTATTGCCGCGTCGCCGGGGTTCAGTCGGAGGGCGGCAGCAGCGTGCCCAGCGGTCCGAGGTCGAGGTTGAGGTCTTCCATGGTCAGTCCGTACTGGGCGCACAGGTCGCTCATCCGGTCGTGGAGGAGCATGAGGGTCGCGCCCAGGCGTTCTTCCTGGTCGTCGGTGAGGTCTCCTTGGTCGACGCGGTGCAGGGCCTGTCGTTCCATGAGCTGGCGCAGGAGTTCCACGAGGGTGAGGACGAGCTTGAGGAGGTCCCGTTCGACGGTGTCGCGGTCGGAGCTGATCCGCCGGGCCGGGGACCGCACGCCCTTACCGGCCGGCAGGTCCAGGTCGCGTGGGGCGGCGGGCAGCAGCCGGAAGGCGCGGGCGGCGGCCTCCGCGACTTCGTCGGCCCGGCGCGGCGGCCGGCTCTCACCCTCAGCCGTCATGGTCGCCGCCCTGCTGCGGGCTGGTGTTCGTCCATGGCGAGGGGTTCTGCTCGCTGATGGAAACGATCAGGGCACGCAGTGAGACGCGTACCAGATCGATGTCCGCGATGGACAGCACGACGTCACCGGTGAGGACGACCCCACCGGTCAGCAGCCGGTCCAGCAGATCAATGAGAGCGACCTGCCGCTGGGGCAGGCGCTCCGCTTCGGGTGGCGGGCCGGGCGTGATCACGGGGGTGCTCCCTCCGCAGCACCGCCGGACTCATCGGGTGGCATGGCGAAGGAGTACGGAGCCCAGGGGCCGGTGGCCTCGACCCGTACCCCGTCCAGCCCGTCGGCGGCGCGCTTCACGTCGGCCAGGAAGTCGTCGCAACGCTTCAGGGGCACGAGGTAGGCGTCATTGACGACGTTCTCGCCCGCGATACCGGCACCGCCGGCGCTTCCGGCCGCTTCGGCGAGAGGGCCTTGTTGCACCCGGTGCCGGATCCGGTCGGAGGCGTGCTTGCGGCCCGCGGTCTCCACCCGCTCGGCGGCCTTCTGCGCCGCCTGGTACACGGTGTCGCGAACACTCTGCTGCTGCCGGCGGTTGCGCAGATAGGCGCGCCCAGGGGTCAGGTCCCCCGCGGGAACGGCCGGGGCCGCGGGGACCGCGGACGGCTCGGCATAGACCTTGACCCCCCATTCGACATGTCCGGAGAGCCGGGCCAGGCGCTCGGCGAACACGGTCCGTCCTGCTTCCAGTACCTCCCGGGCCCGCTGGTCGTCGAGGTAGACGGTCGCCAGGCGGAAGGGGAGGACGGTGGTGCGCTCGGCCAGGGCCTCGATGACGCCGTGGTGGGCTCGGGCCACCGCCTCCAGCCATTCAAGGTCCTCGAGATGCTGCTTGAGAGCCTGTTCCTGGAAGTCCTGTGCGGGCACACGGCTCACCACCAGGGCCGGCTGGTCGTCGCCGGCGCCGGCGACGAGGCTCACCGGAGCGCCGGCGACGCCCCGGAGCGGCGCGGTCGCCTCCTGCAGTCCCTCGGTGTCGCGTACCACCGCGTACGCGTACGTCAGCAGGTCACTCATCGCGAGCACTTCCCCGGCGGGCGCCCGTGCGCCGGGGCGCTTCCTCCGCCACGGGGAGGGCGTTGCCCTCGCGGAGAGCATCGATCTCGGCCCGCAACCGGCGGTTCTCCTCGGCCAGTGACCGCTCGCCTCCGGCCCGGGAGGAGAGCGCGGGGTCGTGCTCCCACCAGTCGATGCCCATTTCCTTCGCCTTGTCGACGGAGGCGACCAGAAGGCGCAGTTTTATGGTCAACAGCTCGATGTCGAGAAGGTTGATCTGTATGTCGCCCGCGATGACGATGCCCTTGTCGAGTACCCGTTCAAGGATGTCGGCGAGATTGGCGGAGGAGCCCTGCCCGTAGGGCGGCGCCGCTCGGGACGGGTAGGAACCAAGCCTGTTGGCCAGGGGTTCAGTCACGGTTTCGGCCTCGAATTCCCTCGTGCCGGATCAGGAGTGTCAGCCCTGCCGATAGGCACGGATCTCCTCCAGCCGGTCGAGCAGTTCGTCCTCGCGCCGGTCGAACGTCTCCTCGTCGATGTCCCCCGCGACGAGAAGACGTTCGAGCTCGGCGAGTTCGCGGTGCACCGGCGCGGGGTCGTAGTACTGGTTCTCGGCTTCCTCCCGGACCCGCTCCACGACCCATACGACGCCGCGCACGGGGGCCAGGGGGAGGGTGACGAGCTGGGTGAACAGGCCCATGAGAACTCCTTCAGACGAAGCTGTAAGGGGGCAGGGGGCCGTTGAGGCGGAAGTCGAAGTCGTCGCCCATCTGATGGGCGACGCTCAACTCCGTGGTGAGGAATGCCTCTTCCCGGTCCTCGGTCACCAGGAACGACACGTTGAGAAAGTCCGAACCCGTCGGCTGGGACGATTCGAGCGTCCGGGCGAAGGGGCGCAGCGCTTCGACCACACCCGCCGCCAGCGCCTCCTGCCGTGCCTGTACCTCCTGGGTGACCAGCTCACCCAGTCGCAGCGGCGCGTCGGGGGCGGCTTCGCCGCCGCGGATCTCCTCGTTGAGCTCTCGTGCCACGTCCGACTCCCGCAGGATCTGCCGCAGCAGCGCGTCCTCGTCCTGCGACGCCTTGAGGTGATACTCGCTGCACCCCTCCAGAGCCTGAAGCCGGTCCGTGTAGTCCGCGGCATTCTGCTCCAGGGCCACCAGGACGGCCTCGTCGCTCTCGGCGATGAGACCGAACCGCATGGGGAGCACGGTGCCGTCGGCCATGAGGCGTTCCTGTACGGCCTGGTGGGCGATGACGTCGCGGCGCTTGGGGCGCAGATCCTCCGGCGCGTCGCTGACCACAGCACACAGCGGTCCGGCCGTCACTGTCCGCAAGCCCGCCGGAGGTTCACCGACGCCGTTGAGACCGTCGAGGCGGAGCGGATGCTGCTTGCCGGTGATGGAGTAGATGTATACGGCCATGGCTCATTCCTTCGCACGCGGCGACCCTCATTCACGCTCACGCCGGGAGGCGCGCCGAACCGGCCGCCGTCGCCTCTCCACGGGTTCCCTTTCCTTGCCCTCGTCCTCTTCCTCGGGCTCTTCTTCCTCGGCTTCTTCGGCGTCGTCACGGCCGGTGATCCCCTTGAGGGAATCGGTGACCGCTTCCGCGGCGCCGGAAAGCGCCCCCTTGGATTTTCCTTTGGCTCCGCTCTCCATTGTGTCTCCGACGATGTCGGTCAACTGGGCGGGCGCCTTCCTCCCGGATTCGAGGTCAAGGCGGTTGCACGCCTCGGCGAAGCGCAGATAGGTGTCGACGCTGGCCACGACGATGCGAGCGTCGATCTTGAGGATTTCGATCCCCACCAGCGAAACGCGGACGAACACGTCGATGACAAGCCCGCGGTCGAGAATGAGTTCCAGGACGTCGTAGAGGCTGCCGGTCCCGCCACCGCGAGCGACACCGCCTCCACTTTGCGGCACCACCGTCATGGTGCCTCCCTTCACCGGCTGTGCTTTCTCAGCCCCGCCGGTCGATCTGGCCGCGCGTATAGCGGCGCTTCCGTTCGTATCCCACCAGGTCGCCTTCCTCGTCGAGCGTCACTCGATAGGTGGCCATCACGCTGGTGGTTTCGGGGACGCGCTCCAATTCGAGTACCTCGACGTCGGCTTCCCAACCGGTCTCGGTCGGTTTCAGTGCCGAGACGGACTCGGGGGCACGGCCGAGCAACTCCTGGAGTTGTCCGACGGCGGAGCGTATGGCCCAGCCGGCGTTGCCCTTGCCGGAGCGGCGACGGGAACCGCTCGTGCCGTCCCCGTCGGAGTCGCGGCTCCGACTGCTGGATCGCCTCCGGGGTTCTGGTGCGGCCATGATCTCTCCGGTGGTCGGAGCGGGCGCCATATTCCATCCCTGAACCCTATAATTTCATCATATAGAGACACATGTCGCCCTTGCGTGGATGACTTCGCGGGGACCCTGCCCGGGGGTTGCATGGTGTGTCTGCGACACAGCGGGCAGTGAGGCACGGTGCGCGTGCGATCCGCTTTCTGTCTCCATCGCGGTTTCGGGACCGGGGCGTTGGTCCGGACGTGGGCGTCTTCACCTGCCCTTTGTGAAGGGAACCGACTCATGAACGAAACGACCAAAGTCGGCCTCGCCGCCGCCGTCGCAGCGGGCTATGTGCTCGGACGCACGAAGAAAGCGCGCCTTGCCTTCGCCATGGCAACTTACCTCGCCGGCCGCCGCTTTGGGCTCGACCCTCAGCAGCTGGTGACGACCGGACTCCGCAAGATCGGTGATGTGCCGGCGGTCGGCGAGCTGAACGAGCAGGTGCGCGGCGAACTGCTGGACGCCGGCCGCAAAGCCTTGGCAGCCGCCGCCGATCGGCGCCTCACCGACCTGGCCGACTCGCTCCGCGAGCGGACGCAACGCATTGGCCAGGAAAAGGACGAGGGCGAAGAGGAAGAGGAAGAAGACGAGTACGAGGAGGACGAGGAGGAGCCGGAGGAGGGCGACGGGCGTTACGAGGAGCAAGAAGAAGAGGAAGAGGAAGAGGAGGAACCGGAGGAGGAAGAGCCGGAGGAAGAAGAACCGGAGGACGAACTGGAGGAAGAGCCGGAGGAGGAGGAGCCCGAAGAGGAAGAAGCCGAGGAAGAAGCCGAGGAAGAGCCGCCCCCGCGTCGCCGGCGGCGAACGGGAACCACCGCGAGGAAGCGCCCGGACGAACCCGCTCCCCGTAAGGCGGCCGCCAAGAAGGCTCCTCCTGAAAGCAAGGCGTCCCCTGCCAAGAAGACCGCGGCGCACCGGCCCCCCGCCAAGAAGGCGGCGCCGGCGAAGAAGACCGCGAAGAAGTCTCCGCCGCCCGCCAAGAAGGCCCCTGCGAAGAGGCCCACTGCCAAGAAGACCGCGGCGAAGAGGACGGCCGAGAAAAAGGCCCCAGCCAGGAAGACGGCCCCGGCGCGAAAGACCGCTGCCAAGAAGACCACCGCGCGGCGGAGGTAGGCCATGGCCGACAAAGAGCGTGACAACAACCACGAAGAGAGTTCGGGTCTGGACCTGCTCCGCGAACAGGTCGTCGACTACCTCGGTGCTCAGGTGGGACATCTCGCCGACAAGGCAGGGGACAAGTTGGGGGATGTCACCGACCGCCTTCTCGACTCGGCCGAGGGCGGGGGCGGGGGCGGGGGAATGCTCGCCGGTGTCGGCGGTCGGATGCTCCAGGGCGACTCCCCGCTGAAGGCATTCGCGGGTCAGAAGGCCAAGGGGCTCAAGGACAACGTGATGGGCAAGGTCAAGAGCATCTTCGGCGGAGGGGGTGGTGGCAAGGCCGGCAGCACCAAGGTCATGAACATCATCGAAGTGCTCGACGTGGGTGTCCCGATCCGCACGGCGTACAACTACTGGAGCCAGTACGACGAGTTCAGCGGCTTTACCAAGGGCGTACGCAGTGTGTCCAAGAACGACGAGGTCGCCAGCACCTGGAAGGTGAAGGTCGGTCCGTCGACCCGCGGCTGGAAGGCATCGGTCGAGGAGCAGGTGCCGGACGAACGCATCGTGTGGAGCTCCGAGGGCGCGAAAGGCACCACCCACGGCTGTGTCAGCTTCCACGAAATCACGCCCGACCTGACGCGCATCGTGCTCGTCGTCGAGTACTACCCCTCGGGCTTCTTCGAGAAGACCGGCAACCTGTGGCGTGCTCAAGGCCGCCGCCTGCGGCTGGACTTCAAGAACTTCCAGCGTTACGTCACGTTCGCCGACGAGGAAGTCGAGGGCTGGCGGGGGGAGATCCGCGACGGCGAGGTGGTCCGCAGCCACGAGGAGGCACTGGAAGAGGAGGAAGCGGCAGGGGAGGCCGAGGACCAGGAGGAGTACGACGAAGAAGAGGACGGGGAGGCACCCGAAGAAGAAGAGGAAGCGGACGAAGAGGATGAAGGGGATGAAGAGGAGGAAGACGAGGAGTACGACGAAGAGGAGCCAGAGGGCGAGTACGACGAGGAGGCCGACGAGAACAAGCGGTGACGCGGCTCACCCCTCGGCGGGGTTCAGATCCGTTGGGCACGGTGGAGGAGGGTGTGCAGTCCGTAGGGCCGTAGCGCTGCTCGGGCGGCGTTCGCGCCGGGAGCTCCGTGGACTCCTCCGCCGGGGTGGGCGGCCGCGGAGGCGAGGTAGAGGCCCTTGACGGGGGTCTCGGGTCGGCCGGTGCCGGGGACGGGGCGGAAGACGGCCTGCTGGTGCAGGGCGGTGGTGCCGTTGTTGATGGCGCCGTTGTGGAGGTTCTCGTTCATGGCCTGGAGGGTGCTGGGGGCCAGGATCCGGCGGGCGAGGATCCGGGCGCGGAAGCCGGGCGCGAACCGCTCCACCTGGGCCTCGACACGGTTCGCCATGGCTTCCTGTTCGCGGGCGTCCCAGCGGCCGGTGATGCGGTCGGGGCCGGCGTCGGAGGTGATCCGCTGCGGGACATGGGTGTAGGCCCACGCCGACTCCGTGCCGGCGGGTGAGCGGCTGGGATCCGCCGTGGTCATCTGCCCGAACAGGGCGAACGGCTCCTCGGGGACCTGTCCCATGGCGATCTGCGAGGCGAACCGGGTCAGGCTGTCCATGCCGTCGGCCAGGTGGACCGTTCCGGCGCCGGAGGCCTGCGGGGCCGTCCACGGCACCGGGCCGGTCAGCGCCCAGTCGACCTTGAAGGTCGCGAAGTCCCACTGGAAGCGTTCCAGGTCCCGCAGGATGCGGGAGGGAAGGTGTTCCGCGCCCACGAGCTCCCGGTACAGGGCCGGCGCCGACGTGTCCGCGAGCACGGCGCGGCGCGCGCCGACGGTGTCGCCGCCGGCCGTCCTGACGCCCACCGCCCTGCCGCCCCGTACGACGACGGACACGGCGCGCTCCCCGCACCGCAGGACGCCGCCGCGGCGCCGCAGCCGGCTCACGAGCGCCGCGGTCAGGGCGCCCGCCCCGCCGACGGGGACCGGGAAGCCGTGGCTCTGTCCGAGCATCGACATCAGCCAGCCGAATCCGCCGCTGCCCACCGCCTCGGGCGCCAGGTCGGCGTGCAGGGCGTTCCCGGCCAGCAGGAGCCGTCCCCCCTCGCCCCGGAACTCCTCGTCGCCCAGGCGGCGCACCGGGAGGGCGAGGTTCCGGGCCAGCCGCAGTCCGCCCGCGGCCCGGAACCTCGCCGCCAGACGGAGCCCGGAGCGCACCGGCGGGAAAGGCGTGAACATGGCCTGTACGAGGTCCTGCCCGACCCGGCTCCATGCCTCGTACATGTCCCGCCAGGCATCGCCGTCACCCGACGCGAACGTGTCCAGCCCCGCTGCGGTGTCCTGCACCCGGCGCTCCAGCACGGCGCATCTCCCGTCCCTGAGCGGGTGGGCCAGCACGCGGGGGGCGTGGCTCCATCGCAGTCCCTCCGCGGCGAGATCCAGGCGGGCGAGGACCGGGGACACGGCGGCCAGCGGGTAGAAGGCGCTGAAAAGATCGGAGACGTAGTCGGGGTGGACACCGCGATCGCTGCGCACGGCGCCGCCGGGCTCCTGCTGCGCCTCCAGGACTTCCACGCTCCACCCGGCATCGGCCAGCAGATTGGCCGCCACCAGCCCGTTGGGACCGGCGCCGATCACCACCGCGTCAGGCATGACCGGCCCCGGCGTGACACTGCTCGGCAGGATCCCGTTCCACGAGCCTGGCGAGAGGGGCCAGCATGCCCCGGTGCCGCAGCAGCAACAGCGCTTCACTCGCACTGCTGTGCAGGGTGCCTCCCAGGCCGCGCAGGGGGTGTTCGTCGCAGATGACGAGGGTTTCCTCCTCGCCCCACGGCCTGAGCTGGAGGAAGATCCTCGCCGTGCCCAGCGGCTTGAACGAGGCTTCCAGTTCCAGCTCGCTTCCGGACTCCGGATGGCGGACCGTCGTCACCCCGTCGCCCGACCAGGGACCCAGCCGCACGGTGCAGCGGAGCCTGGATCCGACAGCAGGCCAGGTCTGGTCGAGTGGCACGGAGCTGGTGGGCCCCACCACCCACTCCTCGTGACACGTCGGATCGGCCAGCACCGCCCATACCGCGTTCGGGGGACGCCGGATCAGCCGATGGTGGACGGCCACGGAGGAGCCCTTTCTGCGGGAACGGACGATGTCTCACACAGCCGCGTCACGCGGCACCGGCAGCGCCTGCCCGTGTTCGCACCGACGCCCGCACAGGGCGGGAGCACTCGGGGACGGCTGCCGTCTTCATCCGCCATGCGGTGTCACGGCCATGGTGCGCGCACTCGCATGCCCTCGCATCTCACCCGGGCCGGATCAGAGTACGGCGCGGCGCCCACCGGGATTTTACTGCCCCGTACGGGGTACTCGGGATAGGTGCAGGATTTTCCCACGGGCCTAGGAGAGTGAACGAAATGGCCGGAGGGCAAAAGGCGAAAGGCAAGATGGAAGAGACGACGGGAAAGGCCAAGGAGACGGTCGGCCGTACCGTGGGCAACGAGCGGATGGCAGCCGAAGGCCAGGCCAAGAAATCGAAGGGTGCGGCCCGTCAGGCCAAGGAGAAGACGAAGGACGTTTTCAAGCACTGACAAGGCAGCTGCTGAGCGGGATCCCATTTCGGGGATCCCGCTCCTTGCTCTTCCCTTGCTCTTCTGCGGCGAGTGGGGCGACCGCACCGACAAGTTCACGGACGCTCATCGGGGTGTCGTCGCCCTCTCACAGGTCAAGAACGGTCTTCCGTCCCGTCACCGCTTCGTCGTGAGCCGCAGGTCGACCTCCTGCTCCTGGTCGCCCGACGCCGTGCCCCGCTCGTCCACGGCGAACGCGACACCCAAGGCTGCACGAAGCTGATCCACGGCGACGTAGCCGCCCTGCAACGTCGCGGAGACCGAGCCCTCCAGAGGGATCGGATCGGTCGGGATCCACTCCTGCGTCGGCTCGAACTCCGCGGTCCATACAACGGAGTGGCCGCCCGGCTGGTCCTCGGGCACGTCGTCGGAGGAACGGTCGGTCGGGAACGCGGTCCGCAGGACGCCGAAGACGGCGGCAGCGTCCTCCTTGGACGCTCCGGCGAGAGACACGGTGGCCATCAGGCTCACTCTCCTTGCATAGGACGGAACGGGGATGATCAGACCCGCCCGCTCACGGTGCCGGCACACGGCCCGTCTCGTGGCGACGGTCGGGGGCGTCCCTTTCAGCGTCAAAGACGGGTACCCCGATGGCCGGAGTCGATGCCGACCTCGACGTCCGGCCTGCTCGTGGTAGCCGGGGTCACCGGCGTGCTTGTCCGCGCGAACAACGAGGAAGTCCGCCCGGTCTTTCTGTGGGCGCCCCGCGGGCGTTGCCGAGCCCCGGTAAGGCACAAGGGCACGAGTCATCGGCCGCGCAGCATCATGACGACAGCGACGACGACGATAATGAGGACGACGGTACCCAGGCCTATATACACGAGTTTCCCTTTCCTTACGAGAGTCGGCACCCATCGGTGCCACGGAGAGCCGGGTACCCCCGTCAGGACCTTTCAGCCCACTCCGGCGCACCGTGCCCCAGGGCGCTGAGCCGACCTGTACGCACCGAAGCCCGCGAAGCGGCAAACTGTCGAACAGCGCCGCACCGACGATATAACTGGCGAACCGTCAAGCAAGTCAGCAAAGGGTCAGCACGGGGCCGACCGAACATGGCGGCGGACGGCCACGGGCGCACCTGGGCCAACCGCCGCGAAAGCAGTACTGACCTGGGATAACACCAGCTCGCAGGGGAGCTGGCAAAGTGAGGGGCGAGCCATGTTCTACTACCTGCTCAAGTACGTACTTCTGGGGCCGCTGCTACGGCTGGTGTTCCGGCCCCGGATCGACGGTCTGGAACATGTGCCCGCTTCGGGCCCGGCCATCGTCGCCGGCAACCATCTCTCCTTCGCCGACCACTTCCTGATGCCGGCCGTCCTCAAGCGGCGGATCACCTTCCTCGCCAAGGCCGAGTACTTCACGGGTCCGGGCGTGCGGGGCCGGCTGACCGCGTTCTTCTTCCGCAGCGCCGGGCAGATCCCGGTGGACCGCTCGGGCAAGGAGGCCGGTCAGGCCGCGATCCGGGAGGGGCTCGGGGTGCTGAGCAGGGGCGAGTTGCTCGGCATCTATCCGGAGGGCACACGCTCGCACGACGGCCGGCTCTACAAGGGCAAGGTCGGCGTGGCCGTGATGGCGCTGCGGGCCGGTGTCCCGGTGATCCCCTGCGCGATGATCGGCACCTTCGAGGCGCAGCCACCCGGCAAGGTCATCCCGAACATCCACCCCGTCGTGATCCGCTTCGGCAAGCCCCTCGAATTCTCCCGCTACGCAGGCATGGAGAACGAGAAGGCGGTCCTGCGCGCGATCACCGACGAGATCATGTACGCCATCCTGACCCTCTCCGAGCAGGAGTACGTCGACGAGTACGCGGCCGTCGTCAAGGCCGGGCAGGCGGCGGCGAAGGGCGCACGGGAGCGCAAGTTCCCGCGGGCGCCGTTGAGCTGACGTCGTACGGCCGAGGGGCGGCGGGAGTGTTCCCGCCGCCCCTCGTCGCCGTTCCGGAGGGATTACGGCTGCGGTGTCGCGTGCGGCGTGCAGGTGACGTCCGCGCCGTCCAGCTTCCCGGTGAGCAGGTAGGTGTCGACACGGCTGTTGATGCACGGGTTGACCAGGCCGGTCACACCGTGCGAGCCGGCGCCCTGCTCGGTGATGAGACGCGAGCCCTTGAAGCGCTTGTGCAGGTCGACGGCGCCCGGGTAGGGGGTGGCGGCGTCACGCGTGGACTGCACGATCAGCACCGGCGGCAGGCCCTTGTGGGTGGTGACCTCCACCGAGGTCTGCTGCTTGACCGGCCAGGTGGCGCACGGCAGGTTCATCCATGCGTTGGCCCAGGTCATGAAGGGGTACTGCTTGTTGAGCTCGGTGTTGTCGCGGTCCCACTTCTTCCAGCTGGTGGGCCACTTGGCGTCGGTGCACTCGACCGCGGTGTAGACGGCGTTGCCGTTCTCCGAGCTGATGTTGCCGGCGGTGTCGGTCAGGTCCGGGGCGGCCGCGTCGACCAGCGCCTGGGTGTCACCCGCGAAGTACTTGCTGAACACCGTGGCGACCGGGACCCACGAGGAGTCGTAGTACGGCGCACTCTGGAAGAAGGAGATCAGCTCGGCCGGTCCGACGACCCCGCCGATCGGGTTCGCCTTGGCGGTGGCGCGCAACTGGAGCCACTTGGCCTGGACGGCGTCCCGCGTGGTCCCCAGGTGGAAGGCGGAGTCGTGTGCGGCGACCCAGTCCTCCCAGTCCTTCCAGCGGCCCTCGAAGGCCACGTCCTGGCCCAGGTTGGCCTCGTACCAGATGTTCTCGCGCGACGGGTTGACGACGCTGTCGACGATCATCCGGCGGACGTGCCCCGGGAACAGCGTCCCGTACACGGCACCGAGGTAGGTGCCGTAGGAGACACCGAGGTAGTTGAGCTTCTTCTCGCCGAGCGCGGCCCGGATGACGTCCAGGTCGCGGGCGGTGTTGGCGGTGGTCATCTGCCGGAGCATCGGCCGGCCGGTGCGCTCGGCACAGCCCTTCGCGTACTCCTTGGCGAGCTTGCGCTGCGCGGTCTTGTCCGCCTCGGTGTCCGGCACCGGGTCGGCCTTGGGGGCCTTCACGAACTCCTGCGGGTCCTCGCAGGAGATGGGTGCCGAGTGGCCGACACCGCGCGGGTCGAAGCCCACGAAGTCGTACGCCTTCGAGGTGTTGACCCACAGGGGGTTCTTGGTGGTGACCCGGAGCGGGAAGCGCATTCCCGAGCCGCCCGGGCCGCCGGGGTTGTAGACGAGCGCGCCCTGGCGCTCCGCCTTCGTCCCCGTGCTGCCTATTCGGTCGACGGCCAGCTTGATCTGCTTGCCGTAGGGCTTCGCGTAGTCGAGCGGCACGCTGACCCAGCCGCACTGGACAGGCTTCGTCAGGGCCCAGTCGGCGGGGCAGTCCGCCCAGTCGATCCCCGCCTTGGCGGCACGCGCGGCGGCGACGGCCGCGCCCTGCTGCTCGCGGTCCTGGCCGTGCCGGGCCTCGGCGCCGGACGCGGGGGCCGCGAGCGCACCGGTGATCAGGCTCGCGGTGACGAGCGCCCCGGCCGTACCGAACGCCAGTCCCCGGCTCCTCGATCTGAAGTTGTCCCTCAAGTGGGCCCCTCCCCGTACTTGGTTACGAATAGTCAGGGGAGATCCTTCCGGCTGTGAGCCTCCTGAGAACAGGGTGCGGCAGCCGTCTTTACCAATCCGATAACCGGACGATCACGTCCCGCTGAGCGGATCAGCCGCCGAGGTGGCCCAACGCCTCGTCCAGCACCCGCCGAAGCCGCAGAGCATCGCCGGCCAGCGCAGTCACCAGTGCGGCGGGCCCGGCGAGCGGGGTGAGCGCCGCGCCCTCCCCCAGCATCCGCGCCGCCACCGGACGCGCCGCGAACTCCGGCCGTACGACGACGAGTTGCCCCACCGCGCGATGCCCCGCCAGCACAGCGGGCCCGTCCCAGCCGCCGGGCGCCCCGGGCCCGCAGGCCAGCTCCTGGTCGAGGAGCGCCTTGCCGGCCACGCGCACCGTGAGCCGACTGGTGAGCCGCCCGGGCTCCTCCCCCGCCCGCCCGAGCACCTGCTCCTCCCGCAACACCAGCCGGCCGCCCGCCCCGACGTCGACGCGGGTGGAGACGTACAGATCGCTCGCCTTGGCCGAGATCAACTGCTCGGGCAGCCAGCGCAGTTCGGCGCCGTCGGCGACATCGAGCCGCACGTCGTACCGGGCCTCGCCCTTCAGCTGCCCCGGCAGCGCGATGGTCGCCGCGGCAGATCCGACGGACAGCCGGGCCGCCTCCTCCGCCCGGGCCTCGATCCCGAACCGGTCCCCGCCGAGCGGCCCGCTCATCGCCCCGACGATCATCACCCGGGCCTCGGCCCCGCTCCCCCGGGTACGCCGCAGCGCGAGCGGCCCCTCCCCCTCCAGCACGGGAAGCGAGGTACCGCCCCGCCCGTCGCCCCGGGCGACGATCCGTGCCTGCGCGCGTACCCCGGTGGCGGTCATGCCGTCCATGCGGTGAGCCGCTCCCGCACCCACCGGGCGACGTCCCCGACCCCGGGCTCGCTGCGCAACGACTGGAAGACGACGGGCAGTTCGGCCCGCTGCGCCTTCGCGTCGGCGGCCATCCGCGCGAGGTCCGACCCCACGTGGGGGGCCAGGTCGGTCTTGTTGACGATGAGCAGGTCGGCCGTGGTGACACCGGGACCGCCCTTGCGCGGAATGTCATCGCCTCCGGCCACGTCGATCACGAAGATCTGCGCGTCCACGAGCCCCTTCGAGAAGGTGGCCGTGAGGTTGTCGCCGCCCGACTCGACGAGGATCAGATCCAGCGGCCCGACCTCGTCCTCCAGATCCTCCACGGCTTCGAGGTTGGCCGAGATGTCGTCCCGGATCGCGGTGTGCGGACAGGCACCCGTCTCGACGGCGGTGATCCGCTCGGGCGGCAGCACCGCCTCCCGCAGCAGGAACTCGGCGTCCTCACGCGTGTAGATGTCATTGGTGACGACGGCGAGGGACAACTCGTCGCGCAGGGCCCGGCAGAGGGCGGCGACGGTAGCGGTCTTGCCGGACCCGACGGGCCCGCCGAGCCCTATGCGCAGGGCACGCCGGGACCCGTCGGGACGACGGGCGTCGGCGCTGACGGCGGCGGGGCCGTGGTGGTGATCGTGGTCGAGATGCATGTGCGGCTCCCTGTGAATGCGTGGCCTTCTGAACGGCCTGTTCTGCGACTTCCAGCCCTACGAAGCGAACAACCGCACCGCCCACCCCGCATGCCACTCCGCCCCGATCTCCAGCAACGGCGCCGACCCGGCGGGCAGTTCGTCCGCCCCACCCCCCGCGGCCGCCCGCCGCGCCGCCTCCACCGCCCGGTCCACCACCCGGTCCACCTCGGGCGCCAGCCGGGCCAGCGCCCTCGTCGCCTCGAACGGGTCCAGACTCAGCAATCGCACCACCGCCGTGGCCGGCCCGCTCACGCACTCGTACGCCGCGCAGTAGGCCGCGTCCTCGGCCGAGAGCCCCGCGGCCCTGGCCACCATCCCCAACACCACCGGCTGATGGGCCCCCTTGGGGAACTCCCTTGCCAGGGCGTCGAGTTCGGTACCCGGCCAGGTCGCCCGCGCGGCCCGCAGCAGCTGCCGCCCGAGCCTGCGAGCGACCCCCCGCAGCGCGGGCGACGGCGTCCGCGCGTCGGCCGCCGCGTCCAACTCCTTTACCTCCACACCGAGTACCGCGGCCGCGGCGAGCGCGCCCGCCACCAGCCCGGCCGTGTGCAACCGCCCCCGGCAGAACTCCTCCAGGGTCGCCGCTCCGGTGATCCGCCCGGCCTTGACGGCGGCCTCCGCCCCGCCGGAGTGCGCGTGCCCTCCGGCGGGAAAACGGCCGTCGGCCAGTACCAGCAACGCTGCCCGAGACATCAGGAACCCCTGCTCTCAGAACAGGAAGTAGCGCTGGGCCATGGGCAGTTCGGCGGCCGGTGCCGCCTCGACCAGCTCTCCGTCGATGTACACGGCGAAGCTGTCGGGGTCGACCCGCACCCTCGGACGCGCGTCGTTCTCCCGCATGTCCGCCTTGGTCACCGCACGGGTCGACTCGATGGCGACGAACCGCTTCCCGAGCTGCAACCGCTCCGGCAGCCCGTCCTCGACGGCGAGCGGGGCGACGAAGTTGAAGGAGTTGGCGGCCGGCGCCCGTCCGATCGCCCCGTACATGGGGCGCGGCAGAATCGGCTGGGGCGTCGGGATCGACGCGTTGGCGTCGCCCATCTGCGCATAGGCGATCTGGCCGCCCTTGAGGACGAGGTGCGGCTTGACCCCGAAGAACGCGGGCTCCCACAGCACGAGGTCGGCGAGCTTGCCGCTCTCGACGGACCCGATCTCACGGGCGAGCCCCTGGGCGAGCGCCGGGTTGATCGTGTACTTGGCGACATAGCGCCGTACCCGGTGGTTGTCGGCCCGTCCGTCGCCCGGCAGCGCGCCGCGCCTCCGCTTCATCACGTGCGCGGTCTGCCAGGTCCGCAGGATCACCTCGCCGACCCGCCCCATGGCCTGCGCGTCGGACGAGATGATGGAGATCGCACCGAGATCGTGAAGGACGTCCTCGGCCCCGATGGTCGACGGCCGGATCCGTGATTCGGCGAAGGCCAGGTCCTCCGGCACCGCCGGGTTCAGGTGGTGGCACACCATCAGCATGTCGAGGTGTTCCTCGGCGGTGTTCACGGTGTACGGCCGCGTCGGATTCGTCGAACTCGGCAGTACGTGCGGCTCGGAGACGACCGTCATGATGTCCGGCGCGTGCCCGCCGCCCGCGCCCTCGGTGTGGTACGCGTGGATCCCGCGCCCGCCGATCGCCGCGAGGGTGTCACCGACGAACCCGGCCTCGTTCAACGTGTCCGTGTGGATGGCCACTTGGATGCCGGTGCGGTCCGCGACGGTGAGGGCCGCGTCGATGACCGCCGGGGTGGACCCCCAGTCCTCGTGCAGCTTCAGCCCCAGTGCCCCGCCCCGGATCTGCGAGAGCATCGCCTCGTGCGAGACGGTGTTGCCCTTGCCGAGGAACCCGATGTTGAGCGGGTACTGCTCCATCGCCGCCAGCATCCGGGCGAGGTGCCACGGCCCCGGGGTCACGGTGGTGGCCTTGGAGCCCTCGGCCGGTCCGGTGCCACCGCCCACCAGCGTGGTGATCCCCGCCGCCAGCGCCTCGTCGGCGATCTGAGGGCAGATGAAGTGGACGTGTGCGTCGACGCCGCCGGCGGTCAGGATGCGCCCGTTGCCGGCGATGACCTCGGTCTCGGGGCCGATCACCAGGTCCGGGTGGACCCCGTCCATGGTGTCGGGATTGCCCGCCTTGCCGATGCCGGTGATCCGGCCGTCGCGGATGCCGACGTCGGCCTTGACGATGCCCCAGTGGTCGATGATCACCGCGCCGGTGACGATCGTGTCGGGGGTGCCTTCTGCGCGCGTAGCGCGCGACTGGCCCATGGACTCGCGGATGACCTTGCCGCCGCCGAAGACGGCCTCGTCACCGGCGAGCCCGGGCCCGCCGGAACGGTCCTCCTCGATCTCCACGATCAGGTCGGTGTCGGCGAGCCGGATCCGGTCACCGGTCGTTGGTCCGAACAGGTCCGCGTAGGCGGCGCGGGAGATCTCAGGCATCGAGGGCACCTCCGGTCTCCCCGCGCAGCCCGGGTACGACACGGGCCCCGGCGAGGGGGACGAGTTCGACGTCGACGGGGATGCCGGGCTCGAAGCGGACGGCGGTGCCGGCGGCGACGTTCAGCCGCTTTCCGCGCGCGGCACCCCGGTCGAACTCCAGTCCGGGGTTGGCCTCGGCGAAGTGGTAGTGGGAGCCGACCTGGACGGGCCGGTCGGCGGCGTTGAGGACGGTCATCCGGGTGATGTCGCGGCCCTCGTTGTACACGATGGGCTCGTCGGCGAAGAGGATCTCTCCGGGAATCATCGGCGGCCCCCTCAGACGATCGGGTCGTGGACGGTGACGAGCTTGGTGCCGTCCGGGAAGGTCGCCTCGACCTGGACGTCGTGGATCATCTCGGGGATGCCCTCCATGACGTCGTCCCTGGTGAGGAGCTTGCGTCCGGAGGCCATGAGTTCGGCGACGGTACGGCCGTCACGGGCGCCTTCGAGGATGTGCGACGTGATGAGGGCGACCGCTTCGGGGTGGTTCAGCTTCAGCCCGCGGGCCCGGCGCTTCTCGGCCACGTCGGCCGCCACATGGATCAGCAGCCTCTCTTGCTCGTGCGGGGTCAGTTGCACGTCCCACCTCACAGTCCTCGCTCCGGACCGTGCGGGGTCCGGTTGCCGCAGCCACCGCGACAGACCGGGCTCAGGAACCCGATCCGGATACGAAAACCCCTGGTGGCGTGGATCGGCAGGCTAGTTTGCCGTCGTTTCGACGACGTTAACCGGACCTTGATCATCTGATGACCGGTGCATGAGGCGAGTCCCGGCGCACGGCGCGCACCACCAGCACCGGCGTTCGCCGCCCCGCCGCTCACTCAGGGGCGCGCGATCGAGCGGGCCTCGGCACTCGACCCGACCGACCCGCGCGAAGGACCGGGACGGTGACCTTCACGACGGTCGGCGGCCGCGACGAACGGATCGTGCCGCCTCTCGCCGGCGAGTCCGCGCCCGTACGGGTGAAAGCCCCGTCACCGGGCACCGCCGGCACACTCGCCGGCCCTCCCCCGGACGCTTCCGGGGGAGGGCCGATGTCCTATCGGGGGCTAGGAGCCCGCGGCGCCCCGGTGTTCGGCCGCGATGCCGAAGCGGCCGCGCTCCGGGCGTACGGCGGCGCTCTCGCGGACCGTGGAGACCGCGCTGACCACCTGGTCCTCGGCGGATTCCGAGAGCTCTTCGAGGCGTTCGAGGTCGGCGGCGGAGACGAGGGCGACCAGAGGCTTGCCGTGCCGCGTCACGACGACACGCTCACCGCCGTACACCACCCGGTTGATCAGTTCGGCGAGCTCAGCCCTGGCTTGCGTCACCGGAATCTCGTAGGCCATGCCCCCAGCTTACGGGGCACCTCGGACATCACATCTTGTTCGGCCTCAGCGGAATCCCCTCGCGACACCCTCCCAAGGTTCTGTACGTCCTGTACGTTTCTTACGGAGAGTCCGGCCGCTGAGACAGCTCAGCCGCGAGGAGGGGTAACGCCATGACCCGACCGTCCGCCCGCTATGTCCTGCCCGAGTTCACCGAACGCACCAGCAGCGGGACGCGCACCCTGGATCCGTACTCGAAGCTGCTGGAGGAGCGGATCGTCTTCCTCGGCGCGCCCGTCGACGAGATCTCGGCCAACGACGTGATGGCGCAGTTCATGTACCTGGAGCACGCGGCTCCGGAGCGGGACATCTCGCTGTACATCAACTCGCCGGGCGGCTCGTTCAGCGCGATGGCCGCGATCTACGACACCGTCCAGTACGTCACCTGCGACGTGGAGACGATCTGCCTGGGGCAGGCCGGGGCGTCGGCCGCGGTGCTGCTCGCGGCGGGCACGCCGGGCAAGCGGTCCGTGCTGCCGGGTGCGCGCATCGTGCTCCAGCAGCCGTCGCTGCCGCAGCCGGTACAGGGCCAGCCGAGTGATCTGGCCATCCAGGCGGCGGAGTTGGACCGGATCCGCGCACTGCTCGAGGAGCTGCTCGTCCGGCACACCGGGCGGACACCGGCCCAGGTCAACCAGGACCTGGAGCGGGATCTGATGCTGGACGCGCCGGCGGCACTGGCGTACGGCCTGGTGGACCGGATCGTACCCAGCCGCAGGACCTCGCTCGGCCTGCCGGACGCGGGGTGAGCGGCCGATGCTGCCACCGGAGCTGCCTCCGCTGCCCGCGCTGACCCGCGCCGAGGGCGAGTTGATCGACCGTTATCTGGACGTGGTCGACCTGCTGGGCCGTATCAACCCGGCGCAGAACGAGGACACCTATCGTGGACTGCGCGCCGCGCAGGCGCTGGTGCGCGCCGCGTCCGAGCTGCGTGACGCACTCGCCCTGATGCATCGACGGGGCGAGACGGAGCTTCACGGGGACACGCTGGCACGGGCGTTGCGGGTGCTCGACGGTGAGCGCCGGACCGCGCGCGTCGCACTCCCGCCCGACTGCGTACGGTGACGCCCGGCGAAGTCCGCAGCGACGCGTCCACCGGTCGGCCGGGCCGGAGTTGAAACGACCCAAAGGAGTTACCGCCGTTCGGCGGAGGATGGCGTGGTTTTACCTGACCGCCGGGGCCGCTCAAGGTGCGTGCTCAAAGCTACCCGCGGAGGGCTTCGGCGCAGGTCCGGGGCTACGTCGGGCAGTTGACGACTAATCGAACACAGCGCTGTCCACCCGAACGGGTGGGTGGTGAGTAACCCCACAAATCTCCGGTTCCGTTGGGATTTTCGGACAGGCGTGAGTGAAGATCCCTGTCTGACGACAAGCCCCCGCCACAACGGCGAGGCGATCCGGGCGGACGCCGAGTCCTGCCGCCGCACGGATGCCCGGTCGACGGAAGTGGATCGGCAGGAGTGGAGGACCCAAGCACGACGGGTCGCCGGCACGGTCGCACCATGACCGGGCCGCGCAGCCCTTGGGGTGAAGCCGTGACAACGCGGCCGGGCAACTTCGCCAGCCCGAATCCGACAGGTCATCCTTCACAGGCGGCTGACGAAGGGTTGCGCATGACTGCGCTCAATCGTGTCCCGTCGCTGATGGCGCGGGCCGGCACGGCCTCGGCGCTCACCATCGCCGCCGTGGGCGGCTCCATCGTGATCCCGGGTGTCGCCTCCGACGCCTCGGCCGCCACGATGGGGACGAAAGCACTCCAGGTCGCGGCCTCGAAGAAGGGCTCGCCCTACAGGTGGGGTGCCACCGGGCCGAACCGGTTCGACTGCTCCGGGCTCACGCTGTACTCGTTCAAGAAGGCGGGCAAGAAGCTCCCGCGTACGGCGGCCCAGCAGTACAACAAGACCCGTCACATCTCGGCCGGCAACCGCAAGGCCGGGGACCTGGTCTTCTTCCACTCGGGTTCCAGCGTGTACCACGTCGGCATCTACGCCGGGAAGGGAAAGATCTGGCACGCCCCGAAGACCGGGGACGTGGTGAAGCTCCAGAAGATCTGGACGCGGAGCGTCTGGTACGGCCGGGTCAGCTGACCCACCCAGCGGCCGGCCGGCGGGAACTCGGGGCTACGGTTCCTGCTGGCCGGCGGCGGTGACCGTGCCGGCCGGGACTGCCCAGGGCAGTTGGATGAAGACGGTCTTGCCGCCCTCCCGGGTGGGGCGCACCCGGAGCTTGCCGCCGCACTCCGCGGTGAGCCAGCGGATGATGACCATGCCGCGCCCGTTGTCCTGCTGGACCGCGGCCGGGAGTCTCTTGGGGAAGCGCGGATGGCTGTCCGTGACGCCGATGCGCAGCTGTTCGTCACGGTCGAGGACGAGTCCCACCGTGAAGGTGGGTGACTGCCCGAAGGTGTGCTGCACCGCGTTGGTGGCGAGTTCGGAGACGATGAGGCGGATGGTGTCCGCGGTCTCCGTCTCCGGTGGCAGCCCCCATTCCGCGAGGATGCCCAGCACATAGGAGCGGGCCGCGGAGACCGAGGCGGGATCGCTCGGCAGAGTGATGGATGCTTCCAGGTGGTCTGCCATGGCGACGTCGTCCCTTTCCCACGGGACCGGAGCCCGACACGGTGCGGATGGTTCGAGTACGGTCCCGGACTGGTGCTTCTTCGTCAGACTGCCATTACCAGGGCGGTCAGGGGAGCGATCCACCAAGATATGCATATATCTGTCGCTCGATGCGGTGAACTCTGCGACCTCAGAGCGTATTTGGGCGGCCCGGAAGGAGTAAGGAGTAGCCCATGCAGAACGGTCCCGCGGTACGCCGCCGGAAACTGGGCGCCGAACTGCGCACACTGCGCACCGGCGCCGGCCTCACGAGCGGTGAGGCCGCCCGTCTGGTGGGCTGGCATCAGTCGAAAGTGAGCCGGATCGAGACCGGTGCCAGCGGTGTGAAACCGGCCGATGTGCGGTTACTCCTCGACGCCTACGGCGTGATCGAGGGGCAACTGCGCGAGTTGCTGCTGGTGTTGGCGGGGTCGGAGGACACCGCCGGGCGGCACCACTGGTGGCACGCCTATCGTGGGGTACTGCCGCCCACCTACCGGGATTTCATCAGTCTGGAGTCGCAGGCCAGCGCGATGCGCACGCTGGAGACCTCGGTCGTACCGGGGCTGCTGCAGACCCCCGAGTACGCGCGTGCCGTGACCCGGGCGGCCGTCGACGGGCTCGACGAGGAGGCCCTGGACGCCCTCGTGAAAGTGCGTCTGGCCAGGCAGGACGTCCTGCGCAACCATCCGCCGCTGGAGCTCAGCGCGGTGCTTGACGAGGCGGTGCTGCGCCGGGAGGTCGGCGGCCCCGGCGTGATGGCCCGACAGCTGGAGCGGCTGGTGGAGGCGGCCCGGCTGCCCCAGGTACGGCTCCAGGTGCTGCCGTTCTCGGCCGGGGCCCATATCGGCATCACCGGGCCTTTCGTAATCTTCTTATTTCCGAGCACTTCTGATCTGGATGTGGTTGTTCTCGACCAGTTGACGAGTAGCCTCTACCTCGAACGGAAAGAAGACCTCCAGGCCTACGCGGAGGCCTTCAACGCCCTTCAGGTCCACGCCCTTTCGCCCGAGGACTCGTTGGATTACATCGCCGGGATAGGTGACGGCGCGTAAGGAGGCACCATGACTGCACTGCCTCGGAACGTACCTTCAAGTGCTGATCTGCACGGACTGCGGTGGCTGCGCAGCAGCTACAGCACCGGAGCGAACAACTGCGTGGAGACGGCACGGCCGCGCTCCGGTCGGCTGACCGGACTGCTCGCCGTGCGCGACTCCAAGGATCCGGCCGGACCCGCGCTGCTCTTCTCCCCCGAGAGCTGGGTGGGTTTCGTGTCGGCGCTCACCGGCTGATCAGCCCGTAACCGACTCCGTATCCGCATTCGGTCAGGACCCGGCCGTGTCACGCCGACTCATGGTCGTGTCTCACCGATCACCTGTACAGCGCGTTCGATCTCGGCCCCGGAGAGGTCCGCCCGGGCGGTCAGCCTGAGCCGTGAGATGCCGTCCGGCACGGACGGCGGACGGAAACAGCCCACGGCCAGGCCTGCCGTACGGCAGTCGGCCGCCCAGCGCACGGCCCCCTCCGGGGACGGGGCCCGCACGGAGACCACCGCGGCGTCCGGACGCACCGCTTCCAGACCCGCGGCGGTCAGCCGTGCGTGCAGCTCCGCGGCCACCTCACGGGCCCGCACCGCACGTTCGGGCTCACGGCGCAGCAGCCGTAGCGCCGCCAGGGCCGCGCCCGCCGCGGCGGGGGCCAGGCCGGTGTCGAAGATGAAGGTCCGGGCCGCGTTCACCAGATGGTCGATCACCCGGGCCGGGCCGAGCACGGCCCCGCCCTGGCTGCCCAGCGACTTGGACAGGGTCGCCGTGACCACCACGTCCTCGGCGCCGGACAGCCCGGCCGCCTGCGGCGCGCCCCGCCCGCCGTCCCCGAGGACCCCGAGCCCGTGGGCGTCGTCCACGAGCAGCCCGGCGCCGCGCTCCCGGCAGGCCGCGGCCAGGGCGGCCAGCGGTGCCGCGTCGCCGTCCACCGAGAACACCGTGTCGGAGACGAGGACCGCGGGTCCCTCATGGGTGCCGAGCGCCTTGCGCACGGCGTCCGGGTCGGCGTGTCCGACGACCTGGGTGGCGCCCCGGGCCAGCCGGCAGCCGTCGATCAGGGAGGCGTGGTTGAGGGCGTCGGAGACGATCAGGGAGCCGTGCGGGCCGAGGGTGGTGACGGCGGCGAGGTTGGCGGCGTAGCCGGAGGAGAAGACCAGGGCCGCCTCGAACCCGCAGAATTCGGCCAGCTCGCGCTCCAGCTCGGTGTGGAGTTCGGTGGTGCCGGTGACCAGCCGGGAGCCGGTGGAGCCGCCGCCCCAGGTCCGGGCCGCCCCGGCCGCGCCCTCGGCGACCTCCGGGTGGTGGGCGAGGCCCAGATAGTCGTTGCTCGCCAGATCCAGCAGCGGCGAGTCGGCGGGACGGGGGCGCAGGGTCCGTACCAGTCCGGCGCGGCGGCGCAGTTCCGCCTGTTCGTCGATCCAGCCGAACGCCATGGCTCCTCCGGAGAATTTGTAGGCAGTGGACAGACCCTAGCGGGACCACCAGCCACCCACTGTGTGGCAATACCCACACCCAGAATTATCAGGCACAGGATCAACACAGGTCAGGGGCTGTATCACACCCTAGACTGAAGATCGTTTCTCACGGTCACCGTTGCCGCCCCGACAGCCGCACACCGCGTAGGACTGACAGGCCTGGCAGGCCGGGCTCGCAAGGCGGCAGCCGGTGCCGGGCAGGCACCGCGCTCAACCCACTGCGGCTGCGAACCGACGCCCCAGACTGTAGGTGCACAGCGCACGGATGCCGATGCCCTGACCACAGGGCGCTTCGGTCCCCCGGGAGCCGGACGACGGGCCGTCGCCGTCGGAGCCCCCGGAGCTGCCTCACTCCCCCGCCGGCCGATCCCGTCGGAATGTACGCCGCGAACTGCCCCGCCCAGTGACACCGTGGTCCAGCGTCAAGGCCGTCGTCGTCGAGGATGTACGCCTTGGCGAGGAGATCACTGAAGGCGTCGGCGGCGCGAGGGCCCCGCCCCGTCATCCATGAACACGTGCAGCGTCAACCTCATGTATTCAGCTATGAAAGTGATCTGACGTCCCGACAGGAGAAGGGTGCCTCCCACCTGCGATGATCTGACTGCTGAGATCAAGAACGTCGCGGAGAAGAGCCACCCAACAGGTGCAGGTTACCGAATGGGATCACCGGCTTGCCGTGCGGGCCGACGGCAAGAACCTGATCGGCCACGCGGGCGTGGTGCTGCTGCGGAAGGTCGCCGGCCGCACCGGCTTGGCCGCCGCGCTGAGTGCGGCGTTGCCGAAGGGCGCCGGGCCGGCGGGACCGGGGCATGGCGCTGGTCCAGCTGGCCTGTGCGATCGTGCGCGGCGCGACGAACGTCCTTCAGGCCGAGCAACTCCAGTACCACTGGCGTGCGGTGTTCGAGCGGCCGGTTTCGGACAGCACCCTGCGCCGCGCCCTGGCCGCGATCGACACCCCGGTCGCAGCCAGGGTGGAACGCGCCCGTGCCGCGATACGCCGCGTGGTGTGGACGCTGCTCGCCCTGCGGCCCGGCGGTTTCCCCTGGATCCGGGTGTGCGGCCGGGAGCTGACCGGCTGGTACGTCCTGGACCTGGATGCGGCCATCGTGACCTGCACCAGCCGCAAGGAAGGCGCGGCGGGCACCTTCAAGGGCAGCTTCGGTCACATGCCGCTGGGGGCGGGGGTGGCCAACACCCGTGAGTGCGTCGCCATGCTGCTGCGGCCCGGCAACGCGCCACCGAACGATGTCGACGACCACAAGAACGTCCTGGCCTCGGCGTTTCGGCAGCTCCCGCTGCCGCTGTGGTCGAAACTGCTGGTGCGGATCGACGGCGCGGCCTTCAGCCACGAGGTCCTGGACCATCTCCAGAGTCTGACCACCAGCCGGCGACGGGTGCGCTGGGTGACCGGCTGGGCCAGCAACGCCACGGACGAGCAGGCCATCGCGCACATCGTGCCCACCGCCATACCCAGCATCGAAGGTCCCCACCTGCTGAGGCGTCTCGGCGCAGCGCCGAGCGGTGGCCCCGACCGGCGTGTCGCCCCAGCCGGCCGCGGCAAGCAGGTCGTACCAGCCGGGACCGGCGCCGTAGGGCAGATGGCGGCGCTGAGCGCGTAGGCCAGGGCCAGACGCGGGAGCAGGGCGTGCACCTCGTCGGCGAGCCCGGCCGGGAGGCTCTCCCGGGGCTGAGAGTGCGCAGCACCGGGATCCAGGTGCGCCGTGAGCCTCCCCAGGAGGATCAATCCGTGTCGTCGGTCTCTGCTGTGAGCCACAGCTCGAAACAGTTCCGACGGGCCAGTTGCATCACTCCGATCGTGGCGCGGCCTGCCACGCCTGCGCGGGGACCGAAGACCTCGATGAGGAGGTCGGTGGCGCCGGAGGCGACCTGGTGGACGTCCTCGAAGTCGGCGGTGCACACGACGAAGCAGAGGGCACGGACCATGGAGGTGACCCTGTCGAGGGAGCCCAGGGCGAGCCGGATGCCTCCCAGAGCGTTGATCGCGGCGGCACGGGCGGCCTCCCGGCCCTGGCTGAGCGTGAGGTCGTCGCCCAGCCGGCCGGGGTGGAGGATGGTGCCGGTCCGGTCTTCCGGGGTGTACCCGCTGAGGAAGAGCAGGCGGCCGCTGCGGTGGAAGGCCTTGACGGTGCCGTAGCGGCCCCCGTACGGGGGATCACGGAAGTCGGGAATCTCCAGGCCGAGACGGGCGGCGCGGATCTCGGCGCTCTCGAGGTTCTCACCGGCGTTCACGGGCGGTCCAGCAGGCGTCGTGGAGTGGTGACGAGGATGCGGTGGACGGCCTCGGAACCGACCTGGCGTTCCAGAGCGGGTGCGATACGGCGGAAGAGGTGCTCGTAGCCGAAGCCTCCGTTGTGCAGGAGGTGGGACTGTGTCCACACGTCGCAGCCGATCACGAGCTGGTCGGTGTGTCCTTCCGACAGCAGCCATTCGGCCATGTCGAGGCGTTCGTGGTCGGCGGGCGAGCGTAGGTCGGGGCTGCCGTAGAAGAAGTCGGTACCGAAGGTGTCGTACTCCAGGACGGCTCCGGTCTGGGCGGCGTCTCGGTGGTAGGAGCGGTCGAGGACCTCGTCCATGTGGCTGAGCACGACGCGATCGGCCGGCATGCCCTGCCTCAGCAGCAGTTCGACCAGGAGCAGGGCGTCCTGGCCGCGGAAGGAGACGTGCACGTTGACGGTGCACCCGCTGATGGCGGCCGCCTGTCCCGCGGCCGCCACCACGCGCAGTTCCGCCTCGGTGGGCGGGTGGCTGGTGCCCAGTTCGCCGATCAGGGCCGGGCTGATGCCGGTGTCGTCGATGCCGTCGCTCAGATCGGCGAGCAGCCGTTCGGTGAGGGTGTCGACGGAGGCGGTCCGGATTTCCCGCGGGTGGGTGGCCTCGACGTACCAGCCGGTGCCGACGCAGATGGTGACGCCGGTGCGGCGGGACATCTCGGGCAGGTGCGCCAGGCGGCGGCCCATGCCGTCCAGGGTCAGCTCGACGACGGCGGCTCCGCCCGCGGCGCGCAGCGCGGTCAGCTCGGCCGTCGCGACCTCGGGGTCGTGCAGGACGAGGTTGCCGGGCACGGACAGGGCGTTCCAGCGCAGCCGGGCCATGTCGTGCGGGCGGATGGGACCGGTCAGGGGGGCCTCGCCCGGCGGCGCGGGCCGCGCCCACACTCTGAGGTCGCTCAGGAGGTGCTCGTGCATGGAGGTCGGGCCGAGTGTGCCGGCGTCGACCGGGCCCAGCACCGTGTGAATAGGCATGCGTGTCCTCGGGGAAAGGGAGTGCGGCCGGTTCAGCCGGTCGTGGCGGGCCGGTCCAGGAGGCGGCGGGGGCCGTCCACGAGCAGGGCGTCCAGCAGGTGCTGTGGGACGCCGCGGTCGCGGAGGGCCGGGACGATCCGGCGCAGGAGGTGGTCGTAGCCCATCCCGCCCCAGCGGCGCAGCTGGGTCTTGGTCCACACCGAGCAGCCGAGGACCATGCGGTCGGCGAAGCCTTCGGCGAGGAACTCCTGTGCGGCATCGAGGCGTTCGGCGTCCGTGGGGTCCTTGTAGCCGTCGCGGTAGTAGGCCTCGTTGCCGAAGCACCACTCCGTGGTGGTTCCGGCGGCCGCGAGTTCACGCAGGTAGGGCTTGTCCATGTACTCGTCGACGTTGGAGAGGACGACGCGTTCGGCGGGAAGTCCGGCTGCCGTCAGCAGTTCCAGTACGTCGAGGCCGAGGCGTGCGCCCGGGTCGAGCCGGACGGCGACCGCGGCCCCGCAGCGGGCCGCGGCGCGGGCCGCTGCGCGCAGGACGCGGCGTTCGGCGGGGTCGAGGGGTGCGCTGGTGCCGAGGAGGCCGAGGAGGCCGGCGCGGTAGTCGACGCCGGGTATGTGGTCGGTCAGTGCCTCGTGGAACAGTTTCTCCAGGCCCTGCTCGTCCAGGGCGCGCAGCCACGCGGGATGGGAGCGGGCCAGGTAGGCGCCGTAGCCCGTCACGATGTGCAGGCCGGATGCCCGGGAGAGCGCGGGGAGTTCGCGGTGGCGGGGGCCGAGTCCGAACGTGGTGAGGTCGACCGCGCAGGACTGGCCCAGCACACGTGCGGGCGCGAGTTCCGTGGCGGTTGCCGCGGGGTCGTCGAGGACGAGGTTGTCCTCCAGGGCCAGCAGGTTCCAGTGCAGGAAGCCGAGGTTCTCGATGCCGACCCGGGTGTCGTCGGGCAGTGGTTCGCGTGGTGGCCGGTGCAGGACGCGGGCGTCGGACAGGAGGTGCTCGTGCATGGAGGTCGGGCCGAGATCGGAGGCGTCGATGGGGCCCAGGACGGTCTCGATCACGGTGTCCTCCCGGTGTGGTGGCACTCGCTCATGCGGTGCGGCCGGCCAGGTGGGTGCGGTCTGCCCGCTCGACCTCGGGGTTGGGCGCCGCGGTGTCCAGCCAGCGCAGTACCTCGTGCTGTTCGACCAGGGCGTCCCGCTGGAGGTAGTGGATGGCGCGCAGCGCCGCGTCGTGGGCTTCCCTGCTGGATCCGCCGACGCAGTCGGTGACCACACGCACCCGGTAGTCGTGCTGGTGGGCGTCGACGGCGGTGTAGTGGACGCAGACGTCGGTGAGTCCGCCGATGAGGATGAGGGTCTCGGCGCGATAGGCCTTGAGCACGATCTCGAGTTCGGTGCCGAAGAACGCGGAGTAGCGGCGCTTGCGGATCAGGAACTCGTCGGGGCGCGGCCGCAGGCCCTGGGACAGTTCCGTCTCCGGCCAGCCTTCGATGCAGTGCGGTCCTTCGGAGCCGTCGAGTTCGCGTCCGATGTCGACGAGGTTGGGCTTGTGGACCTCCTGGATCCAGACGACCGGGATGCCCTGTTCACGGGTGCGGCGGATCAGCTCGTGCACCCTGGGCATCCGCTCGGCGCGTCCGTCCATGTGGGGGATCTCGGTGCGGGCCGCGGAGGGTTCGACGTCGCCGCCCTGGATGTCGACGACGATCAGGACGGTGTTGCCGACTGTGTTCATGCGGGTGGTTCCTCTCTCAGTGCGGGTGTGACGGACCTCAGGTGAGGGCCAGGCGGCGGTCGGCGAGGACCTGGAGGACGTCGACGACGGTGTTGAGGACGACGTAGACCACGCCGAGGAGCAGCGCCACCCCGGTGATGCCCGGGAGGTCGGCGGCGGCGACGGAGGCGTCCAGGTAGGAGCCGACTCCGGGCCAGTCGAAGATCTTCTCGACCACGACGAGTCCGGCGAGCAGGGCACCTGCCTGGATGCCGATCATGGACAGGGTGGGCCCCAGGGAGTTGCGGACGGCATGCCGCAGCAGGACCGCGCGTTCGGTGAGACCGGCCGAGCGGGCGGTCCGGGCGTGGTCGGCCGCCAGGTTGGCGGTGAGCCCGTCGACCAGGACCCGGCCGATGGCGACGGCGGGCGAGATCGCGGCGCACAGGGCCGGGAGTGCGAGGTGGGTGACGGCGTCGCCGAACACCTCCGGCCGTCCGGCCAGGAGGCTGTCGACGAGCAGGAATCCGGTCGGACCGGTGGGCGCGTCCCGGTAGGAGGTGCGTCCGCCGGCCGGCAGCCAGCCCAGCCGGCCGTAGAAGACGAGGACGGCGACCATGCCGAGCAGGAAGGTGGGGGCGGCGGCACCCGAGAACAGCACGGCGCGCAGGATCCCGGCGCCGCGCGCGCCGATCGCCGAGACGTAGGCGAAGGCGGCGCCGAGGAGCACGGCCAGGATCAGGACGCAGCCGGCGAGTTCGAGGCTGGCGGGCAGCACGGCGGCGAGGTCGGAGGCGACGGGTGTGCGGGTGCGCAGCGAGTTCTGCAGGTCACCGTGGAGCAGGCCGGACAGGTAGTGCAGATAGCGAGGCACGAGGGGCTGGTCCAGTCCGAGGCGGGCACGGGCCGCGTCGAGTGCGGCCTGGGAGGCGTTGGCGCCGGCATAGGCCTTGGCGGGGTCCGTGCCGGACACCTGCTGAAGGGTGAACAGGGCCACGGTCAGGGCGAGCAGCACGCCGAGCATCGCCGCGACGCGGCGCAGCGCGAAGGTCACGGGGTGGGTCCTTTCCGGTGCGAGGGCGGGTTCACCGGCGGCGCAGCAGATCGCGTACGGCGTCGCCCGCGTAGTTGGCGACCAGGGCGAGCAGCATCACCGCGATGCCCGGCACGATCGGCACCCACCAGGAGGTCAGCAGGTAGGGCATGCCCTGGGCCGCCATCGCGCCCAGTTCCGGCGCGGGGGCCGGGGAGCTGAGGCCGACGAAGGACAGCGCGGACAGGGCGACGACCAGCGAGCCGACGTCCAGGCTGGCGGCCACGACGAGGGTGGAGCGGACGCCGGGCAGCAGGTGGCGGACGACGCGCCGGCCCCAGGGAACGCCGGCCAGCCGGGCCGCCTCCAGGTGCGGGCGGGCCGCCCAGGCGCGGATCTCGCCGCGGACGAGACGGGCGTACATCGGCCACCACACGACCGCGATCCCGATGAGTGCGCTGTGGTAGCTCGCCCCGAGGGAAGCGGCGACGGCCATCGCGATGACGAGGCCCGGCAGGGCCAGGAACAGGTCGGTCACCCGCATCAGCACCGAGTCCGCCCAGCCGGGCAGGGCTCCGGCGAGGACGCCGACGACACCGCCGGCGAGCACCCCGGAGGCGATCACGACAGCCGCCGCGAACAGGCTGGCCCGCATCCCGTACAGCACGCGGGCCAGCAGGTCGTAGCCGAGGGCGTCGGTGCCCAGCAGGTGGCCGGGGCTGCCCGGGGACAGGAACGCCTCGCCACTGCGCAGGACGGGACTGTGCGGGCTGACCAGCGGGGCGAGCAGGGCCAGCGCGACGAGCACCGCGAGCGCCCCCAGGGCGAGCCGGTCTCCCGCCGCGGGACGGAGACGGCCCGCTGCCGGGGTGGCGGCGGTGCGCTGCCGGCCGCCGGTCAGGAAGCCGAGGGCGGTCATCGGGAACCT
This sequence comes from Streptomyces sp. NPDC048254, assembly GCF_043201895.1. Classification (NCBI taxonomy): domain Bacteria; kingdom Bacillati; phylum Actinomycetota; class Actinomycetes; order Kitasatosporales; family Streptomycetaceae; genus Streptomyces; species Streptomyces sp. NPDC048254. The sequence continues at coordinate 41,976 of NZ_JBICZJ010000032.1, forward strand.
CCGGTCGTCGTGCGCCGCCGGTGGCGGGTTCGGGGTACGGCGTCGAGGGGACTGCAGGAGCGGTGCCCGGCGCGCCGCGGGCATCCGGGCGCGACGCACCGCGTCCTGGCCGGCGGCGGGCTGACCGCGGTCATCCGGGATCACTCCTCGTCGTCAGCCGCCGACGCGGTCGGGGTACGGCATTCAGGAGCGCGCGGGTGTAGTGCTCGGCGGGCTCGGTGCACACGCGCTCGGTGGGGCCCACCTCGACGATGCGGCCCGCCTGCATCACGGCGATCCGGTCGGCGACGAGGCGGGCCGCCGCCAGGTCGTGGGTGACGAACAGGACGGACATGCCCAACTCCCTTCGGAGCCGGCCGAGGAGATCGAGCACGGTGGCGGCGAGCGTCACGTCCAGGGCGGACGTCGGCTCGTCGCAGAGCAGGACGCGCGGCGGCACGACGACCGCGCGGGCGATGGCCGCGCGCTGCCGCTGGCCGCCGGAGAGCTGGTCGCCCCGGGCGCCCGCGATGTCGGCGGGCAGGCCCACGGTGGCGAGCACGTCCGTCACCGCCGCCCGGCGCCGGGCGCGGTCCAGGCCGGAGGCGGTCAGGGCCAGGCGTTCCTCCAGCATGTCGCCGACGGTGAGCCAGGGGGTGAGGGAGGAACCGGCGTCCTGGAAGACCATCTGGGGGGTGCCGCCGGCCACCGACACCTCGCCGGAGGTGGCGTGTTCGAGTCCGGCGACGATACGCAGCAGGGTGGACTTGCCGCAGCCGCTCTCCCCCACGAGGGCCACCGCCTCGCCCTGCGCGATGTCGAGGTCGACGCCGCGCAGGGCGTGCAGTTCGCGGCGGGCCGAGGGCGGTCCGGAGCGGAACACCCGGGTGGTGCCGCGCATTCGTACGGCGAGTTCGTCGCCGATGACCAGCTCGGGCCAGCGTGCGGGCAGGTCGCGGTCGGCCGCCGGGGCGCGGCCGGAGGTCAGGACGCCGTCCGCCTCCACGGCCCGGCCGTGCCCGCCGCCCGCCAGCTCGACGACGGTGGGCACGGCCGTGTCCTCCTGCTCCCCCGGCGTGGCGGTGCGTCGGGTCAGTGGCCGGTCCCGGGGGGTGTCCAGACCGATCCGGGAGGCGAGCAGGCCCTGTGTGTAGGGGTGCCGGGGATCGTTGAGCACCTGTTCGGTGGTGCCGTTCTCGACGAGGAGTCCCCGGCGCATCACGGTGATCCGGTCGCTGATCTGCGCGGCCACGCCCAGGTCGTGGGTGACGAACACCATGGCGCAGCCGATCTCGTCGCGCAGCGACAGGAGCAGGTCGAGGATCTGCGCCTGGACGGTGACGTCGAGTGCGGTGGTGGGTTCGTCGGCGATGAGCAGGGACGGTGTGCGGGCGATGGCCAGCGCGATCATCACGCGCTGCCGCAGTCCGCCGGAGAGTTGGTGAGGAAAGGCCTTGAGCCGCTGTTCGGGGTCGGGTATGCCGACGGCCGTCAGCAGGCGGATCCGTTCGGCCCGGTCGCGCTGGACCTCGCCCAGTTGGGCGCCGACGGTCATGGTGGGGTCCAGCGAGGTCATCGGGTCCTGGAAGACGGCGCCGACGTGGCCGCGGCGGACCCGGCGGCGCATCCCGTCGTCGGCGGTGAGCATGTCGGTGCCGTTCAGCAGGACCGATCCATGGGCGTGGGGCCGTGACCGGTGTGGGAGCAGTCCCATCGCGGCCAGACCCAGCACGCTCTTGCCCGAGCCGGACTCCCCCACCATGGCGACGATCTCGCCGGGTCGCACGTCCAGGCTGACGCCGCGGACGGCGTGTACGTTCTGGCCGGCGCGGGTGAGGTGCACATGCAGGTCGCGCACCGAGAGCACCGGTCCGGGGCCGTCGGTCCTCGCCCCGTACTCCGCCGCCCCGGCTGCGGCCCCGTCCGCCACCGTGTCATCCGCGGGACGGGCCGGTGCCGGGCCGTCCGCGGTCCTGGTCGGCATGCCGTTCGCCGCTTTGTTCGTCGCCATGTCAGGAGCGGCCGAGGGCTGCGAAGTGCAGGACGTTGTACTCCAGCAGGTTTTGGGCCTTGCGGGTGCCGGTGATGCCGGGGACGGTGAGCAGGGTGGTGTTGAGGGAGCCGATGGAGAACCAGTACCGGGAGTCGATGACCGAGCGGGCCACGGCCGTGTAGGCGGAGGTGCCGGTGGTGGTCAGGGCCTTGTCGAGGTCGGTGGTCAGGCCGTCGACCTGGGCGCCGTAGAGGTCCAGGCCGCCTTTGGGGGTGTAGATGATGCGGGCCCAGGAGTCGGGGTGGCCCGCGTCCGGGAAGACTCCGAAGACCGCGAGGTCGGGGGCGGCGTCGAGGTCGTCGGTGAGTTTGTAGATGGAGCCCGCGGCGTAGGCGACGGCTTCGGCCTTGAGGCCGGCGCTGTTCATCCGGGAGGCGAGTTCCTCGGCGACCGCCTTGCCGTCGGCGCTGCTCGCCGCGTACCCGACGCGGACCGTGCGGCCCTGGGCGGGTGCGGTGCGTGCGAGGGCGGCGAGGGCGGTGTCGTCGTAGGTGATGCCCTGGTCGTCGGCGGAGCTGTCGAGCATGCCCTTCGGGAAGAGCTGGCCGGTGGGCTTCTCCAGGCTGCCCATGGCGGCGGACAGGATGCTCTTGGTGTCGATGCCCGAGAAGAGCCGCTCCCGCTGCGCCGCCGTCCTGAACGCCCTGGACTTCGGGTTCACGTAGATCATCTGGGTGGTCATGTTGGGGAACGTGCTGGTCGTGACGGCTTTGCTGCCGCTGTACGACTCGAAGGCGGACTTGTTGAGGTTGCCGAGGATGGCGTCGATCTGCCCGCGTTCCAGCTCCAGTTGGGCCGCGGAGGCGTTCTGTGAGATCTCCAGGTCCACGGTGTCGAAGGTGGGCTTGGCCCCCCAGTAGTCCTTGTAGGCGGTCAGTTCGTAGCTGGTGCCGGTCTTGGCCGAGGTCAGTTCGTAGGGGCCGGTGCCCGCGTCATGGGTGGTCAGCCAGGTCTGGGCATGGTCCTTGCCCCCGTGCTTCTTCAGGGTCGCGGGGCTGATGAGCTTCAGACCGAAGGGCGAGGCAAGGTAGTCGAGGAAGGCGGAGTCGGGGGTCTTCAGGGTCAGTACGGCGGTGTGCTTGTCGGGGGTGGTGACCTTGGTGACGCCGGCTGTCATGTAGGCGGGACCGCCGTTGACGGCCGCGCGGCGCTGGACGGCGGCGGCGACCGCCTCCGAGGTGAGCGGGGTGCCGTCGTGGAAGGTGACGCCGTCGCGCAGGACGAAGGTGTAGGTGAGGCCATCCTCCGAGACCTTCCAGGAGGAGGCGAGGGAGGGGACGATCTTGGCCGTGTCGCTCCCGTCCTGGTACTTCACGAGGCCCTCGTAGGCGTTCTGGATGATGTTCAGGCCGGGACCGTCGTAGTTCACGTCGGGGTCCGGCGGGGTGGAGTAGGTCTGCACGACGGCCGCGGTGAAGACGTCCGTTCCGGCGGCACTGCCGGTCGCGGCGGCCGAGCAGCCGGTGAGCGTGAGAACCGTGGCGGCTGCGGCGGCGAGGCCGGCCCGGGCGGTGCGGCCGCGCGATGCGGTGGCGAGGTCTCGGCCCGCCGGAGCGGCGGTCATGGCGCTGGTTCGCATCAGGACCCTCTCGGTGAGGAGATCCGGCGGACGGGCCGCACGGAGGGATCGGGGATTCCTGTCAGTGACCGAAACCTAGGACGGAGTTGCCCGGAAAGGGTTTCCCGGGCGTTGCCCGGCATTGCCGGACGGTAAATTCTGTCGCTGATAGAAATCCCGGCGGGTGGTTGGTAGCGTGACTGGCCCCGGCGTCGAACCGCCGTGCCGTTCGGGCACCTTCGCGGCCGGGCCCGTAGGACCGTGGAGAGGACCCAGGTGCCGCAGGACGCACAGCAGACCGCTCCCGCGCTGCTGCTCAGGAACACGACCGTGATCGACGGCGCGGTGAACAAGCCGGTGCCCGCGCTGGACGTGCTCGTGGAGAACGGACGCATCCAGGCGGTGGCTCCCACCGGCACGCTGCCGCTGCCCGCAACGGCCGGGCCCGAGCGGCTGCAGTTCCTGGAATGCACCGGACTCACCGTGCTGCCGGGGTTCTTCGACTGCCACCTGCATGTGAGCACCCGCCCGGACGCCGACCGGTTCGACACGCTCATGGCTCCCGAGAGCCTGCTGACGCTGCGCTCCGTGCCCGTGCTGGCCTCGACGCTGGACGCCGGCATCACCACCGCCCGGGATCTCGCGGGCGCGGACTCCGGCTTCCGCAGCGCCGTCGAGGCCGGACACGTGCGTGGCCCGGCGCTCCAGATCGCGCTGCGGATCCTCAGCATCACCGGCGGGCACGGTGACTGGCGGACCGTCGGCGGAACCCCGCTCGACTCCGGCCCCGGCGCGGGCGTGGTGGCCGACTCGCCCGCCGGGTTCGTACGGGCCACCCGCGAGGTGGTGCGGGAGGGCGCCGACTGGATCAAAGTGGCGGCGACCGGAGGTATGTCGAGCCCGCGCGGCGCACCGGAGGCAGGCGGGCTGACGGAGGCCGAACTGCGCGCAGTGGTGGAGGAGGCAGAACGCCAGGGAGCAGTCGGTGTCGCCGCGCATGCCCAGGGAACCGCGGGCATCGCGGCCGCGGTACGCGCCGGTGTGCGCAGCATCGAGCACGGCTATCTGGTCGACGACCCGACCCTGCAGGAGATGGGCGAGCGCGGCACCTATCTGGTGCCCACCCTGTCCGCGCTGACCCGGCCCGCACCGCAGGACGGACCGCCGCACGAGATGGAGCGCCGTCACCGGATGCGCGAGACAGCGCTGGAGCGCCTCTCGACCGCGCTCACCAGCGGCGTCCCCGTGGCCCTGGGGACGGACGCGGGCATCGCCCCGCACGGGCGGAACCTGCGTGAACTGGCCCTGATGGTACGGCTGGGCCTCTCCCCCGCCGCCGCCATCGCTGCGGGCACCTCGGTCGCGGCCCGCATGTGCCGGCTGGACGACGAAGTGGGCACGGTCCGTGCCGGGATGCGGGCCGACCTCGTCGTCACCGGCGTGGACCCGCTCACCGACATCGCGGCGCTGGGCCATCCCGGCACGGTCCGCACCGTCATCCAGGCCGGGCGGATCGTCCGGCACACGGACGTGCCGTCGGACGCCGGACGGGAGAGGGCGGCATGACACACGACACCCCGCGAAGGGACGCCGGGACCGTCCGGCGGCAGACGCGTGAGGGCAAGCCGGGCAGGCCACGCTCCGAACCGAAGCAGCACAACGGGCTGAGCACCCGCGAGGAGATCCTCAGAGCCGCCTCGCAGTTGTTCGGCGAGCAGGGGTACGCCAAGACGACGACACGTCAGATCGCCGAGAGCGTCGGGATCAAGCAGTCCACGATGTACTACCACTTCGCCGACAAGCGGGCGATCCTCGCCTCGCTGCTCTCCAGCACCGTCACCCCGGCGCTGGAGTGCGCGGAGTGGCTGCGGGAACAGGACCTCGAACCCGCCGTGCGGCTCTGTGCGCTGATGGCCTTCGACCTTGAGACGCTCCTGAGCGACCGGCACAACCTGCATGTCGTCTACCACCTGCCGGAGCTGGAGGAGGACGACTTCGCTTCCACGCGATCGGCGCAGACCGCCCTGCGGGACGTCTACCGGGAGTTCGGCCACGCGGCTCTCGCCTCGCTCCACCCCGAGCAGGTGGCGGCTGAACTGGCCGAGGACCTGGACCTCCTCTTCGCCCTGGTCGAGGCGTCGGTGTCCCAGCGTCACTGGGGCGGCGAGGAGAACCGGGCCCAGTACGCCCGGTCCGCCCTGCGCGGCTCGCTGCGCCTGCTCGGCGTCGCCGGACACGTGATCCCGGACGTCGTGGCCCGCGCCGAGGAGGCCTTGGCCGGCTACCGGGCCGCGGGAGGCAGGCGCCCGGCTCCGCGCCGGTCACGCAGTACCGGTTGAGGTCCGGCCGGCCCTGTGCCGCCCCGGACAGCCATCGGCACCGGCTGACGGTGAACGTGCCGAGATCAAGCAGCCGACCCGCAGCCGGCCGCCCAGCCGGCAGGACCGAGAGTGCTCGGCGACACCCCAGTCGCCGAGCACCAGGACGGGGTTCCCCGGGCCGGGTGTTCGACTCGCCCGAGCAGCGCGGCTCGGGGACGGCCGCCTCCTCGAAGATCGTCAGGTGCGTGCCAGCCGTTCGATCAACTCCGGCCAGACAACAGGGTCATGGCCCGGGACCAGCTCGTAGCCCTTCTCCTCCGCCAGCCGCTTCAGGCGCCGGATCGGCTCCAGGGTCGCCTCCGGGGGGCACGCCGATCGAGGTGCCGGCGGGGCGTTCCTCGCTGATGTTCTCCGTCAGGTCGGCCGCGTCGCAGGTGAACACGTAACCGCCGCCTTGGGCGAGGTCGACTCTGCCGCACAATTCCGGGGTCAGGCCGTGAGTCGGTAGGCGAGGTGTTCGAGGCGGCTGCTGCGGGTGTGGTGCCGGTCGTGTGCGGTCCAGTACGCGTCGAGCCGGATCACGTTGAGCGCGGTTGCGGAGAAGGCGTGCTGGAGGCGGCTTTCGGCAGTCCGCGGTAGCGGGCCCGGCGCATGCCCGTGACGTCCAGGGCCTGGTTGATGGTGCCCTCCACTCCCGCACGTAGGGCGTACTTGGCCCTCCAGGTCTCGGTCTTCTGCTCGGCGCGGGCCCGGACGAGGGCCTCGTGCGGTGCCCTGGGCCGCAGGGTGAGCATGCGCCGGCCCAGCGCGGAGCTGCTGCACTGTTCCTGGAAGGGACAGGGGCGGCAGGTGCGGACACTGAAGGTGATGACGATCGCGTCCGCGCCGTGCTGCTTCACCGGATTCCAGTGCGCGCTGCTCTTCCCGGCGGGACAGCGGACCTGGCGGGCCTTCCAGTCGATGGCGAAGGCGTTCTTGCCGAAGCCGGCGTGGGCCTTGGCCTGGGCGGAGTGGTCCAGCAGGACAGGGGTGACCATACGGGTGCCCTGCTTCAGCGCGGCGGTGATGAGATCGGCGGAGGGGTAACCGGAGTCGAGGTAGTGCTCGCCGGGTTTCACCCCGTGCTCGGCCAGGCACCGCTAAACAGGCTCGCGGTCTTCTTTAACCGTGCGCGTTCGGAGGCGGTCAGGCTTATCGGGCGGGCGGCGCAGGCCGGCATGGCGGGCGGACCGATCGGCAGAAGCGGAAGAGGTCGCGGGTGTCCGTCGGCTCAGGCGGTTCCAGGCCGTCGGAACGTGTCGGCGTTACGCGCGCACCAGTCCGCGAAAGTCCGCGGCCTGCGTCCGAGCAGCCGCTCAACGGTGTCCGTCCGGAACCCGACGGTATCGGTGCGCATGAGGGTGAAGCCCTCCGTGATGGCGTCGGCGAGTACCTGAGGTGCCCCGTTGGGGAAGCGGAACCGTACGGCCTCGGCCGGTGTGGCCGCTTCGCGGACCTCGATGTCGTGGCCGATCGTCTCGGAGATGATCCGGACCTGCTCGGTGACGGTGAGCATCTCGTCGCCGGTGAGGACGTACTCCTTGTCCTGGTGGCCGGCCTCGGTCAGGGCGAGGGCGGCGACCGCGGCGATGTCCGCGGGGTCGATCGGCGCGTAGCGGCCCGGGCCGACCGGGTCGAGGACGTAGTTTTCCTCGCGGATGGTGGGTAGCCAGTCGAGGGCGTTGGTCATGAAGCCGCCGGGCCGCAGGAATGTGGCGGGTATGCCGGAGGCGCGGATGATCTTCTCGCGTTCGTGGTGCCAGCGTCCCATGGCCGGTATCGGGTTGAAGGCGACATGGAAAGAGGACAGGTGCACGATGTGGTGGACGTCGGCGGCCTCGGCGGCGGCGATGGCGGCGGCGGTGTAGTCGGTGCCGATGCCCTGTGTGAGCAGGAAGAGTTTGTCGACGCCGGCGAAGGCGGGAGCCAGTGTCGTGGGTTCCCCCAGGTCGCCGACGGCGCGCTCTGCGCGCTCGGGCAGTCGTGCGGCGCGGGCGGGGTCGCGGACGAGGAGACGTAGCTTCGCGCCTTTCGCGTCGAGTTCGCGGGTGAGTTCACGGCCGATGTTCCCGGTGGCTCCGGTGACCAGTATCATCATGGCTCCCCAAAATCGTTTGCCGTCTAGCGAATCCGAGGGAACGTTAGCCGGTGAATGATTAGCCGTCAATCGACTTGCTTGTAGCTCGGGCAGCTACTCCCGCACTCACCGAAAGGCCGCGATGTCAGAGTTCCTGGACCTGCACGGCAGAACGTCGAAGGTGCTCCGGGCCCTGGCCGACGCGGCCATGCGACGCCACGGGCTGCACGTCGGACAGAACTACCTGCTCGCCGTGCTGTGGGAGCGGGACGGCAGCACGCCCGGCGAAGTCGCCGCCGCGCTGAACGTCACGACTCCCACCGTCGTCAAGATGGCCGACCGGATGACTGCAGCCGGGCTGCTCATCCGTCGCCGCGACGACCGGGACAACCGCCTCGTCCGGCTCTGGCTCACCGACGCGGGGCGTGCGCTACAGAAACCGGTCGAGGCGGAACGGCGGTCGATCGAGGAGAAGGTCACCGCGGATCTCACCGAGACCGAACGCGAATCCCTCTTGAATGCCCTGACGAAGGTCCACCAGGCGGCGAGCGAGCTACTGAGCGAGCCCATCGATCACCGCGACTCGGCCATCACCTGACACTCCCACGCCCCGTGTCCGACCAGATTCGACAAGCACGAAGACGTGTTCTTGCCCACCAACGACTTCCTCGATCCCCGAGGATGCCTTGGACTGCGCGACCAGCCGCTTGAACTCACACTCACGTCAACCCTCGAAGGACTTCCGGAGCCGACCACTTAGAAGTCATCTCATCTGGCGAGTCTGCGATAGCAGATGAGGGTGCAGGCGATGCTGGTGAAGGCCAGGAAGTGGGCGGCCTTGCGTTCGTAGCGGCGGTGCAGCCGACGGCACCCGGCGAGCCAGGCCATGGTCCGTTCGATGGTCCAACGGTGGCGCCCCAGGCGCTTGGAGGACTCGATGCCTTTGCGTGCGATGCGGTGCCCGATGCCTCGCTGGCGTAACCATCGGCGTAGGTGGTCGTAGTCGTAGCCCTTGTCACCGTGGAGCTTGGCCGGCCTTCGCCGGCGGGGTCCGCGACGGGAGCGGATGGGCGGGATGCCCCGCACGAGCGGTTCGAGGGCCTGGCTGTCGTGCAGGTTCGCGCCGGAGATCCCGACAGACAGGGGCAGTCCGGTCCGCTCGGTGATCAAGTGGATCTTCGAGCCGTACTTACCCCGGTCTACCGGATTCGGACCTGTCAGGTCCCCCTTTTCAGGGCCCGCATGTTCACCGAATCGATCGCGCAGCGCGACCAGTCCAGTTCACCACGGGAGCCGAGTTCATCGAGGACCAGGCGATGGAGCTTCGCCCACACTCGGGCCTTCGACCACTCGGCGAAGCGACGGTGGGCCGTGGCTCCCGACGGCCCGAACGAGGCGGAGGGCAGTTGCTGCCACGTGCAGCCCGACGTCGCCACGAACATGATCGCAGCCGGCACCTCCCGGTCGCCATGCCGGCGTCGGCCGCCTCCCTGAGGCCGGGTCGGCGCTTCCGGGACCACGCGTTGGAACAGCTCCCACAGCTCATCCGGCACCAGCCGCTCAACGATTCCCACGCCAGCAGATTATCGAACACACCAAATGAGATGACCTCTTACCCGGCCCAGGGCCGCACCCCGTGGCGCCGTTGAGACATGTCGCAGGTGTGACACCGGAGGCCAGTGACATGCTCACCGCCACAGCAGATTCTGTCGGACAGCGCGTGACTCCCAGCTGTACGAGAGGTGCTTGGCTGATGGCATGGATCCGCCTGACGGCGGCGATATCGACAGGATTGCTGCTGGCCGCCGGAGGCGTACCGGCCGCCTCCGCCCGGACGCCCCAGGACACCGCGGCGCGACCCGCCGACGGCCAGGGCGCGCCGCCCGTGACCGTACGCCTGGTGACCGGCGACCGCGTGACGGTGACGCCGGGGGCCGACGGCCGCCGCGCCGCCTCGGTCGAGCCGGGACCCGGCCGTGAGGGCATCGTCTTCCGCACGTACCAGGAGGACGGCGGCGACCTGACGGTGCTGCCGTCGGACGCCGCGGACCTGGTCTCCGCCGGGACGCTGGACCGGCGTCTGTTCGACGTCTCCACCCTGATCGCCCAGGGCTACGACGAGGCCGCCACCTCCGCGCTGCCGCTGATCGTCTCCGCCTCCCCGCGCGGCGGCGTGGCCCGGACGACCGCGAAGAGCGAGAAGGCCGCGGCCGCCGTCGCGGACCGGGTCGCCGCGTTCAACGAGGCATCGGCCCCGGCGCGGACCCTTTCCAGTATCGGCGCGCGGTCGCTGCGCCTCGCGGACGACGACCTCGGCGCCTTCTGGAAGGCCTTGAACCCGGGCGACGCCGAGGGCACCGCCCGCGCCGCCGCGACCCCGCGGGTGTGGCTGGACGGCCGGGTCGCGCCGGTGCTGGACCGCAGCACGGCGCAGATCAACGCGCCTGCGGCGTGGAAGGCCGGGTACGAGGGCCAGGGCGTGAAGGTGGCCGTGCTGGACACCGGTGTGGACGCCACCCACCCCGATCTGGCGGGCCGGATCGCGGAGTCGAAGGACTTCTCGGGCAGCGGGAACACCGTGGACCACTTCGGGCACGGCACGCATGTGGCGTCGATCGTCGGCGGTACGGGCGCGGCGTCCTCCGGTTCCCGCAAGGGTGTGGCGCCGAAGGCGGAGCTGCTGATCGGCAAGGTGCTCGGCGACGACGGCTACGGCTCGGAGTCGCAGGTCATCGACGGCATGGAGTGGGCGGCCGCCGAGCACGCCAAGGTCGTCAACATGAGCCTCGGCTCCGACGAGCCGACCGACGGCACCGACCCGATGAGCCAGGCCCTCGACACGCTGTCCGCCTCTGGCGACACCCTCTTCGTCGTCGCGGCGGGCAACGCGGGCCAGAGCGGGGACTCCACGATCGGTTCGCCCGGTGCGGCCGACGCCGCGCTGACGGTGGGCGCTGTGGACCGCGACGACTCCCTCGCCTCCTTCTCCAGCCGCGGTCCGCGCCTCGGCGACAAGGCCGTCAAGCCCGACGTGACCGCCCCCGGCGTCGGTATCGTCGCCGCGCGCGCGTCCGGCACCACCATGGGCGACCCGGTCGACGCGAACTACACGGCGGCGTCCGGCACCTCGATGGCGACCCCGCACGTGGCGGGTGCCGTCGCGCTGATCGCGCAGCAGCACCCCGGCTGGACCGGCCAGCAGTTGAAGGACGCGCTGATCAGCACCGCGCACACCGTGCCGGGCACGAAGGTGACCGAGCAGGGCGGCGGCCGGATCGACGTCGCCGCGGCCATGGGCGCGGTCACGGCCACCGGCAGCGTGCTGCTGCCCGCCGTCCAGGTGGGAGGCGACAAGCAGCAGTCGGCGACCCTGCACTACACCAACACCGGTGACAGGGCAGTGGACCTGAAGCTGAGCGTGGCCCTGGCCAACTCCGACGGCGTGGCCCTGACGGCCGGTGTCGTCGCGCCCGGTGCGAGCACCGTCCACCTCGCCCCCGGCGCCTCCGCCGACGTGCCGCTGAGCACCGACCCGAAGGACGCCAAGCGCGGCGCCTACTACGGCTACGCCACCGCGACCGGCGCGGACGGCAGCGTCCTCGCCCACACCACGCTCTCCCTGGTCGTGCACGCGCCGCTGCACCGGCTCACCGTGATCGCCCGCGACCGCGCGGGCAAGGTGCTGCCGGGCTGGCTGCCGACGATCTGGGGCCAGGACGGCTTCGTCTCGTACACCAGTGCCGACCCCGCGGTCGCCGTCGTCGAGGAGGGTACCTACCAGGTCGACTTCAGCACTCTGGACAAAGCCTCGGACGGCCAGGAACTGGTCGAGGTGATCAACCCGCAGGTGAAGGTCTCCAAGGACACCACGGAGACGCTGGACGCCTCCAAGGTCACCCAGGTGCAGATCCGCACGCCCGAGCCCGCCGAGCAGCGCGGGATCCTCAGCTACCAGACGTACCGGCGCATCGAGGGACATGGCCTGATCCAGGGCGTCATGTTCTTCGACGTCGCCAAGCGCATCTACGTCAGCCCGACCGCGCAGGTCACCGACGGCACCTTCGAGTTCGCCTCGCGCTGGCAGATGACGGCCCCGCAGTTGCGGGCGAAGGTGTCCGGCACCTCGGCGCCCTTCGCCCCGTACTACCTGCCGACCTCTCCGGTCTTCGACGACAAGGGCCTCCGGCTGACCGCGGTGGACGCCGGAGCGGGCACCGCCGCGGACCTCAAGGCCGCCCACGTGCGCGGGAAGCTCGCTGTCGTCCGCTACGACTTCGGCAACGACACCGAGCTGGCGCAGGCCGCCGCGGACGCCGGGGCCAAGGCGCTGATGCTCGTCATGCCCGAGGGCTTCTTCCCCTGGACGCGCTGGCAGCCGGAGGGCGACCGCCTCGCGCTGCCGATCATGCGCGCCGGCGCGACGGAGGGCACCGACCTGCTGAAGCGCGCCGGTGCACACCCCACCACGGTGGGCTTCTCCGGCACGGTGAAGAGCCCCTACCTGTACGACGTGATGCAGGTGTCCCAGCAGCGGGTTCCCGAGAAGCTGGTGTACACGGTCAGCGAACGCAACAGCGCGGTGGTGAAGGCCGCCTACACCCGCACCGGCGCCTCGGCCTGGGCGAGCGAGCAGCGTTTCGGCTGGCGCCCCTACCAGGAGTTCGCCTGGAACCAGTACACCCGTGACGTGCCGGTGGGACAGCAGCGCACCGAGTACGTGACGGCCGGTGACACGTTGTGGAGCCACACCGTGCACCACGACACCGTCATGGACCGCGACCTCGAGCTGGGCGTCGGCATGCAGGACGCCGCCCGCACCTACCGGCCCGGGCAGCACGCCGCGGAGAAGTGGTTCGCGGGGCCGGTGCGCCCGTCGATCCCGCACGGCGTGACGGGCTGGCCCGGCTCGGTGCGCAACGGCGACACCTTGTCCCTGTACATCCCGGAATTCACCGACTCCCAGTCCGGCCACTGGTCGTTCGCAGAGGCCAGCTCGCTGGGTGGCGGTGTAGGCACCGGTGCCGCGGCGTCCGCGGTGGGCGACCCGAGCGACGTGGCCCACGCCGAGGTGTACCGCAACGGCCGGCTCGTGGCGCAGTCCGGCACCGGGGCCTGGGGCGCATTCGAGGTGCCCGCGGGCAAGGCCGGCTACCGGCTGGACCTCACCACCGCCCGTACCTCCGCCGACTGGCAGTTCGGCACCGGCACCAGGACGTCCTGGACGTTCACCTCGGACACCGCGGCGACGGCCACGCTGCTGCCGCTGCTCCAGGTCGACTACAGCGCGCCGGTGGACCTCCGCAACGCGGTGGGTCCGCGCCGGTCGCACACGCTGGGTCTGAACGTACGGATGCCGGACGGCCTGGCCGCCCCGCGCGGGGTTACGCTCAAGGTCGAGGCGTCCTACGACGACGGCCGTACCTGGCACACCGCGCACACCGCCCGCACCGCGCGGCACGGCGGCACGCGGTTCACCGCCGCGGTCGAACGGCCGTCGGGGGTGCACGGGGACGCGTACGTCAGCCTGCGGGTGACCGCTGTGGACGCCGCGGGGAACACCGTGCGGCAGACGGTCGACCGCGCCTACCTGCACCGCGGCCCCTCCTCGGGGCGGTGACGGCGGCCCCGCGCAACGGCTGAACGACGGCGGGTGCCCGGGCGGAAGCCCTGGCACCCGCCGTTTGCTTGCCCGGTGGTGGCTCGCGGTGCAAACTTCAACGGGCCGTTCCGCTTCTCGGGGCCGGCCGCGGCGAGGGAGGGGCACGGCATGCTGGAGGCGGCAGGTCTCACGGCGATCGAGGAGACGGTCTACCGGCTCCTGGTCGGGACCGCGACCGCGTCGGCCGAGGAGGTCGCCGACCGGACCGGGCTCCCGCGCGACTCCGTCGAGGCCGTGCTCGCGGCGCTGCGCGGCAAGGGCCTCGCCAGCCCCACCGACCGCGATCCGCTGCACTACGCCGCCGTACCGCCCGACGTGGCACTGCTGCCGCGGTTGCAGCGTAACGCCGACGCGCTCGACAAGGCCCGTACCGCCGTCACCGACCTCCTCGACAGCTACCGCAGTACGCGCCGCAGGCACGACCCCGGCCAGCTCATCGAGGTCATCACCGGAGCGGAGGCGCTGCGCCAGCACCTGCGGCAGATGCAGGACAACGCGTGCCACGAGATGCTCTGGTTCTGCAAGGCGCAGTACGTGGCGATGCCCTCAGGCAGCAACCGCGCCGAGTACGACGCCCTCGCCCGCGGGGTGCGCTACCGCGTCCTGTACGAGCAGGCCTTCTTCAACGACGAGGGCGCCGTCGACAACGTCGTGGAAGGTGTGCGCGCCGGTGAGGTGGCCCGCTCGGTCCCGCACCTGCCGCTGCGCCTGGCCGTGGCCGACCGCGCCATCGCCATCTGCCCGCTGGTCCCCGGTGGGCCCCAGGGCAGTCCCCAGGTGGCGACGGCCGCGCTGGTGCGAGGCAGCAGCCTGCTGGAGGCGCTCATCTCGCTCTTCGAGCGCTACTGGGAGACCGCGGTCCCGCTGAACGTCAGCGCGTCCGGCGGGGTGGAGGGCACCGGCGGGGTCGTCGACGCCGACCCGCTGGCCGAGACCGACCGCCGGCTGCTCTCGCTGCTCGTGGCGGGTGTCGCCGACAAGGCCATCGCGAGTCAGATGGGGCTGAGCAGGCGCACCGTGCAGCGCCACATCCAGCACATGATGACGCTCGCCGGCGCCGACACGCGGATGCAGCTCGCCTGGCAGGCCGCTCGCCGCGGCTGGCTCTGAGTCCCGCCACTCCCAGGCGAACTGACTGCTCGTCAGTCCTGGTGGGTCACCGTCCGATGCGGGGCCGGCCCGGCGCGGCCGAGCCCGTACGGACCGGTCGCGGCGGCCGGGCGGCGGGCCCGGTGGCATCGGCCGGCGGCGACCAGGCGGGCATGCTCGCCGGGGATTCCCGCTGACAGGGCCGGTTCTCGCCGTCACCGGGAGTCACCATGCAGGGAGCCAACCCTGTCCCACCCATCGCAGCACAAGGCCGGGGAACAGTGGTGCGAGGGCCTGCACGATGAGTCCCTGACGTCCGGGAGCGGATCCAGCAGTTGGACGGTCTGGGCGAAGGTGCGGCGGGTGCGGCGGGTGGGGTCAGCGGTTGCTCCCGGGGGTGAGGCCAAGTGCGGTCATCAACTGCTGCTGGCCGGGGGCGAGAACAGGCCAGGTGGTGAGCCGGCGGTGTAGCCAGGAACCGATCTCCACGCCGCCGTGGCAGCCGCGCCAGGGCCCGATGTCCGCGACAAGCACGACGCCGCCTGGCGCACCCGCCTCGCCGCGGCCGCCGATGCTGGGTTGTGGTCGTCGGGTGCCGGCAAGTCCCACGCTTCGAGAAGACGGTCCGGAAGCGGAGGAAAGAAGTTGCACCGAGCTGTCGGGCGATGCCCGCGGGGTAGTAGGCGCGGTCGTACTGGGCGGCGGCCAACTCGCGCAACACAGCAGCGTCCCCGTACCGCTTGGAGGCCCACACCAGCTCCTTCTCCGCCGCCGCGACGTACCCCCTCGCGATCCGCGGACTTCGGGCCGAACAGCACCGCCTGGGCTTCTGGGCTGGGCCGGCACCCGCTCCGGGGAGGAGAGTGCCATAGTCTGAGCGATCATTCCGCCCCTCGATGCACCGACCACATGGGCGCGTGCAACACCCAGCGCGGTGAGCAGGCCAAGGCCGTCGTCGGCCATGTCGAGAAGCCGGTAAGGAACCATCGCCTGGGCGGCGGGTATGTCACCCGAGCTCACGGTGGCAATGAGCTTCCCCATGTCCACGGGGTGACTGTCGAACGTGGTGGACAGCCCGCAGTCACGGTTGTCGTACCGGATCACGTAACGGCCGCGATCTGCCAGCGCCTGGCAGAAGTCCTCGTGCCAGGCGAGCATCTGCGCCCCGAAACCCATCACGAGCAGGACAGGCGGGTCCCCAGGGTCGCCGAACCTTTCGTATGCCATGGAGACTCCGGGAGACACATCAAAGATCGACATACGCGGACCGCCGACCGCAAAGCGCACCCGGAATACGGCCTGTGACATGCGCGTCCACCTCCAGGGCCGCCCGTGATCCGCCGGACAGGTCGACAGGTTCAGGGGTAGAGGCCGGCCCGGAAGGTGAAGGAGACCCGTTGGGCTCGGTCGCGGGCGCCGACCTTTGTCATGGCTCGGGCCGCGCGCGTCTTCACGGTGTACGGCGACACGGACATCCGGGCCGCGATCTCGTCGTTGCCGGGACCGCTCGCGACCAGAACGACCACGTCTCGCTCCCTGGGGGTCAGAGCGCTGAAGCGCCGCAGCAGTTCCTTGTCGATCAGCGGGGGCGGACTGTCGGTCATGTGACCGAGGAGCGCGGCCGTGGCAGCGGCCGACAGCGCACCGCCACCGCGCACGACCTCGGTGATTCCGTCGACGAGTTCAGCAGGGCTCACGGTCTTGCTCAGGAAGCCGTTGGCGCCCGCGCGCAGGGCGGCGAGGACGATGTCGTCCTGGCCGGGGAAAGCGTCGAACAGATAGCGGCCTACGACCTGATTTCGGCTTCGTCCGGCCTGGTGCAGGAACGCGCGGTTGGTGTCGACGAAGATCCGCTTGGGTGGTCGTTGGTCTGGTCGTGGGGAAGAGGGAGTCGCGGCCGTGGATCGTCTCGGATGAATTGTGGTCGCTCATCGAGCCGTTGCTGCCTGAGCCGGCGCCGAAGGTGGTCGAGGGCCGGCCGCGGATGCCGGACCGGCAGGCGTTGTGCGGGATTCTGTTCGTGCTGCATACCGGCATCCAGTGGGAGTACCGCCGCAGGAGCTGGGCTTCGGTTCGGGGATGACGTGCTGGAGGCGTCTGGCCGCCTGGAACGAGGCCGGCGTGTGGGACGCACTGCACCTGGTGCTGCTGAACAAGCTGCGGGCCGCGAAGAAGTTGGACTGGTCACGGGCGTTGATCGACTCCTCCCACGTCCGGGCCGCCCGACGCGGCCCAAAAGCCGACCCAGCCCGGTCGATCGCGCACGGCCGGGCAGCAAGCACCACGTCGTCACCGACGCCCAGGGCATCCCGCTCGCGGTGTCGCTGACCGGCGGAAACCGCAACGACGTCACCCAGCTCCTGCCCCTGCTCGACAAGATCCCGGCCGTCGCCGGAGTCGTGGGCCGGCCCAGACACCGGCCCGACGCGCTCCTTGCCGACCGCGGCTACGACCACGACAAGTACCGGCGCCTGGTGTGGCAGCGCGGCATCCACCCGGTCATCGCCCAGCGAGGCGTCGAACACGGCTCTGGCCTGGGCATCTTCCGGTGGGTGGTCGAGCGCACCATCGCCTGGCTGCAGGTCTACCGGATTCGGACCTGTCAGGTCCCCCTTTTCAGGGCCCGCATGTTCACCGAATCGATCGCGCAGCGCGACCAGTCCAGTTCACCACGGGAGCCGAGTTCATCGAGGACCAGGCGATGGAGCTTCGCCCACACTCGGGCCTTCGACCACTCGGCGAAGCGACGGTGGGCCGTGGCTCCCGACGGCCCGAACGAGGCGGAGGGCAGTTGCTGCCACGTGCAGCCCGACGTCGCCACGAACACGATCGCAGCCGGCACCTCCCGGTCGCCATGTCGGCGTCGGCCGCCTCCCTGAGGCCGGGTCGGCGCTTCCGGGACCACGCGTTGGAAGGTACGCCCTTCGCGTGCCACCCGAGCCACGATCCACAGGTCTTGAGCGTTGCTCGGCACGCTGAGGCCCCCAGCCCCCAGCCCCGCCAGGACCGCTCCGGGGTCGAGGGTCGTCGCCATGGGGTTGAAAGGGGGCTTTGACAGCGTCGAGCATGCCTCTTCCCCGTGGACGAGGGTGACAGTGAGTGTCTCGCTGATGTGGGTGGGTTCGTCGTTGTCGCCGACGGGGTTGTGGGTGCGGCACTGGCCGTGCTGCAGGGGATGGTGGCCGTCATGCCGCACGCTCCACGGGAGCGGCGTGGTTGACGGTGCGGGCGAGCTGCCGCAGGTGGGCGGCGAAGCTCACCAGGTCGCCAGCCACGTCGGCGCACCCGACACAGACGCCCACGGGCAGCGGATCCGGCGTTGCCGGAACTGCGGCAGCCACGTGTCCACGAGCGGCAAGGGCAAACCACACTCGCCCAGCGGCAAGGCACAATGTGCTCAGGAGCCCTCGACAGAGGACGCGTCCTGACGGCAGACGTCTCACACTCGTCTCACAGACCCCACGGAAGAGCGCAGGTCGGAGTGCATCCGACCTGCGCTCTCTGCACTCTATGGACGATTCGGCGGCCCTCTGGACCCCGAGTAAATTAGGTAGCGGGATGCTCAGCAAGCCGTTCTCGCAGGTATCCGGTTGTCTATTCGATTTCGAGGGGGCACCCGTCGAGCGTGCTGCGGAGCGCGAGTGCCGCGTGCGTGGCCCGTTCGCTCAAGATCCGGTCGTGCGCCTCGCGGTCCCCTACGGTCGCAGGGGCGAGGTGCGCAAGTCGGTATCCCGTCCGTCACACTGGTCGCATGCCCGGAGGAACGAGACGTGGGAAGAAGCCGCGCGACTACGCCGTGTCCGGCGACTGGCCGTACTCGGTGATGGACAGCGTCCGGCAGGCGCAGGTGGGGCAGGCCGTTGCCCGGGCCCTGGCAGAGGCGATGGAGCGACGCGGCTTCTCGGCCAACGCACTGGCCGACGCCTCCGGCGTCAACCGGCAGGTCATCTCCAACATCCTCGCCGGAACCGTATGGCCTGACATGTTTACGCTCGCGAGTCTTGAGGCCTCGCTCGACGAGATGCTCTGGCCGCGTCACACCGAATGGCCAATGGACGATGACGGTGCCCGTCACCAGCCCATTCCCTCGCGTCGGCGTAGCGGCGAGGGGTAGTTGACGGCCAGGCCGAACGGTCTGGAAAAGTCCGATGATGTGTCTGTCGCATAGGGGTCGACCTCCCGATCGGGGGAAAAGGCAGGCCGAACACCCCCTCGTCCGAGAATGACCCGGTAGCGTTGGGGTGCGGCCCAGAGTCGTCAGACCGCCCCCCGCGCGTGCTGCGTCGGCCTAGGAACCTTGCTGGCGCGCGGGAGGCGGTCGCCTAATGGGACCTTCTAGGCGGCCTCCGTAGCTGTGGCCGCGACGAAGTAGCGGAGTCGGCTGTCCCGGTGCTTCTTCAGCACGAGTTCCTTCTTGGCCAGATCGTCCAGGAGAGCCCGAGCACGGTTGTGCGCCTTCTGGTCGGCCTCGGCCTCCGGGCCCTCCAGCCGTACCGCGAGCAGCCTCGGGGTCCACTCCTGGCCGGGAACGCTGTGACGATCTGCAGGACCTGCAGGCTGCGCGGGCCGAGATTCGAAGCGTCAAATGCCGTCGGCTCACCGGTCGCGGCTGCGCGGGTGCCCTCGGCGGTCGGCCCGGCGGCCGCCGTCTCCGTCGGGTCCGCGACTCGCTCTCGCCGCTGTCGGCGCCATCCCGGTTGTCAGGATCAGACACATCCTTGAACATGGCGTCTCCATCGAGCCGCCCGCTGCGAAGAGCGACCCCGGCCTGCGCCGCCGCGAGGAGTGTCTCCTGGACGTGCAGCGCCCGCTCGCGGGTGACCACCACCTGCTGGCGCTCGGAGCGCACCGCCGCCATCTGTGATTCCAGAGCCGCGACTCCCGACGCCAACCGGTTGAGCTGGGCGTCGTGCTCGGCCAGCTTGGCATCACACTGGTGGATCAGGGCCCCCATGTCCGCCACGACCCAGCTGGGGTTGGCGGAGGCAGTGGCACCGTCGGTGGGCTGCATGGCGATCACCGTAGGGCCTTGCCGGCACAGGCACGCACGCTCGGCTCCGAGCCAGACCGATCTGCCCGGAGTGCAAGGTGTGTTGGCTGTCCAACGCGCGCAGTTTCCCAGGCCCTTGCATGCCGCCGGTGTGCGCTGCTCTGACCTCGTGTGACGACCTTGAGAGTCGCTACGGCGCCTGTGCAGGAGACCTGCGAACCTGACCGCAGCCCAGTTGCCGGAGGTGTTCAGGAGGGGCCGTGACACCCCAGATTTCCAAGGCAGGGCAGGAGGTAGCGCCCGAAGGCTGACCGCCCAGCCAGCAGCTCCTGCCTAGAGTCAGCTGCCACAGGAACCCCTCATCCGGAGAAGCGAACAGCGCCTGCGCCGCTCTCGTACCGGGCAGCCTGCAGCACGGGCTGAGACGGCTCATCCAGGCCTCCCATTGAACCCGCCCTGCCCCCGGAAAATTCTTGTCATCCAATAGAGCGGCAAGAAGGGAGCGCAGGTGACAGGTCAGGTGCGCGCGTCTCGAAACGGTGCTGTCGGCTCGGAGAGTGTGGCCCGCGGCTCAGCTGTGCCCTGGCGCCTGGCGAGTGTCCTCAGCAACGTGTTCAGGTCTCCGGCGCGCGTGATCACTTGTCGTCTGGGCCCGTAAGGCCGAAGTGGGCGGTTCTGTCCCCATGGCATGCAGGCAGAGCGGCCGCTGTGATGAACCCGGGTACTGCACCCGTCGCGCGTCTTCGCCCAGTCGTGATCGGCCCGGCTGCACGGCGCTTGCTGCTGGTGCCGACCCGCGTCGTGCCCCAGGTCACTCGGGGCATTCCCTTGAGCTCCGCCCCGGGCCGGTAGATCGTCACCCAGACCAGAACGGCGGCGCCGTTGACGGACAGCTGCCCTGCAGGGTGTCGGGGAAAGCGCGCAGGTGGCCTTCGGTGTCGACGAGGGCGACCGCGCACGGGCCGCACACAGCTGGGACGGCTTGTGCAGGTGGGCCGGCAGATGGGTGCCGCGCCCCTCGAAGCCATGGAAAGAAAGACCTGAGGCCCTCAGACGCCACTGACCGAGGGGGACGCGACGGGAGGTGCTCAGTCGAAGCGCAGATCCGAGAGTTGTTTCTTGGGCAGGGTCGGGTCGTCCACGGGCACCGGATGCGCTGCTCTGGTGGCCAGGATCGAGGCCATCTCCCTGCCTGCCCGGCGTATGCGTGCGGGCAGGCCTTCCGTGTGCGCGTCGCTGCCGGATCCCCAGTCCTCCGATGCCGCGTACACGCCGGTCGGAAGGGCCACGGTCCGCAGGTAGGTGAAGAGCGGGCGCAGTGCGTGATCCAGGACAAGGGAGTGGCGGGCCGTGCCGCCCGTCGCGCCGATCAGGACCGGCTTGCCCGCGAGCGCGCCCGGATCGAGCAGATCGAAGAAGGACTTGAAAAGCCCGCTGTACGCGGCGCTGAACACCGGTGTCACGGTGACCAGGCCGTCGGCGCTCGTCACCGCTTCGAGCGCGCCGGCCAGCTGCGGTGGGGGAAAACCGGTGACGAGGTTGTTGGCGATGGCGACAGCCAGGGCACGCAACTCGATGACATCCACTTCCGCCTTGTGGCCTTGATCGGCGAGTTCGTCGCGGACTGTGTCGGTGAGACGGTCCGCCAGTAGGCGCGTGGACGAGGGGGTGCTCAGACCTGCGGATACGGCGACGAGCTTCATGCGGCGGTTACCCCTTCCGAAGAGTTCTCCTGAGCGGAAGCGAGTAGCGACGCGTGGGTCGGCGCCTCCGGTACGTCCGCAGGGCGTCCGACGGCGAACTCCTTGCGCAGTACGGGTACGACCTCCTCGCCGAGCAGGTCGAGCTGCTCCAGCACGGTCTTCAGCGGCAGCCCGGCGTGGTCCATGAGGAACAGTTGGCGCTGGTAGTCACCGGCGTACTCGCGGAAGCCCAGCGTCTTCTCGATCACCTGCTGCGGGGAGCCGACCGTCAGCGGGGTCTGGTCGGTGAAGTCCTCCAGGGACGGCCCGTGCCCGTACACCGGCGCGTTGTCGAAGTACGGCCGGAACTCGCGCACCGCGTCCTGCGAGTTCCTCCGCATGAAGACCTGGCCGCCCAGGCCGACGATGGCCTGCTCGGACGTGCCGTGCCCGTAGTGGGCATAGCGCTCCCGGTACAGCTCGACCATCTGCTTCGTGTGGTCGGCCGGCCAGAAAATATTGTTGTGGAAGAAGCCGTCGCCGAAGTAGGCGGCCAGCTCGGCGATCTCCGGTGAGCGGATGGAGCCATGCCAGACGAACGGCGGTACGCCGTCCAGCGGCCGTGGGGTGGAGGTGAAGCCCTGGAGCGGGGTGCGGAACTTGCCCTCCCAGTCGACGACGTCCTCGCGCCACAGGCGGTGCAGCAGGGCGTAGTTCTCGATGGCGAGGTCGATGCCCTGCCGGATGTCCTGGCCGAACCAGGGATAGACGGGGCCGGTGTTGCCGCGGCCCATCATGAGGTCCACCCGGCCGTCGGCCAGGTGCTGGAGCATCGCGAAGTCCTCAGCGATCTTCACCGGGTCGTTGGTGGTGATCAGGGTGGTCGAGGTGGAGAGGATCAGCTTCTCCGTCTTCGCGGCGACGTACCCGAGCATCGTGGTCGGGGACGAGGGCACGAACGGCGGGTTGTGGTGCTCACCGGTCGCGAAGACGTCCAGGCCGACCTCCTCGGCCTTCAGCGCGATGGCGACCATGGCCTTGATGCGCTCGCGCTCGGTCGGCGTCCGGCCCGTGGTGGGGTCCGGTGTGACGTCGCCTACGCTGAAGATCCCGAACTGCAAGGTTCCTCCAGTTATCAGGTGATTGAGTGGTTCTCGAACGGTAGGAGTCCCCTGCATGGGTGGGATGACTGTGCGTGCACGGGAAGTGGTCCCACAGCGTTCTCCTCGCGTGCCCCGGTCGTCGGAGCGGAGGTTCCGAGCCCCAAGCCGCGCAGTGGCTGCACAAGAAGGCAGCGTTCAAGAAGGCAGCGTTCGTCGACTGGGCCGACTTACGAAGACGATGTCATCGCGACCGGCCTTGGCCCAGCGACGGTCCGTGCCCAGCTCGCGTGTAGCTCCTTAGCTCACAACCGGCGCGCAACCCGGCAGGACGTACGACGCGGTGACGACCGGGACACGGCCCCCGTCAGGTGATGCCCAGGTCGATGCGGACCAGTTCGGCTGCCGCGACGATGTCGTTCACCTCGAACGTCGTGCTGCGGTCGACGCCCGCTGCCCGGAAGGCCCGGTCAACCGTGTAGCGGATGGCCCAGCCAGGTGTGAAGTCCACCAGCGGCAGCCGGGCGAAGTCCGCGAGCCGGACCTCGCCCTTCGGGCTCGCCTCGGTGAGCACGCGCCGCGGCGCCGCCAGCAGCACCATGTCCTCGCGGGACAGCAGCCGGACCGCCGGCCCGCGCTGCTGCCGGCGGTCGAGCACCACCACGGCCAGGTCCACGGTGCCCTCACGCAGTGCCTGACGGATGTCGGCGACGGCCGCCTGTCGCAGGTGCACGACCACGCCGGGATGCTCAGCACGCAGCGCGGCCAAGGCGTGGTGGAGTCCCGCCCATACCCCCTGCATCGTGCCGACCGTCACCCGCCCGCGCAGCTGCCCCCGTACGGCATCGACGGCATCCCGGGCCGGTTCGGCGGCGCGGAGCGTCGCTCGTGCGGCGGGTACGAAGGCCTCGCCGACCGGGGTGCGGTCGAACAAGGGGGTACCCAGTTCGCGTTCGAGAGCTCGGACCGTGCTGGACACGGACAGCGCTCCGTCCGGCGCGAAGGCGACGGGCTTCGATCGTCGCTGCATCGTGTGCAGGCGGCGGTCCGTCGTGCGGATGGCGGCTCATGCCGCTCCAGGTACCGCCTCACGTACGTTGGGGCAGCCGCGGCCATTCCTCAAGCGCGAACCAGCGGTGTGTCGACCAGATGCTCGGCCAGGAACCACGCCTGCCGTTCGCCGGTCCGGATCACCTGGGAGACCAGCAGGTCGATGGTGCCGTCGTCACCGCACTCGGCGGTCCGGGCGGTGGCGTCATGGGCATCGATGAGGATCGTCTCGTGGGCCTCCAGCAGCCGGGACAGCATGGCCGGCACCTCCTCCACGCCGTCCGGGGGCCGCGGGATCGAGGTGATCTCGGCGACGTGCCGGGAGTCTCCCACCGCAACGCCGCCCAGCGACTGGACGCGTTCGGCGATGGTGTCGATGATGTCGAGCTGTTCACCCGCGTGCTTGTCCAGGAGCAGGTGCAGCTGGTAGAAGGTCGCGCCGCGCATCAGCCAGTGGTGCTTCTTGTAGAGGCCGTAGAGGATCTGCGTGTCCGCGAGGACCTTGTTCAGGCGCTGACAGGAATACATCCGCGCCTCGTAGGTCAGGGCGATGGGGAACTGCTTGACGGTCCCGAACTCCTGGATCACCTCGCCCTTCTGGTGCAGCAGGGGCTGGCTGCTATGTGCGGATGGGGAGTTGGTGGTCATGGTCCGCCTCCTGCGGTTCCGTGCTGTGCGTACCCCGGTGACGCTAGGTGCCCGGTCGGGGGGTGTCTTGACCTGCAGTGCATGCGGTGGTGCCCGCCAGCGCACTGTGCCGGTCCCTGTCCTCGGCGTTCGCTCTCGGTCAAGCATCCGTGCGCCGGCGGACTCGGGCCGCCTGCCGGCCGCTCTAGCGTCGACCGGACAGTCCATGCCCGGAGAGCCGGCGGAACGAGGAGAGGCATGAGCGCGAACGAGCAGGCGGACGTGGTGGTCGTCGGGCTGGGGCCGGGCGGCGAGTATGTCGCCGGCACGCTGGCCGAAGCGGGGCTGGACGTGGTGGGGGTCGAGGCGGAACTCGTCGGAGGCGAGTGTCCGTACTGGGCGTGCGTGCCCAGCAAGATGATGATCCGGGCCGGGAACCTGCTCGCCGAGGCGGGGCGGGTTCCCGCCCTTGCCGGTGAAGCGGTCGTGACTCCGGACTGGGGCAGGGTCGCCGGACGGATCCGTCACGAGGCCACCGATGACTGGAACGACCAGGTGGCCGCGGACCGCTTCACGGCGAAGGGCGGTCGGCTCGTCCGGGGGACGGGGCGCCTCGCCGGGCCGCGCCGTGTGACGGTCGGTGACCGCACCTTCGAGGCCCGGCGGGGTGTCGTGCTGGCCACCGGCACCCGGCCCCGGATCCCCCCGGTGCCGGGTCTGGAAGGAACGCCGTACTGGATCAACCGGGACGCCATGGCGGCCAAGGAGCTACCGGCGTCCATGGTGGTGCTCGGCGGGGGCGCCATCGGCGTCGAACTCGCCCAGGTCTTCGCCCGCTTCAAGTGTGCGGTCACCGTGATCGAGGGGCAGGACCGGCTGCTGTCGCAGGAGGAGCCGGAAGCAGGGGAGCTGGCCGCTCAGGTGCTGCGTGCGGACGGTGTCACCGTCCTCACGGGTACTCGGGCGCGGCAGGTCAGCCATGACGGCTCCGAGTTCATCGTCCGCCTTGAGGGCGACGAACAACTGCTGAGCGCTGAACGGCTCCTGGTCGCCACCGGACGTCAGGCCGACCTGACCCCGCTGGCGGTCGACTCGGTGGGCCTCGATCCGGCAGCGGGAGCCGTTCCCACGGACGGGCGGATGCGGGCCGGGGACGGGCTGTGGGCGGTCGGCGACATCACGGGCCGGGGCGCCTTCACCCACGTGTCGATGTACCAGGCGGAGATCGCCGTCCGGGACATCCTCGGGCAGCCCGGACCCGCCGCCGACTACCGGGCGCTGCCTCGCGTCACGTTCACCGATCCGGAGATCGGGGCCGTCGGCCTGACGGAGCGACAGGCGCGAGAGCAGGGGCTTTGCGTGCGCACCAGCGTGGTGACCGTCGCCTCTTCCACGCGTGGCTGGATCCACGGGCCGGGCAACGAAGGGTTCATCAAGCTCGTCGAGGACGCCGACCGGGGCGTGCTGATCGGTGCGACGTCGGCGGGTCCGGTGGGCGGGGAGGTGTTGTACGGACTGAACGTGGCCGTCCATGCCGAGGTACCCGTCGACCGGCTTCAGCACATGATCTACACCTACCCCACCTTTCACCGGACGATCGAGGCGGCCCTGGGAGCCCTCCGCTGAACCGCACCCCGACCATACGGGCGGACCCGGGCGCCAGGCGGTGGCGCACCATGATGGGCCGTGACCCCGGCGAACCGCACCGATCCGCCACCTCGCTGGAACTCTTCTTCGACCTGTGCTTCGTCGTCGCAGTGGCACAGGCCTCCACCAGCCTGCACGGGGCGCTGACGGAAGGGGACTACGGCAGCGGTGTGCTGCGCTTCGGGCTGGTCTTCTTCACCATCTGGTGGGCGTGGATGAACTTCACCTGGTTCGCCTCAGCCTACGACCCCGACGACGTCACATACCGGCTGACGGTGCTGGTGCAGATCACCGGATCGCTCATCCTCGCCGCCGGCGTGCGCCGCGCCTTCGAGGACGGGGATCTGCACGTCATCACGCTCGGGTACGTCGTGCTGCGCACGGCGTTGGCCGCGCTGTGGCTGCGTGCCGCGCTGTCCGATCCCGCCCGGCGGAAAACCACGCTGCGCTTCGCCGCGGGGGTGACGGTATGCCAGCTCGGCTGGGTGGGGTTGCTCGCCGTCCCGGTTCCGGTACGGCTGCCGGGCATCGTGGTGATGATCGTGGCCGAGGTGTCCGTTCCGGTGTGGGCGCAGTCCGCCGGGATGACGCCCTGGCATCCGCACCACATCGCCGAGCGCTACGAACTGTTCACCCTCATCGTCCTCGGCGAGTCCGTCGCAGCCGCCACCGTCGCAGTCCGCAGCGCCTTCGACCGGCATCACGGCACCGGTTCGCTGTACGCGCTGGCGGCCGGTGGCCTGCTCCTGGCGTACGCCATGTGGTGGCTGTACTTCGCCCGCCCCGCGCACACGCTGCTCGCCACGACGCACCGGGCCCACCGGAGGCGATTCCCCTGGGCCTACGGCCACTACCTGATCTTCGCCTCGGCGACCGCGGAGGGCGCCGGCCTGGCCGCGTACGCCGATCACGTCACGCGTCGCACCGGGGCCTCGCCGGTTGCCGCCGGCGCCGCGGTCACTGTTCCGGCGGCCGTCTTTCTGATCACGGTCTGGGTCGTGCACCTGCGGCCACACCAAAGGAGCCTGGCCGAGCGGATTCCGTTCCCCGTCGCCGCGGTCGGGGTCTTGGCGGCCGCTTGGTCCCCGGTGCCCGCGCTTATCGCCGGTGTGCTTGTGGCCGGCCTGGTCGCGGTGGTCACGGTGCCGCGCCGGTGACCAGGCCCCGCAGCAGAATCCCGGCCCTGAGCCAACACGAATGGGCCACGCGGACGGACACCGTACAGGAAGTCCGTCCGCGCGGCCGCCATGCCGTCCGTCGCCTTGTCAGCCCGTGCCCATACCGCCGTGCGGATCAGATCGCCACCTCCTCGGGCAGGGGCGGAGGTGAGCCCGGAACGGAGTGTCAGCGGGTGTGCAGCGCGGTGCGCAGGGTGCCGGTGGCCAGCGTGATGGCGGCTTCGGCGGCATGGGTCTCGCGCAGCGCGTTGAGCATCACGAAGTCGTGGATGATGCCCTGGAAGCGCACGGCGGTGACCGGGACGCCGGCCTCGCGCAGCTTGTTGGCGTAGGCCTCGCCCTCGTCGCGGAGCACGTCGGCCTCACCGGTGATGACCAGGGCCGGGGGCAGGCCGGTGAGTTGCTCGGTGGTGGCGCGCAGCGGGGACGCGGTGATCTGGGCGCGCTCGGTCTCGTCGGTTGTGTACTGGTCCCAGAACCACTGCATGCCGTCGCGGCGCAGGAAGTAGCCGGTGGCGAACTGGTGGTAGGAGGGCGTGTCGAAGTTCGCGTCGGTCACCGGGTAGAACAGCACCTGCTGACGCAGCGGGAGGCCGCCGCGCTCCTTGGCCATCAGGGTGAGCGCGGCGGTCATGTTGCCCCCGACGGAGTCGCCGGCCACGGCCATCCGGGAGCCGTCCAGGTCCTTCGAGGCGCCCTGCTCGACGACCCACTTCGCCACCGTGTAGTTCTGCTCGATGGCGACCGGATAGCGGACCTCGGGCGAAAGGTCGTACTCGGGGAACACCACGGCGGCGCCCGCGCCGACGGCGAGTTCACGCACCAGACGGTCGTGGGTGTGGGCGTTGCCGAACACCCAGCCCGCGCCGTGGATGTAGAGGACCACCGGCAGGACCCCCTCGGCGCCGGCAGGCTTGACGATGCGGGCCCGGACACTGCCCGTCGGACCGCCCGAGACGGTGATCCACTCCTCATCGACCGCCGGCTTCTCGATCTCGCCGGACTGCACCTCGTCGACCGCCTTGCGGCCTTCCGCCGGGGGCAGGTCGAAGAGGTAGGGCGGGTTGGCCGTGGCCTCGGCGAACGCGGCTGCGGCCGGCTCCAGGACCGGCTGGCCTGGCACGAAGGCGTCGGAGTCGGACATGTGGATCTCCCGGTTCATATGGTGCGCCGGTCTCTCCGGCGGGGTGAGGCGGCTCCGGGACAGGCGCAGAGGTCTGCGGAGTCGTCAGTCGCCACGCTAGGACGCTCAGGCGGCCGACGTTGTCCGTGAGCGCATCGGAACTGACCCCACAGTGCATGGAGAGGCAGTGCACTGTCGGAACGCATCCAGTGCACTGCCGGGATAAACGGACGCTTTGGCTCGAAATAGCCTGGCGGCGCAGCAGTCGAGGGGCGCCGGGCCCGGGCCTGTGTATCGCACGGGAACCCCACCCGGAATGCTGATCGGTTCAGCTTCGGCGCAGTAATTGCGCAGTCCCCGACTCTTTACGCCCGCCGCTGTCCACGCACATGGAATTCGATGCAATGGCAATCGAAGCCGTTCATCCCACAGGAGGTTGTCGAAAGGTGTCCACGATGCCGGTCGGTGGGCTGGTTCCCCGCGCCACCGACAACGCCGCGGACCTGGTCGTCCGCAACGCGAAGATCCACACCGGAGACCCGGTCCGCCCGCAGGCCGAGGCCATCGCCATCCGCGACGGTGTCATCTCGGTCGTCGGCGACGACAACGACGTCGCCTCCCATGTCGGCCCGGACACGAAGGTGGTCGACGCCTGCGGCCGCCGGATGGTTCCCGGCCTCAACGACGCGCATTTGCACGTCATCCGAGGCGGGCTCAACTACGTACTGGAGTTGCGCTGGGACGGTGTCCCGACACTGCGCCAGGGCCTGGCGATGCTGCGCGAGCAGGCGGCCCGTACGCCCAAGGGCCAGTGGGTGCGGGTGGTGGGCGGATGGTCGGCCGAGCAGTTCGCCGAGCGGCGGCTGCCGACTGTCAGCGAGCTGAACGCGGCCGCGCCGGACACCCCGGTGTTCGTCCTGCACCTCTACCATTCGGCGGTGCTCAACCGGGCGGCTCTCAAGGCCGCTGGATTCACCCGGGACACCCCCGACCCCAAGGGCGGCCAGATCGTACGGGGCCGGGACGGTGAGCCCACGGGCATGCTGCTCGCCGCTCCCAGCGCCCTGATCCTCTACTCGACCCTGGCGAAGGCCCCGGTGCTGGAAGGGGAGGACAAGAAGACCTCCACCCGTCACTTCCTGCGGGAGCTGAACAGGTTCGGCCTGACGTCGGCGATCGACGCGGCCGGAGGGTTCCAGAACTTCCCCGACAACTACAGCACGGTCACCGAACTGGCGAAGGCCGGTCAGCTGTCTCTGCGCATCGCCTATCATCTCTTTCCGCAGACCGCCGGCCAGGAGATCGACGATCTCACCCGCTGGATCGAAATGGCCCGCCCCGAGGACGGGGACGAATGGCTGCGCCTCAATGGCGCGGGCGAGAATCTGACGTGGGCGGCGGCGGATTTCGAGAACTTCGCCGAACCACGGCCACACCTCGCCGACTATGAGGCGGAATTCGAGAAGGCCGTACGTCTGCTCATGGAGAACGGCTGGGGATTCCGGCTGCACGCCACCTATGACGAGACCATCCGCCGGGACCTGGCGGTGTTCGAGAAGCTGGCCGCGGAAGGGCTCTTCCCGGCCGGCAACCGGTGGCTGTTCGACCATGCGGAGACCGTCTCCGCGGACAGTCTCGACCGCATCGCCGCCCTGGGCGGCGCCATGTCCGTGCAGAACCGGCTGTCTTTCCAGGGCGAGGCGTTCGTACGCCGCTACGGTCCCGGTGCCGCCGCGGACGCCCCGCCGATCCGGGCCATGCTGGAGCGTGGCCTGACCGTCGGGGCCGGCACCGACGCGACCCGGGTCTCCACCTACAACCCGTGGGTCGCCCTGCACTGGCTCATCACCGGCCGCACCGTGGGTGACCTGGTCGTCCGCCCGCCGCACAACCGGGTCGACCGCCGCACCGCACTGGCCATGTTCACCGAGGCAGGTGCCGCGCTGACCGGGGAGGAGGGCATCAAGGGCGTCCTGCGCCCGGGCTTCCTCGGTGACCTAGCGGTCCTGTCCGAGGACTACTTCACCGTGCCTGAGCCGGACATCGCTCACATCGAGGCCCTGCTGACGGTCGTCGGCGGCCGGATCGTCTACGCCGCCGGTCAGTACGAGGGCCTGGACGAGGAGTTGCCGCCGGTCAGCCCCCACTGGAGCCCGGTTGCGCACTTCGGCGGCTACCAGGCCACGCCCGGTACGGGCCTGTCGGGCGCCCGTCAGGCCGAACTGCTCGGCCAAGCCGTCACCGAGTCGGAGCAGCACCGTCAGTGGCGCGCCCGACGCGGCCTGGCCCCGGAGGCAGCGAGCACGTTCTTCGATCCCTGCTTCTCCCTCTGATCTCCCGGGAGGGGCCCGGTCACGAGCCGCCCCTCCCGGGACACCACCCCAGCTCGCGCCGCCTATCGCGCGGTTGCGCTCAACAGCGGACACCGGTCCGCGATCACCACACCTGGAAAGGCCCTGTCATGGTCAACATCTCCGAAGTCACCGCGGCCCCCAGCCCCGACCTGCTCACCCCGGACAACTGCGCGGTGCTGTTCATCGACCACCAGCCGCAGATGTTCTTCGGCACCGGCAGTGGCGATCGCACCGCGATCATCAACTCGACCGTCGGCCTGGCGAAGTCCGCCAAGGTGTTCGACGTGCCGGTCGTGCTGAGCACCGTGGCCGCCGAGTCCTTCTCCGGCCCGATCATGCCGCAGCTCGCCGAGGTCTTCCCGGACCAGAAGATCATCGACCGCTCCACGATGAACGCCTGGGAGGACGCCGACTTCGTCGAGGCGGTCAAGGCCACCGGCCGCAAGAAGCTGGTCTTCGCCGGCCTGTGGACTGAGGTCTGCATCGTCCTGCCCGTGCTCTCCGCCATCGCCCAGGGCTACGAGGTCTACGTGGTCACCGACGCGTCCGGCGGCGTCAGCCCGCAGGCCCACGAACACGCCATCCAGCGCATGGTCCAGGCCGGCGCGGTCCCGGTTACCTGGGTGCAGGTGCTGCTGGAGCTGCAGCGCGACTGGGACCGCACCGAGACGTACGCCGCCGTGAGCGACGTGGTCAAGGAACACGGCGGCACCTACGGCCTCGGGATGGTCTACGCGCAGGCCGTCATCGGGGCCCACGCCGCCGGCTGATCCCCGGCTCCTTCGCAAGCAGTCAAGGACGGAGTCAGGAACAGGCAGGAAGAGATGAACGCTGGACTGCTGGTCCTCCGGCTGGTGACGGGACTTCTCATCGCCGGCCACGGAGTTCAGAAGGTGAGTTTCCGGCTCGGGGGCCATGGCCTGGCGGGCGGAACCGAGGAGTTCCGCCACGACGGGTTCCGCGGCGGCCGGCTGACCGCGATCGTCGCGGGAGCCAGTCAGATCGGGGCCGGCCTGTTCCTGGCCGCCGGACTGCTCACGCCGTTGGCCGCGATGGCCGCCATGGGTGTGATGACGGTGGCGGGCACCGTCAAATGGCCCAAGGGCCTGTGGGTGCAGAACGACGGCTACGAGTATCCGATGGTCCTCGTCGTCGTCTCCGCGGCGCTGGCCCTCGCCGGGCCCGGCCGGTGGTCGCTCGACCAGGCGCTGGGCATCACGCCCTGGCCGCTGTGGGTCGTCCTCCCCGCGGTCGTGGCCGGCCCGGTGAGCGGACTGCTCACCCGCGTGGTGCTGCACCGCCCGTCCGACGAATCGGAAAGGAAGCAGTATGCGCAGGCTGCTGAGTGACGCGGTCAGCACACTCGTACCACCCCGACAGGACCGCCACGGCCCGCTGCCGCCCCTGATGCTCACCCTGACGGTGGTCACCGGTCTGGTCGACGCGGTGAGCTATCTGGCGCTCGGGCACGTCTTCGTCGCCAACATGACCGGCAACGTGGTGTTCCTGGGGTTCGCTCTGGTGGGTGCCGCGAACCTGTCCGTGCTCGCCTCCGTCGTCGCCCTGACGGCGTTCCTCGTCGGCGCGCTCACCGGGGGCAGGCTGGGCACCCGGTTCGCGACGCACCGTGGAAACCTGCTGAAGACGGCCACCGCCGTGCAGACGGTGCTGGTCGCCGTCACCGTGGCCGCCGCCGCGGTCACCGACGGCCGGGTCACCACGGGTGTCCAGTACACACTGATCGTGTTCCTCGGGCTCGGCATGGGGCTGCAGAACGCGGTCGCCCGGCGCCTCGGCGTACCGGACCTCACCACGACCGTACTGACCCTGACCCTGACGGGGCTGGCCGCGGACTCCACCCCGGCCGGCGGTGCGGCGCCGCGGCCCGGCCGCCGGGTCCTGTCCGTGCTGGCGATGTTCCTCGGCGCCTTCACCGGAGCCCAGCTGGTTCTGCACGGCCACCTCGTGCTCACCCTGAGCCTGGCGCTGCTGCTCCTCGCGGTCACCTCGGTGACCACCCACCGCCTCTCGTCCGGCGATCCGGCCTGGACCCGGTCACCGTCCTGAGACTGGGGACTGCTTGCCCCACAAGGGCGTACCGGATACGTCTGAGCCCCCTGACCCAGGGGGCTCAGACGTATCCGTGTCCCCGCTCAGGGACGCGGAATGTTGCGCACATTGGCCCGGGCCAGGTGAACCATGCGGCCGACGCCTCCGGTCAGGACCGTCCGGCTCGCCGACAGCGCGAAGCCGCTGATCTGCTCGGCGGTGATCTTCGGGGGGACGGCCAGCGCGGTGGGATCGGTGACGCCGTCGACCAGCGCGGGACCCTCATGGGCGAAGGTCTCGCGCAGCGCCTCGCGCACCTCGCCGGGCTTCTCCACCCGGATGCCGCGCGCACCGGCCGCCGTGGCGATGGCGGCGTAGTCCGTGTGCGGGTAGCTCGTGGCGTGCGGGGGCAGGCCGTCGACCATCATCTCCAGGTCGACCATGCCGAGGGAGGAGTTGTTGAAGACGACCACCTTCACCGGCAGGCCGTACTGGACGAGCGTCAGGAAGTCGCCCATGAGCATGGAGAACCCGCCGTCGCCGGAGAGGGAGACGACCTGCCGGCCGCGGTCGAGGAACTGGGCGCCGATCGCCTGGGGCAGCGCGTTGGCCATGGAGCCGTGCACGAACGAACCGAGGATGCGACGGCGGCCGTTCGGCGTCAGATAACGCGCCGCCCACACACAGCACATGCCGGTGTCGACGGTGAACACGGCGTCGTCGGCGGCCTCTTCGTCGAGCACCGCTGCCACGTACTCGGGGTGGATCGGGGTGTGCCTGTCGACGTTGTGGGTGTAGGCGTTCACCGCGCTCTCCAGCGCGTGGGCGTGCCGCTCCAGCATGCGGTCGAGGAAGCGGCGCGACGTCTTCTCCCGCACCGCAGGGGTCAGGCAGCGCAGGGTCTCGCCCACGTCGCCCCAGACGGCGAGGTCGAGCTGGGTGCGGCGACCGAGGCGCTCGGGCTGGACGTCGACCTGAACCGTGCGCACGTGACGGGGCAGGAACTCGGAGTACGGGAAGTCCGTGCCGAGGAGGATCAGCAGGTCGGCCTCGTGCATCGCCTCGTAGGCGGCGCCGTAGCCGAGCAGTCCGGACATGCCGACGTCGTACGGGTTGTCGTACTGGATGTGCTCCTTGCCGCGCAGCGCGTGGCCGACCGGCGCCTTGACCTTCTCGGCGAAGGCCATCACCTCCGCGTGAGCGCCGGTGACGCCCCGGCCGCAGAACACCATGACGCGTTCGGCGGCGTCCACCAGTGCCGTGAGCCGGGCGAGTTCCGTCTCGCTCGGGCGGATGGCCGGAAGGTCCAGGGGCATGGCGAGTTCGGGTGCCGCGTCCGGGGAGTCCTCGGCGGCGGTGTCGCCGGAGAGCGCAACGACCGAGACGCCGCGGCGGCCGACGGCGTGCTGGATGGCCGTCTGCACCACGCGCGGCATCTGGCGGGGTGAGGAGATCAGCTCCGAGTAGTGGCTGCACTCGGCGAACAGCCGGTCGGGGTGGGTCTCCTGGAAGTAACCGGTGCCGATCTCGCCGCTGGGTATCTGGGCGGCCAGCGCGAGCACGGGCGCCATCGAGCGGTGGGCGTCGTACAGGCCGTTGATCAGGTGGAGGTTGCCCGGTCCGCAGGAGCCTGCGCAGGCCGCGAGCCGACCGGTGAGCTGGGCTTCGGCACCGGCGGCGAACGCCGCGACCTCCTCGTGGCGGACCTGGATCCACTCGATGGCGTCGTGCCGTCTGACCGCGTCGACGACGGGGTTCAGACTGTCCCCCACCACGCCGTACATGCGGCGCACACCGGCACGGGCCATGAGGTCGACGTACTGTTCGGCAATGGTCTGCTTGGCCATGGTGCTCCTCGGGTTCCGGCAGTGCCCCAGGCGCCGCCACGCGAGGGCACAGCGGGCCCTTTTCGGGACCACGTCGGAGAGACCACAGAGCACCATGTGCCTGTCCGTGCACGAGATCCGTTCAGGCAGTGCACCGATCCCCGGCCCCGCTGCGGTCGGCGCGCTCCGCACCCGCCGACGCGCGAATGGCCCCATCCAGCAGACAGAGCGAACGGCCGCTGCGTCCGCTGCGCACCGCGAGCAGTTCCGCCGCGAAGGACACCGCGGTCTCCTGCGGTGTCGACGCACCGAGGTCGAGACCCACGGGCGCGTGCAGTCTCGCCACGGCCTCGGGGGACACGCCGGCCTCCGCGAGATCCCGGACTCTTCGCCCCTGCGTGCACCGGGAACCGAGCGCACCCACGTAGGCCAGTGGACGGCCGAGCGCCTCGGCGAGAACCGGGATGTCGAACTTCGGGTCGTGCGTCATCATGCACACCACGGTCCTGCGATCGGTCTCCACACCTGCCAGATACCTGTGGGGCCAGTCGACCACGACCTCGTGGGCGTGCGGGAAGCGTTCGGGCGTGGTGAGGGTGGCGCGGGCGTCGCACACCGTGACGTGGTACCCGAGGAATGCGCCGATCTGGCTCACGGCGGCGGCGTGGGCGTCGGCCCCGAACACCAGAAGCCGTGGCGGCGGGAACCAGGCCTCGAACAGAACCCGGGGCTCGCCCTGCACACCGATGTCGTAGGTCCGTACGACGGTGTCGTCCTCGGTGTCGTCCCTGAGCGTGTCCGTGACGGAGCAACAGGCGGGCGTCGGCGAGGACGGCGAGATCCAGAGCGGCGCTGCCGGTGCTGCCCAGATGCCCGTCCTTCCACACGGCGGCGGCTCCGCCGGCCTGTCCGTCGAGTCCCGTCATCACCCGCGCCACGACGACCGGACGTCTCGCCGCCGCGGCCAGGTACGCGGCGGCGAGGACCCGCGCCAGGCCCTCGTCCACGGCCTGGACGAAGACGTCGATCTCGCCTCCGCACGTCAGCCCCACCGCGAACGTGTCGTCGTCGGAGTATCCGAAGGAGACGAACCGCGGCTGTCCCGACGCCAGCACCTCACGGGCCTGGTCGTACACGGCGCCTTCGACACAGCCTCCCGACACACCGCCGAGGGGCGTGCCGTGGGCGTCGGCGCACAGTGCCGCTCCCGGTTTCAGCGGCGCGCTGCCCCGGACGGCGACGACGCGGTGAGCAGCCGCTCACCCTCGCGCCTTGTCCATTGGGCCATCACAACACCTCGTCCGTATTTTTTCGGGAACTGATCGTGCGAGAGCCGCACCCCTGCGCTCATCATCGTGTGGGATTTCCGGCCGCGTGGTGCCTGGCAATGCCCTCGTGGCGTTCCGCCTCCGTGTAACCGCCCCAGACGCCGTAAGGCTCGCGAGAGGCCTTGGCGAAGAGAGCACAGGGAGAGCTGACCGGGCAGGTCCGGCAGATCGCACATGCCGCTTCTTCCCGCCGCCGGCGTGCAAGGCCCCGCTCACCGCTGGGCGAGAAGAAGACAGAACTGTCCATGCCGCGGCACGCAGCGTCCGCTTGCCACTCCCACATTTCGAGAAGGGGTTTGGTCCGGGTCTTCATGAAAACCTCCGCTCGATGTTCCACATCGTTGTTCGTGTCGAGGTCCCCATCAGTACGGTAGCGACGACTAGGCCGTTTCTGATGGCTCTTGGTTGGGTGGGTGGATCTCGTGGTTGGCCGGGCAGGACGCCCGTATGGTGCGGCGACACGAGCTCACGGACT